>NZ_ATZJ01000011.1 GCF_000428145.1 Chitinilyticum litopenaei DSM 21440 | reverse complement strand
GCCCAGGTGGCGGAATTGGTAGACGCACTAGGTTCAGGTCCTAGCGCTCGCAAGGGCGTGGAAGTTCGAGTCTTCTCTTGGGCACCAGATTCCGGCAAAAACCCCGATCGCAAGATCGGGGTTTTTGCGTTTCTGCACGCCATTTCACGACACTTGCCCGTAAAGATCGCAGAAAACCCTTGAGCCAGCCGGGAAATAGCCGATATTTTGATGTATTGGCCCTTACCGGTTGCCATCATGGCGGATGAACTCACGCAAGCCCGTGTCCTTGTTGCTGACGACGCACCTACCGTGCGCCAGTCGGTGCGCATGACGCTGGCCGGCTGCGGCATCAACCGCGTGGATGCGGCCAGCAGCATTGGAGAAACCCGCCGGCGCCTGCACAACGGTGAATACGATGTCGTGCTCTGCGACTACCACTTCGGCGAAGGCATGAACGGGCAGGAATTGCTCGAAGAATTGCGCCATTCGGGCGAGCTGCCGCTGTACACCATCTGGATCATGATCACCGCCGAAGCCTCCTACGAAAAGGTGGTGGCGGTCGCCGAAATCGGCCCCGACGACTACCTGATCAAACCCTTCACCAGCGCGCGGCTCAGCGACCGGCTCGCCCTGGCCTGGGCCAGAAAGCGCTATCTGAAACCCATCTACGACCTGATCAATGCCGACCGGCTCAGCGATGCGATTGCCGAAGGCTACAAACTGCTGCAGCAGGGCAATGCGCAATTTCGCAACGACCTCTTGCGCCTGCTGTCGAACCTGCTGCTTGAAGCCGGCCGGCTGGACGAGGCCAAGCAGATGTTCGAAGCCATCCTGCAGCAGCGCGTGGTGCCCTGGGCCAAACTGGGGCTGGCGCGCACGCTGAACCGCATGGGTCACAAGAACAAGGCCGAGGCCACGCTGCAATCCGCCATCGTCGAGCACGCCCATTATGTCGACGCCTATGAAGCACTGGCGTCGATGTATATGGCCGATGGCAGGCTGGACGAAGCCATGGCCATTTTCGACAAGTGCCTCGCCATCACGCCGAACAATGTCTCGCGCCTGCAGAAGGCCGGGAATCTCGCCAACATGCTGGGCAACTCCGGCAAGGCCAAGCAGTTTCTCGAGCGCGCCGTCACCGTGGGCGGCAACTCGGCCAGCCTGTCCGCCGATACCGTGCTGCAACTGGCGCTGGCGGCGCGGCGCGATCCGGATGGCGGCGGCGAGGCCGACAAATACCTGCGCATGGTGCAGGAACTGACACGCCGCGACGACACGCCGGTCAACCGCGCCATCGGCAATCTGGCCAATGCGCTGTATTCCGGCAAGACCGATGCACTGGCGGCCGTCGCCACCCAGTTCACCCTGCCCGACTTCACGCTGGAACTGGGCGTCAGCTTCATCATGTGCGCAGACCTGCTGTCACCGCCCAGCGTCGAGGGCGAAACACCCAATCCCGCGACCCCGCCCTACTCCTGGCTGGATGGCCTGGCCCGGCGCTTTGTCACCACACGGCACATTTCCGGCATGCTGGAAAGCGCCGCCAACCAGCGCCCGGCCTGGGGCGCCTACATCCAGGAGGTGGGCCAGGAGGTCAGCGAGCTGAACAACCAGGGCGTGAAGCTCTTGCTGGACAACCAGCTGGAAGAAGCACTGCGCCTGTTGATGCCGGCCGCCGAAAGCACGCACAACACGCGGCTGATGCTCTCGGCCACGCACTCGGCGCTGAAATACCTGAAAGCCGGCCATGGCGACGCCGCGGAACGGCGCCACCTGCTGCATCGGGCCGACGAATTCATCGGCCGCCTGCAAGACAGCATCGAAGAAAGCGTGCTGCACAATCTCCGTCGCGATCTGGACGAGCTGCTTGGCGGCAAGAAGCCGGAACCTGCGAAGGGTATATAGCCACAGCCTTTTCCTGGAAAAGGCTGCAGCGCAATACCCAATCAATCTCCTGATCGGCAACCAGGCTCGGCAAACGGTGAACATCACCGTTCCCGCGCGGGCGGGAGCCGCGTCAATGCGCGATGACCGCCTGCGCGGGCATGAGGTGCTGAACCGTCTTGCCAATCAGCATCACGCTTCATGCGGCAAGGCCACCTCGACGGCTTGCGCGCCCAGCACACGGGTCAGGGCCTCGGGGGCCAGGGACACCAGAAAGCCGCGCTTGCCGCCATTGATGTAGATTTTCGGCAAGGCCAGCACGCCGGCCTCGACATACACCGGCATGCGGCGCTTCGTGCCGAAGGGCGAGGTGCCGCCGACCAGATAGCCGGAATGCCGGCTGGCCACCTCCGGGCTGCATGGGGCGATGCTCTTGACCTGCAGCAGCCGCGCCAGCGTCTTGGTCGAGACCTCGCAATCACCGTGCATCAGCACCACCAAGGGCTGCTTGCGCTCGTCTTCCATCACCAGCGTCTTGATGACGCAATGTTCGTCCACCCCCAGCTCGCGCGCCGACACCTCGGTGCCGCCCTTTTCCACGTAATCATAGTGATGCGGCTCGAAGGCCACGCCGGCTGCGCGCAGGGCGCGAATCGCCGTCGTGACCGGATACTTGTCGTGTTTCTCTGTCATGCCCTTTTCCATTCACGACTCGCCTGTTGCGGCAAAGCCGGATAAAATATCCGACTAAAACAGTCAACTTAACGAGCCACTGTCAATGTCACACACGCCGCACATTCTAAGCCACTTGCCGCGCCAGCCGGGCTTCAGCGCCCTCGGCGACGCCTTTTCCGGGCTGGTCGCAGCAACGCCGGTGCCGGCGCCACGCCTGGCAGCCTGGAATGGCTCACTAGCCAGCGAGCTGGGTCTGCATCCAAGCGTCGAGGCGCACGGACCGGAACTGGCCGAACTGCTGGCCGGCAATGTGCCACTGGTCGCCCATCCGCCGCGCGCCTCCGTGTACGCCGGCCACCAGTTTGGCGTCTATGTGCCGCAACTGGGTGACGGTCGCGCCCTGCTGTGTGCCGAATTCAGCGATCCGGCCAGCCGCCCCTGGGAGCTGCAGCTCAAGGGGGCCGGCCCCACGCCCTACTCGCGCCGCGCCGACGGCCGGGCGGTGCTGCGCTCATCCATCCGCGAATACCTGTGCAGCGAAGCCATGCATGCCCTCGGCATCCCGACCACGCGTGCCCTGGCGCTGGTGCATGCGCCGGAACAGCCGGTCTGGCGCGAACGGCGTGAAACGGCGGCCATCGTCAGCCGCGCTGCGCCCAGTTTCCTGCGCTTTGGTCACTTCGAATACTGGTATTACCGCGGCGAAGCCGAGCGCGTGCGTGAACTGGCCGACTGGACCATCGCCCGGCACTTTCCCGAATGCCGCGAGGCGGCGCAGCCTTACCGTGCGCTGCTCTCCGCCATCATCAGCCGCAGCGCCGGGCTGGTGGCCGGCTGGCAGGCGGTCGGTTTCTGCCACGGCGTACTCAACAGCGACAACATGTCGGTGCTGGGGCTGACGCTGGACTATGGCCCCTTCGGCTTTCTCGACGGTTTTGACGCGGGCCACATCTGCAATCATTCCGATGAGCGCGGCCGCTACGCCTACGACCAGCAGCCGCGCATCGTGCTGTGGAACCTGTACTGCCTGGGCCAGGCCTTCATGGCACTGCTTTGCCGTGAAGACATCCTGGCTGCGCTGGACGAATTCCAGCCGGCCTTCGAGCGCGCCATGGGTCAGCGGCTTGCCGCCAAGCTGGGCTTGCGCGACTGGCAGGATGACGACTGGACGCTCTATGACGACCTGCAGGGCCTGCTGGCCGCCGGACGCAGCGACTGGACCATTTTCTGGCGCAGCCTGAGCCATGCGGCCGATCAGCCGGAGCTGCCGGCAGCGCTGCGTGACCAGCTCCTCGACCGGGCCGGCTTTGCCGGCTGGCATGCGCGTTACCGGGCGCGCCTGGCGGCCGACCCGCAAGCGCCAGCCGAGCGCAAGGCCGCCATGCTGGCCGCCAACCCGGCCTATGTGCTGCGCAATCATCTGGCCGAGCAGGCCATCCGCCTGGCCGAGGACGAGCAGGATTACCGCGAGATCGCCCGCCTGCAGGCCTGCCTGGCCGAACCGTTTGTCGAGCGCAGCGAATTCGCCAGCTATGCCGCCTTGCCGCCTGACTGGGCCAGGACACTGGCTGTCAGTTGCTCTTCGTAACAGGAGAAGCACGCGCAAACCCCGACTGCGTCAAGTTGGCGGGCAACAAATCTGCAATAATCGCGCCCGTCATCATTCCTGCAATGAGCCCATCATGCTCGACCTGTTCAGCGGCCTTGGCACTGGCGTTGCCATCAGCCTCGCACTGGCGCTGTTTTTCGTACTGGCCTTTGAATTCATCAACGGTTTTCATGACACGGCCAACGCCGTCGCCACCGTGATCTACACCAAGGCCATGCCGCCGCAACTGGCGGTGTTTGCCTCCGGGGTCTTCAATTTCATCGGCGTGATGGCCGGTGGCCTCGGCGTGGCCTACGCCATCGTGCACCTATTGCCGGTGGACCTGCTGCTCAATGTCTCATCCAGCCATGGCCTCGTCATGGTGTTTGCATTGCTGGCCTCGGCCATCATCTGGAATCTGGGCACCTGGTATTTCGGCCTGCCGGCCTCAAGCTCGCACACGCTGATCGGCTCCATCCTTGGTGTCGGCATCGCCAATGCGCTGATGACGGGCACGGAACTGAGCAAGGGCGTGAACATGCAAAAGGCGATCGACATCATGCTGGCCCTGCTGATTTCGCCGCTGATCGGCTTCGCCGTGGCCGGCATGCTGCTGCTGGTGCTGAAAAAGTACCGCAGCGCCTCGCGCATGCACATGACCCCGGAAGAGCGCAAGGCCACCGACGGCAAGAAGCACCCGCCGTTCTGGACGCGGCTGATGCTGATCATCTCCTCGATGGGCGTGAGCTTTGCCCACGGCATGAATGACGGCCAGAAAGGCATCGGCCTGTTGATGCTCGTACTGATCGGCCTGGCGCCGGCCAAATTCGTCGTCGACATGAACAGCACCACCTACAAGATCGAACGCACGCGCGACGCCGCCCAGCACATGAGCGACTTCTACATCAGCAACGAGGCGCGCCTGAGCCAGCACATCAAGCTGGGCCACGGCAATGGCGGCATCGAGATGCCGGCCATCTTCAAATGCGACACCGCGCAGACGGTGCCGACCATCGAAGCCCTGACCGCCAAGCTCAAGGGCGTCAAGAATTATGGCGAGCTGGCCGCCGAAGACCGCCGCCAGGTGCGCCGCATGCTGCTGTGCATTGACGACGCCGCCAAGAAGGTCACCAAGCTGCCGGGCATCACTCCGCAGGAGAAGGACGACCTCAACAAGCTGCGCAAGGATCTGAACGCCACCACCGAATACGCCCCGCAATGGGTGATCGTCGCCGTGGCGCTGGCGCTGGGCCTGGGTACCATGGTGGGCTGGAAGCGCATCGTACTGACTGTGGGCGAAAAGATCGGCAACAAGGGCATGACCTATGCGCAGGGCCTGTCCGCGCAAATCACCGCCACCGCCGCCATCGGCATCGCCAGCGTGACCGGCATGCCGGTATCGACCACCCACGTGCTGTCTTCCGCCGTGGCCGGCACCATGGTCGCCAACAAAAGCGGCCTGCAGGGCGGCACGGTGCGCAGCATCCTGCTGGCCTGGGCGCTGACGCTGCCGATCACCATCGCCCTGTCGGGCGGCCTGTTCTGGCTGGCAAGCCAGCTGGGCTGAACCGGATAGTTCCATCAGCCGCAGACCCAACAAGAAACGCCGCAATCGCGGCGTTTCTTGTTGGGGGGGCGCAAACCATCGAACGATGCGGTAAACCTGATTGCTCCGGCCATCGGCAGTTTGCATTCCGGCAGGAGCGAGCTTGCTCGCAAAGCGCGGCTGATCGCGAGCAAGCTCGCTCCTGCGACTGAAAACAGCAAAGGGCCCAATCAATCGGACATCATCACGCATACACCAAAGCGTATCTGGCTACAGCCCATTCTTCTGTTTGGCTGCAGCCACATACCCGACAAGGCAAGCAGCCTGACACGCTCCGGGCCGGATTTGGCCGCACCGGGTTGCCGTGCGTGTCTGCCTCGTCGCGGCTTGCCAGACCTGCGTGGCAAAGCCGGTGATGTGAGTAATACGGCGCTCAGGCAGACAGACTGGACAGCGGCAGGCTGATGCGCACACCGGCGCCGCCCAGCTCACCCTGCTCCAGCACGATGCGCCCGCCGTAGGCGGCGACGATGTCGGCCACCACCGCGAGGCCGATGCCCTGGCCGGGCACCTGCTCGTCGGCGCGCACGCCGCGCAGCAAGGGCGTGTGCAGGTCGGCAAACCCCGGCCCGTCATCGCTGATCACCAGCAGCAGCTCGCGCTCGCCGACGATGTCGGCACGGATCAGCACCCGGCTGCGCGCCCATTTGGCGGCATTGTCGAGCAGATTGCCGCACAGCTCGAAGGCATCGCCCTCGTCCAGCGGCCAGCTCAGCGCCTGCGGACAGATGATCTCGAACTGCAGCGCGCGCTCGACATGCACCCGCGCCAGGGCAGCCTGGACGCGTTCGATCACCGGGCGCAGCGGCAAGGCGCTGGCCAGCGGCTGGCTGCCGCGGGCAGCGGCGCGGGCCAGCTGGTGCTGGACAATGTGATCCATGCGCGCGACCTGCTCGCCGACGCGCTGGCGGAAATCCGGCTCGGCGGCAGCATTGCGCATCACGGCCAGCGGGGTTTTCAGGCTGTGCGCCAGATCGCCCAGTGCGTCGCGGTAGCGCTGCTGGCGGGCGCGCTCCTGCTCGACGAGCGCATTCAGCCGCCGGGTCAGCACGGCCAGCTCGGCTGGATAGTCGCCGGTCAGCCGCTCCTGCTGGCCGGATTCGATCCGGGCCAGCTCGGCGACCAGCTGGCGCAGCGGCGCCAACCCCCAGCGCAGCAACAGACTTTGCGCCAGCAGCAGCACCAGCGCTGCGCCGCCCAGCCAGAACCACAGGCTGCGCCGGAAATCGTCGACCTGGCGCTGGAACAGCGCCGCATCCTCGAACACGGCAAATTGCAGCTGGCGCGCCTGGCCGCCAATGGTCCAGCGCACCTGATACGCCGCGAGCTGATAAGCCCGGCCTTGCGCCGCAACGGTGTCGAAACGCCAGTCGCCAGTGGGCTGGGTGGCGAGCACGGGCAGCGCCCGCCCCAGGGCGGACGGCGAACGCCAGCGCACGCCGCCGGCATCGGCAATCGTGGCATACAGGCCGGAATCCGGCAGCGCGAACAGCGGTTCGGCCAGGGTGGCGGGCAGTTGCAGCCGCCCCTGGCCATCAAGCTCGGCGGCCGCCATCAGCAGGTAGATTTCGCTTTGCAGGCGGGCATAACGGCTGGCCTGCAGCTGGTCGGCATAGCGCGCCTGCAGCGCCAGACCGGCAAAAAACAGGAAGGCGAGCAAGACGGCCAGCGCGCCCCATTGCAGGCGGCGGCTGATCGACCAGGTACGGGCAAGGTGCATCATGTCTGGACGTCAGCCAGGGCAAAGCGGTAGCCGCGTCCGCGCAGGGTTTCGATCGGCTGCAGGCTGCCGTCGGGGTCGAGCTTGCGCCGCAGCCGCCCGATCAGCACTTCCAGCACATTGCTGTCCCGGTCTTCGTCATGCGGATAGAGGTAGTCGGCGAGTTCCTGCTTGCTGACCACGCGCTGGCGCTGCTGGATCAGCATTTCCAGCAAGCGGTATTCGTAAGCGGTGAGTTCGACCGTGGCGCCATTCAGGCGCACGGCTTGCCTGGCGAAGTCGATCTGCAGCGGGCCCAGTTGCAGCTCTGTGGAGGTCGCCTTCAGCGCCCGGCGCAGCAGCGCCATCACGCGCGCGGCAAGCTCGGGGTATTCAAAGGGTTTGGTCAGGTAATCGTCGGCACCGGCTTCCAGGCCGGCCACCTTGTCCTGCCAGCTGCTGCGGGCGGTCAGCACGAGAATGGGAACGGCATTGTGCGCGGCGCGCAGGCGCTGGATCAGCGTCGCACCGTTAAGCCTCGGCAAGCCCAGATCGACGATCAGCAAGTCGAAGGGATACTCGCTGGCCTGATACAGGCCATCCTCGCCGTCGGCGGCCGTATCAACCCGGTAGCCGTCGGCGGTCAGCTGGCGCGCCAGCGACTCGCGCAGCGGCGCTTCATCTTCGACCAGCAGCAGGCGCATGGCTTCAGCCTCCGTTTCCGACCGGCTCTTAGCGCGCCGCGCCGGTGGCTTCGTCGACAAAGACCGCGCGGACATCGCCCTGGCTGGTCACGATCTTCACGCGCCAGACCGGCTTGTTGCCCTCGAGCACCTTGTCCACCGACAGCACGCGACCGCCGCCGCTGCTTTTCAGCGCAATCGCCGCCGCATCATCCTTGCTGACCGCAGCCAGCGCCACGGCACTGACCAGCGCCAGCATCACGACCATCATCTTGCCCAGCTTGCCCATTTTTCTCTCCTCTTGCCCGCAGGCATCAGCGCCAGCGCATCCGGCAGACCCGCACACCGCGCACTTGACGGGACCAGTATGCCCCGCCAACTCTGAATCATTGCTGAATGACGTCGTCATTCACATACCCAGCAACCCATAAAGCCACAACCAATCAAATACAAAGGCTACAAGCACATACCCCAATATCAGACCTGCAGACTTTCCAGCAGCAGCAGTTCATCCCTGCTGAAACCGGCCGCCTCGCGCGCCGGGTAATTCAGGGCACCACGAGCCAGTGTCGCATCATACTCGCGCAGCAGCGCGATGAAGGTCGCCGTCGGCTCCAGGCCGCGCTGCGCGCAACACCAGTGGTACCAGCGATTGCCGATGCGTACATGCCCGATCTCGTCGCGCAGGATGATGTCAAGGATGGCGCAGGCCGCCGTATCACCGACCGCGGCCAGCTTGTCCTGGATGCCCGGCGTGGCATCCAGGCCGCGCGCTTCCATGACGCGCGGCACCAACGCCATGCGCGCCAGCACATCATGATCGGTGCGCACCGCCATGTCCCACAAGCCGTTGTGCGCGGGAAAATCCCCATAGTCAAAGCCCAGCGTGCGCAAATGGTCGCGCAACAGCACGAAATGCCCGGCCTCTTCCTGTGCGACTTGCAGCCAGTCGCGGTAGTAATCGGCTGGCATGGCAGAAAAACGGCAGATGGCATCCAGCGCCAGATTGATGGCGTTGAACTCGATATGGGCAATCGCGTGCAGCAGCGCCGCACGACCGGCCGGCGAGTGTACCGAACGCCGCGCCAGCTGGCTGACCGGCACCAGTTCGGGCCGCGCCGGGCGACCGGGGATGTCGATGCGCGGCACGGTCTGCCAGGCCTTGTCGTCATCCCCCCTCGCCTCACCGGCGCGCAAGGCGGCGACCCGCGCCAGTTTGGCCGCGAGATCGGCCTCCATCAATGCGGCCAGCGCCGTCTCTTGCAAGTGCATCGCAACAACCTCAAGCATCCGTCAAGTGTGCGGACGGTGAATAATTACAACGGCATCGCGGCAATAGTGCCGGGAGCCGGATGGCATATCGCCCTAACATGGTTCCACCTGATTTTGCAGCAACGCAGCCGGCAGCGCGCCGGCAAACGGCCAAGGAGAACCGCCATGTCCATGGACAAACCCACACTCGACCCACGCAGCATTCGCAAGCAGCTGGGCCTGAACCAGCAGGAATTCTGGAGTCGCATCGGCGTCACGCAAAGCGGCGGCTCACGTTATGAAAGCGGCCGCGCCATGCCCAAGCCGGTGCAGGAGCTGCTGCGCGTCGTGCACATCGAGGGCATCGATCTCGCCAGCATCACGCGTGCCGACATCACCCTGCTCGACCACCTGCGCGCGCGGGAGCCGGCACTTTACCAGCAGTTGCAAGACCAGGCCCGCGCCATCAAGGGCTAAGGCGCACGACCAGCCCGGCCGCGACCATCCTTGCGGCCAGCGCTTCCATCCAGGCCACGGGGGCGGCGCTCAGACGCGGCGCCTCGGGCTGCATGGAAGGCCGCGCCAGGCCATACAGCAGCACCCCGGCCAGCGCCACACCCTGACGGCGGGCTTCACCCAGAAAGTCCAGATAGGCAGCCAGCTCGGCCTCATCCGGCAATGCGCCATCCAGCGCAAACATGCAGGTTTGCAGCCAGGTCGGGCACAGGCTGGCGCTGATCGCCAACCGGCGCGCCACCCCCTCGCACTGCAGGCTGACCTGGTTGACCGTGCTGAAGCCATCAGCCGGCGCGCGATCGAGCTTGAACCACACTTCGCCCCCCAGTTGCGCCAGCGTGCGCAAGCCCTGCTGCACCTCGGGCCTGTGCATCAGGCTGCCGTTGCTGATCAGCACGACGCCGATCTTGCCGGCCAGACCGAATTCCGCGAGCACCGTGCCGACCAGCGCCACGACCTCGGCAAACTGGTGACTGCTTGTCGGCTCGCCATTGCCGGAAAAGGCAATATCCTTCAGCTGGCGCAAGCCTTCGGGCACGCGCTGCACCATGAAGTCGCCGTGCAGGATGTCGTGCAGCATGGCGCTCAATTCCGCACGCAACTGTGCGAGATCCAGCACCGGCGCACTGCCACGCGTCAGCCCGGGCACCTGGCAGTACAGGCAGCGCCAGTTGCAGGCATCGTTGGGATTGAGATTGATGCCGACCGATACCCCGCCCGCCCGGCGCGAGACCACCGGATAGACATAAGTAAAACCGGCGCTGTCGCGCCGGTGATCGGTTAGCTGCAGTGTTTGCAAGGGGATGGCCGTCATTCGGGATTGCGCACCAGCAAGACGGGAACGGGAGCCTGGCGCACAACGCCTTCGGCCACGCAGCCCAGCAACATGTGCGTCAGCCCGCCATAGCCGTGCGTGCCCATCACGATCAGATCGGCCTGCCAGCGGACGGCTTCCTCGATCAGGGCATGCGACAGATTGCCGCCCCAGACTTCGAGCAGAACGGTTTCGGTGGCGATGCCGGCCTCCTGCAGTCCGGCGGCCAGCTCCGCCAGCAGCTTGCGCCCGCTTTCCTGCAGGCTTTCCTGCAGGCGCGGCACATCCATGAATTCATTGGCGCTCCAGGCAAACTGGGCCATGTCCACCACATGCACCAGGCGTACGGTGGCGTGCTGCTCCGGAGCCAGCCGCAGGGCTTCGCGCAGTGCACAGCGACAGGTCGCGCTGTGATCAACCGGCAGGAGAATGCGTTGGTACATGATGCGCCTCGCGTAATCTGATTAATCTGCTTACAAGTCTAGCAAAGCCGTTCCGAATGCGGTATCAATACCTGCCTGCAATTTTACCCCACCCGCCCATGCCCCGCCTGCGTCTGGACATCCCTGATTTTCCGCTATTCACCACCGAGCTGGAGGTGCGGGTCACCGACCTCAACTACGGCAAGCATCTGGGCAACCAGGCTCTGCTGGGCCTTCTGCATGAAGCGCGGCTGCGCTGGTTGCGCGAGCGCGGCTTTGCCGACGAGCTGGATGTGGGCGGCTGCGGGCTGATCATGGCCGATGTGGCGATCAGTTTCAGCCAGGAAGCGTTTCTGGGCGAGCGCTTGCGTGTCGAGCTGCGTCGCGGCGAATGCACGCGCAGTGGTTTCGATCTTTACTATCTGGTTACGAAGGTGCACGATAGGCAAAGCGTTGCCCAGGCAAAAACCTTCCTGGCTTGCTTTGATTACCAAACACGGCGGGTATGCGCGATTCCGGCGGAATTGCAGCAGGCACTGCAAACAGAAGATTCAAAGATATAGCGAGCGCAGCATGAAAAAATACCCATTCAACAGCCCGGAAGCGATGGCGCGTCTGCTGGTCATGCAAATGATTTGCGACGGCAATTTCGATCCGGAAGAAATTGATCGCATCGAACACCTGCATGTGTATGAAATGCTCGGCATTTCCCGCAAGGGTTTCATCCAGGTATTGCAGGAATATTGCAATGACCTGTCGGACGAAGCCGATGATGAAGGCCAGATTCACCTGATTGACAAGGATCGCATCGACGATCTGCTCGATACCGTCGACGAGCCGCGCAAGCGCTTGCTGGTCGCCGCGCTGGCGCTCGATATCGCCAAGGCCGACCGCGTTTTCAAGGAAGCCGAACTGCTGGTATTGCGCCGGATGCTGGAGCGCTGGCATCTCACGCTGGAAGACCTGCAAGCCGCCTTCAATTAATCGACCATTCGTCCATTCAAAAAGCAGCGCTCCTTGCGGAGTACGCTGCTTTTTTATGCAGTACCCGATAAAAATAAGTAAAAACTGATATCGCTGGAGATCATCATGTCCTGGTTTCTGGACGTACACGCCACGCTGGAACGGATGTTCTTTCCAACACTGGCCCGCAAATATGCCTTCATTGCCCTGCTGGCCCTCTTCCCGGCCGCCGTTTACCTGCTCCTGTTGAGCGCGGAAAACGAGCTTGCCGCGCTGCTGGCAGACAGTGGCCAGCGCGCGGCAGCGCTGGCGTTGATGGTGACGCTGCAGCGCTGGACCATTGTCCTGACGCTGCTGGCCTTGCTGCTGAGCGTCATCCAGGTCCTTTATCTGCACTTCTGGATCACCCGCCCCGTGCGCCGCATCACGGCCGTCTACAACGAGGCCGCCACCGGTGAAGGCGACCTGTCGCACAATCTGCCGGTACTTACCTGTGATGAAATCAGCCAGCTGGCCGCATCGTGCAACCGCTTCATGGGCAAGCAGCGCGAAATCATCGCCGGCGTGCAGGGCATGACAATCGGCATCGCGCTGGATGCGGCACGCTCGATGAAAAACGTCAAGGATTCGTCGGCAGCGGCCAAGCAGCAGGATGAACTGGCGCAAATCGTCGTGGATTCAAGCGAAAACACCACGCGCGGCATTCAGCATGTCTCGCAGCGCACCGGCGACATTTCCGGAACCACGCAGCACAATCTGGAATTGGCGCGCAGCTCCTACACCGAGCTGCAGGACGTCACCCACCGCATTCATGCCATCACCGGGAAAATCGCCAGCTTCAACCAGACCGTCGATGGACTGAACCAGCGCTCGGCCAGCATCAAGAACATCGTCGACCTGATCAAGGAAATTTCCGGCCAGACCAATCTGCTGGCGCTCAACGCGGCCATCGAGGCCGCGCGGGCCGGCGAACAGGGCCGGGGCTTTGCCGTGGTGGCCGACGAGGTACGCAAGCTCGCCGAGAAGGTCGGCGTCGCTACCGACGACATTTCGCACAATATCGACAGCATGCTGGCCCAGGTGGCCGAAACGCTGCAGGAAACCGTGCTGATCACCCAGGACGCCAATCTGACCCGCGATGTCGTGGAAAAAGCTTCCGGCCAGTTTGCGCGGATGATGAGCGACTTTGAAAACACCAGCTCGGCGCTGAGCGGCATCGCCCAGACGCTGGAAGAATTCACCGAGGCCAATGCGCTCGTCAACGGCAATGTCGCGGAGATTCACAAACTCTCGCTGACCGTGAACGAACTGATGGGCAAATCGGCCACCGCCGCACAGGATCTTGCCCTTGCAGCAGAAAAAGTGCAGGGTATGGTCGGCAAATACAAGGTGGGCGAAGGCGAGCTGGATGCTACCCTTACCCGTATGGAAGGTTTCCGTGATCGCGTGGCAGCGAGGCTTGGCGACATGCTGGCGCGGGGCATCGATATTTTCGACCAGAATTACCAGCGCGTGCCCGGCACCGATCCGGTGAAATACCAGACCGGCTATTGCGATGCCTTTGTGCGCGAACTGCAGCCGCTGTACGACGAGCTCGCCAAGGCTACAGCGGGCGGCAAGTTTTCGCTGGCCGTGGATGTGAACGGCTATGGCGCCACGCACAACAGCTGGTATTCCAAGCCACCAACCGGCGATCGCAGCATCGATCTGATCAATAGCCGCGACCGGCGCCTGTTCAACGATCCGGCGGGACTGCGCGCCGCGCAGAACACCGCGCGCTTCCTCCTGCAAACCTATGCCCGCGACACCGGGGAAATCATGACCGAAATCGACATGCCCGTGCATGTGAACGGCCGGCATTGGGGCAATCTGCGCCTGGGCTTTGACGCAACCGATTTCCTGCTCCGGAAATAAGGCTTGCCAAAGCCTGAGTAGGCCTCTGGCACAGCCAGCCAGCACTTGCGTGATGCTGCATTGCAAAATAAGCTGAACAGAGCGCAGCACACACCCAAACAGGATTCCCGCATGGACGAGCAACTCCGCGAAAAAGCCCTTGAATATCACCGCCTGCCCAAACCCGGCAAGATTCAGGTCATGCCCACCAAGGGGCTGGCCAGCCAGCGCGACTTGGCGCTGGCCTACTCGCCCGGTGTCGCCGCCGCCTGCGAAGCCATCGTCGCCGACCCCAACGAGGCACGCAACCTCACCGCACGCGGCAATCTGGTCGCCGTCGTCACCAATGGCACCGCCGTGCTGGGCCTGGGCGACATCGGCCCGCTGGCCGGCAAACCGGTCATGGAAGGCAAGGGGGTGCTGTTCAAGAAATTCGCCGGCATCGACGTCTTCGACATCGAGCTGGAAGAAAAAGACCCGGACAAGCTGGTCGACATCATTGCCGCGATGGAGCCGACCTTTGGCGGCATCAATCTGGAAGACATCAAGGCGCCGGAATGCTTCTATGTCGAGCAGAAGCTGCGCGAACGCATGAACATCCCGGTTTTCCACGATGACCAGCATGGCACCGCCATCATCGTCGGCGCCGCCGTCATCAATGCGCTCAAGCTGATCGGCAAGGACATCGGCCGCGTGCGGCTTGTCGCCTCGGGAGCCGGCGCGGCCGCCATCGCCTGTCTGGACCTGCTGGTGTCGCTCGGCGTGGATCGCGCCAATGTGCTGGTCTGCGACTCCAAGGGCGTGATCCACAGCGGTCGCGAAAATCTCGATGTGACCAAGCAGCGCTATGCGCGCGACACACCGCACCGCACGCTGGCGGACGCCATTGCCGGCGCCGACATTTTCCTCGGTCTCTCGGGCAAGGGACTGGTCGATGCCACCATGGTGAAATCGATGGCCGAGCGCCCGCTGATCATGGCGCTGGCCAATCCCGACCCGGAAATCACCCCGCCGGAAGCGCGCGCCGCACGTCCGGACGCCATCATCTGTACCGGCCGCTCGGACTTTCCGAACCAGGTCAACAATGTGCTGTGCTTTCCCTACATGTTTCGCGGCGCGCTGGATGTGGGCGCGACGACGATCACCGAGTCGATGAAGCACGCCGCCGTGCATGCCATTGCCGAGCTGGCCCACGCTGAATTGTCCGACGTGGTGGCCGATGCCTATTCCGGCCAGAATCTGACCTTCGGGCCCGATTACCTGATTCCCAAGCCTTTCGATCCGCGGCTCATCATCAAGATCGCTCCGGCAGTCGCCAGGGCGGCGATGGAGGCCGGTGTCGCCAGCCGCCCGATTGCCAACTTTGCGGCTTATGTCGAAGAAATCACCCAGTTTGTCTACAAGACCAATTTCTTCATGCGCCCGGTCTTCCAGGCCGCCCGCGGCAACCGCAAACGCGTGGTGTTCTGCGAGGGCGAGGATGAGCGTGTCCTGCATGCGGTGCAGGAAATCGTTGATCTGGGCCTGTGCCACCCCATCCTGATCGGCCGCCCGAGCGTCATGCAGCGGCGCATCGAAAAACTGGGCCTGCGCCTGCGGCTGAATGAAGATGCCGAGGTCTGCAATCCGGAAAACGACCCGCGTTACCGGGAATACTGGACGCTGTATCACGGCATCATGGCGCGCCGTGGCGTGACCGAGGAGCTGGCGCGCGCCGAAGTGCGGCGCAAGACCACGCTGATCGGTGCGCTGATGGTGCGCCGCAACGAGGCCGATGCGATGATCTGCGGCACCTACGGCCAATACCAGCGCCATCACTGGTATGTGAACAACGTCATCGGGCTGAAAGCCGGCGTGCACACTTCGGCGGCGATGAACGCGCTGGTGCTGCACAGCGGCAATATCTTCATCACCGACACCTATGTGAATCAGGACCCGAGCGCGCAGGAGCTGGCCGAAATCACCCTGCTGGCCGCCGACACGGTGCGCAAGTTCGGCATCCAGCCCAAGGTGGCGCTGTTGTCGCACTCGAGTTTTGGCAGCGTAGACAGCCCCTCGGCGCGCAAGATGCAGCAAACCCTGGCGCTGGTGCGCGAGGCCGCACCCGATCTGGAAATCGACGGCGAAATGCACGGCGATGCGGCGCTGTCGGCGGCGATCCGCCAGCAGGTCTTCCCGGGCTCGACGCTGAAGGGCGAAGCCAACCTGCTGGTCATGCCGAATCTGGATGCGGCCAATATTTCCTTCAATCTGCTGAAAATGACCAGCGGTGACGGCGTGACCATCGGCCCCATCCTGCTGGGGCTGGCCGCACCCGTGCACATCCTTACCCCCACGGCCTCGGTGCGCCGTATTGTCAACATGGCGGCGCTCGCCGCCGTCGAAGCGGCAAAGGACAAATGACCATGAGCGATTACAACCCGCAAGATCCGTTCGGCCTCTTGAACCAGTTCAGCCAGTTCATGAAAACCGGCGCCACGCCGAATCCCTTCATGCCCCCCTTGTCGGAAGAGGAAATCGACCGCAAGATTCTGGAATGCCGCACCATCGAACAGTGGCTGACCATGCAGGTCAGCATGCTGCAGATGACGGTCAAGACACTGGAACTGCAAAAGGCGGGTTTGGCCGCCTTCAAACAGGGCCTGGAACCCAAAGCCGACCCGGACAACACGATTTGACGATGAAATCCCTCCCCTGCCTTGCAACGGCCGCCCTGGCGGCCGTTTTGCTTGCTGCCTGCCAGAGCCCCGGCCTTCCTGCCGGCCAACCGGCGGACACGCCCGCCATCGCCAGCCAGCCCGCCGCTGCCAGCGCGCCCGCTACCGTTCGCTATCGCCCGGCCCGGCTCAGCGAACTGCCCGGCTGGCAGGCGCACAGCCTGCGCCCGGGCTTTGCCGCCTGGCGCAAGGGTTGCACGCAACTGGTGCGCCGCCAGCCAGCCTGGCAGTCCACCTGCACAGCAGCCCGTCAGCTTGCCGACGATGAAGCCAGCGTGCGGCAGTTCATCGAGACATA
Source organism: Chitinilyticum litopenaei DSM 21440 (assembly GCF_000428145.1). Classification (GTDB taxonomy): domain Bacteria; phylum Pseudomonadota; class Gammaproteobacteria; order Burkholderiales; family Chitinibacteraceae; genus Chitinilyticum; species Chitinilyticum litopenaei. The sequence continues at coordinate 96,488 of NZ_ATZJ01000011.1, read as the reverse complement.
CCTGAGTGCCTATCAGCTGGAAAGCCATACTGGTGAAGACTCAGGGCTGATTACCGGTTATTTCGAGCCGGTCTATCCCGGCAGCGTCTCACGTACCGCCCGTGCTGCCGTGCCGGTCTACGGTGTGCCGGACGACCTGTTGAGCATTGCACTCGATGGTCTGTATCCCGAGCTGAAAGGCAAGCGGCTGCGCGGGCGCGTGCAGGGTCGACAGGTGGTGCCGTATGCGGATAGCGCCACAATTCGCCGCCAAGGCCTGAATGCACCAGTGCTGGCCTGGCTGGAATCGCCACTGGATCTGCAGTTGCTGCAGGTGCAGGGCTCGGGGCGCGTGCGCCTGCCGGATGGCGGCGAATTGCGCCTCGGTTACGCCGACCAGAACGGCCACCCCTACGCCCCCATCGGACGCTGGCTGATCCGCAACGGTGAAGTGCCCGCCGGCGAGATGAGCATGCAGCGCATTCGCACATGGGCCGCGGCCAACCCCCAGCGCATTGATGAGTTGCTGGACAGCAACCCGAGTTTTGTCTTCTTCCGCACGCTGCCGGCCAGCCAGGACGGCCCGCCGGGCGCACTGGGCGTACCGCTGACCGCGCAATACAGCATCGCCATTGATCCGAATGCCATTCCGCTGGGCAGCCCGGTGTATCTCGGCACCACCCGCCCGGATGACGGCCAGCCACTGCAAAGGCTGGTGGCCGCGCAGGATACCGGCGGCGCGATTCGCGGGGCGGTGCGGGCCGATTTTTACTGGGGCACGGGAGACGCGGCCGGCGAACTGGCCGGGCGCATGCAGCAGCCTGGCGCGCTGTGGCTGCTCTGGCCCAGGGACCAACCCTTGCCTGGCCAAGGGGATTGAGCCCTCAGCTTGTTGCTGTTCCGGAAATGCGCTTTTGTCAGGACAGCCAATGTCTGTGCAGCAGCACAACGGTTGAAGCAAAAAGTGCGCACGACGGCCTGCTGCATCGGCTTGCTCCCGAGACAGTGCAGACGATAACCGGCAGGGACTTGCTGTGGGTGCCTTATGGCGTGGCCACTGGAGGCTGCCTGCGGGCTGCACTGTGCAAAGCAGGATCAGGGCATAATCACCAGAAGGTATATGGCTGCAGCCCTTCCTTAAAAATGGCTACAGCCACATACCCTCAAGCAGCCTGCGCCGGACGCACCGCAAGCAGATCCAGCAGCGGCTGCAGCAGGATCTGCTGATCGGGCGACAGGCTCACGCACAGCGTCGCCATGCGCCGGCCCAGATCCCGCAAGCGCCAGTCGATTTCATCGAGGATTGCCGCCAGCTCCTGCTCCAGCAGACCCGGCGTCGGATCGCCCTGCAGCAACTGCTCGCTTTCCACCTGATCCAGCCCGGTGCTGGAAAAGGCGCGCTGGATATGCTGAAACTGCAGGCTGATGCCGGCGAGCAACTGCCGGCCATCGGGCTGCAAGGGCAGCGCTTCGCAGCGCTGCAGCTCGACGACGATCTGCCCCACCCGCAACAACAAGCCATGCATGGCCGGCAGCAGCAAATCCTGTCCGGGCCAGGCACCAGCCGCCTGGGGTTGAGCACGCACTTCGCTGGCGATAAGGCCGACCAAGGCCGGATCGTATTCACCACCGATCATGCGCAATGCCAGACCGATGCGGTAAAGCGGCCAGCGCTGCTCGTGGCAGAGGGTGACCAGCAGATTGCTGACCGCAAGCAGCCGTCCCAGCGGCGAGATGCCGCCGCCACGCAGGCCGCGCGGATAACCGCTGCCATTGCAGCGCTCGTGATGCTCTTCAATGGCGCGCGCCACGGCATCGGGAAATTCGCCGGTGTCGCGCACGACCCGGGCGCCAATCAGCGGATGCACCAGCACATGCCGCCACTCCTCGGGGCTCAACTGCCGGTCGGCCGCGAGCAGAGCCGGATCGATATACAGCTCGCCCGCATCATGAAACAGGCCCGCCAGACCGGCCTGATCCAGCACGGCAGACTCCCAGCCGAGGCGCTGCGCCAGCTCGATGGCCACGGCAGCATTGAGGGTGGCGTGCGCGAGCGCTTGCCGGCCATGCTGCAACAGCAAGGCCAGCTGCAGGCGACTGCCCTGGCCATGCAGGCCGGCGGCGAGCCGATCCAGCGCGGCCAGGGCCCCCGGCCCCAGCAGGGTCTGCAAGACTGCCGATTGCGCGGCCTGCTCAGCAGCCAGCACCGACAGGGCGGGCAGCTGCAGATCGCTCACCGCCAGCGTGCGCTCCAGCGGCTTGCGCAGCTTGTGCCGCAGCAGACGCTCCTGCATGCCAGCCCCCAGTCGCGCGCCTTTGCCGACGAGCTTGACGCCCTGGGCGCTGAAGATGTCTTCACTGGCTTCAACACCGCTGTGCCCGGCCAGCGCCATCACCCGCTGCAGCATGTGCGGATTGGCGGCGAATTCGGTGGTAGCGGTCAGCGTGGCGCTCTGGTTCATGATGCTTGCCGCGAACGGAATACCGGAAGCATAGACAAGCGGCCTGAAAAATTAAGCAAACAGACATAATGCAAGCAGAAAAACGGACACAATGCTGTCAAAAATCCAAAGCAATCAGCAGATTCCGTCGATGTTGACCTGTATTCGCAGCGGCGTAACTTTTGCACGTAATCAATGATTTGCGAGCTGCGCAGGACGACTTGTGCCAGCGGAACAACAAGGCAAGGTCGCCACCCCAAGCACCCAGCCGGATGCCTGTCAAAAAGCCGGTTTGGCTGTTGCTGGTATGAGCACGCGTTGCCAATCCGCAGCTGGGAACGCCCAGCGACAGGCTGCACGGCGTGTTCCAGGCCCATCACAGCGACACAACATGGCCACTTAAACCGGCAGCAACCTCATTCGCGCTTGCCCGATACCCAGATGGCCATCACCAGCCAAACGGCATTGAAGGTCGCCAGCAGAAACCCCAGCAAGCCCAGCACATGCATGCCAAACAGCGTCGGCCCCCCCTTGATCGTCAGTACGATGGACGAGCCGACGATCAGCGCGGCGGTGACGATGCCCATGGTCAGACGATTGGCGCTGCGATTGATTTGCGCTCCGAAATGGTCCAGCCGCTTCAGATCAAGGTCGACACGCAACTGGCCACGCCGCGCCTGACGGATGAGCTTGCCAATGTCGCGCGGCAGGCCGCTGACCAGCTGCAGCGCATCGAGCAGACTGCCCTTGCCTTTCTTGAGCAGGCTGTCCGGGCTGTAGCGGGCAATCAGCACCTGTTTCACAAAGGGCGTGAGGTGCGGGACCATCTGGAAATCGGGGTCGAGCTGGCGGCCCAGCCCTTCCAGCGTCACCAGCGCCTTGAAGAGCAGCGTCAGATCAGGTGGCAGGCTCAGTTCGTGCTCGCGGGAAATCTGCGTGACCTCATTGAGCATCGTGCCGAAACTGATGTCCTTGAGCGGCAGGTTTTCATAATTGAACATGAAGTCGGCAATGTCGGCGGCGAGCTTTTCCTCATCCACCACCACATCGCCCGCCCATTCCAGCAAGACGTCGCGTATGCCGTGTTCGTCGCGCTGCGCCAGTGCCGCCAGCAGGTCGACGATCTGGTCGCGGCGCGGATGCGGCAAGCGCCCGACCATGCCGAAGTCCAGAAAGGCAATCTGGTTGCCTTCCAGATATTTCACATTGCCCGGATGCGGGTCAGCGTGAAAGTAACCATCGATCAGCACCATTTTCAGCACGGCATCGGCGCCGCGCGCGGCCAGCACGCGGCAGTCCAGGCCTGCCGCTGCCGCGGCCTCCAGTTCGTTGCCGGCAAATCCGCCCACATAGGTTTGCACATTCAGCCGTTCGGACGTGTATTCCCAATGGATTTTCGGAATGACGATGCCGTCATGCCCGGCAAAATTGCGGGAAAAGCGCTCCATATTGCGCGCTTCGGAAGACAGGTTCAGCTCGCGCCGCAAGGATTTGGCAAATTCATCGGCGATTTTCGCCGGCTGATAGCGACGGGCATCGGCAAATTCGAACTCCATCAGCACGGCAATCTGGCGCAGGATGCGCAAATCGGCCTCGATCTTGGGAACAATGCCCGGGCGGCGCATTTTCAGGATGACCTCGCTGCCATCCTGCAGCCGCGCACGGTGCACCTGCGCAATCGACGCCGAGCCGATCGGCTGCGGATCCAGGTCGACAAAGATGGCATGCGGGTCACAGCCCAGGATGTCGGTCAGCTCCGGCAGCAACTCGGCAAACGGCGTGCTGGGCACATTGTTCTGCAGGCGGGCGAATTCGGCGATCCACTCCGGCGGAAAAAGATCGGAGCGAGTGGCCAGCACCTGGCCGAACTTGATGAAGGTGGGCCCCAGCTCTTCCAGCGCGCGCCGCACTCGCACTGCCGGCTCCAGCGCCTCGACTTCGTGATTGCCGGGCAGGTGCAGCAAATCCCCGGCGCGCTCGACCCCCTTGTTCAAACCCAGCCGTTGAACCAGATTGCCGAGCCCATGTCGTACCAGCACGGCAATGATCTCCCGCACGCGCGGCAGATCGCGCACTACGGTATAGGTTTCCTTGAGCATGAATCGATATCCTGTGTTTCAGCGACTGGCTGCGCATTGCGCGTCCCCCATTCTATCAGCGCCCGCTCACTTTCCCGGGAATGACTGCATTCCTCATATGCCTTTCAGGCAACAGCCACGCACGCCATCCACAAGCCGCACATTTTTCCACTCAGGCAGGCTTTACAGCCTGTAACCACATCCGTACAGTTCCAGCCCATGAAATGGAATCTTCACTTTTTGCTCGCCGGTTTGCTGGCGTTTGCAGGCTCTGCCCTTGCCCCGTTTGCGCTGGCCGATGAAACCACCGGCACCGCCGGCAATGCCGGCAGCAGCGGCTGGTTCAACGAACCGGCCACCGCCAGCACACCCACGCCGGCGGCCACGCAGGCTCACGACATCCCGACCGCCAAAGCGCGCCGCAGCAGCCCCAAAACCGGCGGGAGCAACCCCGACTACGCACCCGCTCAGGATTTGCTGCTTTCGGCGATGAGCCTGATCGGCGTCAAGTACAAATGGGGCGGCAATACGCCGGAAACCGGCCTGGATTGCAGTGGCTTCGTGCGCTACGTCTTCACCAGCTCGATGAACATCACGCTGCCACGCACGGCCTTTGAAATGGCCCAGCGCGGCCAGAGCATCGAAAAAGACGAACTGCGGCCCGGCGATCTGGTGTTTTTCAACACGCTGGGACGTACCTTTTCGCATGTAGGCATTTACCTCGGTGACAACCGCTTCATCCACTCGCCGCGAGCAGGGCGCTCGGTCGAAATCGTGAACATGAACCAGCGCTACTGGCAGCAGCGCTGGAATGGCGCGCGCCGCATCGCCGATGCCGGCGGTGAACAGGTCAACATTGCCAGCCTGATGGCCGGCGGCGCGCCATCCCGCCAGAAAGCCGCCGGCAGCCAGGAAAGCAGCAGCAAGCCGGAGCGCCAGTGCCGCAAGGTCACCACCGGCAAGGGCAAAAAGAAGAAAACCACGACGGTGTGCAGTACGGCCAGCAAGCCGGCCAAATCGACAGCCGGTAAGCCGAAGGCCAGCAAGAGTTCATCGAAAAAGAAAAGCAGCAAGCCCAAGGGCAAACCGGCAGCCAAGACTTCCTCGGGCAAGTCGCGATGAGGCGGCTGCTGCAGGCCGCCGTGCTGCTGGTCATCTGCACCATCGCCAGCGCGGCCGGCCACGGTGCGGCGATCAGCGTCAGCGCGGCCGGCGACATCATGACCGGATCGAGCTATCCGACACCTTTGCTGCCCGAGCGCTGCACCGACCTCTTCGCCGGGCTGCGCGAGCAACTGGGCCGCGCCGACGTCACCTTTGGCAATCTTGAAGGTGTCATCACCGAGAACACCAGCGAGGTGAAGCCCTGCAAGGAAGGCTGCTTCTTCTTCGCCATGCCGCCGTCAACGCCGCAATGCCTGAAGGAATCCGGCTTTGATGTGGTTTCGATCGCCAACAACCACGCCGGCGATTTTGGCGCGGCGGGCCGGCGCGACACGGCGCGCTATCTCGCCCAGCACGGCCTGCCCTATTCCGGCCAGGATGACTGCCGGCCGGCCATTCTCGAGCGCAAGGGGCTGAAGATCGGCGTACTCGCCTTCTCGCCCAGCGCCGGCACCTGTCCGATGAACGATCATGCCGGCGCAACAAGGCGCATCGCCGAACTGGCGGGCCAGGTTGACATCACCGTGGTATCGATGCATGCCGGCGCCGAAGGCATGAAGGCACTGACCCTGCCGCCGGGGCGTGAATTCTTCCTCGGCCAGGACCGCGGCGATGTGCGGGCATTTGCGAAACTGGCCGTCGATGCCGGCGCCGATCTGGTACTGGGGCACGGCCCGCATGTGCCGCGCGCCATGCAGCTCTACAAGGGCCGGCTGATCGCCTACAGCCTGGGCAATTTTGCCACCTGGCAGCGCTTCAATCTGAGGGAGGCCAACGGCTACGCCCTGCTCCTCAATGCCGAGCTCGACCGTGAAGGCCGCTTCGTCCAGGGCGAAATCATCAGCGCCATACAAACCAAGCAAAGCGGACCGACACTCGACCCCGAACACAAGGCCGCGCGACTGGTGCAGGAACTCAGTGACCGCGACATTCCCGGGCACGGCCTGCTGATCGCTCCGGACGGCAAACTGCGGCCGGCTGCGGGTCCGGACTACGGCTCGCGTTCTGGCGGCCAGAAAAAACTCTGAGATTCCGCCTCGCGCGCCAGCAGAGACGCCCTCAGAGGTGGCGCGTGAATTCCGGCGCGTTTTGCCAGTTGTCGTGCAGGCCGTCCACGTAAACGACAGAAATCCGTGCGAGCTCGGCATCGCTCACCTCATCCAGGCAGCCGAGATTGACGCCGTACATCTCTCCCATCGGCGTATCGGTGCCATGGCCGAAGGCACGCACGCCGCAATGCCGGCAGAACCAGTGCTCGTTGCGATGCGCATTGAAGGTGTAGCGCGTCAGCGCCTCCTGGCCGGCCAGGAGGCGGAAATGTTCCGGCGTGGCCACGGCCGGCCAGAAACGCGTGCGCCGGCAGATCGAGCAGTTGCAGCGGAAACTTGGCTGCTCGAGATCCAGATCGGCTTCGAAGCATACCGCACCGCAATGACAGGAACCGCGATAGGTCTTGAGCATGATCGCTCCCCGGGCTTCTGTTGACTCAGGCGGGAACGATGATCAGCCCCGCACGCTGGCCGACGGCCACATCGGGGTTGGGGAAAATGATGCGCGCCCCCGCTTCCGTCACCACGACCGGCCCCGCACAGTCCTCGGCGAGCAGCATGCCCTGCGGCAGCGGCGTGAAATTGTCGGTCTTGCCGTCGATCATCAGGCGGAAGTTGGCGCTGTGCTTGATCACCTCGCGGGACACGCGGAAGACCGGGCTGCCGACTTGGGCGGCATAATTTTCGCCGGTCAATTCCGGCTGCGGCAGCTCGCCCTCGATCAGGCCGGCAAGATAGCCTTCCATTTTCGACAAATCCGTGCCGCCGTTCTGCCCGAACGGCTTCGCGCTGCCCAGCTCGATCGTGAAGGCGGTGGCATCACAGTAGCGCGTGGAAAAGTAGCTGAAGGTCGTCGATGTGGTCGATTGCAGCAAAAAGGCCTCGACACCGGCTTGCGCCAGCCGCGCCATTTCCACCGCCTGAAACGGTCGGCCGGCGCGCTGCAGCGGATAGATTGCGAACTTCTCGATCAGCGAACCGTGAATCGCCGTATGCAGATCGTAGTGATAACGCGCTACGGTATCGGCGACCGAGCGACCAAAAAAGCGCAAGAGGTGCATTTCCAGCATCGTTGCACGGCGGCGTTCGTGCCCGTCATCGTTTTCCGGTGCACGGCAGAACAGACGGTTCATGTCTTCTTCGATGAAACGCTCGCCGGCGCACAGCGCCTCGACATTGCCCATGACGAAGAGCACCCGGTTGCGCACGCGCAATTCGCCATCCAGGATGCGCGTGATCAGCCGGTCGACCAGCTCCACCGGAGCGGTTTCATTGCCATGCACGCCACAGGAAATCACCAGATCCAGCTGGCGCAGTTCCGGTTCGCGCGGCTCGAAACGGATGATGCCTTCGTCCATGACCTGCACATGCGCGCCACCGGGCAGGCAGAACGGCAAGGTGATGCCGGTTTTCCCCGCCAGCGTTTGCGCCAGAAAGCCTTGTTCGACAAAGGGATGCATGCTTGAGTCTCCTGCGGCAGGCTAGGTTCTGCAGAACCTAGCGCCTGCCTAAAGCCGCTCAGGCATCGCTGCCCGAACGCTGAAAAGGATAGATGCTACCGAGTTCCAGCAGCTGCGTCAGCTCATCCAGAGCAGTACGCACTTCGGAGAGCAGCTGCGGATCGGCCAGATCGTTGACGTGCAGGCGGTCGCGGTAATGGCGCGTCACCCAGTGCGTGAGACGCTCGTACAGCACATCGTTCATCCACACGGCCGGGTTGACTGCGTCCTGCTCGATGGCGTTGAGCGCCACGCGCAGGCGCAGGCAGGCGGGGCCGCCACCGTTCTGCATGCTCTGCTTGAGGTCGAACACCAGCACCTCGTCGATGGGCCCGCCGCCCTGCTGCAGCTCCTGCAGATAGGCCCACACCGCCGGCGTGTTGCGGCACTCCTCCGGCACCACCAGGCGCTGGCGGCCGTCCGCCTTGGCGAGCAGCTGGCTGTTGAACAGGTAGGAGCGCACGGCGTCAGTGACCGACACTGCGCCGGCCGGCACGGTGATCACACGCAGGCCAGGCTGCTTGCTGGCCAGCTCGGCGCACACCGCCTCCTGGTCGAGAAAGGCCTGCTCATGGCAGAACAGCACGTCGAGATTGCCCACCGCAATCACGTCGTTGTGAAAGACGCCCGCGTCGATCACGTCCGGATGCTGCTGGGCGAAAACCGTCCGTGCCGGATCAAGCCCGTGGCGGCGCGCAATGGCCTCGCTGGCCTCCTGCGTCTGGCGCGCGGGAAAGCGCGCCGGTTTCCGGCCATCGCCCCAGTAGCGCGCGCCATACACAAAGAATTCGACGCCGGGCTCGTCGTAATCCCGGCAAAAGCGCGTGTGATTGGCCGCGCCCTCGTCGCCAAAGGCCGGATGCTGCGGCAAGGCGGCGTGAATCGCGAAATGCCGCTCATCGCGGAAAATGGCCTGCAGGCTGCGCCGCGTCTGTGACGCCTCGATGGCGCGGTGCAGCTTGTTGTTCAGATTGGCGACGCTGAAATGCACGCGGCCATCGCCAGTATCGGCCGACGGACTGACCGTCGCGGCATTCGCCGTCCACATGCTCGACGCCGAGCACAGGCCGGCAAAGTACGCCGGATGGGTATTGGCACAGAGCCTAATGATCTCCTCGTCTGTACCCGCATACCCCAAGTCACGCAAAACCCACAGTGCCGGACGCTCCTGCGGCGGCAGCACGCCCTGCCGGTAGCCCAGGTCGGCCAGCGCCTTCATCTTGGCCAGGCCCTGCAGCGCCGCCGCGCGGGGATTGGCGACACTGGCAGCATTGCCGGTCGAGGCGACATTGCCAAAGGAATGGCCGCCGTAATGGTGGGTCGGGCCGACCAGCCCGTCGAAATTTGCTTCACACGCGCCGTGCATGAGCATTTCCTTTCCTGATTACTTCCTGATTAAAGCCCTGTCCCGGCACACGTCAAAAACCGCTTGAACCACAGAGACACAGAGGGCACAGAGAAGGTAAAACCTCTCGGACTTGCTCCCGTTTTTCTCTGTGAACTCTGTGCCTCTGTGGTGAATTGGGGTTCTGCCGTCAGGCCATGGGGCCATTTCATGCAAGGGCAGCCTTGCCGACAGGATTGACGTCATCTCAGAGCACCAGCCCGGGCGGCAGCTGCGCGGGCAGCGCCAGCGTGTCCGCTTCCAGCGACGCCACCGGGTAGGCGCAGTAATCGGCCGCGTAATACGCGCTGGGCCGATGATTGCCCGAGGCGCCAATGCCGCCAAACGGCGCGGCGCTCGATGCACCGGTCAGCGGCTTGTTCCAGTTGACGATGCCCGCGCGCGACGCTTTCCAGAACTCCTCGTAGCGCTCGGCGGAATCGGACAAAAGCCCTGCTGCCAGGCCAAAACGCGTTGCGTTCGCCAGCGCCTGCGCCTCGGTGAAGGTCCGATAGCGCTGGACCTGCAGCAGCGGGCCGAAATATTCCTCGTCGGGCAGATTGCGCACATTGCTCACGTCCAGAATGCCGGGGCTCATGAGCGCCGTTCCCTCACGGATTCGCGTCATCGGCAGCAAGGCCTTGCCGCCCAGCGCGAGCAGCCTGTCCTGCGCGGCCAGCAATTGTTCGGCCGCGATCAGCGACACCACCGCGCCCATGAACGGTTGCGGCTCGGCATCCCACGCGGCCGGCTGCAGGGTGGCGCTCACGCGCACGAGTTCTGCAAGGAAGGCATCGCCCCATGCGCCTTGCGGCACCAGCAGGCGACGCGCGCAGGTGCAGCGCTGGCCGGCGGAAATGAAGGCCGACTGGATGACGTGATGCAGCGCTGCCTTCACATCGGCCAGCGGCTCGACGATCAGCGGGTTGTTGCCGCCCATTTCCAGCGCAAGGATCTGGTGCGGACTGCCGGCGAACTGCCGGTGCAAGGCGTAGCCGGTGCCGGCGCTGCCGGTGAAATACAGGCCGTCGAGGTCCGGATGGCCGGCGAGCGCGACACCGGTGTCCTTCGCGCCCTGCACCAGGTTGAGCACGCCATGCGGCAGGCCGGCGGCCTGCCAGAGCTCGGCGGTTTTCTGCGCGGTCAGCGGCGCCAGTTCGGACGGCTTGAAGACAACGGTATTGCCGGCCAGCAGTGCCGGAACAATATGGCCATTGGGCAGATGGCCGGGGAAATTGTAGGGACCGAACACGGCGACGACGCCGTGCGGGCGGTGGCGCAGCACGGCCTGCGCGTCACCCATCGCGCTCTCGCGCTCGCCGGTACGCTCTTCGAAGGCCCTGGCGGAAATCTCGACCTTGTTGATCATCGTCGTGACTTCGGTCAGCGCCTCCCAGCGCGGCTTGCCGGTTTCGCGGCCGATGATGGCGGCCAGCTCGTCCTGGCTGCTTTTCAGCAATTCGGCAAAATTGCGCGCCAGGGCGAGCCGCTCGCCGTAATCCAGATCACGCCAGCCGGCAAACGCATGCCGCGCGGCGGCGACCGCGCTGCCGACCTCGGTGCTGCTGGCCGCAGCCCCCTCCCACACCGGCTCTTGCGTGACCGGATTGTGCGACGCGAACAGCGCGCCACTGCCGGGATACCAGTTGCCATCGATCAGCAGCATTGCATCATCCTTCCTGCTTGGTTTGAGTTGATTGCGGCAGGCGCGCCGAAAGCGGCACGGCGCGCACTTCGTCGCCATGCGCCACGCCAAGCCGTGCCAGCACGGCCTCGGAGAGCGGCAGCGCATCTTCCAGCGGCCGGGTTTGCGCCAGCGTCGCACGAAAATCACCCAGCTTGCGGTTACTCACCAGCCAGGTGCTGGCCTGGCGCGGCTCGCTGGCGACCGCCAGCGTCTGGTAGACGGCGCTCTTGCGCACGGCGCGGATGTCGGCAAGCGCGCATTCGAGCGAAGGGCCCGCGTCGAAAATGTCCACATAGCCCTGATAGCGAAACCCTTCGGCCTCCAGCATCGCGCGCGCCGGGCGCGTGGCCGGGTGCACCTCGCCGATCGCGGCGCGCGCCTCGTCGGACAAGAGGCAGGTATAGATCGGATAGCTGGGCATCAGCTCGGCGATGAAGGACTTGCTGCCGACATAGGACAGAAAATCGGCGCGGGCGAAATCCATCTTGAAGAAGTGCCGGCCCAAGCTTTCCCAGAACGGCGAGCGCCCGGCCTCGTCGGAGACGCCGCGCATCTCGGCGATCACGCGCTCGGCAAAGCGCTGCGGGTATTCGGCCATGAAGAGGAAACGCGATTTCGACAACAGCGCGCCATTGCCGTCGCGACGGTAGTCGGGGTGCAGGAACAGCGTGCACAGCTCGGACGCGCCGGTCAGATCGGACGTCAAGAACAGCGTCTGCAGCTGCTTGTAGATGCCCAGCTCGCGCGAGGCGTGGACGGCCAGGCCGACGCGGTAGTTGTACCAGGTGTCGTGCATGCCGACCGCGCCCTCGATTGCGCAGATACCGGCCAGCCGGCCACTGGCGTCGTCTTCCAGCGCGAACAGGTAGCTGGCCTCGCCAGGCATCGGCTCGCCGGCCAGGCTTTGCATGCTGGCGGCGATGCGGCTGGCCAGCCGCTCGGCGTCGGGCTGCAGCGTGGTCACGCCAACGCCGGCGGAAGCGGCCAGCTCAAGCAGGCCGGGCAGATCGCCGGACTGCATCGGTCGTATCAACATCGCAAGGGCACCACAGTGAATCGTGATTCACTGTAGCAAAGCCCCTGTTGCCGACCTATCCGGAGAAACCCCAGCCCGATGCGAGGCAGGGACGCGAAAAAAAGGCGGCATCATCGCGGCCGCCTTTCTTATTACCCATATAAGTATTGCCCTGCAGCCATTTTCCAAAAATGGCTACAGGCATATACCCCGCTAACGTCGTTCGCTGTGCAACAGCGCCTCGTCGGCGTCATCAAACTGCATTTCACTCAGCCGCACGAAACGGGTCTTGTGTTTCAGCCGGTAGCCCCACCAGATCGCCAGGAACAGCGGGATGCCGATATAGATGGCCACGATTCCCACCCAATTGATCTGATCTGCCATGAAGGCCTGGTAGTTCTGCCCCAGCATCACAAAGAGACACAGACCAAAGGCAAACAGCGGGCCCCAGGGGAAGAATTTCGAGCGGTAAGGCAGCTCGTCCAGCGTGTGGCCCTGCGCGATGAAGCCGCGGCGGAAACGGTAATGACTGATCGCGATGCCCAGCCAGGCAATGAAGCCGGTCATCCCGGACATATTGAGCAGCCACAGGTAGATGGTCTGATCCTTGCCCAGCGCGGTCAGGAAACACAGCATGCCTACTGCGGTCGTGGCATACAGCGCGTTGCGCGGCACGCCGTTGGCCGACAGACGGGCAAAAATCTTCGGCGCCAGGCCTTCCTTGGCCAGCGTGTAGAGCATGCGCGTGGACGCATACATGCCCGAATTGCCGGCCGAGAGGATGGCGGTGAGGATGACGGCGTTCATCAGCGCAGCGGCGAACGCCAGCCCGGCATGCTCGAACACCAGGGTGAAGGGACTGACGCCAATGTCCTGGATGCCGTTCTGCAGCAGCTTCGGATCGGTGTAGGGAATCAACAGGCCGATCAGGAAAATCGCGATGACGTAAAACAGCAGGATGCGCCAGAACACCTGCTTGATCGCGCGCGGAATGGTCTTGTGCGGGTTTTCCGATTCGCCGGCGGCAACGCCGATCAGCTCGGTGCCCTGGAAGGAAAAACCCGCGACCATCATCACGCCGATCATTGCCTGCAGACCGCCGACAAAGGGCGCCTCGCCCGTGGTGAGGTTCTGCCAGCCGGCGGTCTCGCCGCCCTTGAGGATGCCGAAGATCATCGCCAGCCCGGTGGCGATGAACACCAGCACGGTGACGACCTTGATCAGCGAGCACCAGTACTCGGCCTCGCCAAAACCCTTCACCGAAATCACGTTCAGCGAAAACATGATGATCAGAAACGCCGCGCTCCAGTAGATGCCGGGCACGTCGGGCAGCCAGTAGGCCATGATCAGCTGCGCGGCAACGAGCTCGACGGCAATCGTCACCGCCCAGTTGTACCAGTAGTTCCAGCCCAGCGCGAAACCGAAGGCCGGGTCGACAAAGCGCGCGCCATAGGTGGCGAACGAGCCGGACACCGGCATGTAGGCCGCCAGCTCGCCCAGGCTCGTCATCAGGAAATACACCATCAGCCCGATCAGCAGATAGCCGGCGATCGCGCCGCCGGGCCCGGCATTGGCGACCGTCGCGCCCGAGGCCACGAAAAGCCCGGTGCCGATCGAGCCGCCAATGGCGATCATCGTGAGGTGGCGCGCCTTCAGGCTGCGGCGCAGTTCCGGCTGTTCGATGGGCCGGGAGGATGTGGCTTTGCTCATGAGTGGGCCGCGGTCATCAAAAGCTTACAATTTTGTCGCAAGCCCGCCTACCTGTCTGGAAGGGATTTCCGCAATGCGCGGCCGCGATCAGGCGGCCAGTTCGTAATCGGCAAAGACGTAGGTGGTACCGTCCGGCGCCTGTTGCGTGTCGCTGCGCGCCTGCAGGCGCCAGCGCAAGGGGTCGACCTCGGGAAACCAGGTGTCGCCTTCCGGCTCGGCATCGACCTCGGTGAGGAAAAGCTCCTGCGCCAGCGGCAAGGCCTGGCGGTAGATGTCGCCGCCGCCGATGACAAAGGCGCGCTCCAGCCCGGCGCAGGCCGCAATGGCCGCATCCAGCGAGGCAAAAACCTGCGCGCCGTCGGCTCGCCAGTCCGGATTGCGGCTGACCACCAGATGCGGTCGCCCGGGCAGGAGCCCCGGCAGCGATTCGAAGGTCTTGCGGCCCATGATCATCGGTGCGCCCATCGTCAGCGCCTTGAAGCGCTGCAGATCGCCGGGCAGACGAAACGGCAGGCGGTTTTCCATGCCGATCACGCCATTGCGGGCGACGGCGGCAATCAGGGCTAATTTCATTACAACTCCGGCAAGACACTTAAAACCGGAGTGTACTCCCTGCACCGCCTGCCGGCCATGCGCCTACCGGTCCGCAGCCTGTCGGCCCGGGACGACAAAAAGCCTGAAAACAGGGGGATACCGCCAAAGTCGTCTTGAATCGCGGGCTGGCTAGGCATACCATACTCCGCATGGGTATATCTGACCACGCTTCGGACCAGCAGCACTTCACACTCCCCGTCAGCGGGATGACGTGTGCCGCCTGCGCCAGCCGTCTCGAGAAGGTGCTGAACCGCCAGAACGGCCTCACCGCCAGCGTGAGCTTTGCCAGCGAAGCCGCCCAGGTCAGCATCTCTCCCCCGGCGAACGTCGATACGGTGCTGGCCGCTGTTGCCAGGGCCGGCTTTGCCGTTCCCATGAGCACGCTGGAGCTGCAGGTCGAGGGCATCACCTGTGCCGCCTGCGTGGCAAGGATCGAAAAAGTACTGCAGCGCCAGCCCGGTGTTACGGCGGTGGTCAACATCGCGACCCATGTCGCCACCCTCACCTTCCCTGCCGGCGCTTTCGACGAGCACGCGGCGATCCAGGCCATCCAGAAGGCGGGGTATACAGCCTCAACCATTCAAGATCAAAGGCTGCAAGCCAATACCAGCAAGGGTAAGAAGGAATGGCTGCTGCTGGCACTGGCGATCGCCTGCTCGCTGCCGCTGCTGCTGGAAATGGCGGCCATGGTCAGCGGCCAGGCGCATGTCCTGCCGCGCGGCCTGCAACTGATACTGGCCAGCATCGTGCAGTTCGTCGCCGGCTGGCGTTTCTACCGTGGCGCCTGGCATGCAGTAAAGAGTGGCGGCGCGAACATGGACGTGCTGGTCGCGCTGGGCACCAGCATGGCCTGGGGCCTGAGCGCGGTCGTTACGCTGGCCGGCCGCCACGATCTGCCCGTGTATTTCGAGGCCAGCGCGGCGGTGATCACGCTGGTGCTGCTGGGCAAGCTGCTGGAGGCCCGCGCCAAGCGCAAGACCGCCGATGCCATGGGTGAACTGCTGGCGCTGCAGCCGCGCACCGCGCGCCGCGAAGAAAACGGCAGCGTCAGCGAAATCAGCATCAATCTGCTGCGTGTCGGCGATACCATCATCGTGCGCCATGGTGAGCAGGTAGCGGTCGATGGCACGGTGATTGACGGCAATGCCGCGATTGACGAAGCACTGCTCACCGGCGAAGCGCTCCCCGTGGCCAAAAGCGCCGGCAGTCGCGTGTTTGCCGGCACGCGCAATGTCGAAGGCATGCTGCGCGTGCGTGCACAGGGCATAGGCAGCGGCACGCAGCTCGCCGAAATGCTGCGGCTGGTGCAAAGCGCGCAAAATTCCAAAGCCCCGATCCAGGCGCTGGCCGACCGCATTTCCGCGGTCTTTGTGCCGGTAGTGCTCGGCATCGCGCTGCTCACGCTGCTCGCCACCGGCCTGATCGGCGGAGCGTGGCTTGCGGCCGTGCTCAATGCGGTAGCCGTGCTGGTGATCGCCTGCCCCTGCGCGCTGGGGCTGGCCACGCCGACCGCCGTCATGGTCGGCATGGGCGCCGGCGCGCGCCACGGCCTGCTGTTTCGCAACGCCACCGCGCTGGAGCACGCAGCAAAACTCGACACGCTGGTCATGGACAAGACCGGCACGCTGACCACCGGCCAGCCGCGGCTGGAAGCGCTGCAGCCGCTGGGCGAGCTGAGCGCAGATGAACTGCTGCAATGGGCCGCCAGTACGGAAGCCGGCTCCGAGCATCCGCTCGCGCACGCCCTGCTCGCCGCGCTGCAGGAACGCAAGCTGCCACTGTTGCCGGCCGAAAACCTGCAGGCCAGCCCCGGCTACGGCATCGAGGCCCTGATTGCCGGCAAGCAGATTCGCATCGGCCGCACGGGCTGGCTGGGCGAGCTGCCGGCGCAGGCCCAGGCCTGGGCCAACCTGGCGGCAAGTCGTGGCTGCACGGTCGTCGGCATGCTGGTCGATGGCGCGCCTGCCGCGCTGTTTGCGCTTCGCGACACCCCGCGCGCCAGCAGCGCCGCAGCGATAGCCGCACTCGATGCGCAAGGCATTCATGTGGTGATGCTCACCGGCGACGCCCCCGCCACCGCGCTTGCGCTCGCCGGCGAGCTGGGCATATCAGAGGTGCGTGCCGGCGTGCTGCCGGCCGGCAAGGCCGACCTCATCCGCGCCCTGCAGGGACAAGGCAGCAGAGGCCGCAAGGTCGGCATGGTCGGCGATGGCGTGAACGACGCGCCGGCGCTGGCCGCCGCCGACGTCAGCTTCGCCATGCGCAGCGGCGCCGATGCCGCACTGGAAACCGCCGACGTGACGCTGATGCACAACGACCCGGCGCACCTGATTGACGCGCTGTCGCTATCAAAGGCCACGCTGACCAAGATCCGCCAGAATCTGTTTTTTGCCTTTTTCTACAATGTGCTCGGCATCCCGCTCGCCGCGCTGGGCTACCTCAGCCCCGTGCTCGCCGGCGCGGCCATGGCGCTGAGCTCGGTTTCGGTGGTCGGCAACGCGCTGCTTCTGCGCCGCTGGCGACCAAGCCCCTTGCCTTCGCCATCCATCAAGGAGAAAGAAGATGGACACCCTGAACCTCAGCATTGAGGGAATGAGCTGTGGCGGCTGTACCGCATCGGTCAGCCGCGCTGTAAGCGCGCTCGCAGGCGTTGTCAGGGTCGACGTGACCCTGCAGCCCGGCGGCGCAAGCGTTTCATACGACCCGGCCGTCGTTTCGGCCGACACCATCATCAACACCATCGAGGAAGCTGGCTATGACGTCATCCGCTAAAACCAACCGCGCCAACAAGGACGCCCTGATCAAGCGCATCAATCGCATCAACGGCCAGGTTTCTGCCGTTGGCCGCATGATCGACGATGATCGCTACTCGATCGACATCCTTCACCAGGTCACTGCCGCACGTAACGCACTTGATGCGCTGTCGCTGCAACTGCTCGAAGAACACGCCCGCCTGTCGGTGGACGCCGCCATCGGCAGCAAGAAGAGCGACGCCGCCGTCGAGGAAGTACTCAAGGTCGTGCGTCAGCTGGTCAAGTAAACCGCAACATCGCCCGCCAGAACCGCCGTCACAGCACGGCGGTTTTTCATGTCCGGCCCGCAGTAAATGCAGTACATCATCGCGCAACTAAATCGATTCAGCCCATCAGGAAAAGGCAGAATGTCACAATTTCACTGCGATTTACTGCCACGACACCCCCACCCCCTCTCCCTAGACTGCACAGCATCGGCCAGCCAACTGCGGGCCGACTACCGCCAACAAGGGAGAACAACACATGAAACTGCAAGCAGCCTATCTGGCCCTGGCCACCGCCTTTGCATCCGGCGCGGCGCTCGCCGAAGTCACCATCAGTGGCGATGTCACCGGCGCCATCAAGGTGGACGACCGCGGCCACGAGAACAAGGATGGCGTCTATCTCGACGGCACCGTCGGCATTGCCGGCAAGCATGAACTGGGCGCCAGCGGCAGCCAGCTGATCTGGGCCGGTTCGGTCGGACTCAACAACAGCAGCGGCTCGAACGATATCGAAGACTGGCTGGACATCAAGGACGCCTACCTGGGCGTACAGGGCAATTACGGAACGCTGCGCGCCGGTCGCATGATGATGCCCAGCTACGACGCCCAGGATCAGCTCTACACCGACACGGGCCTGGCCTGGCTGGCCGGCGACTACGGCCTGGGCCAGGGCACGCGCGTGAACAATATGCTGCGCTATGACAGCCCGGTGATGGCCGGCTTCCAGGCCTCCGCCGCTTACGCCTTCAAGGATTTCGACGATGAGGGCAAGGGCAGCGGCAAGACCTACGACCTCGCCGCGCGCTACCGCATCGGCGGCCTGCAACTCGACGGCAGCTACCAGCAGCGCGACGGGGTAACGGACGATATCGAAGTCGGCGGCGTCAGCAGCAGCCAGACTTTCGACAGCAAGACCTATTACGCTGGCGCACGCTACACCTTCCAGAACGGCTTTGGCCTGACCGGCGGCTACAAGCACCACGAGTACAATCCGGGCAGCCAATACGAGCAGGGCGAATGGCTGGCGCAGGCCAGCTATCGCCGGGACAAGCACGGCGTCTACCTGAGCTACGCCCATCTTGACGACGTGAAGCTGGCCGGCGCCAGCCAGAACGACAGTGGTGCGCAAGCCTATGCCGCGCGCTACAACTATCACTTTGACGATCACACACTGGCCTTTGTCGAAGGCCGCTATGTGAAGAACGAGAGCAATTCGGCACTGGGCGCCAGCGACAATGCCTTTGATTACCGCGGCCCGGCGGGCAAGGATGCCTCACGCGTGATGGTCGGCCTGAAAACCTACTTCTGAGTCCCGCCGCGGCAGGCCATGACAGGGCCGCTGCGCAGTGCGGCGGCCCGCCTCTGTCATCGCCCGGTAGTCTTGCCGTGCTATTGATCTGCTGGCAGCTTCGCTGCACATCCTTACTAACAGGGGAGATCACCATGAGCACCGTAGAGATTGCCGCAAACAAGCAGGACAGCAACAAGAAGCAAACGGATCAGCGCCAGGATTTTCTTGCCCGCCAACAGGGCGTGCCGGCATTTGACTGGTTGCTGGAAGCCTTTTCCCGTCCCGCCAGCGTCCGGCCAGTCTCCCAGCAAGGCAGCGACGCCGCCCGCTGAGCCGCAGTCCGGGCAGTAATAAACACCGGCATGACAACGCCCACCGCAAGGTGGGCGTTTTGCTGTCACCGAAGCGCTATGCCGCCTCAGGTTTCGGCGGTGGCAGGCAGGCTTTCGGTTTTCTCATCCCACTTCTGCTTGAGCAGGACGATCTCGTCCAGATTGGCGAAAAAGGCATCGACCAGCTGCGGGTCGAAATGCGTGCCGGCGCCGCGCCAGATCTCGGCGCTGGCTGCATCGATGGTCCATGGCTCCTTGTACGGGCGCTTGGTGGTCAGCGCGTCGAACACGTCGGCCAGCGCGACAATGCGACCCGATTCGGGAATCTGCTCGCCGACCAGTCCTTGCGGGTAGCCGCTGCCATCCCATTTCTCGTGATGCGTCAGCGCAATTTCGGCAGCCAGCGCAAACAGCGGCGAATGCCCGCGACTCAGGATGAGCTGGCCAATCTGGGCATGGGTTTTCATGATTTCCCACTCGTCGGCATCGAGCTTGCGCGGCGCCTTGAGAATGCAGTCGGGAATGCCGATCTTGCCGGTGTCATGCATGGGTGCGGCCAGCTCCATGCGTTCGGCCATGTCCTCGTCCCAGCCGATGGCGCGCGCCAGCAGGCCGCTGTAGGCGGCCATGCGCCAGATGTGCAGGCCGGTGTCGTTGTCGTTGTAATGCCCCGCCATCCCCATCATGCAGATGGTGTCGCGCTGGCTGTCCTCCAGCGCCCTGGCGCGCACCAGCGACAGATGCGTTTGCACGCGGCGCAACACGACGGGGCCGGAGATGGGCTTCTGGATGTAATCGACCGCACCGACGTCAAAACCGCGCGATTCGTCCTCGTATTCGCACATCGCGGTGATGAAGATCACCGGGATGCCCGCCGTTTCGCTCAGCTGCTTGAGCCGCAGGCAGACTTCGTAGCCGTCCATGCCCGGCATCATGATGTCCAGCAGCACCATGTCCGGCCGGTAGCGCAGCGCCGCATCGATGGCTTTCAGACCATCGGTGGCAAAATAGAGTTGATAGTGATTGCGCAGCACCTGGCGCAAGACCTGCAGATTGTTCGGCTCGTCGTCGACGATGAGGATTTTCTTCATGATGCCAGCCCCAGTGTGTCGCCCAGCGTGGCCACATGGGCCTGTGCGCCATCGAAATCGAAGCTTTCCAGCAAACGCCACAGCGGCGACACCTGCTCGTGCGGCAAATAGCGGCACAACTCTTTCAGCAGCGGCTCGACCGAATCGGGATTGAGCTGCGCCAGCTCCTGCTGCAGGCGCAGCAACAACTCCCGCACCTTGCCGGCGTCATAGCCGGTGCTCGGGATGGCGCTGGCGCCCGGCAGGGCGGCAATTGCCGCCAGTGCCTGCTGCAGGGCCTCATCGAGCTCGGCCAGTGCCGGCAGATCAAATGGCGCAGCTGCAGCCGCATCGTCCAGCAGCGGCTTGATCCGGGCATCGAGCTGGCAGGCCAGCTGGTACACCCTGCCCAGATACAGATTGCCGGCCACCCCCTTGAGCGCATGCAGCAGGCGATAGGCCGCCGGATAGTCCGGCGGATCGGCGGCCAGCAGCGCCTGCAGCTCCAGCGCCTTGTCCGCCTGCTGGCGGGCAAACTGCTGCAGCGCATCAGCATAGGCCTGCGGATCCTGCCAGACCGCCAGCGCCTTGCCGACATCCGCCACCGGCGCAAGGCACTCCAGCTGCTGCTGCGGCGCGACGGCGATGGTCAGCAACCCCGAACCTTCCTGCGCGCGCCCCGAGCCGGATGGCACAACGTCCTCCATCATGCGGAACAGCGAGTTGAAATCAATGGGCTTGCCTTCCACACGATCCATGCCGGCATCGCGGCAGCGCAAATGGTCTTCGTGCAGGATGCTGGCGGTCAGTGCCACGATGGGAATGGGAGGCTGGCCTGCCGCCGCCTCATGGGCACGGATGCGTCGCGTGGCTTCCAGCCCGTCCATTTCCGGCATCATCACATCCATCAGCACCAGATCGTAGCCGCCGCGCCTGACCGCCTGCAGCGCCTCGCGGCCATTTTTCACCCAGTCGACGTGATGGCCCTGCTGGGTGATGCGCAGCAAGGCCAGCGAGGCATTGGTTTCCAAATCCTCGGCCAGCAGCACGGTAAAGAGGCGCGGCGACACATAGGCTTCTCCCAGCACCTGCTCGTCCTCGTTGAAGCAACGCTGCTGGGCCTGGGCCGCCGGCAGCTGCGCAGTGAAATGAAAGGTGGAGCCCTCTTTCCATACGCTTTCGACCCAGATCACGCCGCCCATCTGCTCGACCAGCTGCTTGCTGATCGTCGTTCCCAGCCCCGTGCCGCCGAAGTTGCGCGTGGTGCTGACATCAGCCTGCGAAAACGCATCGAAGACCTTGGCCAGTTGCTGCTCGGTCATGCCGATGCCGGTGTCGCTGACGGCGAAGTGCAGCTCGTGCGCCTGCGCACCCGCCGTAACGGTCAGGCCGACTTCGCCGTGATCGGTGAACTTGATGGCATTACCGAGCAGATTGAGCAGAATCTGCCGCAAGCGGGTCGGATCGCCCACCACGCGCAGCGGCAAGCCATCGGCAATCCGGCAGCGGTAAACCAGCCCCTTTTCGCCCAGCTGCTGTTCGATGGTGTGCTGGATGTCGCGCAGCACATTCGGCAGATGGAAGGGAATCTGCTCAAGCATGAACTTGCCGCTTTCCAGCTTGGAGATGTCCAGCACGTCATTGATGATGCCCAGCAGCGAGCGTGACGCGCGCAGGATGGTCTTCACATGATTGCGCGTGGCGTCACTCAGCGCCTCGTCCTGCAGCACCACTTCGGTAAAACCGATGATGGCATTCATCGGCGTGCGGATTTCATGGCTCATATTGGCCAGGAAGGCCGACTTGGTGCGTGCGCCGGCTTCGGCATCTTCCTTGGCCTGCTGCAGCTCGGCGGTGGCGCTTGCCACCATTTCGGCCAGGCGGTCGCGGTGCTGCAGCAGCTCGGCCTCGGCATTCTTGCGCTCGGTGATGTCGACAATGATGCCGACAAACATCGGCTCGCCCGCCACTTCCATGCGCCCGACCGACAGGTGCATGGGAAAGGTTGCGCCATCCTTCCTGCGCCCCACCACCTCGCGCCCCTTGCCGATCACGTGCGGCTGCCCTTCACGCAGATAGCGCGACAGGTAGCCGTCATGCTCCGCGCGGTAGGGCTCGGGCATGATGATCTTGATGTTCTTGCCCAGCACCTCGTCGCGCGCATAGCCAAACAGCGCCTCGGCGGCCGGGTTGAAGGAACACACCTGGCCGATGGCGTCGATGGTGATGATGGGATTGATCGCGGTGGCCAGAATCGCGCGCGTGGTTTCCAGGCTTTTCGCCAGCTCGGTTTCGGCGGCCTTGCGCTCGCTGATGTCAACAATGATGCCAACGAACATCGGCGCACCGCCGACCTCCATGCGCCCGACCGACAGGTGCATGGGAAAGGTCGAGCCATCCTTCTTGCGCCCGACCACCTCGCGCCCCTTGCCGATCACGTGCGGCTGGCCCTCGCGCAGATAGCGCGACAGATAGCCGTCGTGCTCGGAATGATAGGGCTGCGGCATGATGAGCTTGATGTTCTGGCCGATCAGCTCGCTGGCGGCATAACCGAACAGCGTTTCCGCCGCCGGATTGAAGGAACAGACCATGCCGTGCGCGTCGATGGTGATGATGGGGTTGATCGCGGTAGCCAGGATCGCGCGCGTGGTTTCCTGGCTTTGCAGCAGGTCGGATTCGATGCTTTTCTGTTCGGACAACTCGACGATGGAGCCGACAAACACCCGCTCGCCGCCCAGCCGCACCTCGTTGACCGCTAGCCAGATCGGAAAGTCATGGCCCGCCTTGTGCCGCCCCAGTACTTCGCGCCCCTGGCCGATGATGCGCGGCGCGCCCTCCTCCCGATAGCGCGCCAGATAGCCGTCGTGCTCGTCGCGGTAGGGCGAGGGCATCAGCATCGTCACGTTCTGCCCGCACACTTCCTCCTGCGTGTAGCCAAAAATGCGCTCGGACACGGCATCGAAGCTGCGTATGCAACCCTGCTCGTCGATGGTCAGGATACCGACCGCGCTGATGCTGGACCGTGCCGCAATTGTCATCACGCTTTCCCGGGGCTGGAAACTGGGTAAGCCCATTCAAGACAAGGGCATTCCCAAGCGCAAGCGTGGAATGAGATTGAAAGCGATTCCCGGAAGCGCGCCGCGAAGCCAGGTCTGGCCGTCGGCGCGGCAATCCCGCTGGCCTCCGGCACGCAAGACCCCCTTGCCCGGGCGGACCCGCCCCTCGGCGGCAAGCACCAGATACACTCTATGATATATGCCCACAGCCTTTGCAAATATTTGGCTACAGCCATATACCCATAGCAAACTGCAAAACCGCCTGTGCAGCTACCGGCAGGCTGCGGCCAGCCGGCCGGGATTACGCGCCCGCAGCAGTGGCAGCGCATCGCCGCCTATACTGGCAGTCGCCGCACAGGGGGAATCAGCATGCTGGATGCCGAAGTGGAGTCGCGTTTTCACGCGCTGGAACACAGCGCCCCGGCCGGCTTTGCCGCTGCGCTGCGCAGGCTGGTGCAGGAAGGCAGCGACCGCGAGCTCAATCGCGTCAACGTGCTCGACTTCGCCGCGCGCCATGGCGTTGACGAGGAAGATGCGATCACCGGCTTTGTGCACGCCGTGCGCGTGGGGCTCTTCGACCTGTAGTGGAACCTGCTCTGCCCCGGCTGCGGCGGCGTGCTGGGCGCGAACGCCACGCTGAAATCGCTGCGCCGCGACGAATACCACTGCGCCATCTGCACCGTGGCCTATGCGCCGACGCTGGATGAAGTGGTCGAAGCCAGCTTCAGCGTCAACCGCCGCGTGCGCCGCATTGCCGGGCACGAGCCGGAATCGCTGCCGTTCTGGGAATACCTGCGGCAATTCTTCTGGAGCTCGGGGCTGGCCCTGCCCGAGGGCGCAGCCTTCGAGCAGCTGGCCGCACGCATCACGCTCGACACCATCGAGCTGGCGCCGGGAGAAAAATGCCAGATGTCGCTGCAGCTGCCGCCGCAGTTCCTCATCCTTTTCGAGCCGGTCACGCACACGGCGCAACACCTGAACGTGCGCGGCGAACCACCGGCGCAGCGGCAGGAATTGTCCGTCGTCTACACCGGCGAAGAACTCAGCCTGCCGCCGCGCAAGCTGCGCCCCGGCCCGCTGCGCCTGAGCCTGGAAAACCGCACCAAGCAGCGCGTGCTGCCCGGCATCTACATCGGCGGCCCGTCGTTCAAGGACATGATCGCGCACCGCAAGCGCTACCTGACCGCCGCGCGCCTGCTGACCAACCAGACCTTCCGCGACATCTACCGCGGCGACACGCTCGACGTCGACCAGCGCCTGCAGCTGACCAGCCTGAGTTTTCTCTTTACCGACCTCAAGGGCTCGACCGGACTGTACGAGCGCGTGGGCGACCTGCAGGCCTTCGACCTCGTGCGTGCGCATTTCGGCGTGCAGACCGAGGCGGTGACGGCCGCACATGGCGCCGTGGTCAAGACCATCGGTGACGCCGTCATGGCCACCTCTGCCAGCCCGGAGCGCGCCGTCGCCGCCGCGCTGCAGATGCGCGCCGCCATGCGCCGCCTCAACGCGGAGCGCGGCCGTGAGGATCTCGTCGTGAAGATCGGCATCCACGAAGGCGCCTGCCTGGCGGTATCGCTGAACGACCGGCTCGACTATTTCGGCCAGACCGTCAACATTGCCGCCCGCGTGCAGGGCCTGGCCGATTCGCAAAGCATCTTCGCCACCGAGCCCATCGTCCGCCAGGACGCGGTGATGCGCCTGCTGGCCAGCCAGAATCTCGTCCCGCAGCCGCGCCAGCATGCGCTGCGGGGCCTGAGCGATCTGTACACCGTCTACGAGATTCCCTGAGGCAAGGCCGGCAGCCGCGCCAGTCGCGGCCCAGCACCCGAACGCAAAGCCGCGCGCCTATCCACAACGGCGCGCAGGCCGGCGATAATCACCCGCTGCCGACCTTGCCCGTTTCCAAGCGTGGAGAATGCAATGCCAGACATGAACTGGAGCAACACCGAAAAGAAACTCGCCCGACACCTCTTCGAGCTGGCGCTACAGCGCAAATTTGCCGCCCTTATGACGGAATTCAGGACAAGAGCGGCGCAGGCCAGCGAGCCGGAAGACCTGTGGAACATCGAGCGTTTTCTGCGCGACGCGCGACGCGAAATCGACGAAAGATTTGACTACCGCTATTCAAGGCTGATCGTGCTGTTCGGCTGCCTGCTGGGCGAGGGGCTGATCGAAGAGCAGGAGCTGGCCGGGCTGGCGGCCGGCAAGATCGCCGAAATCCGCCACATCGCCAGCTTTCGGCAGAAGTCCTGCACACCCGTAGCTGATTAGAAACCCTTCTCAGCAAACCACAAGAAACCACCTGAATATTGATCCGGCCCTCGGAAGTTGGAATTTCCGTAGGAGCGAGCTTGCTCGCGAAGCCTTGCTAATCGCGAGCAAGCTCGCTCCAACAAGTAAAAACATCAGAGGGCCGGATCAATAGGTAGCCACCTCAGCAAAGTACAATTCGTCATTCCGGCGAAAGCCGGAATCCAGTTGCAATGCCTGTTCGAGCGTCACTCTGGATGCCGACCTTGACCGTAGGGAATCCCCGTGGGACGCCGGCATGACGAGTTGTTGAGCTGGCCACCCTTATCAGGAGAAACCATTCAAGCACAGACATACACAGGGCACAGGCAGCAAAAACCCGAGAAACGCCAATGCGGTGCTGCCGCTTTTCATCTGTGCTTTCTGTGCCTCTGCGCTTGATTTGGGTTTTGCTGAGACGTCTTGCCAATCAGGAGCCCCACGGCAAGCCAGCACAACATCAGCGCACACAAACAACAACGCCCGTCACAAGGACGGGCGTTGTTGTTTGATTTTCAGGGTATCACCCTGCAGCCATTACGGATAAAGGGCTGCGACGCAATACCCTAAAAATCAGCGGCGACGGAACAGCGGTTGCGGCTGACCCACAGAACTCTGGTAGAACTCGGTGAAATCATCGATGCCCTTCACCGCATCCTCGATGTCCTTGTCGGCGCGCACGGCAAAGGCGTTGAAGCCGCAGCGGGCGAGGTAGTTCAGCGTGTCCTTGAACACATCGCCAAAGGCGCGCAGCTGGCCGGTGAAGCCGTAGCGCTCACGCAGCAGCCGGCCGATCGAGAAGCCGCGGCCATCGGTGAAGGCCGGGAATTCGACGGCGATGAAGGCAAGCTGCGCGGCGTCCGCGCCGAGCAGCTCGGGCTCGTCAGACGCCGCGAACCACACACCCACGTCGCCGCGGGCAGTCAGCTCGGCCTTTTGCGCCAGATACTGCGGCAGCGAGACAAAGACGAGGCCCTGCTCCGACAATTCCGGAACAATGGGGAAGCTGCCATCTTCGTTGGCACGCAGGATGGGGGCGTCGCAGTCGACGATCTGTTTGTCTACGATGATGCGGCTCATGCTTCCACCTCCTTCTTGGCGCGGCCGGCAGGTCTGCCTTCATACACCTTGTTCTTGAAGGGATCGATGCCGATACGGTCGAAGGTATCAATAAAGCGCTCGTCGCCTTCGCGGTTGTCGACGAAGACCTGGATGATCTTGCTCATCACGTCGGCCATTTCTTCCTGCGCGAAGGATGGCCCGATCACCTTGCCGATCTGCGCGTCAACGCCCTGGCGACCGCCCAGCGTGATCTGGTAGAACTCGGCGTTGTTCTTGTCCACACCCAGAATGCCGATGTGGCCAATGTGGTGGTGACCACAGGCGTTGATACAGCCCGAGATGTTGATGTCGATTTCGCCGAGGTCGAACAGGAAATCGAGGTTGTCAAAGCGCTCCTGCACGGACTTGGCCACCGGCAGCGACTTGGCGTTGGCCAGCGAGCAGAAATCGCCGCCCGGGCAGCAGATCAGGTCGGTCAAGAGGCCGATGTTCGGCGTGGCGAAGCCGATGCGCTTGGCTTCTTCCCACAGCGCGAACAGCTCGCTTTCCTTGACGTCGGCGAGAATCAGGTTCTGGCCGTGCGACACGCGCACCTCGCCAAAGCTGAAGCGGTCGGCCAGATCGGCCACGGCGTCCAGCTGGGCATCGGTGGCATCGCCCGGCGCGGCGCCATGCTGCTTGAGGCTCAGCGTCACGGCGGCATAGCCCGGCACCTTGTGGGCGAAGACATTGCGGTCCACCCAGCGCGAAAACGCCGGGCTAGCCTCGATGGCAGCCAGGAAGGACGGATCGTCGCCCGGCAGGCTTTCATAAGCCGGGGCGGTAAAGAAGCGGTGATTGCGCGCGATTTCCTCGTCGGTCAGCGTCTGCGGGCCGTTTTTCAGGTAGGCCCATTCCTGGTCAACCTTGGCGGCGAACACTTCCGGCGTCATCGCCTTGACCAGAATCTTGATGCGCGCCTTGTACTTGTTGTCGCGACGGCCGTAGCGGTTGTACACACGCAGCACGGCATCGAGATAAGTCAACAGGTGGGCAGGCTCCAGCCAGGGCTTGATCAGGTCGCCGATCATCGGCGTGCGGCCCAGGCCGCCGCCCACATAAATCTCGAAGCCAACCTGCCCTTGTGCGTTCAGCTTCACATTGATGCCGATGTCGTGCACCAGCACGGCGGCGCGGTCTTCCTGCGCGCCATTGACGGCGATCTTGAACTTGCGCGGCAGGTGGGCGAATTCGGGGTGGAAGGTCGACCACTGGCGGATGATTTCACACCACGGGCGCGGATCGACGATCTCGTCGTAGGCCACGCCGGCGAACTGGTCGGAGGTGGTGTTGCGGATGCAGTTGCCGGAAGTCTGGATGGCGTGCATCTGCACGGAAGCCAGCTCGGCCAGCATCTCGGGCACGTTTTCCAGCGCCGGCCAGTTGTACTGCACGTTCTGGCGGGTGGTGAAGTGCACATAACCCTTGTCGTACTTGCGCGCCAGCTCGGCCAGCTTGCGGACCTGATCACTGCGCAGGTTGCCGTAGGGAATGGCGACGCGCAGCATCGGCGCATGGCGCTGGATGTAGAGGCCGTTCTGCAGACGCAGCGGACGGAACTCGTCGTCGGTCAGTTCGCCGGCCAGATAGCGGCGGGTCTGGTCGCGGTACTGCGCTACGCGCTGGTCCACGATTTTCTGGTCATAGTCGTCGTAGATGTACATCTGCTCTGCACTCTTGCTGTTGGGCGTCGCGGCCAGGCTCGCCCTTGTTTTGAATTACGGTGCGCAGGGTGGCCCATTGCACGATTGGTTGAAACTATACCGGGCATCACATATTGATAAAACGAATATTTGTTTCTAAGACCAACCAAAAAAGCTATATGTAACCGCTGCGCCGCGTTAACGCTTTGTGGCAGCGCAAGCAAGAGCAACAATCCATGATTGTTACATGGCGATACACGGTTTAAGCTTGGCGGGTTTTGCTTATCCCCAGCTTTCTGATGCCCATGACCGATCGCCAAGCCATCCGCCGCCTCGACTACACCGCACCTGCCTACCTCATCGACCGCGTCGACCTGAGCTTTGAACTGGATGAAACCGATACCCGCGTCAGTAACCGGCTGGTCATCAAGCGCAACAAGGGTACAGCGGCAGATACCCCGCTGGTATTGCATGGCGAAGGCCTGCAGCTGGACAGCCTGAAGCTCGACGGCGCGCCGCTGCCGGCCAGCGCCTACCAGCGCGACGAGCACAGCCTGACGATTGCAGCGATGCCGGAAGAAGCGATTCTGGAAATCGTCACCCGCGTCAATCCGGCCAGCAATACCAGCCTGATGGGCCTGTATGTGTCCGGCGGCAATTTCTTCACGCAGTGCGAAGCCGAGGGTTTTCGCAAGATCACCTACTACCTCGACCGCCCGGACGTGATGGCCAAGTTCACCACCACGCTGATCGCCGACAGGCAGAAATACCCCGTGCTGCTCTCGAACGGCAACCGCGTCGGCGCCGGCCAGATGGACCGCGGCCGCCACTGGGTGAAATGGGTCGATCCGTTCCGCAAGCCCTCCTACCTGTTCGCGCTGGTGGCCGGCAAGCTGGTGGCCATGAGCGACAGCCACGTCACCGCCTCGGGGCGCACGGTGAATGTCGAGGTGTATGTGGAGCCAGGCAATCTCGACAAATGCCCGCATGCTGTGGCCGCCGCGAAAAAGGCCATGCAGTGGGATGAGGAGCGCTTCGGCCTGGAATACGATCTGGACACCTACATGATCGTGGCGGTCAGCGACTTCAACATGGGCGCGATGGAAAACAAGGGCCTGAACATCTTCAACACCAAGTACGTGCTGGCCAAGCCCGACACGGCCACCGACGCCGATTTCGACGGCATCGATTCGGTGGTGGCGCACGAGTACTTCCACAACTGGACCGGCAACCGCGTGACCTGCCGCGACTGGTTCCAGCTCTCGCTGAAGGAAGGCCTCACCGTCTACCGCGACCAGGAGTTCTCCAGCGACATCGGCAGCCGTTCGGTCACGCGCATCCAGAACGTGCGCGCCTTGCGCGAATACCAGTTCGCCGAGGATGCCGGCCCGCAGGCACACCCGGTGCGCCCCGACGAATACCTGGAAATCAACAATTTCTATACCTGGACCGTCTACGAGAAAGGCAGCGAGGTCGTGCGCATGTACGCCACGCTGCTGGGACGCGAGGGCTTCCGCCGCGGCATGGATCTGTACTTCAAGCGGCACGACGGCCAGGCGGTGACCTGCGACGATTTTCGCGCGGCGATGGCGGATGCCAACCACGTGAATCTCGACCAGTTCGCGCTGTGGTACAGCCAGGCCGGCACGCCGCATCTGGATATCGAGGGCGAGTGGCACGAAGCCGAGCGCAGCTTCACGCTGACGGTGCGGCAGAGCATTCCGCCCACGCCGGGTCAGCATGACAAGGACCCGATGCACATTCCGCTGGCGCTGGCGCTGATCGACCGGCGCGGCCAGCCCCTGCCGCTGCAATTGTCCACACAATCGGCCGGCGAGGCCGCTGGCGACGCCACCGAGCGCATCCTGGAATTGCGCCAGGACTGCGAGCGCTTCACCTTTGTGAACCTGCCCTGCCATCCGGTGCCCTCGCTGCTGCGCGATTTTTCCGCACCGGTGACGCTGGCCTACCCCTACAGCGATGACGAACTGGTCTTCCTGATGACGCATGACGACGACGCCTTCGCGCGCTGGGAGGCCGCGAACAATTACGCGGTACGCCTCATGTGCGCGCAGTACGCCACCGCCACGCGCGGCGAAGCGGTCAGCGTGCCCGAGGCCTTCAGTGCGGCGTTTCGCACGCTCTTGGAAAAGCCCGAGCTCGACCCGGCACTGGTTGCACTGATGCTGGAATTGCCGCGCGAAAACTACCTGCTCGAACAGCTGGAAGAAGTCGACCCGGTGCGGCTGGCGCAGGTCTGCCAGCAGGTGCGCCAGCAACTGGCGCGCGCGCTGCGCTCGCAACTGCTGCAGCGCTACCAGCAGCTCAACGACGGCCAGCCCTACCATTACAACGGCGAGCAGGTCGCCCGCCGCAGCCTGAAGAATGTCTGCCTCGATTACCTGGCCGAACTCGACGAAGGCATGACCGGCGACCTGCTGGCCCGGCAATACCAGAAGGCCGACAACATGACCGACCGGCTGGCCGCGCTCAGGGCGCTGGTCAACCGTGGCGGTGGCGAGGCGCAACTGGCCGACTTCGCCCACACCTGGCAGGGCGACGCGCTGGTGATGGACAAATGGTTTGCACTGCAGGCCACCAGCCGCCGCCCCGGCACACTCAGCCGCGTGCAGCATTTGCTCGAACACCCGGCCTTTTCGCTGAAAAACCCGAACAAGGTGCGCGCGCTGATCAGCGCCTTCTGCCTGCAAAACCCGCTGCATTTCCACAGCGCCGACGGCTACGGCTACGCCTTTGCGGCCGACCGCATCATCGAGCTGGATGCCATCAACCCGCAAATCGCCGCGCGGCTCGCCACCTGCTTCAACCGCTGGACCAAGGTGGACCTGAGCCGCCGCGCGCTGATGCGCGCCGAGCTGCAGCGCATCAAGGCCTGCGCGGGACTCTCGCCGGACACCTTCGAAATCGTCAGCAAGGCACTGGCGGCGTGAGCTCTGCGTGCCGAGGCGTGAGGCGTGAGGCGTGAGGCGTGAGGCGTTCAGATCATACTGCCCCCCCATAAACCCACAGGGCTTCATTCATAAAGGCTGCAGCCACATACCCATGCAAAAGCAATCGCTCCCGGTCGCAACTCGCGACAGCATTCGCCCGCGCGTCTTTGTGAACCGCGCGGCCAGCCGCTTCGCCCGCCTTCCGGCGGCCGGCCGGGCTGAGGCCATTCCGCCCCACCTGCCCAGGCAAGAACGGGAACACATTTCATTACGAAAATACCTTTTCAAAACAAGGTTGTATTGCCACATTCGCCGCGTAGAATAAGCGCTACAAGGCAAAAATGCCGGCCACAGGAGAAACCACCATGCAAGGCGACAAACAGGTTCTTGCCCAGCTCAACCGCGTACTGGGCAACGAGCTCACCGCCATCAACCAGTACTTCCTGCATGCACGCATGTACAAGAACTGGGGTTACAAGGCGCTGAACGACAAGGATTACCACGAATCCATCGACGCGATGAAACGCGCTGACAAACTGATCGAACGCATCCTTTTTCTGGAAGGGCTGCCCAATCTGCAACAGCTGGGCAAGCTGCTGATCGGCGAAAACCCGGTCGAGATGCTGGGCTGCGACCAGCGGCTGGTCAGCGAACACCTCAGCGCGCTGCGCGAGGCGATTGCCGTGTGCGAAAGCGCGCAGGATTATGTCAGTCGCGAAGAGCTGACCGAAATGCTGGAAGATGAAGAAGAATTCCTCGACTGGCTGGAAACCCAGCACACGCTGATCAAGGACGTTGGCCTGGCCAATTACCTGCAGTCGCAGATGGCCGAATAAGCCGGACAAGGACAAGGAGAGACACCATGCAAGGCAGCAGCAAAGTCATCGAGGCGCTCAACGGGCTCCTCGCCGCCGAACTCACCTCGGTCGACCAGTATTTCGTCCACAGCGAGATGTACCGCAACTGGGGTTTCGAGCAACTGTACGCGCGCATTCACCACGAACGCGACGATGAACTCGGCCACGCCACCAAGCTGATCGAGCGCATCCTGTTTCTGGATGGCACGCCCAATGTCGCCGCCCGCACGCCGCTGCGCATCGGCGCCGACGTGGAAACCATGCTGAAAAACGACCTGCAGACCGAGTACGACGTCGCCGCCGCGCTGAAGTCCGCCATCGCACTGTGCGAAACGGAACGCGACTATGTCACCCGCGAGATGCTCACCACCCTGCTGGACGACACCGAGGTCGATCATGCCCACTGGCTGGAACAGCAGCTCAACCTGATCAAGCACGTCGGCCTGCAGAATTACCTGCAGTCGCAGATGAGCTGAAAGTACATCAAGTGAGTTGCGGGGCTTCCGCAGCGCTAAGCAACGGCAGCGTGACGCCACCTATTGATCCGGCCCTCAGAAGTTTGAATTCCTGTAGGAGCGAGCTTGCTCGCGAGGCGTTGCTGATCGCGAGCAAGCTCGCTCCTGCGACAGAAAACATCAAAGGGCCGGATCAATGATCAGGACAAAACCCAAGGCAGAGACGCAAAGACGCAGAGAAAACCGCCAGGGAATATGCCTTTCTCTGCGTCTCTGCGTTGACAGGTTTTCGGTGGGCCAGACATTGCTGCCCAGCCAGCGGGAATACTTTGGCTCCCGCCAGCACGCTCGGGCCTCACAGCAAAAACGGGAAGCCATGCTTCCCGTTTTTGTTTGGATCGATTTTTGTCTGGATCGGTGCAGCAGCACCGCCGCTCAGGCGGCCTGCAAGGCCAGTCCCTGGTTGGGGAACCAGGCTACGCTGCTGCTCTTGGCACACAGCGCTTCGGCCATCACTTCTTTCGCACAGCTTTCGCACTTGCCGCAACAGGTGGCCACGCCGGTTTCAAACTGCAGCTCCAGAAAGGAATCCACGCCACCGGCCACGGCCTGGCGGATTTGCTTGTCGGTGACGCTGTTGCAGATGCAGACGTACATGCTGGCTCGCTGAAAGAATGCTTGATAACTGTTCTCAATTATCAGGCAAGAGCGCAGCTATTGGCAAGGATTCTCATTTACCATTTGTCGCCAGCACGGGTGATAGAACGGAATCAAATGGGTATAGCCACCAAGCCAATTGCCATGAATGCCTGCAAAGGCATACCCAAGGCAGTACCTGAAACACCCTCTGCAGAATGCGGCAAATTCACCTTGCCGGGCCCGGCCTGCCTGTGAACAAGCCAGGCCCCCCCGGCCAGCGGGGCGTCGCGCCGTCGCTGCGCCCGGGCGAATCCGCTATCACGCGCCTCTGCTTTCCCGTAAAATTGACGCCTTTGTTTTTCTACCCATTCAGGTCCGCTTGCCATGAAAGCAGCAGAGATTCGTTCCAAGTTTCTTGAGTTTTTCGCCACCAAAGGCCACCAGATTGTCGGCTCATCCAGCCTGATCCCGCACAACGACCCGACGCTGCTGTTCACCAACGCCGGCATGAACCAGTTCAAGGACGTGTTCCTCGGCTTTGACAAGCGCCCCTACACCCGCGCCACCACCTCGCAGAAATGCGTGCGTGCCGGCGGCAAGCACAACGACCTGGAAAACGTCGGCTATACCGCGCGCCACCATACCTTCTTCGAAATGCTGGGCAACTTCAGCTTCGGCGACTACTTCAAGCGCGACGCCATCCTCTACGCCTGGGAATTCCTCACCAGCCCCGAGTGGCTGGGTATTCCGAAGGAAAAGCTGATGGTCACGGTGTATGCGACCGACGACGAAGCCTTCGAGATCTGGAACAAGGAAGTCGGCGTACCGGCGGACAAGATCGTGCGCATCGGCGACAACAAGGGCGCGCCGTACGCGTCGGACAACTTCTGGCAGATGGGCGACACCGGCCCCTGCGGCCCGTGTACCGAGATTTTCTACGACCACGGCGCGCACATCGCCGGCGGCCCTCCGGGCAGCCCGGATGAAGACGGCGACCGCTTCATCGAAATCTGGAACAACGTGTTCATGCAGTTCAACCGCGACGAGTCCGGCACCCTGCATCCGCTGCCCAAGCCCTCGGTCGACACCGGCATGGGCCTGGAGCGCATCTCTGCCGTCATGCAGAAGGTGCACGCCAACTACGAAATCGACCTGTTCCAGCACCTGCTGAAAGCCGCGCAGAAAGCCACCGGCGCGGCTGATGCCGACAGCCCGTCATTGCGCGTGATCGCGGACCACATCCGCTCCTGCGCCTTCCTGGTCGCCGACGGCGCAATGCCCTCCAACGACGGCCGCGGCTATGTGCTGCGCCGCATCATCCGCCGCGCCGTGCGCCACGGCTACAAGCTGGGCCAGAAGGGCTACTTCTTCCACAAGCTGGTCGCGCCGCTGGCGGAAGTGATGGGCGACGCCTACCCGGAGCTGCGCCAGAAACAGGCCGTGATCGAAGACGCGCTGCGCCAGGAAGAGGAAGTGTTTGGCCGCACGCTGGAAAACGGCATGACGCTGCTGGACGCCGCGCTGGCTGGCGGCAGCCATGTGCTCGATGGCGAAGTGGCCTTCAAGCTGCACGACACCTATGGCTTCCCGATCGACCTGACCGCCGACGTGTGCCGCGAACGCAATGTGACGGTGGACATCGCCGTCTTCGAGCAGATGCTCGACGCGCAACGCCAGCAATCCAAGGCCGCCGGCAGCTTCAAGATGAGCGCGGGCCTGGCCTACGAGGGCGACGCCTCGTGCTTCCACGGCTACGAACTGACGAGCCGCGACGCCAAGGTGATCGCGCTGTACAAGGGCAGCGAACAGGTATCGCAACTCAATGAAGGCGACGAAGGCGTGGTTGTGCTTGACCACACGCCCTTCTACGCCGAATCGGGCGGCCAGGCGGGCGACCGTGGTGAAATCTTCACCGCCGGCGGCCTGAACGCGCTGTTCGACGTGGCCGACACGCAGAAGATCAAGGCCGACGTATTCGGCCACCAGGGCAAGCTGGCACGCGGCAGCCTGAAAGTGGGCGACGACGTCACCGCCACCATCGACCTGCACGCCCGTCGCAACACCGAGCGCAACCACAGCGCCACCCACTTGCTGCACGCCGCCTTGCGCGAAGTGCTGGGCACGCACGTCGAGCAGAAAGGCTCGCTGGTGACGGCCGAGCGCACCCGCTTCGACTTCAGCCACACCAAGGCCGTCACCCCGGAAGAAATCGCGAAGATCGAAGCCGTGGTCAACCACGTCATCATGCAGAACTACGGCGTGGAAGTCGGCCTGATGAGCTACGACGACGCCATCAAGGCCGGCGCGATGGCGCTGTTTGGCGAGAAATACGGCGACGAAGTGCGCGTGCTGAAGATGGGCGACTTCTCGACCGAACTGTGCGGCGGGACGCACGTGCACCGCACCGGCGACATCGGCTTCTTCAAGATCGTGGCAGAAGGCGGCGTCGCTGCCGGCATCCGCCGCGTCGAAGCCATGACCGGCGAAGGCGCGCTGGCCTTTGTGCAAGGCCTGGATGCCGAGCTGAAGACCGCAACCAGCGTCGCCGGCGCGCAGGCTGGCGAACTGGTGAGCAAGCTGGAACGCCTGCAGGCCGAACTGAAGGCCGCGCAGAAGGAAGTTGGCGCGCTCAAGGGCCAGATGGCCTTCTCGCAGCTCGACAACCTGATCGGTGTCGGCATGAAGACCATTGGCGGCGTGAAGTGCGTGGGCAGCAATGTCGAGGGCGTCGACGCCGGCACGCTGCGCGAAATGAGTGACAAGTTGATGGACAGGCTGGAAAGCGGCGTGGCGCTGCTCGCCTCCGCCAGCGACGGCAAGGTGAGCCTGATCGCCCGCGTGTCGAAGGATCTGACGGGCAAGGTGAAGGCCGGCGAACTGGTCAACGTCGCCGCGCAGATCGTCGGCGGCAAGGGCGGCGGTCGTCCGGACATGGCGCAGGCCGGCGGCACCGAAACCGGCAAGATCCCCGAAGCACTGCAAGCCGCCGCCGCCTGGCTGGAAGGCAAGCTGGGCGCGTGAGGGAGGCCGGGGCAAGACCGGAAACCTGAACAAGCTCTTCATTCAGCAAAAAAAACCGATTCAACCACAGCGGCACAGAGAGCACAGAGAAAAACGGGAGTACACCCTGCATTTCTCAAGGGCTTGCCCCCTCTGTGCACGCTGTGCCGCTGTGGTAAGAATGGTTTTCCTGATTAGAAAGCTGCCTCAGCAAGCATTCACTAACAGCCCGTCATGCCGGCGAAGGCCGGCATCCAGACTGCAAACGTTTCGTTGAACTTTCTGGATTCCGGCCTTCGCCGGAATGACGGCAAGAAAGCTGAAGAGTCTTGCTAATCAGGATGGTTTTTGCGGTTTGCCCAGGGCAGTGCAATGCCTCCGCAAGGAGGCCTTTTTCATACTCACCACCCCATCACCCCGTAACCATTTCTGGGAAAAGGCCACATGCAGATACCCTACGAGCAACTCCCCGCCCGCCCGCAACTGGCGCCGGGCCGCTACCGTCACTACAAGGGCAAGGAGTACGAGGTGATCGACCTGGCGCGCCACAGCGAAACGCTGGAATGGCTGGTCGTCTACCGCCCGCTCTACGGCGAAGGCGCGCTGTGGGTGCGCCCGTATGCAATGTTCATCGAAACGGTGCAGATCAATGGCGTGGACGTGCCGCGCTTTGCCCGACTGGGAACGGAGTGACGGCCGCTACGGGACCGCTACCGGTCAAGCATGCTTCCCGGGCGATGCGGAAAACCGTCACCACAGAGGAAAAACAAGGCCGGCGATGAACAGCCCACCCCCGGCATGAAGGCTGAGCGGCTGCGGTTTTTTCGGTGGCTCCGTGAGTGCACTCCGCTGCTACACAGCTCCAGCTAGCAGTTACCTCCATTAGGCTGTATATGGTCCGTGCAAAATTGATTTCCACAGCTGGTCCTTACCTTGAAGCGATCATTGAGGTTCAAGGCCAACGTCTTTGTGTCATGGATGAATTCAGTGTCAGCGCTGCCTCATCCCCAAAGCTCGGTGAAGAATTCGAATTTGAGTTCAGCCCCTTCCTCGATGAAAGCGAAGAATGGGAAGCCATCTTCTCTGGCAATCCCGAAGGCTACATGGGGTTAGAGCAAATTCAAGGCTGGCGTTATCGCGCCTTCGGCAGGGTGGTTAGCGTTAACCCCGTGGTTGTAGATTGCGGCCTCTTCAAGGCCGAGGGGGTAATCAGCTCAAGTGATCCCAATCTCATTGGAGAGCCGGTTGCATTCCTGGTCTCCCGCCTGGGTGGATATGCGTATTCAACCTATTGATCCGGCCCTCGGAAGTTTGAATTTCCGTAGGAGCGAGCTTGCTCGCGAAGCCTTGCTGATCGCGAGCAAGCTCGCTCCTACGAGTAAAAACATCAGAGGGCCGGATCAATAAGCAGTTGTTCAAGCCCTCCCCCAAAGCGGCGGCCTAACCCTGCACGCCACTAGACTCCAAATATGCTGGATATTTCATTGCGCCAGCGCGTTTTCGCTCAATCAACTACAGCTTGGACGCCATGAACACAAGCCTGCTCGATTTGAAGAAGGTACAGCTCGCCTCCGGGAAGCGTGTAGCGGAGTGTCGCTTGGCACTTGATGCAGCGAAAGGCGACGTTGAGGATGCCATCGAAATCCTGTCCCGGCCGCAAGTACCTCTCGCCGATACCCCGTTCGATGATTCGGATTGGTTCACAGGTCCGACGCTGTCGCGCAATGCGGTCAAGGCTGCGGAAATGGAACTTGGCCTCAAGTTTCCAGCCGCGTATCTGGAGCTCCTCTACATCAAGAATGGCGGCAGCACCAGGTATGACTGTTTCGCTGTTGACCGCCCGACTTCCTGGGCACGAGACCACATCTCAATAACTGGGATTCGCGGCATAGGCGGGAAATACGGAATCGACGCTACATCAGAGTTAAAGATCAATTCTGACTGGGGCTACCCGACCCTTGGCTTTGTTTTTGCGGAGACACCGGCAGCTGGACACACTGTTGTCATGTTTGACTACAGCAAATGCGGCCCCTCTGGCGAGCCGCAAGTGGCTTGGGTCGACGTCTATGGCGAACAGCCGGAGGTGATTATTCTTGCCTCGAGCTTCAGTCAGTTTGTGTCGGGCTTGACCACGTCATTATCGTTCGCTCGGCTTGATGAGGCCTAAACTCCGTCTTCCACCGCTACGCGAAGGCGAAAGCTCACATGCTGCCGCCCCTCCAGCGCGTGAATGTGTTCCAGCCCCCATCCCGCGCAACACCGCCGTCGCCGGCAGATGCCCATTTGCCGGTAACGCGGCATAATGCAACACAGTTACATTTACGGTTGTTCCGCCATGCGCATCCCCGCCCTTTTCTCCCGCTTGGTCACGCTGGGTCTCCTGGCCCTGATTGCCATGCCGCTGCTGGCGGCGACAGCCTGGCGCGACATCCAGTGGAAAGACCTGCAGCCCGATGCACCGGCGCTGCGCAAGCAGGTCAATGACTTGCCGCAGGAAAAGAAAGACCGGCTGCTGCGCGCGGTGAACCAGCGCGAGCTGCAGGATGCGCTGAAAAAGGGCCAGATCAAGCCCGAGCATCTGGTGGAGAACGACAAGGCCCTGCTGGCCGAGAAATTCGCCGACGTGCAGGCGCTGGTCGAGCAGATCGCCAGATACGAGGCCAGGCGCGTCAGCGAGCTGGTCGGCGAGCTGGATCAGCAGCCGGTGCGGCTGTCCGGCTATCTGCTGCCGCTGCAGGAAAAGGACGGCAAGGTCACGGAGTTTCTGCTGGTGCCGGTGATCGGCGCCTGCATCCATGTGCCGCCGCCGCCGCCCAACCAGCTGGTGGTGGTGCGTTACCCGGCCGGCTATGCCAGCGAGCGGCTGTTCGCGCCGATCACCGTCACCGGCAAGCTCAGCGTGCGCAAGAGCCGCAGCAATCTGGCGCTGGCCGACGGCAGCGCCGAGGTCGATGTCGGCTACCAGATGCAGGCCGACGGCGTCACCGAGTACAAGCGCAAGCCCAATTAGCAAGCTTGCTCCTGCGTGGAAATCCTTCTCGGCAAAGCGCAACAACCGCTTGAACCACAGAGACACCGAGGGCACGGAGGAAGCAAAACCCTGAGAAATGTCTACCTGATTCAGCAAGACTTATCAGCACAGCATGCCCGCGTCCCACGGGAATTCCCCTCGGTCAAGGCGGGCATCCAGTATCCACGCGGCATTGCTGGGTTCCCGCCTTGACCGAAGGGAATCCCCGTGGGACGCGGGAACGACGATGTTTACCGTTTGCTGAGCCTTCTTGCTCATCGGGAAAACCTATGACGTACTCCCGCTTTTCTCTGTGTTTTCTGTGCCTCTGTGGTCAATTCGGGTTTCACTGAAAGTCTAGTCAATCAACAACGGGGTATTGCCTTGAAGCCATTCATCCTGATTGCCTGTATCGCCATATCCAGCCAGGTATATGCTGGCAAGCCGCATCAGCACGCCGCGCACCAGCACGGTGTGGCGACGCTGGATGTCGCCAGTGACGGCACAACGCTGCATATCGCGCTCGATAGTCCGGCCGACAATCTGCTGGGCTTCGAGCACGCCCCGAAAACCCCGGCGCAAAAAGCGGAGCTTGAGCAACTCGGCAAGCAGCTTGCCCGGGCGACGACGCTGCTGGACATTCCGGCGGGCTGCACGGCCAGCGCCGGGCAGGTCGCACTGCCGGCCTTTGGCAAGGGCGAACACAGCGATGTCAGCGCCAGCTACACCCTGAGCTGCCAGGCGCTGCCCGAGCGGCTGACGCTGCAGCTGTGGCAGCACTACCCGCGCCTGAACAAGCTCACCGTCAACCTGGCGCTGGCATCCGGCCAGAGCCGGCAGACGCTGCGCCGTGGCGAGGCGCTTGCGCTCAAGGGCAAATAGCCATGAGCGCGGCGCTGGAGCTGGAAGAGCTGGTGTTCGCCTGGCCGGGCCATGCCCCGGTGCTCGACATCGCCCGCTTCCGGCTGGAAGCCGGCGAGCGCGTCTTTCTGCACGGCGCCAGCGGCAGCGGCAAGAGCACGCTGCTGGCCCTGCTGACCGGCATCGCCAGCCCGCAGGCCGGCAGCATCCGCCTGCTGGAGCGGCCCTTTTCCACGCTGGCGGCCAGCGCGCGCGACCAGTTTCGCGCCGATCACATCGGCTATGTGTTCCAGCAGTTCAATCTGCTGCCCTATCTGGACCTGCTCGACAATGTGCTGCTGCCCTGCCGCTTTTCCGCGCGTCGCCGCCAGCAGGCCGGCGATGTGCGCCGCACGGCGCAAGCGCTGCTGGCCGAACTGGATCTGGCCGACCCGGCGCTGCACCGGCGCCCGGTGAACACGCTGTCGGTCGGCCAGCAGCAGCGCGTGGCGCTGGCGCGCGCGCTGATCGGCGCGCCAGAACTGCTGATC
This sequence comes from Chitinilyticum litopenaei DSM 21440, assembly GCF_000428145.1. Classification (GTDB taxonomy): domain Bacteria; phylum Pseudomonadota; class Gammaproteobacteria; order Burkholderiales; family Chitinibacteraceae; genus Chitinilyticum; species Chitinilyticum litopenaei. Next base: position 55,787 of record NZ_ATZJ01000011.1, on the reverse strand, counting down.
GCCGACGAGCCGACCTCGGCGCTGGATGGCGAACGCCGCCAGGCCTTTATCGACCTGCTGCTGCGCCTGGCCGCCCGGCACGGCAGCAGCGTGGTCTTCGTCAGCCACGATGCCACGCTGGCCGCGCATTTCGACCGCACGGTCGCGCTCGCCGACCTCAACGCCGCCCGCCCGGAGGCCGACCATGCTTGAACTGGCGCTGAAAAGCCTGGCCAACCGCAAGCTGACCGCGGCGCTGGCCATCCTTACCGTGGCGCTGTCGGTGCTGCTGCTGATCGGCGTCGAGCGCCTGCGCAGCGAAGCGCGCGCCAGTTTTGCCAATACCGTCGCGGGCACCGACCTGATCGTCGGCGCGCGCACCGGCTCGGTGCAGCTGCTGCTCTACAGCGTGTTTCGCGTCGGCAACGCCAGCAACAATATCGGCTGGGACAGCTATCAGGCCCTGCGCCAGGACCCGCGCATCGCCTGGACGATTCCGGTGTCGCTGGGCGACAGCCATCGCGGCTTTGCCGTGCTGGGCACCACCGGTGATTACTTCCGCCATCTGCGCTATGGCGACGCGCAGCCGCTGACCTTCGCCGCTGGAAAACCGTTCTCCGGCGTGCACGACGCGGTGCTCGGCGCCGAAGTCGCCCGCCGGCTCGGCTACCAGCCCGGCGACCGGCTGGTGCTCACCCACGGCAGCGGCGAAGGCGCGCTCAGCGAGCACGAGGACCAGCCGTTCACGGTCAGCGGCATCCTCGCGTCCACCGGCACGCCGGTGGACGATACCGTGCATGTCAGCCTCGCCGGACTGGAAGCCATCCATGCCGGCTGGGAATCCGGCAGCGCCTCGCTGCTGGCGCAAAGCGGCCTGCTCGCCGAAGGCGTGAGCGCCGATGCCCAGCCGGAAAGCATCACCGCCTTCTATGTCGGCCTGAAAAGCCGCAGCCAGCTGTTTGCCGTGCAGCGCACGATCAGCGATTACGCCGATGAGCCGCTGCTGGCCATCCTGCCGGGCGTGGCGCTCAGCGAATTGTGGGCGCTGCTGCGGGTGGCCGAGCAGGCGCTGCTGGTGGTAGGCGGCCTGGTCGTCGTGGTCGGCCTGTTTGGCATGCTCGCAGCGCTGCTGACCGGCCTGAACGAACGTCGCCGCGAGATGGCCATCCTGCGCGCCACCGGCGCCCGCCCGCGGCACATTTTCACCCTGCTGATGGGCGAAACCGTGGCGCTGGTCAGCGCTGGCATTCTGCTGGGTATGGGCCTGCTGTATTTGCTGCTGTTTGCCTGCAGGCCGGTACTTCGCACCGTATATGGCCTGCACATCGGCATTGCCGCGCCCAGCGCCACCGAGTGGCTGCTGCTGGCGCTGGTACTGGCCGCAGGGGCGCTAAGCGGCCTGATCCCCGCCTGGCGCGCCTATCGCAGCGCACTGGCCGACGGGCTGACACTGCGGGTGTGAGGCGCCACCCTTAGCAGGGTGTTGAAAAACACCCCGCGTCTCGTTTTTTCCGGCAAAGCCGGGAAAAATGTATGAAAAGAAAAATTGTAAAGCATTGATTTTTCAAGAGGTCGCTTGCACCGGGCTTTGCCCGGTGCTTGATGCTGCCGGAAAAACCGACTTTTTCAACAGCCTGTTAGGAGCGAGCTTGCTCGCGAGGTGTGGCTGATCGCGAGCAAGCTCGCTCCTACGGGAATTCAATATTCCGAGGGCTGAATTGATCGCCATCCACCGCCCCGCAAATGCCGGGCCACCAGCCCTCCTCGCCGGCAGCGGCGGCAAAGCGGTCATCCACGGCCACGCCGGCTATCGCGGCCAGCTCGCCACCGATCTCCAGCACCGGCAGCACCGCGCGCAACCAGGGCGGGATGCCGGCTTCCTGGCAGAGTTTCTTGAACTGGCGGTGCAGGCCGCGCACCAGCAGCACATCGTCGTCCCGCCGCGCGCGCACCGTCAGCCCCTGCTGCAGATGCCGCAGTGCAAGGCCACGCTCCTGCTGCCGCCAGCAGGGCGCCAGCGACCAGCCGGCGGCCCGTGCCAGAGCGTCGGCAGGCTGGTCGCCGTGCAGCGGGTAAGGTTTGCCGCTGTGCAGATGGGCGGGCGTGACAAACAGGCGCTGGCGATAGGCGCGCACGCAATACTCCCCCACCTTTATAGTCAGAGCGCTTTCCTCGTTTAGGCTGGCAAGCGATACCCAGAGGTTATCGAAAACGGCAGCATCCGGCTGCACGCCGTGCTGCCCCAGCCAGTGCCGCAGGGCGTTGCGCTGGCGACGCTCGGGCAGAAAGCGCAGTGTGGCGGGGGCATAGCCGTCGCCGCTGACGGCACGATGCAGGTCCAGCGCAGCCAGGTCGGCCAGCAGCTCGGATGCTTCGGCAGCATGGCGGGCGACGCGCGCCAGTGCGGCCTCTGTGTGCGGAAAATGGGTCACCAGCGGCGGCAGGACTGCGTGGCGCAGCCGGTTGCGCGTGTACTGCAGTTCGGCATTGCTGGGGTCGTCCACCCAGGCCAGCCCCCGGCTGGCGGCCCAGGCCTGCAAGGTGTCGCGCGTTTCGTCCAGCAGCGGTCGCCACAGGCGCGCGCCACCGGCAAACTGGCGGGCTGGCGGCATGCCGGCGAGACCGGCCAGACCGTTGCCGCGCAGCAGATGGTGCAGCACCGTTTCGGCCTGATCGCCACGATGGTGCGCGACGAGCATGGCGCGCGCCGGGCTGTCCAGGCTGGCCAGATGGCCGGCAAAGGCGGCATGGCGCGCCGTACGGGCGGCGGCCTCGATGCCGTTGCCAGCGGCGGCGACCTGCACGCGCTGCACGGTGCAGGGCACGGCGCGTGCCGCGCATTCGCGCTCGACAAAGGCCGCCCAGTCGTCGGCAGCGGCCTGCAGGCCATGGTGCACATGCAGTGCACTGAGGGAAAAGCCCAGCGGTTCGCGCAAGCCCGCCAGTACATCGAGCAGCACCATGGAATCAAGGCCACCCGAGAGGCCCAGACAAAGCTGGATCGGGTGGCCCTGGGGCAGTTCAGGCAGCCTGTGTTGCAGCCAGGCGGCGACGCGCCCGGCCAGCGCCTCAGGCGATGGCTTCTTCCTTGTACTTGCCATACTCCATCAGCCGGTCAAAGCGGGTTGCCAGCAATTCGTCGACCGGCTTTTCCTGCAGGGCGCGCAGGGCGTCGGCAATCGATTTTTTCATCGAGGCCATCATTTGCGCGGGGTTGCGGTGCGCGCCGCCGACCGGCTCGTTGATCACCTTGTCGACCAGATTCAGCGCCTTGAGACGGTTGGCGGTGATGCCGAGCATTTCGGCCGCTTCCGGGGCGCGCTCGGCGGTCTTGAAGAGGATGGAGGCGCAGCCTTCCGGCGAAATCACCGAGTAGGTCGAGTATTGCAGCATCTGCACGACGTCGCCCACGGCAATGGCCAGCGCGCCACCCGAGCCGCCCTCGCCGATCACCGTGCAGATCACCGGCACGCGCAGCTTGGTCATCTCGAAGAGATTGCGGCCAATGGCTTCGGATTGCCCGCGCTCTTCGGCGCCGATGCCGGGATAGGCGCCCGGCGTGTCGATGAAGGTGATGATGGGCAGGTTGAATTTCTCGGCCAGCTTCATCAGGCGCAGCGCCTTGCGGTACCCCTCGGGACGCGGCATGCCGAAGTTGCGGTACTGGCGCTCCTTGGTGTCGCGGCCCTTCTGGTGGCCGATGACCATGACCGACTGGCCATTGAAGCGCGCCAGCCCGCCCACGATGGCCGGATCGTCGGCAAAGGCACGGTCGCCGTGCAGTTCCTCGAAATCGGTAAAGATGCCGGCGATGTAATCCAGCGTATAGGGGCGCTGCGGATGGCGAGCGACCTGCGAAATCTGCCACGGCGTCAGCTTGCCGTAGATGGTCTTGGTCAGTTCCTGGCTTTTCTTTTCCAGGTGCGAGATTTCCACCGAAATATCGACAGCGGAATCGTCCTGCACAAAGCGCAGTTCCTCGATCTTGTTTTCCAGCTCGGCAATCGGCTGCTCGAAGTCGAGAAAAGTGGTTTTCATGGCTGGCTCATCTCCACGGCACATGTCCCGCCCGCCCGACGGGCGAGGCGCAAAATCCGGCAATAATACCGTAAGGCAGCCGGCCACACCACGCTTTCCCGGCCCCGGAAAGACAAAAGGCCGGCTGGGCCGGCCCTGTACTCTTGCCGCCTGCCGGCAAGATGCACGCGGCATTCAGTCGTTGCTGAACACGATGTTGGCCTTCAGCCGCGCCTTCTGCATGGCGCGGCGCGCGCGCGGGTTGAGCACCAGCGGGGTCTGCATCAGCGCCTTGACGGAATCCGATGCCTCATCCCGCGCCAGGATCAGCAACAGCAAGGCTTCGTCGTCGTCACACAGCTGCAGCAGCTCGCATTCGTCGTCATTGAGCACGATCTGATAGCCCAGGCCCAGCCGGTTGGCTTCGACCACGCTGAAGGTGACTTCCGGCTGATCGAGCGACTGCAGCCACAGCACGGTCGGGTCGGCCTTGTCTTCGTGCAGCAGCTTGAAACGCTTGCTGTCTTCAAAACCGGGCAGGCCCAGCGGAAATTCGATGATGGTGTCGGGGTCGACGTCGATGGGGCCAAACGGGGTCAGGAATTGCGGCATGAGGCTGCTCCGGTCACGGTTGCGGATGAGGGCCAGCATAGTGCATTTGCCGCACGCAGCCCAAGCCGGATCGCGGCGGCTGGCGCGCAGCGGTCACACTTCCAGCGGGTCCACGTCGAGAATCCAGCGGATCTGGCTGGCGGGCAGCGCGTCGATCTGCGGCATGGCGGCGTGCAGCGCAGCATGCAGCACCGCACGCGTGTCGGCCGCGATCAGCACCTGCATGCGCTCCTGCCCGGCCCGGCGGGTCATGCTGGCCGCCACCGGCTCGTGCACGGTCAGGCCACGCAGCAGCGGAAAACAGGCGCGCGCGGCGGCCAGAAAGGCCGCCACCCGCTCGGCCTGCGGCGCTTCGGCGCGCAGCATCGCCCAGGCCACCGCTGGCGGCAGACGCAACTGCTGGCGCTCGGCCAGAAGGCGCTGCGCCAGCCGGGCATAGTCGCCATCGAGCAGCTGGGCATAGAAAGGGTGATCCTCGAACAGCGTCTGGATCAGCACCTCGCCCCCCTGCCCGTGCCGCCCGGCGCGGCCCGCCACTTGCGTGAGCAGTGCGAAGAGCCGTTCCTCGGCACGAAAATCCATGCTGTAGAGGCTGGTATCGGCATTGAGCACGACCACGCAGGACAGGCGGGCGAAATCATGCCCCTTGGCCAGCATCTGCGTGCCGACCAGAATGTCCGCCTCGCCTTCGTGCACCTGTTGCAGGGCGGCATCCAGCTCGCCCTTGCGCCGCGTGCTGTCACGGTCGATGCGCAGCACGCGCGCCTGTGGAAACTGGCTGGCGACAATGTCTTCCAGGCGCTGGGTGCCATGACCCACGGCCTGCAGGTCATGATTGCCGCAATCCGGGCAGACCGGCGTGATGGCTTCTTCATAGCCGCAGTGATGGCAGCGCAGGCGCCTTTCATTCAGATGCAGCACCAGCCGGGCCGCGCAATGCCGGCAGCTGGCCATCCAGCCGCACTCGGTGCAGGCCAGCACCGGCGCATAACCGCGGCGGTTGATGAAGATCAGCGCCTGCTGCCCGGCGGACAGCGCGCGCTGGATGGCCTCCTGCGCCAGCGGATGCAGGCCGTCAGCCGAGCGGATTTTCTTGACCGGCAGCAGACGTATGGACGGCAACCCCGCTCCGGCAATGGCGCGGCGACGCAGGGTCAGCAGGGTATATCGCCGAGTCACGGCGTTTTGCCAGGTTTCCAGGCTCGGCGTCGCAGAGCCGAGCACCACGGGCACCCCCGCCTTGCGCGCCCGGTAGACGGCCACATCGCGCGCCGAATAACGCACGCCTTCCTGCTGCTTGTAACTCGGATCATGCTCTTCGTCGATGATGATCAGCCCGAGTTGCGGCACGGGGGTGAACACCGACAGGCGTGTGCCGAGCACGATGCCCGCCTCGCCGTTGGCGGCAGCCAGCCAGTTGAGCGCGCGCTGGCGGTCACTGAGCCCGCTGTGCAGGCTGGCAATCGTGGTGGCCGGGAAACGCGCGCGAAAACGCCCTTCCAGCTGCGGGGTCAGGTTGATTTCCGGCACCAGCACCAGCACCTGCCGGCCGGCGGCAAGCTGGGCGGCAATGGCGCGCAGATAGACTTCCGTCTTGCCGCTGCCAGTAATGCCGAACAGCAGAAAGGCGGCAAAGCCGCGGGCGTCGCACAGCGCCGTGACCGCCTGCTGCTGCTCGTCGTTCAGCTCCGGCTGCGCGCCGACCAGCAAGGACGCAGCCGGCACCGGCGTCAGGCTCGCCGTGACCAGCCCGGCCGCCTGCCAGGTCCGCACCCAGCGCAGCGCCTGCGGATGCCGCGCGCGCAGCTCGGCCTGGCCGGGCGAGCCTGCCAGCAGCTCGGCCACCGCACGTTGGGCATGCGCCCGTGGCGAGAGGCTGGCGAGCAGGGCCGGCAAATCGGGCGCACTGAAATGGCAATCCGGTTCGGGCGCCACAAAGGCCGCCGTTCCGCGAAACACCACCGGAATGGCCGCCGCCAGCACCTCGCCCAGCGGATGATGGTAGTAGTCGGCAACAAAACGGCACAGTGCCAGCACTTCCGCCGGCAGCGCCGGCATGTCGCCGGGCACCGCAAGCACGTCGCGCACCTTGCCGGCAAAATCGCCGGCATCGGCCGTCACCGCCAGCACGATGCCCGACAGCCGGCGCGGACCGAACGGCACCAGTACGCGCTCGCCGGGGCGCACGCTCCCGGTGCTCAGCCGGTAGGCAAATTCGCGGTGCAAGGGCACATCCAGCGCGACCTGGACGAAGCTATCTGTCATGTTTCTTTCACTTCACCCCAGGCCACGCCTGCTGCCGGGCTTATTCACAGTTTCTGTGGATAACTTTGTGAACAAACTGCGCAAAACCGCCCCAAAGCCAGCAGGATCAAGCTCCGGGCTAGATTGCCCAAAAAATGAACCAAAAATAAAACCATTGAAAATCAACAACTTGCAAATTTGCAACGTCTTTGAAAAAAATCGCCACACCCTCTTGACAAGCATTTTCCTGACGCACTGCCTTTGTGCATAACTTGCTGCGGGTTACTGCCGTGCTACTTCATATTCCGGTGGCAAGCTATTGAAAATTCGTGGCATTACGCAAAAATGCATTATTTGTAAGCTCTGGAGTGGCTGTGTACGGCCTGCACCAGCGCGGCGACATGTTCCGGGTTGGTGAACTGCGAAATGCCATGCCCGAGATTGAACACATGACCGCTGCCGTTTCCGTAGTCGGCCAGCAGGCGTTTCACCTCCTGCTCGATGGCCGCCGGCTGGGCGAACAGCGCATTGGGGTCGAAATTGCCCTGCAGCGCGACCTTGTCGCCGACGCGACGGCGCGCTTCAGCGAGGTTCACCGTCCAGTCCAGCCCCAGTGCATCGCAGCCGGTCGCGGCCAGTTCTTCCAGCCACTGGCCGCCGCCTTTCGTAAACAGAATCACGGGGATACGCTGGCCATCCTTCTCGCGTTTGAGCCCGGCCACGATTTTCGCCATGTAGGCCAGCGAGAATTCCTGGTACTTGCCATAGGCCAGCGCCCCGCCCCAGGTATCGAAAATCTGCACGGCCTGCGCACCGGCGTCGATCTGCGCATTGAGGTAGTCGATGACGGTCAGCGCGTTGATTTCCAGAATATGGTGTAGCAGCTCCGGGCGGTCATACATCATGGTCTTGACGCGGCGGAAGTCATCCGAGCCACCGCCTTCGATCATGTAACAGGCCAGCGTAAACGGGCTGCCAGAAAAACCGATCAGCGGGACGCGATTATCGAGCGCGCGGCGGATGCTGGAAACGGCGTCAAACACATACTGCAGCTCGCGCATGTCCGGCACGGCCAGCGCCTTGATGGCGGCTTCGTCACGCAGCGGACGCTCGAATTTCGGGCCCTCGCCCTCGGCAAAATACAGGCCCAGCCCCATGGCATCCGGCACGGTGAGAATGTCGGAAAACAGGATGGCGGCATCCAGCGGGAAGCGCTCCAGCGGCTGCAGCGTGACTTCCGTTGCCAGCTCCTTCGACTTGCACAGCTGCAGGAAGGAGCCGGCCACCTTGCGCGTCGCGCAGTATTCCGGCAGATAGCGGCCGGCCTGGCGCATCAGCCAGATCGGGGTGTAGTCAACGGGCTGGCGCAGCAGTGCGCGCAGGAAGGTATCGTTTTTCAGCATGGCAATCTTCTTGTCGGGAAAAAACCCGGGCACGGGCCCGGGCGGAATGAGTCTTCAGTCTAAAACCGGCGCATCAGGCTGGCTGCAGGTCCAGAAAGCGGGTGTGGTGCTCTTTCAGCGTGCTGCGGTGACCAACGCTGATCAGGATGCTGTCGGGCAGGCGCTCGATCAGCAGGGCATACAGGCGGCGCTCGGCGGCTTCGTCAATGGCGCTGGTGGCTTCGTCCAGCACCAGCAGAGCCGGCTTGTGCAAGAGCGCACGAATGATCGCGATGCGCTGCTGTTCACCGCCGCTGAGGATGTGTGACCAGTTGTCCTCGTCGTCAAGCCGGCCACGCAGATGCTCCAGGCCCACTGCGGCGAGCAAATCCTGCAAGTCTTCGTTGCTCGCGCTGGCTTGCCGCGGATAACAGAGCACGCTGCGCAGCGTGCCCAGCGGCAGATAGGGTTTTTGCGACAGGAAAAGTACGCCGCCATCCTGCCGGTAGGCAATGCGGCCAGTCACATAGGGCCAGATGCCAGCCAGCGCGCGCAACAGGGTGCTCTTGCCGCTGCCCGATGGCCCCTGCACCAGCAGGCGCTCGCCCGGGGCCAGCTGCAGGCCTAGATCACGCTGCAGAAGCTGGCCGTCAGGCCTGCTGACCGCCACTGCCGCCAGATCAACGCCACTGGCAGAAGCCTGGGGCTGGGGCACCTGCAAACGCTCTGCCGCGATCAGACTGCGATTGAAGGTGGCCAGACGATCGATTACTGCCTTCCAGGTGGCCAGCGTCTTGAAGCTGTTGATGAAAAACTCCAGCGAATCGTAAACCTTGCCGAACGCCGAGAGAATCTGCATCAGATTGCCCAGCGTGATCGCCTTGGCAAAGTAGCGAGGCGCAGCCACCACCAGCGGGAAGATGATCGCCAGCTGCCCCCAGAAATTGGTAAAGGCATTCACGCGCTTTTCATAGCGCATGATGTTCCAGTAATTGCCGACCACCAGCCCGAACAATTGCCCAAGGCGCAAGTCTTCCTGTTCGCCACCGCGATACAGCGCAATCGATTCGGCATTCTCGCGGATGCGCACCAGCGCAAAACGGAAATCCGCCTCGCGGCGCTGCTGGATGAAGTTGAGGCGTACCAGGCGCCGGCCGATGAGCACCGTCAGCGCCGAACCGAGCAGCGCATAGAGAATTGCCGCCCAGACCATGTAACCGGGGATGCGCCAGCTCTCGCCCAGCCAGTCGAATACCAGCGGACCAGACAGCCCCCACAGGATGGTCACGAAGGACACAAAGGTCACCGTGGCACGCAGCAGACCGAGTGTCAGGCCGAGTGTCAGATTGACAAACTGCCCGCAGTCTTCGGCAATCCGCTGGTCGGGGTTATCGGTGCTCGGGTCGGTGAGCTGGATGCGGTAGAAATGCTGGTTCTGCAGCCAGCGGGCTGTCAGCTCGCCCGTCAGCCAGCGCCGCCACTTGATTTCCAGCATCTGCTGGAAATAGATCGCATACACCGCCACCGCGATGTGCAGCATGGCGATCCAGGAAAACTTGAAGATCGACTGCCAGAAGGCCTTGCTGTCGTACTGCTGGATGGCATCGTAGAGGGTCTGGTAGACGGCGTTGATCTGCACGCTGAGATAGACCATCAGCAAGGACAGCCCGATCACCAGCACAAGCAGCCCCCAGGCCTTGAGTTTTTCCTGCGATTGCCAGAAAGGCCGCGCCAGCTGCCAAAAATGCGGCAGCAGCTCGCGCAATGGCGTGGTCTGGGCAAGTCGATCATCAGTGCTCATGACAACTCCGGTACGAGATGAACAGGCGGCTCGGCAGACGCGCTGGCGGGCAGGCGTCGACATGAATGCCACGCCTCGCCAGGCTGGAACAGCAGCGGCAGCGCAGCAATCCGGTCATCGGACAGGCAGCCTGGCGCAAGGCCGGCGACGTCAGAAAGAACCAACCGCTCCCCTGCGCCACCAAATAGGCACCAGCCGCCAATAAACAAGGTATATCGCTGCAGCCCTTATTCAAATTAGGCTACAGAGCAATACCCCTATTTGCACGGGCGCTGCGTCCACGCTTTGCCGCCACGGCGGCAGGTCCAGTCCTGGCGGGCGGCGTCGATCTGCCAGCGGTTGTCGACAAAACTGAGCTTCAGCTGGTAGCGCTGGCTTTTCACCGCGTCATCGAGCAGCCCGTCCATCACCAGCGCCAGATCAACGCTGCTGACCACTTCGCCCTTGCCGCCCTGGCGAATGTCGAGCTTCTGGTACTCGAACAGGCCATGCTCGTCGGCCACGCGGTCGGCCAGCCAGGCGAAGGCCACCTGCACCGGCGCATCACCGGGCTGGCCGATGAAAATCGGCCGGGCGGGCGCAGCGGCAGCCGGCGCCGAGGCCACCTCGTCAGCCGCCCAGGCGGGCGCCAGCAGGCCCAGCAACAGGGCCATCAGGGATGCGGCATGCTTCATTTGCTCTCCTTCGCCCAGGAATCCTTGAGCGTCACGGTACGGTTGAAGACGATTTTCCCGCCGGCGACATGGTCATGACGGTCGGTCACGAAATAGCCAAGACGCTCGAACTGACAGCGCGACTCCGGCGCCAGCGATTTCACCGCCGGCTCGATGTAACCGGTCACGACGGTCAGCGAGGCCGGGTTGATGAACTGCTTGAAATCCAGATACTGGCCATCTTCGCCACGGATGGCGTCCGGGCGATCCTCGGTAAACAGGCGGTCATAGAGGCGCACTTCGGCTTCGACCGCATGCTCGGCGGATACCCAGTGAATCACGCCCTTGACCTTGCGGCCGACCGGGTTCTGCCCCAGCGTGTCCGGGTCGAGCGAGCACTTCAGCTCGACGACGTTGCCGGCTGCATCCTTGATCACTTCGTCGCACCTGATGACGTAGGAGTAGCGCAGGCGCACTTCACCGCCGGGGAACAGACGCTGCCAGCCCTTGGGGGGGGCCTCGGCAAAGTCATCGCGCTCGATCCAGATTTCGCGCGCCAGCGGCACCTCGCGCTCGCCGAATTCCGGATGGTGCGGGTGGAATGGCGCACTGCGCGAGCCGGTCACGCCCGGCTCGAAGTTGGTCAGCGTCACCTTGATCGGGTTCAGCACCGCCATCACGCGCGGGCTGCTGGCTTCCAGCTCTTCGCGCACCGCGCCTTCGAGCACGGAAAACTCGATGATGTTCTCCGACTTGGAAATGCCGCAACGCTGCGCAAACAGGCGAATGCCTTCCGGCGAATAACCACGGCGGCGCATGCCCGAAATGGTCGGCATGCGCGGATCGTCCCAGCCACTGACCAGGCCTTCGGTCACCAGCTGGTTGAGCTTGCGCTTCGAGGTGATGGACGAGAGCAGCTCAAGGCGCGAAAACTCGATCTGCTGCGGGTGGCAGCCGATGGAGATATTGTCGAGTACCCAGTCATACAGCGGGCGGTGCGCTTCGAATTCCAGCGTGCACAGGCTGTGCGTGATGCCTTCGATGGCATCCGAAATGCAATGCGTGTAGTCGTACATCGGGTAGATGCACCACGCGTCACCGGTGCGGTGGTGATGCGCGCGGCGGATGCGGTAGATCACCGGATCACGCAAGTTCAGGTTCGGCGAGGCCATGTCGATCTTCAGACGCAGCGTCTTGCTGCCATCCGGGAATTCGCCGGCCTTCATGCGGCGGAACAGGTCGAGGTTTTCCTCGATGCCGCGCTCGCGGTAGGGGCTGTTCTTGCCCGGCGTGGTGAAATCACCGCGGTGCACGCGCATTTCTTCGGCATTGAGTTCGCACACAAACGCCTTGCCGGCCTTGATCAGCTCTTCGGCGTAGTCGTAGAGCTGCTGGAAATAATCCGAGGCATAGCGCACCTCGCCGGCCCAGTTGAAGCCCAGCCAGCTCACATCATCCTGGATGGCCTTGACGTATTCGTCTTCTTCCTTCTCCGGATTGGTGTCGTCCATGCGCAGATTGCACTGGCCCTGATAATCCTGGGCGAGGCCGAAATTCAGGCAGATGGCTTTGGCGTGGCCAACGTGGAGATAACCATTGGGCTCGGGCGGAAAACGGGTCTGGATGGCGGCGTGCTTGCCACTGGCCAGATCGTTGTCGATGATCGTGCGGATGAAGTGGTTGACGGCCGGCGTGGCTGCCGGGCTTGCGGTGGACGCCTCTGTGCTCATGATCGCGAAGATTCGTGGAAAACAAAGGCGAGATTGTAGCGAAAAAGGCGGCAGGCTGCCCGTCTGACGGCTGGTGCCAGGGCCGGAGGCGTTGTGGCTGACCCGAAAAGAACAAGGGCGAACCGAGGTTCGCCCTTGCCCTGCAATCGGCAGTTTGAGTCAGCCGGACTTTACTTCGGTTTTACGGTATAGAGCACGGTCTTGCCGGCCTCCACCATGCCACTCGCCATATTGGCAACTCCGGCGAAATCGTCGGTGTTGCTCAGCACGATCGGGCTGATGACAGAAGCCGCATGCGCCGCCAGGTAATCCAGATCCAGTTCCAGCACCGGATCACCCGCCTTGACGCGGCTGCCCTGCTCGGCCAGGCGGGTAAAGCCCTGACCACCCAGTTTCACCGTTTCGATACCGATGTGGACAATCAGCTCCGCACCGCTATCGGCAACCAGCGCGAACGCATGGTTGGTATTGAAGATTTTGGCCAGAACGCCATCGGCGGGCGCCACCACGATCTTGCCGGTCGGGCGGATGGCAACACCGTCACCCACCGCCTTGCTGGCAAAGGCGGCATCGGGCACGTCTTCCAGCGCCACGACTTCACCAGTGACCGGGGCCAGCAGCACGATGCCGTCGACCTTGGTGGCCTTGCCCTCGACAGCCGGTGCGATAGCCTGCACCGGCGCCGACGACGCGGCCTCACTTACTTTTTTGCGGCGCCCTCCACCAGCTTGCGCATGGCGGCAGCAACCAGCTCGGCCTTCGGTCCGATGATGATCTGGACGTTCTGGTTGTTGAGCTTCACGACACCGTTGGCGCCAGCACGCTTGGCAGCGGCTTCGTCCACCTTGGCAGCATCGGCCACGCCCAGACGCAGGCGGGTAATGCAGGCATCGATATTGGTCAGGTTTTCCACACCGCCAACCACGCTCAGATAAGTCGCGGCGAGGTTTTCGGTATCGCTGCCACCGGTGACTGCCGGAGCGGCAGCTTCCGGAGCCGCGCCCAGTACCTCGTCTTCACGGCCCGGGGTCTTCAGATTCATCATCTTGATGACGGCGGTGAAGGAGAAGTAGTAGATCGCGAAGAACACGATGCCTTGCACCATCAGCATGACCAGATTCTGCGCCAGCGGATTCTTGGCAGACAGCGCGAAGTCGACCAGGCCGGCAGAGAAGCCGAAACCGGCGATCCACTGCATTTGCGCGGCTATGAATACTGATACGCCGGTCAGGAAGGCATGCAGTACATACAGCACCGGCGCCACGAACATGAAGGAGAATTCCAGCGGCTCGGTCACGCCGGTGAAGAACGACGTCAGCGCGGCAGCGCCCATGATGGAGCCGACGCGGGCGCGGTTTTCCGGCTTGGCGCACTTGTAGATCGCCAGAGCGGCGCCAGGCAGACCGAACATCATGATCGGGAAGAAGCCAGCCTGATACATGCCGGTAACGCCCTGAACAGCCTTGCCTTCGGCCAGCGACTTGGCGCCGCCGAGGAAGTTCGGGATGTCGTTGATGCCGGCCACGTCGAACCAGAACACGCTGTTGAGCGCGTGGTGCAGGCCAACCGGAATCAGCAGGCGGTTGAAGAAGGCATAGATGCCCGCACCAACGGACTTCAGGCCTACGATGGATTCGCCAAAATTCACCAGAGCGCTATAGATGTGCGGCCATACCAGCAGCAGGATGAAGGAAACAACGATCATCACCACCGAGGTCACGATCGGCACAAAACGACGGCCCGAGAAAAAAGCCAGCGCCTTGGGCAGCTCGATGCCGCTGAAGCGGTTGTAAAGTACCGAAGCAATGACACCACACAAGATACCGATGAACTGGTTCTGGAATTTCTTCGGCGCGAAGGCGACGGGCACTTGATCCACAGGAATACTGCGAAGCTGTGCAATCACCTCGGGCTTCAGCAAGGTCGTGACGACCAGCCAGCCGACCAAACCTGCCAGTGCTGCCGCACCATCCTTGTCCTTCGACATGCCGTAAGCAACGCCGACGGCAAACAAAATACCCATGCTGTCAATGATTGCCGCACCCGCCTGGATCAGGAATGCCGCAAACTGGTTGTTGCCACCCCACGCATCAGGGTCGATCCAGTAACCGATACCCATCAGGATCGCTGCGGCCGGCAGAACTGCCACCGGCACCATCAACGCCCGACCAATTTTTTGCAAATAGCCTAGAACGCTCACTTTGGTTTCCTCACAAGAAAATAACGAAACGACCTTTCAGCAAAGCCTGGTCAAGTCCGCCCGCACCGCAGTGCCTGCTGCATGACCCGTACCCGACCTGAACTTCCCGGGACTCCTCAGCCAACCGGAAAGCGGATCCGATTCGCCTCCTCCTTTTTTGATTGAACAAGTTATCGAGCAAACTGCAGGCACTACCCAATCTGGATAAAACCTGTCCCGATTATTTACCGGTACAGCATGGAACACAACGCCCAAAGCCAGCTAACCGGCGGCACAATGACAAAAGCCTTAATAAATAAGCGTTTTTGCATAAACACCACCCATTTTCTGTAGGCATTCCACGACAGATTACAAAAAATCCGCCGTTTGCCGCCCCGGCAACACCTGCCCGGCCCCGGAAAAGCAGCGCTTCTCCGCGACCTGAACAGACGTGAGGGTTACACCTCATGTGCCACATGATCTTGAGCTCGCGCAAAGACGGCAAGCGGCGAATCACTTCCTGATTCTTTGCAACAATTGTTTACACAAACGACCGGCCAGCATGCCTGCGCCGGATTTGGTAGCACGCCAGCCGCCACTACAGCCCGAGCGTCCAATGAGCGCCAAGGAGAAATCCCCCGGTCGCTTTCCGCACCGGCATGGCTAAGTTAGAATGGCCGCTTCGATTCCCCACACTGGTATTCGGCATCATGCTTACAGGTAGTCTGGTCGCATTGGTCACTCCGATGCACGCTGATGGTTCGCTGGATTTCGCGGCGCTGCGCAAACTGGTTGACTGGCATATTGAACAGGGCACCAACGGGCTGGTCGCCGTTGGCACCACGGGCGAATCGCCGACGGTGGATGTGGAAGAGCACATCGAAATCATCCGTGTGGTCGTGGAACAGGCCGCAGGCCGGGTTCCGGTGATTGCCGGCACCGGCGCCAACTCGACGCGCGAGGCCATTCACCTGTCGCAACGCGCCCGCGCCGTTGGCGCCGACTTTGGCCTCTCCGTCGTGCCCTATTACAACAAGCCGACCCAGGAAGGCATGTACCTGCACTTCAAGGCCATCGCCGAACAGGGTGGCCTGCCGACGCTGCTGTACAACGTGCCGGGGCGCACCGTTGCCGACATGAGCAATGACACCGTGCTGCGTCTTGCCAATATCCCCGGCATCGTCGGCATCAAGGACGCCACCGGCAACCTTGAGCGTGCGGCCGATCTGGCGGCGCGCCTGCCAAAGGGCTTTGCGCTGTTGAGCGGCGATGACGCCACCACGCTGGAATTCATCAAACTGGGTGGTCACGGCACGATTTCGGTCACCGCCGATGTCGCACCCAGGGCGATGAGCGAAATGTGCCGCCTGGCGCTGGCCGGCGATTTTGCCGCAGCCAAGACCATCGACGACACGCTGCAGGGCCTGCACAAGCACCTCTTTATCGAAGCCAATCCCATCCCCGCCAAATGGGCGCTGGAAAGGCTGGGCATGATCGAATCCGGCATCCGCCTGCCGCTCACGCGACTGGCTGCCGAG
Source organism: Chitinilyticum litopenaei DSM 21440 (assembly GCF_000428145.1). GTDB lineage: Bacteria > Pseudomonadota > Gammaproteobacteria > Burkholderiales > Chitinibacteraceae > Chitinilyticum > Chitinilyticum litopenaei. The sequence continues at coordinate 39,652 of NZ_ATZJ01000011.1, read as the reverse complement.
AATCAGCCGCCGGTGACTGCAGCACTGCAGCAAGCCGGATTGCTGTGATAGCATCCCCGAACTTAACCTGAGTCCCACATGCCCGTGAACCCGATGCACGCACACCGCAAATCCCTTCGCCTGATCCCGCTGGCCCTGGCACTGGCACTGACTGCATGCACCTCCGATGAGCTGATGCTGCAGAACAAGGTTGACTATCGCTCGGAGAGCGACAATCTGAACAAGAATCCGCTGGAAGTGCCGCCGGATCTGTCCGCTCCGAGCGCGACATCCACCTACGGCCTGAATTCCCGCGCCCAGGCCAGTGCTCGCGAAATCGCCGCGCGCACGCCCAATACCAGCGGCGCGCAGGCGGTAACGCCGGAAGTTGGCGGCGCCTATCTCGAGCGCGCTGGAGGCCAGCGCTGGCTGGTCGTGAAAAAACCGCCGGAAAAGGTATGGAACGAATTGCGTGAATTCTGGCTGGGCCAGGGTTTTCTGCTGACCGTCGACAACCCGACGTCCGGCGTGATGGAAACGGACTGGCAGGAAAACCACGCCAACCTGCCGCCGGACATCATGACCAGCATCCTGAACAAGGTAGTGGCCCGTTTTGTCACCACCGGTGAAAAGGACAGCTTCCGCACCCGGATCGAACCCGGTCGCGAAAAGGGCACGACGGAGATCTACATCAGCCATCGCGGCATGGTGGAAGTACTGCGTGACGGCTCGGCCGAGCTGAAGTTCGGTGGCGCCGATGCTGGCGACTACAGCACGATGTGGACTCCGCGCCCGAACGACCCGGGTCTCGAAGCCGAAATGCTGGCGCTGGCGCTGCAACAGCTGGGTTATGACAAGAGCGACGCCAAGGCCATTGTCAATCCGGCAGCGCCCGTCGTTGAGCGCGCCCGGCTGGACAACGCCAAGGGCAGCAAGGTGCTCGTGGTCGATGACAGCTTTGATCGCGCCTGGCGCCGTGTGGGCCTTGCCGTCGAGCGCACCGGCTTCGTGATTTATGATCGCGACCGCTCGCAGGGCAACTACCTGATCCGTCAGGCGGAAATCGACATTGGCAAGGAGCAAAGCTCAAGCTGGGCCGACTCGCTGGCATTCTGGCGCTCGAAGGACAGCAAGGAAAAAGCCAAGATGCCAGAGTATCTGCTGAAGGTTGCTGCGGCGGGCAATGGCACGCAGGTTTCGCTGGCTCCGCAAGCAGGCACCGCAGCCAACGCCGATCTGGAGCAGAAACTGCTGAATGCGCTGTACCTGCAGCTGAAGTAAGCCGCGCTGCGCTTTCACAACAAAGGACCGCTGCCAGCGGTCCTTTTTTCATGGGCGTTTGCCACAAGGCCAGACAAGACAGCGCCACTTGTGCGGCAAGAGCCAACGACTCGTTGCCAGTGCAAAGACAGGGCAAGGCATACCCTTGCGAAATGCCAAGAGTGCAGCGTTTTCGCCATGACCGTTGCACAGGCTTCTGCTTGCGCTGAAAAGACCCGCCGCTTCAGAGTGGCACAAACTGCTGCAACAGCAGCAGGCAGGCAATGGCAAACAGCGCGGCGACGATGTCGTCGATCATCACGCCAAATCCGCCCTTCACCCGCGCATCCAGCCAGCGGATTGGCCAAGGCTTGACGATATCAAAGAAGCGGAAAGCCAGAAAGGCAGCCAGCCACCCCGTCCAGCTCTGCGGCACCGCCAGCAGCACCAGCCAGATGGCGACAATCTCGTCGATGACAATGCTGCCATGGTCTGCCACGCCCAGCGCCTCGCCGGTGCGTTGCGCCACGCGACAACCCAGCAGAAAGGCCAGTAAGCAGACCAACAGAACCAGTGCAGGAAAAAACCCGGCATTCAAACCAGGTATTGCCATGAAGCCCATTACCAGCAATGGATACAGGGCAATACCCATTAAAGTGCCCCAGGTTCCCGGCGCCGGATGCAGCAGACCGCTGCCCAGGCCAAGCGCGAGGAAATGGGCGGGGGAACGCAACAGAAAGGGCAGATCGGGCCGCAGGGGCCGCTCGGAAACTGGGTGCGTCATTGGGCGGCAAAATGATCAAAACCGCCATGCTGCCAGCGAATATCCTGCCCGTCATGCAGAACATGCACCCCCTGCCCTGCCCGCAAGCAGCCGACGCGGGTCAGCGGCAGCCGCAACTCGGTGGCCAGCGCCTGCAGCACCGCACGCCGGGCGGGCGGTGCCGTAAAGCACAGTTCATAGTCATCCCCCCCAGAGAGCAGGGCTTCGTGACGCAAGGCCATGGGCAGCTCGGCCAGGCAGGCGGCAGCGGGCAAGGCCGCCAGCCAGAGTTCGGCCGCACAGCCGGACGCCGCGCAAATGTGCCTAAGGTCGCCGGCCAGACCGTCGGAGATGTCCAGTGCCGCATGGGCAATCCCGCGCAGGCGCTGCCCCAGCGCCACGCGCGGAGTCGGGCAATCAAGTCGCGCAAAGGCCGCCAGCCGCGCCGCATCGCCCAGCCTGATGCGGCCGGTGCCGTGCATGACGGCGGCGGCGGCGGCGCCCAGCTCGCCGGACACCCACACGTCATCACCGGCTTGCCCGGCCGAACGCAAGAGGCCGCTGCCGCGCGGCAATTCACCGGCGATCTGGATGGCAATGGTCAGCGGGCCGCAAGTGGTATCACCACCGACCAGCGACAGGCCATGCTGCTCGGCCAGCTCAAGCAGGCCGCGACTGAAGGGGGCGAGCCAGGCCTCGTCGGCCTGCGGCAAGGCCAGCGAGAGGGTGAACCAGCGCGGTACCGCCCCCATGGCGGCCAGATCGGAGAGATTGACCGCCAGCGCCTTGTGCCCCAGACGGTAGGGATCGGCATCCGGAAAAAAATGCCGGCCACTGACCAGCATGTCGGCGGACACCGCGAGCTGCATGCCGGCGGGCACGGAGAGCAGCGCGCAATCGTCGCCGACGCCCAGATCGGCGTTTGGCGCCTCGCGCGTGAAATAACGGGCGATCAGGTCAAATTCGTTCAATCCGGCCTCGATTGGCAGAGCGGCGACAGCATGCGCCGAAAGGGGGAATGGTCAGGCGGTACGGAAGTTTCCGGGATGAAAAAGGCGCAGCAAAGGCTGCGCCAGCACTGCCATGACCCAAGACTGTCATGACATTATCGCGCTACCCTGCCCGGCCACACTGACCTGCCGCAAGGCAGACGCAAATGCGTCAGCCGCGCGGCTTGCGCGTGCGCAGATTGACGAACTCTTCCTCGCGCACATGACTGGCGAGGCGATCGAGCACGCCATTGACGAACTTGTGGCCGTCGACACCGCCGAAGGTCTTGGCCAGCTCGATGGCTTCGTTGATGATGACCGGATACGGCGTTTCGGGCATGTGCACGATTTCGAAACCGGCGACCAGCAGTACGGCGCACTCGACCGGGCTGACCTCGTCCATCGGGCGGTCAACGTGTGGCTTCAGCAGCGCTTTCAGGCCTTCGGCCTCCTTGATCGCGCCAAACAGTGCGGTTTTCAGGAGCGCAGCGTCGGCACGACCGTAGCTGGTGCTGCTGTCGTTCAGAAAACGGTCGATGCTGTGTGCGGTTTCGCCGGTCAGCAGCCACTGGTAAACGCCCTGCACGGCAAATTCGCGGGCGCGGCGACGCGCGGATTTCGGCTTGGGTGCCGGCGCCTGTGCCGGGGTTTGGGCTTGTTCGCTCATGCTTGCAGCGCCTTGTGCAGATTGGCCATTTCCACGGCAACGCGGGCGGCGTCGCGCCCCTTTTCGAGCATGCGCACTTCGGCCTGCTCGTCGGTTTCGGTGGTCAGCACCGCATTGGCGACCGGAATCGCGCAATCAAGGCCGACCCGGGTGATGCCGGCGCCGGATTCATTGGCAACCAGCTCGAAGTGGTAAGTTTCGCCACGGATCACCGCGCCCAGCGCAACCAGCGCGTCATAGCGGCCGCTTTCGGCCAGCGTCTGCAGCACCAGCGGGATTTCCAGCGCGCCGGGAACGCTCATCAGCAGCACATTCTCCGGCGTCACGCCCAGCGCTGCCAGCTCGGCGAGGCAGGCATCGCGCAGGCCTTCGCAGACCGGGGTATTGAAACGCGCCATCACTACGGCGATGCGCAGCGCCGAACCATCAAGGTTCGGTGCAATCGTCGGCACTTTGCTAGCAAAAGTCATGCTTTTTCCTTCTTGGTGGCCTGCGCGGCGCGCAGGCTGTCATTCAATCGTTGTTCGGTCCGGCCGCGCGGAATCAGGCCGACGGCGCCACGAAGCCGGTCACTTCCAGCCCGAAGCCGGCCATGCTCGGCATCTTGCGCGAGGGGCTCATGATCTGCATCTTGCCCACCCCCAGGTGGCGCAGCATCTGCGCGCCAATCCCGTAGGTGCGCATGTCCCATTTGCGCGGCGCTTCCAGCGCCAGCTCGGGCAGGGCGCGCGCCAGCAGGTCGTCGCCGGTCTCAGAACGGTGCAGCAGCACCATCACGCCACAGCCGGCGGCGGCAATCGCTTCGAGCGCGGGCTGCACCCCCCAGGAATGCTGGCTGCGACCAAGGTCCAGCCAGTCCATCACCGACAGCGGCTCGTGCACGCGCACCAGGGTATCGCTCTGCGGCTCAGGCGTGCCCTTGACCAGCGCCAGATGGGTGGCATGGTTCATCCTGTCGCGAAAGGCCACCAGCTCGAATTCGCCGGCTACGGTGCTGACGGTGCGCCGCCCCATGCATTCGATCAGTGTTTCGGTGCGGCTGCGGTAATGGATCAGGTCGGCAATCGTGCCGATCTTCAGATTGTGCTCGGCCGCGAATTCCAGCAGCTGCGGCAGACGCGACATGGTGCCGTCGTCGTTCATGATTTCGCAGATGACGGACGCCGGGCTGAGCCCGGCCAGCGCGGCCAGATCGCAGCCGGCCTCGGTATGCCCCGCGCGCACCAGCACCCCGCCAGGCTGGGCCTGGATGGGAAACACGTGGCCGGGCGAAACCAGATCGCTGGCCCTGGCATCCATCGCCACCGCCTTGTGGATGGTCAGCGCACGGTCGTGCGCGGAAATGCCGGTCGACACGCCCTCGGCGGCTTCGATCGACGCGGTGAAATTGGTACCGAAGGACGAGGCGTTCTGCTTCACCATCGGCGCCAGTCCCAGCTGCTTGCAGCGGTCGGCAGTCAGCGTCAGGCAGATCAGGCCGCGTCCGTACTTGGCCATGAAGTTGATCGCCTCCGGCGTGACGAAGTCGGCGGCCAGCACCAGATCGCCTTCGTTTTCGCGATCTTCCTCGTCGACGAGCACGACCATGCGGCCGGCGCGCAGCTCGGCGACGATGTCCTGAACCGGGGAAATGCTTGCACTCATGCCGTCTGCTCCAGGCTGACCATGCGCTCGACATAGCGGGCGATCAGGTCGATTTCGAGGTTCACGCGGTCGCCGGGCTGGATGTCACCCAGTGTCGTCACCGCCAGCGTATGCGGAATCAGATTGATCGAAAACTCGCAGCCGTTCGCCACGTCACGCACGAAATTCGTCGTCAGCGACACGCCATTGACGACCACCGAGCCCTTGACTGCCAGAAAGCGTGCCAGCTCTCTGGGCGCACGCACGACCAGTTCGCGGTTTTCGCCCACCGCATCGAAGCTCACGACCTCACCAACACCGTCAACATGGCCGGAAACCAGGTGGCCGCCAAGCATGTCGCCCAGGCGCATGGCCTTTTCCAGATTGACGCGCTGCCCCTGGCGATCCAGGCCGACCGTGCAGCGCAGCGATTCGTCGGACACATCAATGCGGTAGCCGCCGGCGAACAGCTCGATCACCGTCATGCACGCGCCATTGTGCGCGATGCTGTCGCCCAGCTGCACATCCGACAGATCCAGATCCGGTGCAGCCACGGTCAGGCGCACGCCGCCGGGGAAAGGGTTGACTTCGGCAATGCGGCCAACGGCCTGCACGATTCCTGTGAACATGGTTTCAATCTCCCTGGCCGGGATCAGCCGGCTTGTCATCGCTTGTCGGGCCCCGGGTAAGGGCAGCCTGGGCCAGCACACGCTTGCCCGATTTCAGTTCATTGCAGTGCGGACAAAAATACTGTGTTGCCCCGCAGGCCTTCATCACGTCCAGCGGCTTGCCGCAGTCGGGGCATGGCAGCGGTGTTTGCACATCACTCATCGCAGCGTCTCCAGCGTAAGGGGATCGGTAAACAGCAGGCGCGTGCGCAGATCGTCGCCGAGCATGCGCCGCTCGGCCACCCGTGGCCGCAGCGCCTGCACCATCGAGTCGAGCGACAGCTCGGCCAGGCCGCGCGCCGGATCGCCCAGCAGCAGCGGCGCCTGGTAATGCAGCAATTCATCGACCAGCCCCGCGCGCAGCAGACTGCCGGCCAGCGTGGCGCCGGCCTCGACAGTGACCTCATTACAGCCGCGCGCGCCCAGCTCGGCCAGCAGTGCCGGCACATCGATGCGACCACTGGCCGCGGGCAGATGCAGCAGCTCGGCGCCAGCGGCGCGCAAGGCCTGCTGCCGCGCTGCATCACCACTGACCGTGACGATCAGGACACCCGGCGTCGCGAACAGCGCGGCACCGGGCGGTGTGCGCAGCGCGCTGTCGAGCACCACGCGCAGCGGCTGGCGCTCGACCGGACCAGACCAGTCAGCAAGGTCGCGCACGGTCAGCTGCGGATCGTCGGCCAGCACGGTGCCGATGCCGGTCAGCATGGCGCACGAACGCGCGCGCCAGCGTTGCACATCGGCACGTGCGGCCGGGCCGGTGATCCATTTCGATTCGCCGCTCGGCAAGGCCGTTCTGCCGTCCAGGCTGCTGGCCAGCTTCAGCCGCAGCCAGGGACGACCGCGCGTCATGCGCGAAATGAAGCCGCTATTGAGTTCGTGCGCCTGCGCTTCGAGCAACCCACTGGCCACCGCGATGCCGGCTGCCGCCAGCCGCGCCAGTCCGCGACCGGCGACCTGCGGATTCGGGTCCTGCATGGCGGCGATCACCCTGCTCACGCCGGCGGCAAGCAGCGCATCGGCGCACGGCGGCGTGCGGCCATGGTGGCTGCAGGGCTCCAGCGTCACATAGGCGGTCGCGCCACGCGCGGCTTCGCCCGCCTGACGCAAGGCATGTACCTCGGCGTGAGCTTCGCCGGCACGCACGTGCCAGCCCTCGCCCACGACGACGCCGTCGCGGACAATCACGCAACCCACGCGCGGATTAGGCGTGGTGGTATAAAGCCCCAACCCAGCAAGAGCAAGGGCTTGCTGCATATACCCATGGTCTTGCGCGGTAAAGGCGGTGTGTTGCAGCGGCATCCGGATCAATCCCGGCTGACTTCGCGAATCACGTCGCGGAAATCATCGACGTCGGAGAAGGAGCGGTAGACCGAGGCAAAGCGGATGTAGGCGACCTTGTCGAGCTTGGCCAGCTCGCTGATGACCATCTCGCCGATCTGACGGCTGAGGATTTCGCGGTCGCCAATCGAGAGCACCTTCTGGATGATGCGGCCGATCGCCTCGTCGACGAGTTGCGTCGGCACCGGGCGCTTGTGCAGCGCCCGCTGGAAACTGGTACGGATCTTGTCGCGGTCGAATTCCGCGCGCTGGCCGTTCTGCTTGACGACCTGCGGCAGACGCACCTCGGCGGTTTCGAAGGTGGTAAAGCGCTTGTCGCACACCGTGCAGCGGCGGCGACGGCGTACCGCATCGCCCTCTTCGGACACGCGGGAATCGACAACCTGGGTATCGGGCGAACCGCAGAATGGGCACTTCATGGGGATGACGCTCCCGGACAAAGATCGATCAAAGAACAGATGGGGTTTGTACCGCCATTGCACAAGCTGCGCAACGCAGAAAAACCAAAAGGGTGAGCCGCAAGGCTCACCCTTCACGCAGCCGGCCTATGGCCGGGCCGCAATTACGCGCCGTAAACCGGGAAACGCGCGGTCAGCGCCTTCACCTTCTCGGCCACCGCAGCCAGATTGGCTTCGTCTTCCGGATTTTCCAGCACATCGGCGATCAGGTGCGCCACCTGGATGGCTTCCTCTTCCTTGAAGCCGCGGGTGGTGATCGCCGGAGCGCCGATGCGGATGCCCGAAGTGACGAAGGGGCTTTCCGGATCGTTCGGGATGGCGTTCTTGTTGACCGTGATGTGCGCCTTGCCCAGCGCCGCGTCAGCCGCCTTGCCGGTCAGGCCCTTGGGACGCAGGTCAACCAGGAACACGTGGCTTTCGGTTCGGCCGGAAATGATGCGCAGACCGCGCTCGGCCAGGGTCTTGGCCATGGCGGAAGCGTTCAGCAGCACCTGCTTCTGGTAAGCCTTGAATTCCTCGGTCGCGGCTTCCTTGAACGCGACGGCCTTGCCGGCGATCACGTGCATCAGCGGGCCGCCCTGCAGGGTCGGGAACACATTGGAGTTCAGCGACTTCTCGAATTCGGCCTTGGCCAGAATGATGCCGCCACGCGGACCACGCAGGGTCTTGTGGGTGGTCGAGGTCACGAAGTGCGCGTGCGGTACCGGGTTCGGGTAGACACCAGCGGCGATCAGGCCGGCATAGTGCGCCATGTCGACCATGAAGTAGGCACCGACCTTGTCGGCGATTTCACGCATGCGCGCCCAGTCAAAACGCAGGGCGTAAGCGGAAGCACCGCCGATGATCAGCTTCGGCTTCGTTTCCAGCGCCACGCGCTCCATGTCGTCGTAATCGATTTCTTCGTTTTCGTTCAGACCGTAAGCCACGATATTGAACAGCTTGCCCGACAGGTTGGCCGGCGAGCCGTGGGTCAGGTGACCGCCGTGGCCCAGGTTCATGCCCATCACGGTGTCGCCCGGCTTCAGGATCGAGAAGTACACGGCCTGGTTGGCTTGCGAGCCGGAATGCGGCTGCACGTTCGCATACTCTGCGCCGAACAGGGCCTTCACGCGGTCAATGGCCAGCTGTTCGATCACGTCAACGTGTTCACAGCCACCATAGAAACGCTTGCCCGGGTAGCCTTCGGCATACTTGTTGGTCAGCTGGGAGCCTTGTGCTTCCATGACGGCCGGGCTGGTGTAGTTTTCCGAAGCGATCAGCTCGATGTGCTCGTGCTGGCGAACAACTTCGCCTGCCATGGCGGCGGCGAGTTCGGGATCGTATTTTTCGATGGTGACAGATTTGGAGAACATGGCAGGGCTTGTCCGCAGTCAAAAAAATCAAAGCCGGATTCTAGCATGAGCAGGAACATTTCTTGTTTCGCTTCGTTCACGCCTGCATGACGCCACTTCACGGGCTGCACGCGCAGCGAATCCCGTGCGATAATCCGCAATTATTTCAAATAAGTAAGCAAAAACAATGAAAATTGTAATAACTGCCATGCTGCTGGCCACCACCTCGCTGACCGCTGGAGCTGCCGACTCACTACTGACAGCCGATCAGCTGCCATCGCTGATCGAATGCAAGAAATCCTTCCGGGAATACAGCGCAGCCATGTACGCCCTGCCCTCTTCGGATGCGGAGCTGAAGCGCGCAGGCTGGAAAAAACTGCCCAGCAAAAACCCGATGGCTTATGAATATCGCCTCAACAAGCCCATTACGGTGTTCGGACAAAAGACCCAGCATATCGCCTTGACCTCGATCGGCCTGTATGCCGTGCTGGACAAGGATTTCGGGCACTGGAGCGACAGGCTGGAACTGGAAATCGAGCGCAATGGCCCGGCCAGCTTTTACGCCACACGCGTCCTGTCGAAAAAGGACGGTGTCATCCAGATGCTGGCAGCAACCGGACTGGGGCAATACCCCAGCTGGAATCTGGTTGGCTGTGAATACCTGAGCTAAGTGATCGCTGGCCGCGCGCAAGCAGCCGGCCATCATTTCTTGCGCCGAAACACCCGGCCCAGCAGCTGCAGCTTGGCCGGCCAGCGCAGGCGCTGATCGGCGACGCCGTCGAGAAATTCGGACAGCTGGCGGGATTTCACCACCGTCAGCAGCGTCAGCAGAAACACCGGCAGCAACGCCAGCAGGAAAATGCCCAGCTTGGCCCCTGGGCTCTGGCCGGCGTAATCGAAAAGATTCATGCCCAGAAAGCCCGTGACCGTCGTGCCGATCATCCCCAGGATCGTGACCACGGTCAGGCGCACGACGGTATCGGCCTGGCGGCGCAGATCGTCGTTCTCCAGATACTGGTTCATGCCGTGCACCGATTCGCGCACATCGGTAAACAGGCTTTCGGTGTCCAGATGCCGGCGCAGCATCTGGAAGAGCTGGTCGGTCAGCACCTGATTGGAGACTTCGCGAAACCAGTAACGCTGGTTGAAGCGCAGAAAGCCTTCCAGACACTGGCGGATTTCGCGCTTGAAGAGCCGCACCGAAATGTCGTTGCGAATATTGAGCTGCGACATCGCCACCGCCAGGCGGTCACGAAACAGCAGCAGCGAGGCCTTGTGAAAATGCGCCACCATCGTCAGCAGGAAATGCTGGTGACGGAACTGTCCCAGCGCACCGGTACGCGGGTCGGAGAAAAACGCATTGCCGTGCATGCCGACCAGCACGAAGGCGTGGCCATTGCACATCATGCGCGTCGAGGTGGCGGGATGCCGGCGCTCGGGCACCCAGAAGCGGTCGTAACAGCAGTTGCGCTCGAATTCCTCGAACACCCTCGGTGAATACGGCAGCGCATCGCCATCGCCCGGCTTGGTCACCATGCCGAGCCGGTAGAAATCTTCTTCACGCAAGGCAAAGGGATCGTCAAACGACAGATAGGCCATCAGCGGCATGCGGTGATATTCCAGCTGCCGGTAGCGGATCGCCCCCTCTTCATCCGAGTGATGCGGCACCAGCGGGTGCAGCAGGAAATCCCAGTGCGCCGCCATGCGCGTCGAACGGAATTCACCCACATGCGCGAGAAAAGCCTTGCGGTCTTCATAATCCGATTCGCACAGCACCGCGCCATCCGCCCCCAGCCACTCGACGCGTGTCGGACAATTGGTGGCGTGCTCCTCCTCATCCCACTGCGCCGGAAAGGCCCGCCCCAGACGGAACATGGTGTCCTGCACCCGCCGCATGGGCAGATCGTCAGCCATGATCTCGAAGGCCAGAATCGCCACATCGATGTCGAAGAAGAAATACAGATCGATGTGCGCCACGCGAAAATCAGCCCGCGCGCCATCCTTGTAGCTCATGCGCACCGTCCTGATGTCGGTGCGGCGAAACACGTGCATCGGCGAGCGTCCCCAGGATGCCGCATCGGCCACCTCGGTAATCCCCTCGCCATACAGAAAGCGCTGCACATAGGGCAGAAAGGTGACGAACTCGCGGTAATGCCGCTCCTGGAACTCCTCGGGCGGGCAATCGAATTCGGTGCTGCGCGCCTCCCATGGCGAAGCGCTTTTGCTCACCGCCTGCTGCATCAGCTCCCACTGCCGCCCCATCTGCCCATGCGCCAGCGGCATCAGCTGCAGCGGCCAGATCAGGATCTGGCGGAAATGGCGAACAAGGGGATCGGACATGGCGGCTACTCCGGCGGGCTTGGCTTACAGCATAGCCGATGGCAAGGGTCTGCAGAAAACCCGCCGCCATTCCGGTAGTGCCCGGCTTGCCAAAACACCGGGCCACCACATCAAATCACAGGGTATACAACCAAAGCCCTTTACCAGAAATGGCAAAAGCCATATACCAACAACTGTATATGCACACCTGCCTCAGCTTCTGCCAAACACCTCATTGATCTGCTGGCTGACGCGGATGAAGGTGGTGCGCTTGGACAATTCCTTCAGGTGGCGGGCGCCGACGTAGGTGCAGGCGGAGCGGATGCCACCAAGCAGGTCCTGCAGGGTATTGGCAACCGGGCCACAGTAGGGAATCAGCACTTCCTTGCCTTCACTGGCCCGGTACTCGGCGACGCCGCCGGCGTATTTTTCCATCGCCACACGGCTGGACATGCCGTAGAAGCGCTTGAAACGCTCGCCATCGATTTCGACCAGCTCACCTTCGGTTTCATCGTGGCCGGCGAGCATGCCGCCCAGCATCACGAAATCCGCGCCGCCGCCGAAGGCCTTGGCCAGGTCGCCCGGCACCGTGCAGCCGCCGTCGGCGCAGATCAGGCCGCCGAGGCCGTGCGCGGCGTCGGCGCATTCGATGATGGCCGACAATTGCGGATAGCCGACGCCGGTCATCTTGCGCGTGGTGCACACGCTGCCGGGGCCGATGCCCACTTTCACGATGTCGACGCCGGCGAGAATCAGCTCTTCGGTCATGTCACCCGTCACCACATTGCCGGCCATGATGACGAGCTGCGGATACGCCGCGCGCACCTTCTTCACGAAGGCGACAAACTGCTCGGAATAGCCGTTGGCGACGTCGATGCACACGTATTCGACGGCGCCGGGCGCGCGCGCCATCACGTCCTGGAATTTGGCATAGTCCGCCGCACCGATGCCCATGCTGTAGAAGGCATTGCTCTTGACCGGCAAGCCGCCGAAGAACGCCACCAGTTCGTCAGCCGGATAGTGCTTGTGCAGCGCCACCGACAGTTGCTGATCGGCCAAGGCGCGCGCCATGGCCATGGTACCCACGGTATCCATATTGGCGGCGATCAGCGGGATGCCCTGATACTGCTTGCCGGAGTGCACAAACACGTATTCGCGGCGGATGTCGACCTCACTGCGCGAGCCCAGCGTGCTGCGCTTGGGGCGGATCAGCACATCCTTGAAGTCCAACCTGATTTCCTGCTCGATATGCATGGGGTATTCCTCTACAGCCTTTATGGATGATTGGCTGCAGAGCAATACATGGCAATGCATGGTTTTCGGCAGCCAGACGTGACAACAGCCACCGGCGAACGTCGCAAGGTGGCTGTGTTCATTGGCAGACTACGCCCTGGCTCCCGCTCTGGCGAGGCACAATTCACGCTTTGCTGATCTGCGGCAAGCGCGAGCAGCGTAGTTTACAAGCCCTTCACCGCGTAGATGGCCAGCGTGTTGCGCCAGTAGCCCTGGTAATCCATGCCGCAGCCGAACAGGAAGCGGTCTTCGACCTGCATGCCGACGAAATCGGCCTGCACGCCCTCGGCCTTGCGGTCGTGCTTCTTGTCGATCAGCACGGCCACCAGGACTTCCGCTGCGCCCTGCTGCTGGCAGTATTCAATGATGGCGGCCAGCGTGTGACCCTCGTCGAGGATGTCGTCGACGATGACCACGCTGCGGCCCTTCATGTCTTCGCGCGGCTTGACCTTCCAGTCGAGCACGCCGCCGCTGGTTTCCTTGCGATAGCGCGTGGCATGCAGATAGGACATTTCCAGCGGAAAGCGCAGGCGCGGCAGCAAATGGCCGGCGACAATCAGCCCGCCATTGAGCACCGTGTAAACGATGGGGTTGCGGTCGGCCAGGCGCTCGGTCATGGCACGGCCCATCGCATCGAGCGCGGCCAGCACTTCGGCTTCATCGTGCAGGCAGTCGGCGTTATCGAGAATGGTGCGGGCTTCGGGCAATTCCATGGTCATGGCCATATCCTTTCGTGGACGGTATAAGTGTTTTTACAGATGTTGCAACAGTCGGGAGCGCCAGCGCCTGGCCAGAACCCGCAGAAAATGCTCAGTGACCGGCAAAATCGCAGACGGTAAAGAGTTCGATGCCCTGCTCGCGCACCAGCCGGGAGCCGCCCAGTTCGGGCAGATCGACAATGGCGGCGGCCTCGACCACCTCGGCACCGATGCGCTGCAAGAGCTTCGCGGCGGCGATCATCGTGCCGCCAGTAGCGACCAGGTCATCGATCAGCAGCACGCGCTGGCCGGGCCGGCAGGCGTCGCTGTGCAGCTCAACCGTCGCCGAGCCGTATTCCAGCTCGTATTCTTCGGCAACGGTGCTGAAGGGCAGCTTGCCCTTTTTGCGCACCGGCACAAAACCCAGGTTCAGCTCGTAGGCCACCACGGCGCCCAGGATGAAGCCGCGCGCGTCGACACCGGCCACCAGATCGAGCTGCTGATCCATGTAGCGGTGGACAAAGATATCCACCAGTACCCGGAAGGTTTTCTTGTCCTGCAAGAGCGGCGTGATGTCACGAAACTGCACGCCGGGCAAGGGCCAGTCCGGCACGGTGCGAATCCGCGAACGGATGTACTCGGCATAAGGCGGTTCGGTGATCATGGCGCTGGGCTTCATGGGCGTTCATCCCGTCAGGCCGGGCGGGAGGCGGCAGGCGTGTTGCCCGGCCGGCCCTCCAGAGCCCGGATGTGGTGGAGTCGTATTAGTGGAAAAACGCGAACTTGACCACCCACAGCGCGGCAATGATCACCACGGCGGGACTCAGGTCGCGCCAGCGGCCGGCCAGCGCCTTGATCACCACATAGCTGATGAAACCGAAGGCAATGCCGTCGGCAATCGAGAAGGTGAAGGGCATGGCGAAGGCCGTCATCACGGCCGGCGCGGATTCGGTCAGGTCGTCCCATTCGATCTCGGCCAGGCCGCGCGTCATCAGAACGGCGACATAGCACAGCGCCGGTGCGGTGGCGTACGGCGGTACCGAACCCGCCAGCGGCGAGAGGAACAGCGCCAGCAGGAACAAGCCTGCCACCACCACGGCGGTCAGGCCGGTGCGCCCGCCCACGGCGGTGCCGGCTGCGGATTCGATATAGGCAGTGGTCGAGGAGGTACCCATGGCCGCGCCAGCGGTAATGGCGACCGAATCCGCCAGCAGCGCCTTTTTCAGGCGCGGCAGCTTGCCATCCTTGTCCAGGAGGCCCGCACGGTGCGATACACCGACCAGGGTGCCGGTGGTATCGAACAGGTCGACAAAGAAAAACACGAAAATCACGCCCAGCAGCGCACCATTGAATACCCCGGCCGGGCTCAGCAATGCGGAGAAATCCATTTGCAGGAAGGTCGGCGCCATCGACGGAATCGGCGCAAACACGCCGTTGAATTTCTGCAGTCCGAAGGCGATGGCCAGCACGGTCACGGTCAGCACGCCGATGATGATCGAACCGGTGACCTTGCGGTATTCCAGCGCGACGATCAGGAAAAAGCCGAAAATCGCCAGCAGCACCTTCGGGTCGGCCAGATTGCCCAGCGTCACCAGCGTGGCCGGATGGTCAACGACAACACCCGCACTTTTCAGGCCGATGATGGCGAGGAACATGCCGACGCCGGCGGAAATGGCCAGCTTCAGCGAATGCGGGATCGCATTCACCAGCGCCTCGCGCACCTTGAAGAGGCTGACGATGAGAAAGACGATGCCGGAAATGAACACCGCACCCAGCGCAGTCTGCCAGCTCATGCCCATGCCCATCACCACCGTAAAGGTGAAATAGGCGTTGAGCCCCATGCCGGGCGCCAGCGCGATCGGGTAGTTCGCCACGAGGCCCATGATGGCCGTGCCCAGCGCGGCGGCCAGGCAGGTCGCCACAAAGACCGAATTGAAATCCATGCCGGTCTTGGACAGGATGTCCGGGTTGACGAAGATGATGTAGGCCATCGTCAGGAAAGTGGTAAAGCCGGCGAGCACTTCGGTGCGCACGTCGGTACCGTGTTCCTTCAGTTTGAAAAACGTTTCGAGCATGTCGCTCCCCCTCTTCCGAAGTACTGCCTTTGTTGTAAATTCGATGGGATGTCAGGTCAGCTGCCCGACGTTGAAAATCGCCAGCAGACCCAGCAGCGCAAACACGGCGGCAGCGACAAAGCGCACCAGGCGCAGATGGTGCAGGTGACTGGCAATCCACTTGCCGAGCCACACGGCCGGCACATTGGCGATCATCATGCCGATGGTGGTGCCCAGCACCACTTGCCACAGCGGCTGGTACTTGATCGCCAGCGCCACGGTGGCGACCTGCGTCTTGTCGCCCATTTCGGCGATGAAAAACGCGACGAGCGTGGCGACAAACGCGCCATAGGGCTTGATCGGGGCTTCGTCGTCGTCCATCTCATCGGGAATCAGCGCCCAGGCGGCAATCGCCAGAAAGCCGATGCCGATGATCCAGCGCAGCAGATCGGGATTGAGCATGCCGGCGACCAGCTGGCCCAGCCAGCCGGCCAGCGCGTGATTGAGGACGGTCGCACAGAAGATGCCGAGCACGATGGGCCAGGGACGGCGAAAGCGCGCGGCGAGAATGAGAGCCAGCAGTTGGGTCTTGTCGCCGATTTCGGCAACGGCGACCACGCCGGTCGAGACGAGAAGTGCGTCCATGTTTGAGGTACTCCGGGGCGGGCGTTGAACACGAGGCGCACGACCACGCCCCACCCCGGAAACGCGGCTGCACGCCTCGGGTCTGGTCAGGCCGGAAAACCGGCTGGCCGCACCATGCAGGCTGGAAAACAGGCTGCAAGTCTGTTGATGCGGCCCCCGCTGTGAACTGCGGGCGACTACTCCCCCGAAGGGCAAAAGCCGGAGGATACCCGCAGCCCGCCACGCTGCCAACTGCGGCTATCCCGCATCGCGGCCTCACCCGCCGCGCCGCGCCTGCTCGCACTGCGCCAGCTGCTCGCGCGCATGCTCGAGAATCGCCGCGCAGGCGTCCTCGACCATGTCGAGCACCTGCTCGAAACCCTCGGCGCCGCCGTAATAGGGATCGGGCACTTCATCGATGCGGTGCCGGCGCGCAAAGCTCATGAACATCTGCAGGCGCGGCAATTCGTCCGCCGGGCAATGGCGGCGCAGTACGGCCATGTGGCTGTTGTCCATCGCCAGGATCAGGTCGAAGCGGCTGAAATCGGCAGGATGGATCTGCCGCGCCACCAGCGCGGAAAGGTCGTAGCCGCGCTTCCTGGCGTGCTGCTGGGCCCGGCGGTCCGGCGCCTCGCCGACGTGATAGTCGTAGGTGCCGGCCGAATCGACCTCGATGGCGTGCGCCAGGCCAGCATCGGCCACCAGCTTGCGCAGCACACCGTCGGCAGTCGGGCTGCGGCAGATGTTGCCGGTGCAGACAAAAAGCACCGAGTAAATTCCTTTATTATTCATTGACTTACCCCGTTTTTTCGGCAAGAAAATCAGGTACAAAAACGTAAAATCACGCCTATATAAATCAACATGTTATCAGCGAATAAGTGACACGCCCTGTTTAAGCGCAAACCGTAAGACGCTTCCGTGTTCCTATTTGCCGGGCTCTGCGATGCTTGGACCATCTTCACATGGATGTGAGCCCATGCTGCTCTGGCGCAACCCGGAAAACGGACGCTACTACGCCGCCATTCTCGGCCGCGACCCGTTCGACGGCCTTCCCCTGCTCTACCTCTACAAAGGCGGCCAGATCGTTGACCACCCGGCAGAGGTAGAGCGCCCCGCGTCCTTCCTCACGCGCCTGCGCGAACTGCGCAAGCTGCGCCGCCAACACGGCTACATCCTCACCTTTTCCCCACACCAATCCAAGCTTACCGACACCCCGCCGCCCTAGCCCGCTCATCGCGCGCCCACTGCTTTGCGTCGTTGAGGTCCAGCAGCAGCACCCGCGCAGCCTCCACAGGGCCGGGATACTCGCCGTTGCCCCAGCGCCAAGCCGGCTCGTCCACGACCGGGCCAAGGCATGGCGCGGACACCGGGCGATCAATGACTTGCGGGCTGCTGGCGCACCCGACCAGCAACAGACACAGCAGCACAGCCCTCATTGTGCGCCCCACATCTTCTCGAGCAGTTCATCGCAGTTTGCCGCCGGCACGCGCTTGATCTGGTCTGCCCGGCGCTGCGCCTCCCGGCGCCAGCTGTCGGCATCCATGCGGGCGCGTTCACCGGCAGCGGAGGCGGCAGATGCCGCGGCTGACTGAGCGCGGATTTCGCCACTCTGCTTTTCCAGCGCCAACTCAAGCGTGTGTTTGTCCTTGATCAGCTGCCGCTGCTCGACCGCGTGACTTGCATCCTTCTGCCAGCCGCGAACCAGCCAGGCGCCAGCCGCCCCCAGCGCAGCGCTGGCGACCAGTGCGCCAGCAGCAATGTAGATGCGGGGATCCATGTTCACCACCAGCGAATCACATACAACAGCGGGGTGGCCGCCAGCATGAGAATGGCCATGCCGATACACCAGCGCAGCCAAGGTGAGAGATCGGTGTTTAGCTCAAGCCCAGTGCGTGTCATCTTGAACAGTCCTTTGCTATACTTACGCAAGATTCAATCCTTTCCGATTCAAAGGGTTGGAGATAAAAACCCCCGCGCTGCGTCAACAGCCGGGGGTTTTGCTTTTCAGCGCAATTCGGCCACGGCGGCCGGCTGCAGATCGGCGGGCAGCGAGCGCATGCGGCCTTCGCACAGCGCGCGCTCTTCCTTCCGGCGATTGACCAGGCCCTGCACGCGCTGGCCTTTGACGAAAACCCACTTGTCGAGCTCGGCACACGCGCCGGGCCAGTCGCCGGCATTGGCCTTGCGCACCAGCTGCGACTTGCAGGCGGCAGACACGCCGACGTTGTAGGTCCAGCTGGTCAGCGCGGCGAGCTGATGCGCTTCCGCCGGGGCGGTCAGGCAGCGGGTCAGGCCGGCGTAGTGCTCGGCCATGCTTTCCTGTAGCCACTGCTTGCAGGTTTCATCGCTGTAGCGCTGGCCAGTTTTCACCCTGGCACCCGTCTGGCCATAGCAGGCGGTCGGGATGCCTGCCAGGTCGATGTAGGTGGCGTTGCGCTTGCCTTCCCACTTCATCACCAGCGGGGAAGCGAGCGCCAGCGCGGCCAGGGCAAGGGCCGCAGCACCTCGGCGCGCGGTCATGAGCGCCCCCGGAGCGCAGCGCGCAAGGCGCGGGCACGCTCTTTCCAGCGCGGCCAGTGCGTCCAGACGGCGTCAACCATTTGATACAGCAGCCACAACAGCGTGGCGTACTGGATCAGCTCAGGCACGCCGATGCCGGCGTAGAGCGCGCCTGTCACCACCACTGGCGGGGCCGACTTGACCATGCCAGAGGCGACGGCGGCGCCAGATGCGATTTCTTCTTTCATGCGCGGACTCCAGACGCAAAAAAGCCCGCACACGGCGGGCTTGAAAACAAAAAACCCCGCAAAGGCGGGGTTGGGGTAATTTGACAAACATATAGCATGGCGACGCCAGTTTGTCCACGCATTGCGATTTCCTTGCCCATACATGACCGCAGTCTTATATTCCCTATGAATCACAAGGGAATGCGATGACAAAACGTGATGTTATGCCTGCGGAGGCTGTCTACCAGAACTTGCACCGACAGGGCTCTTGGCCCATGCGGGTTTTGACTCGAGGGCTGCAAACGCTTGTGGCGCTGGCATTCCCCGCGTTCATGCTGGCAATGGGTGTTTTGCTGCTACCGATCTTCATGCTGGCCTGGCTGCTTGAGGCTATTCCTGCGCTTCTCGCGCGATGGCGCGCATAGCCCTACGCTCCTCATAACGATCCTGCCGACCTGAACGACTCATGGCCGCGCGCACGTCGCGGCCATCCACCTTGTCGCGGCTATAGTCGTGCTTGCCGTTGTAGGCCTTGATCGCGTCGCGCGCCTTTTTGATCGCATCCTGGTCGCGGGCCTGCGTGGCAATTCCAAGATCGCGCAGCAGCTCTTGCTTGCGCTGGCCCAGCAAAGTCTGCTCGGTCTTGTCGTCGCGGGAAAAGTCCACCTCGCGCGCAATATCGGCCGGGCGGAAGCCTGCCGCCTGCAGCACAATGTCAGCAAAATCGGCCTGCACCGGCTTGCCATCCATGCCAATGCGCTGGACGCCCTTGCCATCACGCACCCCGCTGCTGGCAATGCGCCCAGCCTTCACGGTGTTCTGCAAGAAGGTCGGCAGCGCCTGCATGACGACATCAAAGCCCTCTCCCTGCTCTGCCGCATCCAGCGCCCGGGCGGCACGATCACTGAACATGCCGACCGCGCCAGTTTGGGCAAAGACCAGATCACGCAACTTGCTTTGCATCTTGTCGCCGGGTTTGCCTGGGTCGCGCACAAACAGATCCTGCATGCCGATCCGGCCGGTAATGTCCATGCCGATGACGGTTGGCAGACCCTTGGCGAACACATCAGCTAACTCCGCATCATCACCAATTGACTTCGCCAGATCCCGTGCAACCTGCCGAAGCTCCTTATCCCAGTCCCATGCTTCATCGTCATCCGCGCCCATTCCCATCATGAACGCCTGCATCAGCAATGCGCCGATGGTTGCGCCGGCCCACATGCCTTTACGGCCACCGATTGCCTTGCCGGCCAGTGCGCCCGGAACGGCTGCGGCCAGAGCCACCGGTGCCCCCAGCATGCCAGCCAGCCCAAGCTGCACCAGCGTCATACGCGTGAGGAAACGGCGAGCCTCGCGCCGCTCAGTTGGTGTCAGCCCGCTGAGCGACTGCGACAACATGCGCCCCTGCAGCGACACCAGGTTGAAGGCGTAATTCTTGAACAGGAACAGCACATGCCCCAATGTGCCCTGGGCAATGGTCGGACGATTCTCGATGCTGTAATCAAACTGCGTGTCTTTCAGCGCAGCAGTCACTTCGTCCACCAGTGACTCCATGCTGGCTTGCGGATTGGCTTTCTTCGCCAGCCGATAAGCTGCCAGCGCCACAGTGTCACGGTTTGCAACTTCGGACGCACGCATGAAATAGCCCATCCACAACATGGCTCGGTCGATGCCCTGTCCGATCTTGGACGTGGCGGCCACTTGCCCGGATTGTGCTGCACGCAGCAAATCCATCGCCGCCGACATATCGCGCAGCCCCAAATCCTCCAGCGCCTGCAACATATCGCGCTCGTCCTGCGCCAGATTCGGATTGCGCCCGGCATCCATCAGGAACTCCGCACCCTTGCCAATCCGCATCGTGCGCAGCATCTGAGCACCCGCGCGGCCAAGTTCGGCGACAGCTGCACCGGTTGAGTATTTAGCGGCCAGCCACGGATAGGCCAGCGTTGGCACTTGCGAAAGGTTGACCACGCCAGTTGAGAGATTAAGGCCCATCGCGAAGACAAAACCTGCGCTATTGAGCTTCATCACCCACGGGGCCACCGCCTGGGCGGCGCGCTCCTGTCGATCGACGAGGCCGTTTACCACATCTTGCAGCTCAATGCGTTCGTCTTCCCGGGTGGCCTTGGCCTCCTTCATGGCATCCTGCATGGCTTTGTTGATCGCGTCGCCGTGCTCGAGGCTGGCAATCATGCGCGCGCTGTTGCCTATCACTCGGGCATAGTTGCGCATCGCATCACGACCGGCACCAGGCGTGCCGGCTCGGTGCAGGAAATTCTTGCGTGCAGCCGCATCGGGCAAGTGCTGAATGAACAGCTGATTGATCTCGTCCAGCAGTTGCTGCTCGGCGGCCGCCGGCAGCCCTTGCGACTCGACGGCCGACGCAATGCCGCGGACAAGCTCCATGCTCACGTCCGCCTTTTTCCGCGCCTGATCACGCGCAAAGAAGGTCGCATCGGCGTAGCCACGATTGCGCAGATACTCGGCCTGCGCTGCAGCTTCTTGCTGGGTTTCGGCGTGCAGCACCACGCGGCCATTGCCATCATTGCCGACCACCACATAATCACCGGCACGCCCCAGCGGAAAGTACACGCCCGTTGCCGTGCGCTGGTCGTATTCATCCTGGAGCTGGCGGATCAGCTTCGCCGCCGATGGCCCGCCCTGCAGATCGCGGTTGATGCGGTCAACCAGCGCCTTGTGGGCGCGCTCGGCCATGGCCTTGTAGTCGTCGCGCATGTCGCGGTAGAGCTGCTGCACGTCAACGGGTAATGCATTGAAGGCCGTTTGCAGCTTGGCGTGCGCGTTCACCCAGGCCGGCTTCATGCCGGGCGGCATCGGCAAGGCTGGATCCACGCCCCACACGGTCGCCAAGTTCATGATGTCGGCCAGGTCATCCATGGCCTTCTGGCCGTGCTGCTTGCGGGTATCGCGCATCTGCTTGACGCGCTCATCGCCCTGGGCCTGCAGCTGCTGCCGCAAGCCAGCCTGCTTGGTCTGTGCCTTGATCGCCCGCATCAGGGACGGCAGTTTGTCGGCGTAGGACTTGGCCAGGTGCCACGTCGGCACAAGGCGGGTTGCCATGGCAAAGCCCCAGCGACTGGACTCCTGGGATTGCGCGAGTGCGCGCTTTAGATCGGAGAGGCGGGTGTCATCCTGGGCCGCGCGGCCTGCATCCCAGCTGGATTCGTTGGGAGCCGAATAGCGAATCCCGGCCAGCGCCGGGTCTAGTCCGTCCCGCCGTAGCTGGCGGCTGATTTGATCCAGTACAGATCGCCCGGCCACTGCTCCTGCGCTTTCTTCGACAAGGGTCTGATAGAGCGCCGCTGTTTTAAGCGTCGCGCTTCCGACAAGACCCCGCGTGCGTGCATCAGTTCCGAATGCCTCTCCTGCGGCGACCAGGAATCCCATTCCTTGTCGAGACAGAGATAGGGCGCTGTTTGTAGCGATGCGCTTAAAGTCATTGTCTGTAACGACCTTTCCACTTCCATCAACAAACTGTCGATGTTCAAAATCGTAGCGGACATCTGCAATCTCCGGGGCCAGCGCAACAGTATTAGCGTAACTGGTTTCCAGCAGGTTGTGCATGTTTTCCGCGTCGTTGTCCGACCACTGCAACGGTGTCGCCAGCTTGGCTGCCTGCTCATGCTCTTCCAGCCAGAAGTAATGCCGATTCATCCCCGTTACCGGGTCGTATCCGACGCCATCAACAGGCGACATTTGCTTGACGTGCGGGTGCAGAAATTCAGTCGTGCCAAATTTGAGCGCCAGGCTCGCCATTTGCTCGGTGCGGCGGAACAGGGCTTTGATGCTTAAGTCCGCAGGATCGCCAGCAAACACCTTCCCGGTGTTGTAGGCGTAATTCCCGACGATGCTATACAGCAGAGAACCCTTGGACGTGGTTGATTTCAACTGGCTGGCGTCAACGTAGACATGGCCATTCGTCTGCTCGACAATCGCGGCCTGCTTGCCGTCCGGCATGGTCAGAATGTAATTCTTGTCGCCGGTTTCCTTGTCCACAATCGGCTCGCCAATCTGCACTGCGCCATCAGATACTACGCGCGCAACGTCGGCCAGTGACTGCATCGACTTCGGCGCAGTCGGATACTGGAACATGCTGGTATCCGTGTCGCTCTTGCCTACCCGGCTCAGGATCGACAGCCATTCAGCCGCGCGATTGCTCTTTGCCGCGTTGTACCGCACCCCGCCGCCATTCGGCCCTGCAGGCTTCCCCTTGCCCTCAACGTGCCGGCGCGCGTTTGCCAGCATCAGGCGAATGTCATCATCGCTGAATTTAATGTCCACGCCCAGCTTGCGCAGCCAGGCCTTCATCTGCGCGACGATGTGCCGCACAATCGGCATCTGCTGCCAGTCCGGCAGGTTCGCCAGATCCGCAAGCGCCTCTTCCGCCCACAGTGCATGGCGCTCGCTCTCGGCCATGTCATCGCCCTTGTAGGCGTGCTGCCTGCCCTTGGCGTCGGCCATTTCCTTGACCATTGCGTTGGTGTCGTAGGCGCGCGCAAGCAGCTTTTCCAGTCTGTTGCCATAGATCGCACGCAGGCCGTGATGCCCGAGCGTTTCGTGAATGGCGGTGAAAATGAGCTGGCGCGGGCTGGCGTTGTTGCTGGCAATCAGATACACCTTGCCGTCGTAGTACAGACCGTAAGAGCCGGTCGCACCATCGCGGTACAGCGCGCCAGCAAGCTCAATCGGCAGATCAGTCCAGTCCTGCACCACGATCATGGGCGGCTTGTTCGCCCAATTCTGCGTCAGGTTCTCGATGTGGATTTCCGCCGACTCTTTGCGCATGCCACGGCGGAATGCCGGCTGATCGCGCATGCGGGCGGTGTCGGCGTTGGTCGCGGAGTATTTAACCTTGTAGGTCGTCAGCCCCTGCTTGTTGGCCTCTTTCTCGACCAGCTCGCGGGCCTCGGCTTCCTGGCGCAGCAAATCCTTGTGGTCCGACTCAGCACGGATCAACTCAACGCGCAGATCGTGACGACCATCCTTGATTTGTTGGCGCAACTGCTTGACGCGCTGCCACGCCTGTTCTTTCTGCGTCGTGTATGTCGCAAGACGGCCAGATGCAATCGCGGCGGCGGTGCCGTGGTCTTGCTCGTTCAGCGATGAAGGTTTGATGTACGTCCGCGCAGATGCTTTTCCCTCTGCAACAGGCGAGTCGGACGGCTTGGCTTCGGGCTGGGCGGGGGCTATACTTTGCTCATGCCCGACTGCAGGCTGAGTAGGTGAAGTACCGGATGCCGGTGTGGAACTCTCAGAGATACCAGTCGGGCTTTCTTCATTATCGAACAGCATGTGTTCGTAGTAGCGGTTACCATCATTGTGCTCGCGGACAACCAGCGTCACGTCATACAGGACGCCATCAATATTGATGTTGCCCTGGTATCGACTGACCGATGCCGGGTCGCGCTTCCCATAACGGTTCTGCTCTGTGCCAATGAGTTTGGCAGTTTTTAGCATGTCCTCGACGTGCAGCGTTGACAGCGCGTTCTGCCAAGATGGCTGCCCGATGTTCAGGTTGTGCTTGATGCCTTGCCACGACACAACAATGGCGCGTCCATCGGCGGCAATGACTGGTATCCCCACTTTCCCAGCGTATCGCTCCCTTGCTATTTCACGAACAGCTTCACGATACGCATCAGTATCTGCTTTATCAGCGGGAACCTCATCGCTTCGTGCAACGGGAACCTGTCGATTTTCGGCCTCAGAATCGGCGCGTTCGGCTGATGTGTCGATGGCGTCGGCAGATTGCTCGGTAGCCTCCTGCTCTGCGCGCCAGTCGTCATAGGCCTTGCCAGTGTGCTGCTCGAACTTGGTCAGCAGCGCCGCATCGTCCACGCCGTGCAATCGCGCCACCTCGATTGCATTCCCTAGATCGTTGGTTTGCTCATGCAGGAAAGCCAGCGCATCGGCGTTTAGTGCGTGTGCAGTATCACCATCGCCGGCGCTGCGCGCTTTACTGGCAGATACATCTAGCCGGGCGCGCTCTTGTTCGTCCTGTTTCACCGCATCGACAAAGCCCTTCACCACCCCCGGCGCAGTCTTGGCCGTGACATCGGGCGGTACTCGCCGGTTCGGCGCACTTGCATTCAGGCTGCTACGGTTAGCTGCATCAAATTTCTTGCGGAAGTCGGCCAGATGCTCTTGTGTGTTCAGTACCTTGAATTTGCCGTCACCCGGAATATCGATAGTGACATAGGCGGCATCACCATAAGCCTGCCGGTAGGCGGCTGTGGCACGCCGCATGGCCTCTGCCCTTGCTGCCGGCGCGTGCTTCGACCAATCCTCCTTGTTCATATTCTGCAGGCTAGGCGCAGCTGCCTGCGCCTCATCCACCTGCCGCAATCCCTCGATCAGCACATCAGCGCGGCTACTGTCTTTCAAGCGTTTCGCGCCGGTTGCGACGGATTTCTGCATCACTGCCGCCGACGCAACTTCAATCTGCTTGCCCTCGATATGGACGGCGCTACCCGTATCGCCCTGCACGCCTTGATTGTCATTGCCTACACGCGCATACCCTTGCTGGTAGGCCATCAAGGCCGCATCACGGCTGGGGTGCGTTTCTACACTGCTGCCGTTGCGCACATTCAGCCGCCAGCGCCCGTCCGCCATCTCGCTGATGGTCGCGTCGTGATGCTGCTCGGTCTGCACCGGCACATTCGGCAGCGCTTCCTTGGCCTGCGACTTGCCGACACGCACCAGCGGCTTTGCGCCCTTGCCGGTTACCGCCTTGATGCCCAAGTCTTTCAGGCGGGCAGCAATGGCCTGTGCTTCTTCGTGACTGGCCGGGCGAATGTCAAGCGTGCCGGACGGCTGAATGGCTGCGGTGGTTTTTGCCTGATCGGCAGCCGGCGCTTGCTTCGTGGCAGGCGCAAATTCCTGCGCTGGAGCGGCTTGCGGTGCTTGCTGGGTATTTGATGTGGCGGCGTCTTTTGACAGAACTTGTTGCGCCTGACTGTATGGAACAAAGCGCACAGTGGGGAATCGTTCTTGTAAGGCGGGGATCGTGTTTGCCACGCCATCAGCCACCAGCACGGTATGAATGCCATCGCGCGTCAGGTTGCCGCCGCGCGGGCCAAGAACAATAAATGCCCCGTCCTTGTACGCGCCACCCGATGCAGTCCCAAGCCCAGCCCCAGTGCCGCTGCCAGAGGTCAGCGGGGCGGTGTCGAATCGTCTGGTGTTGTTGATGCCACTGGTAAGCAGATTAAGCAGCGCGCCCAGCTGGTTGCCCTTGGCGATGCCGTGCGCGTCGTACTGGCCGCCAACTTCAGGAGTTACCCCGCCCGCCTCGTACCACGCCTCGAAATGGTCGTGACGAATACGGTCGCCATCACTATCGAAGTGCGCGGCGTTCCACGCATTGCGGATCTTGCTGTTCTCCGGTGCGGCAATGGCTGCATCGGCTGCGTGGGTAACGTCAAACTGCGATTGCCCACTGCTTGAATTGGGCATCGTCACGGCAGCATCAGTATCCGCCATTTGCTCAGACATACCCTGCACATTGGTCGGCCCGGCATTTGCGGTTTGCGATAAAGCACTCTCGGCCTGCATCTGCTCGGCCACACGCGCACGAATAGCGCTGTCATCCTCTGCCGGCACGTTCTCCCATTGCATGCGCTGCGCATTGTCGCGCGCCCATTGCACCTGCTCGCGAGTGCGGCCCATTTCTTCCGGATTGACGCCGGCCTGCGCGGCGAGATTGGCGCTACTCACATCCTCACGCCATGCGCGACGCTCGTTCGGCTCGGCCTGAATGCGGTCAGCGGTAGGTTGCTCACCCTGCAGCTCCCGCAGCTGCGCCACGGCGTCAGCGTAGATGCCCTGTGCCCGCGCATAAGCCGGGTCACGGCGGAATGCCTCGATGCGCTCCGGACTGCTGTTGCTCTCCACCTTGTTGAACCACGCCAGCACGCCATCACGCGCCTTTTCCAGTTCGGCAATCCGGTTGCGGCGCTGTGTGTCCGGATTCAGGTCAGTCGGATTGCCAGAAAGGTTGCCGCGCTGGTCGCCGTACATCGTGCCGGAATGATCGGGCAGGGCGAGCACCGGCTCAACGCTCTGGCGCGGCGCTTCCGCCTCGCGCGCCACACCCTGCGCGTCAGTTGTCCAGGCTGTGTCGCGGCGCAGCGGGTCACCGGCACCCGCTGGAATGTACTCGCCAGAACGCGCGTTCGATTGCGGCTCGGCCCACGGCATCAGGGCTGTCTGTGCTGGCGCCGCTTCGGCAGCCGCCGCCGCGCGTGCCGCATCCATTTCACCTGACGGCGGCAGGCCAATGCCGGCCAGCGCGGAAGGACTGATTACCGGCGTCACCGGAGCCGCAGCGGCATCGATCAGGCTGTCGGAGCTGGAAGCGGTGGGCCGGCCAAGATTCAGCGCCAGTGACAAACTGGCGGCGTCCACCAGCTCGCGCGGGTTGCGCAGCATGCTCGCCGCGCCAGCATTCAGGCCGGAGCCGACGACCGAGCCAATCGCGGCGGCGCGCAGATCGTCCGGCAGCTTGTCGGCATATTGCTGCCAATCGCCCGCGCGGCGTCCGCCCATGCCTTCGCCCTGGTCAACCAGCCCTTGTACGGCGGCGGCGGTCATTTCGCCGGGAATGTCGGTCAGTTGAGAGGCCAGCAGGCCGCCAAGGCCACTGCGCTTGCCGATGTAGTTCGCCACGCCCTGCGCAGCAATCTTCTCGGTCAGGCCTTCAGTCATCGCGTGCTGACCGCCGATAACGATGGATTCCAGCACACTGCGGCCGGTGTCGCGGGACTCGCCGTACTTGTCGAAGCCGGATGTACCCATGCCATAGGCAATCATCGGGGAGGCCGCGCCACCACTGATTGCGGTCGCAAGCAGGCCGGGCGACTGGCGCGCGAATGATTGCACGCCCTGCCACACCTCCGAATCCTTGCCGCCCTGCCATTGCGCGTCGGCCATGGCTTGATTCATCTGCTGCTGGCCCTGTGCGCCGATCTGCTGCAGGTAGTCGATGCCGGTGAGGTCGCCAGCCAGGCGGTTGATGCCCGCGCCAAGGGCGCCGATGCCCGCCACGACCTGCGTACCCATGTCGCGGCTCTGCCCACCAATTTGATTCAGCAGCGTGCGGCCGGGGCCGCCGATGACCTCGCCCACCGCTTCGGCGGCGCGCCCCAGCAATCCCTTATTGCCCTCGGCCGTGCGCAGCATGGCGGCTTCACGCGCGCGCTGGTCACGAGCTGCCGCGAAATCCTCAAAATTCGGGTAGTCCGCGCGTGCGCTACTGGTCTGCCACTTCCTGAAGAGTGCCAGTGCCGCTGGGTCAGCCGGCGGCTGATTGGCCGGGCGCGTGTAGTAGCTGGGCATGTCGCCCGCCATGCGCTCAACCTCCACCGGGTTCAGGTTGGCGTTGCCTGCCGGCGCCGCAGACACCCCCAAAACTGCTGCGTAGTCTTCAAAGGTTGGCGTGACTTGGCGTCGGGTCATTCGCGACTCTCAATAAAAAAGCCCCACGGCGCAAACCGTGAGGCTGAAATAGAAAAAGCCCGCGCAGGGCGGGCTTTGGGTAATTTAGCAAAATCGTACCACAGGAACGCCGCGCCTACTCCAGGCCCTGTACCTGCTTGAAATACGCGCCATAGTTGTTGCCGACCTGCGAAAGCAAACCAGCCTTTGCGATGTCGTCCGGGCGTTGCTTGGCTGCCGATTCAGCCCGCTGGGCCTGCAGCGCCTTGAATTGCGTGTTGAACACCTGAAAGGCCCGCGGCTCTGTTTGCAGGTAACGCAAATTCTGGTCGCTGGGATTGGCCAACGCCTTGCTCACCGCATCCTGCTCATGGGGCGACAACTTCACGGCCTGCACGGATCGCGTCTTCGGGTCGAGCTCCACCGCGTAGCCCATCAGATTGGCCTGCTGCGCCTGCGCCGCGGCTTTCAGTTGTCGCTGCAGCGGATCATTGGCATCTGCATTGGCTCGTGCCTGCGCCGAGCGCGCCAGCGCCAGCCGAGCGCCCTCCATGTCCAGCTGCCGCTGATCAACGTTCTTGCGGTGACTGAACTGGTCTTGCTGGAGCTGGAAGCCCTTCCCCCACTGCTCATCCTGAACAGCAAATCGTGCATCCTGGCGTTGATTGTTGAGATCCCGGTCTTCCACCTGCCAGCCGCGCTGTTTGTCGTTTTCCTGGCCCTGCAGCTCCGCCCGGAGCCGGGTCAGAAACGTGTCCTGCTCGTGGCGCTTGTCCTGCAGCTCCAGCACATTGCGGTGCTGAATCTCCTTCTCGGCGCCGTCCGCCACAAATCTGCCGCCCCCGACCAGAGCTCCCAGTAACCCCTGCCCCCAGCCACTCATTGCATTGCTCCTTGCGCTTGTTGCCCCTGCGGCGATTGCTGCGCGCCGCGCTGGTTGTCCTGCGCGCCATACTGGCGGAAGTAGCGGTCTGCCGCGTCCAGCACCTGCCGGGCCGCCGGCTCTTGCTGCTCACCCTCGATCAGACCCAGCTTTTCGGCCAGCTCCGTTGCCATGCTCGCCACCACAGCCAGCAGCTGAATCTGCCCTTGCGGCGGCACGGGCGTGCCCCGCTTGCGCGCGGTGCGGATGGTCGAGCGTGTCGCCTGCGCGGCAAACTCGCCGGCCTCGTCCAGTGCGTCGCCCTTTCCATCGGTGAGGCGCTGCACCATCAGCTGGGTGCGCTGCGGGTCGCCATACATCACCTCATGGGCAATGACGATGGCCGCTTGCAGCGGGTTGCCGCCTGGTGGCTGCTGCCCCTGCGGGTGTGCTTGCGGCTGTTGCGGCGTAGCCTGCGCCATATCGAGAAGTCCCATACTCACGCTCCGAACGATTTGCGATTGAGGAGGTCGGTCATCACCGGCACGGCGCGCATTTCGCGCTGGAATTGCTGATCGCGTTTTTGCTCTTCCTCGCGCGCCTTCATTTGCTCTTGCAGCATCTTCTTGCTGGCGCTTTGCTGCATCAGGCCCTGCGCGCCACCGGCAATCAGCGAGCCCAGCAGTCCACGCGTTTCCGGCTTGGCCTCGTTCCAGGCCTTGCCGACCGAGTCCAGCATATTGCTCATGAAGCCCCCGCCCAGTGCACCGAATACGCTGCTCGTCGGCGCGCCGTAGCTGGACTGCAGGGCGTTGCTCAAACTCTGGTCGATGGGCAGCCAGCCGCCTTGCAAGGATTCAAGGCTAAAGGCCGGCGAGCTACTACCCCCGGCAGCCGCCGCCATCCAGCCGAAATCCGCATCGCCAAGGCTGCTGAAGTCGGTCTGAAACGTGTCCGCCGACACGGATGGATCAAACACCGTCACCGTGTCCGGATTGCTGTAGCTGTTGGTTGTGGCGAAGTCGAACACCCCGCCGAATGCGTCTGTCATGATTTCCCTCACCACAGTTGGACGTTGGATTTGACCGGCGCATATTGCTGCGCCGCCCAGCGGATTTGCGCGACGGCATCAGTGATGCTGCCGGCTGGCTTTGCACCCTTGGCACCTGCGTCATGATTTGGATTGGTGCTGAAGTTGCCGCCCCCGGAATCAGCGCCGACGTTCCCGGCGTTGTCGGCCACGCTGCCGCCATTGACTGTCGATTGCCCAAGGGCGTTGCCGGCCCAGCCGCCCAGCTTGCTGCCTATGATCGCGCCGGGCTGGCCGGCCAGAGTGGACCCCAGTAGCCCGCCAAGGTTGGAGCCCAGGACACCGCCGGCCAGGCCGGCCAACGCACCGGGGTTATCGCCACTCACCGTCTGGTAGCCCGCCAGCAGGCCATTGGCAACCAGCCCCGCCACCGGACTGGCCATGCCGGCGAGATTCGCGCCGGCCCCGGCCAGCGCATAGGCGCGCGCCTTGGCGGCGGCACTGGTGTAGCCGCCCGCATCCAGTGCGCCAGCGCGCTGCATGTTGTCCGCCAGGCTGCCCAGCAGGCCTACGCCGGGAATCGCGCTACCAATGGTGTTGGTCAAGGCGCCAAGCGTCTGCGCCGCCTTCACAGCCGAGAATGCCTTGCCGGCATCCACCGCCTCGCCGTTTTTGGCTGCGTCGCGGCTGTCGCCGTTCAGCATGGCATCCGTGGCCCACCCCAGCGCGGTATCGACCGGCCCAAGGGCATTCAGCCCCGCCAGCGCACTGAAACTGGCGCTGGGCAGGCTGGCGTACTGAGCAGCCAGTGCCGCATCGTTGACACCCAGCCGGCTGGCGTAAAACTGTGCTGCTTTGATCTGGCTCGGCGTGGTGGCCGATAAAAACGCCTTGGGGTCGGTCGCAAAGGCCTGCTGCTGCTCTTCCGCCAGTCGCGCCAGATCATTGTGCAGCGACACGGCGCGGCTGGTGTTCTCGCCCCCTGTCCAGCCCCCCATGCCGCCAATGCCGCCAACGGCCTCGGTGACACTGTTCGCCCCCCAGCCATTGCTGGCATTCGATTCGCCACTGTCAGTCCCTACCCCGGCAAAGCCATACCCGCCATTGTCTGCCGCGCCATTCTGTTCGCCGCTGGCTCTGCCGCCGTTACCGCCTTGGTTGCCGCCACCGTAGCCTCCAAAGCCGCCACTGGTGCCGACGCCGCCGTAGCCATAGCCCCCGTTCGTGCCGCCCGATCCGCTATACCCGCCCATCAGATCGCCCCGCCACCATAGATGGCATTCATATTGGCAATGGCGGACTCCTTGTCTGCGGCCGGCATGTTGCTGGTCATGATCCCGTAGATGCGATTCGCATAATCACTCAGGAAGTTCTGGCCGATCTGCAGCCTCGACAGGTCGAGCTTGGATTGATCAAGCCCATACTGCTTTGCGGCGGTATCGATGGTGGCTTTCAGGCGCTCGCGGTCAAGCGCAAGGCTGTCGCCCCATTTCTTCTTGTCGAAGGCCATGCCTTGCTGCCACTTGTCCCGGTCGAGCCCCAGCGACTGATTGAACTGACTGGCCTGCAGATCAAGCGAGCGACTGAACTGGCTGGCCTGCAGATTAAGCGAGCGACTGAACTGATCAACCTGATCGCCTCGGCGCGTCCAATCCAGCTCGCCCTGGGATAGCGCGTCCGTGATCGCGCCCTGAGTAATGCTGGAGTTCAGCAAACCGCGCTCATTGGCGTTTTCGTTGACTCGCCGGATCAGTGCTTCACGCACGCTGCCCGGCATACCCTGTGCGACGGATCCCAGTAATCCGGCGCCCCCTTGGCCGCCGACCTGACTGCCGGCGCCCCCTTGGCCGCCGACCTGACTGCCGGCGCCCCCTTGGCCGCCGACCTGACTGCCGGCGGCATCATTGCCGCGCGGCGGCTCAATCGCCCCCGAGCCAACCATCCCATTCTGGGTGTTGAACACGGGCTGGTTATTGCTGCCGCCCGCCTCGCCGCGCACCGTCAGCAAGTCACGTGCAGACACCGCAAGGCCGTTGGCCTTGGCAAAGTCGAGAAACGCCTGCTCGCCGGCACCGGTACGGCGAAACAGATCGGCCATGCCAGCCGTTGAATAGTCGGTCAGACCGACCTGATTGCCAGCGGCATCGAACACCCCCAGGCCGAGCTTGCCACCGTACATTTCACTGTTCGTGTGGTTCGACTTGGCTGCCTTGAGGGTGAGGCCATTGCCCAGCGTTGAACTGAAATTGCCAAGCCCGCCCCATTTGCTGTCGGTCACGTCACCATTGCTGAGAAACAGCGTCCCGGCAGCCTTCATCGGGTCGTTGTAACGGGGATTGCTGGATGTGTCGGTGGCAAGCAAGCCAGGCTGCGCGGCCTTCACCATGCCTTGCAGGGTCGCACTGTCGAGCCCGAGATTACCGGGCGCGGTGCTGATGTTTGATTTGGTGCTGCTGATCGCCACATTGCCATTCAGTAGCGGCGATGGCGTCAAGCCACTGGTGTCGAAGGTTGAATCGAACCATTTTTTCGCGCTCTCAGCCGTGTGTCCGCCCTTGAGCAACAGTGCCGCGTTTTTGTCGTATTGCTCTTGCGTAATCTTGGCCAGGCCCATGATGCCTCCTTGCAATAAAAAACCCCGCCGAAGCGGGGTTGTATGTGGTCTATTGGGCGGTCAGGCCGGCCAGCCGGCGTGAATGTCGTAAGTGTCCAGCGCGTCGTCTGGCAGCGCGGCGATGGCGGCGATGTGCGCGGCTTCAGCAGCAAAAGCCGCGTCGACGTGCGCATTGCACGCCAGTGCCACCGCTTTCAGCTCATCCGGCGTTACGGCGCGGAACTGCTGATCGGCGAACTTCCAGTGCGCTGGCCAGCTGTTGAGCAACTCGCCGGTGACAATCGCGCTGGTCAGCACGGCGCGAGCGTCGCGCTCGGTCAGCACCGGCACCTCGCCCCAGCGCGTGCCTGCGGTTTCCGCCTGCCAGCGCCGGGCAGCGAGCCGTGCCAGCAACCCTTCGCGAAGCGTGGGCGGCGGCTGATCCGTTGCAACGATGGCCGCGCCATTCCACACGGCGAACTCACCAGCGCCCAGCGCCGGCATCGGGCCGGGCGCGAATCCTGGCGGCACAGCATCGCCGGCCAGTTCAATCTGCCCACTGATGTAGCCGCCAGGCCCGATCCGGTAAAAAGTATTCATCGTCATGCTGTGGCCCTGATGTAGTTGCGCACGGTGTCCGACAGCGCCGGCACGCTAAACCGTGTCGCATGATCGTAAGACGGCGTGTAGCGGTAAAGGGCTGCCTCGCTTTGATTTTTCAGCAATACGATACGGCCTGAGCTATCCATGCCGCCAGGCCCGATGCCAGCCAGATCGGCCTTGACCAGCGTCCAGCGCATTCCGTCGATAGTCGCCACAGTCTTGTCCCCTGCTGCTCTGGCAACCAGGAAGTCACCGAATCGCTCAATGAAGTCAAAATTGTCCGTAGACAAGGCCACGGACGAAATCACCAACGCCCATGTCGCCCCGTTGTCCGTGCTGCGGTACAGGCCGCCGCTCGCGGCGGCGAAGACAAAGCTGCCGCCAACGCTGCGAAGACAGCGCATCCTCGGAACTGCTGGGGCGTCCGGCTTGTTCGCCCATGTCGTGCCGGCGTCTGTGCTGAGTGACACCTTGCCAGTGTGGCTAATCGCCATGACAGTCGCGCCGATTGCCGCCAAGCCGTAAACAGATTGCGACGCGTCGAAGGATGACGTGCGCGTAGTCAGTGGGGCTGATGCACCAGTGGCGATGTATGGGTCTGTTAGGCCGGAGTTTCGACCCCCTACAACAATGACACCGCCGTCAGTGATGCAGGCTGCGTAGCAGTAAGCAACTGTTGATGAACTCCAGTTCGCCCCGCCATTTGTCGTAATGGCATATTTCGGTCCGGTTACCTCCAAGCCGATTACCGCCTTTTCGGCGCGCGCCGCGCAGAGTTTTGCAGCCGAGGAAGTTGGAGCGCCGGAGCCGGTATTCCACGGCCCATCAGGTGAACTTGCATACCGCGCTGTGCCGCCTGTGCTGTATGTGTACCAGTGACTACCACCACCAGCGAAGCCGCCCGACTCCGGAGCCGGAATGGGGCTGATGGTCGCCACAGACCAGAGCAAATTTTGATGCCCGACTAGCGCCGACAGGTCGGGGTAGCTGGCTTTCAGGTAATTGCTGCCATCGCAGAGCAGGAAACCGGTCGGCGCGGCAAGCCTGGCGCTCACCAGCACATCGCCAATCCCAAGGCGCAGCCCGCTTGCCGCCAAGGCATTCAGCTTCTGCACCGCCGCCAGAAGCGAGTCGGTAGGAGTGACCTCCTGTGCGGGGCCAGACACGAAGCCGGACAGCACCGTTGCCAGCGAGGTTGCGGCTGCAGCGGCAGCACTGGCTGCCGCTGCAGCCTGGCTGTTTGCTGCGGCAACCTGGCTGTTTTCGGCCGAGAGAGCACTGTTTGCCGCGCTGATGGCGCTGGCATTGGCCGCCGTCGCACTATC
Organism: Chitinilyticum litopenaei DSM 21440; assembly: GCF_000428145.1. Taxonomy (GTDB): domain Bacteria; phylum Pseudomonadota; class Gammaproteobacteria; order Burkholderiales; family Chitinibacteraceae; genus Chitinilyticum; species Chitinilyticum litopenaei. The sequence goes on along the minus strand of NZ_ATZJ01000011.1, from coordinate 4,993 downwards.
CTGCGCCGCGTTGGCATTGCTCTCCGCAGCGCCAAACTGCGCCTCAAGCGCAGTGAGCTCGGCCAGGCGCAGCGGCTCACCCGCACTCAACGGTACTGGCAGGTTGAGAATGCGTTTGCTCTTGGCGTCCAGGTTGTCGGTCAAGCCCTGCGCGTAATGCACAGCCTTGGCTTCGACCGACCGAAACGCCGTATCAGTCGCGGCATTGAGATTGTTCACGTCGCTGGCGCGGGCGATCGCCCCGTCGATCAGCGCCGGGTTGCTGTAGTTAAAATGCGTGCCGCTCATCGCCGACCGCTCCACGGATTGAATTGATACATGGCCTGCCGTAGTGTGAAGGCGCTCAGGCTGGCGGATTCGCTGAATAACAAGGCGCTGAATTGCCGACCCACACCCGACACGCAGGCGTATTCGTCAGCAGCGGGTGATATACCCCAGTGGAATCCCCCCCATGCGCCCGTGCCATATAGCCCGGCGTCGCCGTGCCCGGCGAACATCCCCGCGTCCGGGTTTTGCGCGACATCCTCGTTCTCGACGGTAAAACGCAGCGGCACCGGTGCGTCGCAATCCATCAGCAGGCCGAAGCGAAACAGGCGTTTCTTGGTTTGCGCGTCACCCAGCCCGGAAAACACCGTGCGGATATACGCGGCGATGGGCGCACCGGCAAAACTCGTCAATCCAGCGCGCATGCGATACACCGCGCCATCGCTCGCGCCGAAATACAGCGCCGCGTCATCACTGGCCAATGCGCTGACCGTCCAGGGCAGGAAAAAGCGCATCCATTGCGGCGCGCCGCCGGCCTGATGGGTCAGCAACCAGCCCGTCCGGTCACCGTCCTGCAGCACACCCAGCGAATCATTGAGCTTGCCAATCGCCCGCCAAAAACCACGCCAGCGCGGGCGGATGCGCGTGAGCAGCGACACCGAGTCAGCATCGCCAAACGTTTGCACGGCTTGAATGCCATTCACGCCGCCTTGCCACAGGGCCAGCATCTCGCCGCCGACTTCGATGAAACGTTGCGCACCGGTCGCTGTGGTGATGGTTTTCTGCGCCATGCTGGCGGTACTTGCTCCGGTCAGCATGTTGACGCGATTGGCGCAGCCGACCAGCAGGGCATCATCACGCCACGGCTGCAGTGTCTGCACCGCGTCACCCATGCCAAACTCGACACCGCCCGTTGCGCTGGTCGGGTTGCCCAGGCCGGAGCCTTGCACCGACCCCGCCGCCGCCAGCCAGAGCCGGTTTTGATGGCAGGCTAACGCGGCAGCACTGCCGCCAGCCAGCCAGGTGATCGCGGTCAGCGTCGCGCCATCCCACTGGTACGCCTTGTTGTCCACGCCGTTGATGAAGTACAGGCGCACCGCGCCAGCAGCCCCAGAAAACGCATAGCTGACCGCCTGAATTTCCCCGCCCGCCGTAATCGTGGTGGCCGAGCCGACCTCGCTCCAGCCGCTCGCCGTGGCCTTGTACATGCGCAGGCGCGTATTGCCGGCGTCATTGCGCCAGCCGTACAGCTCGCCCTTGTAGACCGCCAGTCCGCGCACCGGGCCAGCGCCGGGAATTGCTGCTGCTGACACCGTGCGACCGTCGTATAACTCCGCGCCATCCAGACGGCGATAGCCGCCCTCCGGCAAAGCCCGGAAATTCTCGCCGGCCAGCAAAAAGCCAGGCTGCGCATCACCCAGTACATCGAGCCCGCCCGCCAGCGGAAACTGTGTGGCGCGCCAGCTCATGCCAGCGGCTCCAGCTCAACACGCAGCGGCAGCAGCGCATTCATCGCACGACTCAACGTCGCCTGGTAATCCCGTTCGGCGGTCACGTACAGGCCCGGCACCTCCTCATGCTTGGCGTACAGCATCAGCGCCCGCCAGACGATGGCCAGATGGTATTGCTCTGGCAGCAAGGGCACATCAAGGCTAGCCGCCAATACCTGCTGGGGCTTCAAGCCAATCAGCTGTGCCGCATAATCAACTTCCGGCGCCCGATTGAAGCGCACTTCACCCGGCAGCAGCTGCGTCCAGACGGAGGGCTGCCCCTGTTCAATCACCGGATAGCTCGGCACGAACACATCAGCGGGCAGATGGCGCAGCCCGGTGATCACCTCAACCTTGCCGATCTGCGCACTGGTCAGCGCCGATTGCCCGGCCAGTAATGTCGCCGGCACGCTAACGTGTCGCCACGGCCACGGCTCGGTATCGATTTCTGTCCACGCATCCGCCGTCCAGTTCACCAGCTTGGCGAACATGCCGGACTGCCCGGTCACCGCTTGTGGCGGATTGCCAGACAGCCCGGCTTCGGCGTGCAGACGTTGCACCAGTTGCAGGTAGTTCATGGCTTAGGCCTCGCCCAGCACCTGATACGGGTAGGTCGGCGCGTCGTATTCGATCAGCTCGCCGCCCTGGTTCTTGTACTTCTTCTGCACTGCTGCGCGCAGCACGTCGATCAGCGGCTCGACCACCAGCACCTCCTGGTCGCGCGGGATCAGGAACAGCTTGAAATTCAGGCCGATCTGCACCGGTTGGGTGTCTTGCTCGGTGGCCGGAATGGTCACGCGCAACACCTTGGCGTCGGGATAATCTTTGCCGCCAACTACAATTTTGGAATCCCCGCCGGAGGCTTTGTGAATTGTTGCCATGCTTTGTATCTCCACAAATAGAAACCCCCGCACACGGCGGGGGTCTGATTCAGTTACCCAGGATTACAGTGCGGTCACTGCGGTTTCGATGCGCAGCACCCACGACTGGTTAGCAATCCAGGCCGCGAAATACTGCTTCCAGCCGACCGTGCCTTTCTGGCCCAGCGGGTTGGCAACGCTGATGTTGTCCGGAGGGGATACCATCAGTTTTTCAAAGGCCTTCTTGCCAACTGTGGTGCGACCCCAGCCTTCGTCACCGAAGACGATGATGGGGTACACGTCCGCCGACGTGCCGCTGGTGGACACCATCGTGCCCTTCGCGCCGCCGCCGTCGGCCCATTTGGGCATCAGCGGCGTCAGGCAAAAGCGGATGTCGCCCCAGGCGCCAACTTCGCCCGGAAGCAGCTCGGTCTGGCCCTGGTACTGGTCGCACGACTTCCAGTTCGGCAGCTGCTCCAGATCAGCCAGCGAGTCGGTGTGGCCCAGGCCGATAAAGGCCGGCTTGATGTTGACAGTTTGCTGAGCAGCGCTGGATTTCACGAACTGCGTTACGCGCTTGGCGCGCATGCGCATCAGAAACTGCACTGCACCACGCAGCTTGGTGGCAGAGATAACGGAATTGACGGCATTACGGGCTGCGCCGTTGGTGTAGGCCACGTTGGTGCCGCCACGCAGCACACCCAGCGTTACCAGTTCGATAGTTTCCGCGCGCTGCTCGCCGCACAGCTTGCCGGCATCCTTCAGTACCGGGCAGTCGGAAATGTCGTGCACCACATCGGTCAGCTCGACCACATCGCCGTATTGACCGATGGTCACATCGACGTTTTCATACGCCATCGCCTTGGCGGTCGGCGCGACGCCTTCGGCCAGCGGCGTGGTATTGGCCGCAAACGGCGTCGGACGCTTGTATTTCACCGTGCCATTGGAGCGATTGGCCGGCAGTTCGCGGGTCATACCCAGCTTGGCCACGACTTCGATGGGTTCGGCGTGCGCCAGGTAGTTGGCATCGATAAAGGCCTGCTGCACATTGGTCAGCGAGGCTTGAGTGGTAGTAGCCATTGGCTATGTTCCTTATTTCAGGACGCCGGCCTTGCGCAGTTGCGCGTTGAGCAGTGCGTCATAATCATCAACGGCGGCGGAAGGCGGGGCGGCATTGCCCGGAACGCCTACCGCATTCGCCAGCTTTTGCTGTTTGGCGGCCTGTTGCTGCGCGATGGCGGCATCACGGCCCTGCTTGAACTGAGTGAGGAAGGACGCGGCTGTGGCCGGGTCGTTGGACGACAGAGCGACCGAGCGAATGTCGGTCGGCAGCGTGCCAAGCCAGGCCTGGAACTGCTGCGACGTGCTCACGGCCTGCCAGTCCGGATGCAGTTCAGTCAGGCGGCTCACGGCGGCCTGCTGCGCGGCTTGTTCGCGCTCCTGCTCCAGACGAATCTGCTGTTCGTAGACCGGCGCCACGGCCTGCTCGACGTGCTGAGTGACGGCCTGATGGGCGGTCGCGGCATTGCGAATCAGCTTCGCGGCAGTCGGCGACAGCTCGGCCAGCTCTTGATCAAGCGCGGCCAGCTCCTCGGCGGTCGGCCCACCCGTAGGCGCACCCGACCTCAGTTCTTGCAGTTTGCGTTGCAGCGCAGCCTGGCGACCGGCTTCCGAGCGCAACTGGTGCTGCAGCCGCTGGTTTTCTTCCAGCAGACGCTGCTTTTCTTCGTCAATCACCAGCTCAGCTTCGGCGGCAGCGCCTTGCTGCGGCTCCTTGCTTTGCTCGGGCTCGACTTCGGCTTGCGCTGCCGGCTCGGCTTGCGGCTGCTCAGCAGCGGCAGGCTCTGCGCCGGCAAATTCGGCCAGAAAGGCATCCAGTTCGTTGTCGTAGTTTTGGTCGGCAGCTTGTGCGGCTTCGCTCATGTGCGGCTCCTTTCGTAGCGGCAGAAATGAAAAAACCCGCCTTATGGGCGGGTCGAGTGGGGGTGACGGCCTTTCGGCGGTCAGGTTGAATAATCGGCGTCAGTCTGCAGCTCAGGCTTCTCAGCCAGCCGCAGCAGTCCACGCAGTGCGGCAATGCGCCCGCGCGTGAATTCAACCCAGATTGTCCATTAGCCACTTCGCAGTCCTTGGACAACCGGCGGAGCCGAAGCATTGGCCCAAAGTCCGGAGAACCAGGCGCGTTTGCGGCGGGGAATCGATAGCATCAGGTGGTTCTGCTTGCTGCCCTGACCCCACGCGCCGCCAATCGCCAGCACCAGCCCATGCAGCGTCGACAGCGTGTGCTGAACCCGGGAGCGCAGCACGGCCTGCCGAAACAGGCTCATCAGGTTGTAGGCCAGCATGGCAAAGCCCAGCGCAGCTTCGGTGGCCCAAAAA
>NZ_KE386630.1:76845-133008 GCF_000428145.1 Chitinilyticum litopenaei DSM 21440 | reverse complement strand
ATTTTCCACCCCCCAACCAACACCAGCAGCAGGACGACGGGCTTTCTTTTCTTTCTCCGGCTGATTCCGGAAAATCTCCCTCTAGAACTCTAGACGCCAATAACCACGCGGGTTACAGCCGTTTTTCTGACTCTAGAACCCCCAGCCCTCTAGAGGGAGGAAAACCGCTGAAGGTCAATAACCATGCGGGTTCTAGAGTTCTAGAGGGAGAAACACCCCAAACAGCCGAGAGAAAAGAAAACAGCATCGAAATCGAGGGGGTGGACTATGAAATCTTCTGACCTGCTCGCCACCCTGACCGGCGCGGGTTTGTCGCTGGCGCTGTCCGATGATGGCGGCTTGAAGGTCAGCCCGCGCCCCACCCCGGAGCAGGCCGCGCTGATTCGTCAGCACAAGCCCGACCTGCTGGCCTACCTGCAAGGCTGTAAGGAAACACTGCGCCCACTGGTCGACATCCTGCCCGCCGTCACTACGCGGATTGCGCTGGCTGGCGCTGGCCTGCCCTTGCCGGAACCTGAGCCGCTGCCCGTCATCGAGCCGGAGGACGAAGCGGGGGGCGTGGGGGTATGGGTGGAGCCGGAGGGCTACGAGAACAGCGATGACTCGGCATGGGCTGATCTGTCCCCGATGCGCCGTCAGCAGCTCAGGCGGGCAAGGGGCAGGGCGAACATGCAGGCCACGCGGCAGGCCATTGCCGAGCGCAAGCATGAAGCCGAGCAGATGCTGGGAGCCATGCATGCCAGCCTGTCCGACAGCACGCACAGGCTTTGCCGGCCCTGCCGGTTCGTGGATGTGGGCGAACTGCCGACCGGCACGCCCTGCCTGTTCCTGAGCATGGACGGGCAGGATGCACTGACCGGCAATTACCTGGCTGCCGTGTGGCTGGCCGGCAAGCGCCGCCGCATTGCCTACAAAGCGCTGAAGGAAATTGCCGCGTGCCGCTGACCGTGGGCGCTGGTATCCAGGGCGGCGGTTTCCAGTGAGGTTTCCACGGTTACCACCCCCTACGCGCGCGCGAGGCAGTGCGAAGCTGGGGGACTGCTGGCACGACGGTTTTCCGCCTGCTTTCCGGTAGTTACCGCCCTGTGTGACTGGTGCTGACCTGTTACGCCAAGCACCGTGGCGGGTTTTTTGCGCGGGCAAGCCATCAATTCGACTGCTGACCCTCAAGCTGAGGGGTAAGGGTCATGGCCTGGGAGCAGCGAGATTGCAACGAGGCATGGCTAGGGTTAGCCAAGGATCAGGCGGTGCGGGGTGAGCTGGCAAAGGCGAAGAGAGAATGCGCCCCGAAAGGTGGGCCCCGGAAAAATCCGGGATTGAGTGGGTTGACTCGACTGTCCAGAAAACTGGCCCGACTTCAACCCCACAGTCGGGGCGCTTTGCCAATTTAGCAGCGGGCATCAAGGCCGGCAATGCGGCGATGTGCGCCGGGTGTGCGACGCTGTGCGAGGGGGGATCGCACAGGCGAAAACCAGCCTACCGCCTGCCGTATGTACCCCTGCTTGTACCCCTGTTTGTGGTTTGCGCAAGGGCGAAGCATTGAAAATAAAGGGTTTGCGGCGAGAAGACGAGTCCGACCCCGGCACCACCAACAAAATCAAGGTCTTGCGCAATTTTCGCCAAGACCTTTTTTGTTGCCTTTTTCTGCCGTGGCACACTGGTGGGTACTCAAGCAAAACACGCCAGCGCCATTGCCCTGTGCCGCCCCCCCGTCATGACGACCTGATGCATGCCTTGTATGTGGACCAGAAAAAGACTATATTAAGTCTTGTTTAAGGCAGGAGCATCGCGATGCGCTACTCATCACAAGTCAAACCGATCAGCTATCTCAAAGCCAACGCAGCCGAGGTTCTGGCTCACCTCGCGGAGCAGCGCGAACCGATGGTCATCACCCAAAACGGTGAGGCGAAGGCTGTCCTGCAGGACGTCGCTTCGTTTGAAGAGACGCAAGCAACACTGGCCTTGCTAAAGATTCTCGCGCTGGGTAATCAGGATGTGGTGACTGGCAAGGTCAAGCCTGTGGCTGATGTCGTTGCCCGCCTCCGCGCCAAGCGAGCCTCAGACTGATGGCAGACACATCTGCCAGGTTTGAGGTCCTGCTCACCGAGGGGGCGGAGCAGGATTTGGAGGCGATCCACGACTACATCTCCGAGTTCGACTGTGTGACCAACGCCAACCAGGTGCTGGATGAGTTGATGGTCGTTGTGGATAGCCTGTCGCAATTCCCGGCGCGCGGCAGTTATCCAAAGGAACTCGTCGGCCTTGGGATCAAAGAATACCGCCAGACCTTATTCAAACCCTATCGCGTCATCTACCGTGTCACAGGCAGCCAGGTCATTGTTTACCTGATTGCGGACGGACGTCGTGACATGCAATCCTTGCTCGCTCGCCGCCTGCTAGGAGCTTGACCCGCAACAACACGCGCCAGTGCTCATAAGCACGTAGCTGCCGCCCGAGGGCTCGAGGCCGGTTTCCACAGGCCCCCGGTATTGAGGATGACCGCGAATTCCGGATACCAAGCGTAGCCAGATAAACTGGTATACGGAGGTATCGAGGTGCAAAATTCCGAAGCAGAGCTACCCCACCGAGTTCAAGCAAGGAGCAGTCCGTCTGGTCGAAGCCGAAGGCAAATCTCCCGCTCAGGTCGCCCGCGACCTGGGGATTTCCGAGCAGACCCTCAGTAACTGGCGCAGTTGCTCAACAGCCTGTTAAGCTGGTGCACACATTGCGTTGCCGGCCGGCCGGCGGGTGGCGTGGCGATTCTTGTTTCGGGATGGGGCGGTGACGACAAGCAATGGCAGTGTTCTCGAATACCGGCTGTCCGCAGAGCTGACGGCGATTGCCGGGCTGGCCGAGGCCGTTACGGCCTTTCTGGCGGCCTGGCCGCACTTGGCCATGCAGGTCAACCTCTGTCTGGATGAATTGCTGACCAATACCATCACCCACGGCCTCAAGGGCGAGCCCGGGCATGAGATTCGCGTGGGGTTGGCGCTGGCCGGTGGCTGGCTGGAGATCGCGATTACCGACGATGCACCGGCCTTTGATCCCTTTGCCGAAGTGCCCGAGCCCGATCTGGAGGCCGAGCTGGATGCGCGCACGCCAGGCGGTCTGGGCGTGCATTTCGTGCGCAGCCTGATGGACGACTATCGCGTCGTGCGCGAAGGCGGGCACAATCGCGTGCTGCTGCGCAAGCAGTTGCCCGACGGCGCGCCGGCGCCGCACTAATGGCGCGCTTCGCGCCGCCCGGATTATGGAGACAAGCATCACCATGGCAATCACCACCACCCTGGCAAACCTCCCCGAGGCCCTGCTGCTGCAGGCCAGCGGCCGGCTCGACGGCGCAACGTCGCCGGAACTGGAAAAGGCGCTGCTGCCCTTGCTGGCCGACGCGGGCAGCAGGGTGCTGCTTGATCTGGCTGCGCTGGATTATGTATCCAGTGCGGGCCTGCGCATCATCCTGATGGCGGCCAAGCGCGCCAAGCAGGCGGGCGGGCGCTTTGTGCTGTGCGGCCTGCAGCCGCAGGTCAGCGAAGTGTTCGAGATGAGCGGCTTCACCCGCATTCTCGAGCTGGCGCCGACGGTGGCGGACGGGCGCGCGCTGCTCGCCGGCTGAACGCCATGCCGCTGCGCTTTGCCATCCGTTCGCTGAAGGCCAGGATTTTCCTCGCGCTGGCGGCGATCCTGCTGCTGGTCGCTTGCGTGGTGATGGTGTACTCGCTGCTGGCGGTGCGCGCCTCCGCCATTGCCGCCGAAGAGCGTTCGGTGCAGAACGTGCTGCGCATGGCCGAGCTGGCGATCCGCAGCGAATATCACACCCTGCTGGCCGGCAAGGTGGCGCTGGTGCAGGAGCGCAAGGCGCGTTTTCGCGAATTTGACCGCGTGGTGCTGCAAACGCTGGCGCATTATCAGGCGCTGGCGCAGCAGGGCAGGCTCAGCGAGGCCGAGGCACAGGCACTGGCACTGGCCTGGCTGCAGAAAATCCGCCCGGTGGGGGGCGAATACCTGCTGGTGTTCGATCGTGACGGTGTGGCGCTGGTGTACCCCGAACCCGCACTCCTGGGCACGCAGCTGTCGGGCTATACCGATTTCAAGGGGCGCAGCGTGGTCGCTGCCGCCTGGGACGAGGCCGACCGGTATGGCGAGACGGTGCTGATCTACGACTGGAAGGCCGTTGGCTCGGATCGACTGGTGCAGCGCTACGGACACTTTCTGCCCTACCGGCCATGGAACTGGATGGTGGCCTCGGTCGGGCGGGTTGACGAGGTGCAGGGCGAGGCCGATGCCCGTCTGGCGCAATTCCGTGCCGAGCTGGCGCGCAGCCTGGCGCAGGTCGAAGTGATTGGCAATGGCGCGGTCTTTGTCTTCGATGGCCAGGGCCAATGGGTTGTCCGTCCTTCTGCCGCGAATGGCGACATTGATGCACAGGCGCAGGCCGCGCTGCGGGCCGCGGCGGGCAATCGCGCCACCGCGCGCTTTCGCGGGCAGGATGGCCGCGCCATGCAGGGCTGGGCCACCTATGTGCGCGCACTGGACTGGTATGTCGCGGTGTCCGCGCCGGAAGATGCACTTACCGCGCCGGCGCGCGAGCTGGTCACCCGCCAGGCGCTGGTGTTTGCCGGCGGCTTGCTGCTGGGCCTGCTGCTGGCCTGGGCCGTCGCCAGCGGCATCGCCCGTCCGCTGGTGCGTCTGGGCCAGTATGCACGCGGACTGGCCGGCGCCGATTTTTCTGCCGAGCGCACACAAACCATGCCGGCCGCCTTGTTGGATGAGCGCCAGGATGAAATCGGCGAGCTGGCGCGTTCCTTCGCCAGCATGGAAACCGCGCTGTATCGGAATGTGCGCACGCTGCTGGCGGTGACTGGCGAGCGCGAGCGCATCGAGGGGGAGCTGGGCGTGGCGCGCGACATCCAGCTTGGCCTCTTGCCCAAGGTATTCCCGGCGTTTCCCGAGCGTCCGGAAATCGACCTGCATGCAACGCTGGTCTCGGCGCGCGAGATCGGCGGCGACCTGTATGATTTCTTCCTGGCCGGCGACACGCTCAATTTCACGATTGGCGATGTGGCCGGCAAGGGCGTGCCGGCTGCGCTGTTCATGGCGATTACCAAAACGCTGATGAAAACGGCCGGCGAAAGCTGCGCCACGCCAGCTGCAGCAGTGCGCCAGGTCAACGACCATCTGGCGCGCGACAATCCCAATCTGATGTTCGTCACGGCCTTCAATGGCGTGCTCGACCTGCACAGCGGTGCGCTGCGCTATGCCAATGCCGGTCACAATCCGCCGCTGATCCTGCGGGCCGACGGCCGCTGCGAAGTCCTGCGCAGCGTGAGCGGGCCGGCGCTGGGCGCCTTTGAAGACATGGACTACACCGGCTATGCCGCGCAGCTGCAAGCGGGGGAGTGGCTCTTGCTTTATACCGATGGCGTGACCGAAGCCATGGATGGCGAGGGCAGGCTCTATGGCGAAGCGCGCTTGCTGGCGCAATTTGCCGCACTGGCCCCGCAGGGCAGCGCCGCCAGCCTGATCCGCGCCCTGATGGCCGATCTGGCCTTGCATGCCGGCGGAACGGATCAGTCCGATGACATCACGCTGCTCGCCATCCGCTATCTGGGTGTGGACCACGACAAGGAACAAACGTGAAATTCTGGAGCCTGCCACTTGCACTGCTGCTGTGTGCCTGCTCGCCCGCGCCGTCCGGGCCTGATGCCGCCAGTGCCCCCGCCGCCGAGATCCGCCCGCTGGCTCCGGCTGCCAGTACCGTCGGCACCGCGCCGGCGAACGCCAGCGCCGTTGCATCGGACGTGCTGGCCGCGAGTCGCTGGCCACTGACGCCGCGCCGCAAGGCCGATGGCGGCAAGTGGCGCATCGCCTATTACGAGGGCGGGCAATACCGCGATTATGAAGTCATCCTCAAGGCCACCGTGCGGGGCTTGATGGCGCTGGGCTGGCTGCGCGACATGCCGCTGCCCGCCGACAACAACCCGCAGGCGGGTGGCTTCTGGCGCTGGCTGGCGGCCAATGCGCGCAGCGACTACCTCGAATTCCTGCCCGATGGCTACCATGCCGCCGGCGATTTCGACCCCAAGCAGCGCCCGGTGGTGGCCGCTGCGCTGCTCAAGCGTCTGCAGGAGCGCCGCGACATTGATCTGGTGATCGCCATGGGCACCTGGGCCGGGCAGGATCTGGCCCGCCCCGGCATCAGCACGCCGGTGGTGGTCATGTCCACCAGCAACCCGGTGGCCAGCGGCATTGTGCGCAGCGACGATGATTCCGGCTTTGACCACCTGCACGCCAAGACCGAGCCGGGGCGCTATGGCCGCCAGCTGGCGCTGTTTCACGACATTTTCCGCTTCAGGAAGCTGGGGATTGTTTACGAAGACAGCGTCGAAGGTCGCAGCTTTGCCGCCGTCGACGAAATCGCGGCCATCGCCGGCAAGCGCGGCTTTGCGGTGCAGACCTGCCATGCGCCCTTCAATGGCGTCAGCCAGCAGGAGGCCGAAGCGCGCGTGACGGCCTGCTACCGCGAAATTGCCACCGTGGCCGACGCGGTCTATCTCACCGTCCATCGCGGCATCACCCCGCAATCGCTGCCGGGCGTGCTCGAGCCGCTGATCGCCCGCGGGCTGCCGACCTTTTCGATGCTGGGCGAGCAGGAAGTCCGCCAGGGTGCGCTGATGAGCATCGCCCAGCTCAATTACCTGTATGTCGGGCGCTTTCATGCCGAAACCATGGCGCGCATCTTCAACGGCGCCAGTCCGCGCGCGCTGCCGCAAGTCTGGCAGGCACCGGCGAAAATCGCGCTGAATCTCGAAACGGCCGAACGCATCGGCTACAACCCGCCGGTCGACATTCTCATGGCCAGCGACGAGATCTACGCCCGCATCAGCCCGCCGCCGGCGCCGCGCTGATTGCTGTGATCAAACAGTAATAATCTGTCAACGCAGAGGGGCAGAGAAAACAATATACCTGCCAAGCTATTCAACCGCAGGCATTAATTATATTTGCCTGCAGGTGTATACCCATTGAAAAGTCTGGTCATGCCTCTGCGTCAGATGCGTCATTCCCGCGCAAGCGGGAATCCAGAATGCCATGTGAACTCAAGCTTTGCTCTGGATGCCCGCTTGCGCGAGCATGACAACAAAAGTGTTTCTAATTTGCGTCTCAACAGCTGCGCTACCGGTTTTTTCAAGAAACAAAAATCGGTTTTCTGAAAGGTATTTTCTTCTCCGCCTTTCCTCTGCGTCTCTGCGCCTCTGCGTTGGGTTTTGCATTCAGTCACAGAGAAGCGGCGGCGGGACGACGACCATTCTGCGGGCCTTGAGCAGCGCCGCGAGCGCCTCGTCCTGCGTGCCCGGATGGCTGGCGACCAGCTGCAGCGCGCGGTCGGCGGCGTTGGCGCCGCTCGCCAGCACATGGCGCGGGTAGGCCAGCAACCATTGCTCGTCCGCAGCAAGACCGCTGCTGGCCAGCTCGACCACCAGCGCGGCGATGTCGCGGCCCGTGATTCCGCCAGATTCGGCGGCCAGGCCGTCGCGGATGCAGGCTTCGCGCAAGCCGCCCAGCTGCGCCCATGGCAGGGCCGCATGCAGTTTTTCCCAGGCGCCGGGCGCATTGAGCAGGCCGGTTTGCACGGCGCTGGGCGCCATCACGCAGCTGGCAGCAACCCCTGCGCCGGCCTCGGCCAGCAGGTTGGCATCGGCGAGCGTGTTGCCGGCCACCCGGCCTTCCAGATAGACGTGGCGGCAATGCCGGGCAAAGAGCGCCTCGGTGGCGCCGTCCTGGTCCAGTGTGGCCAGAAACTCCGTGCAGCCGGGCAGGCTGGCGAAGGCGAAACGGATGCGGGCATCGAGAAAGTGGGCAAACTGCAGCTGCTCCAGATGCGCCAGCGATGGCGTGATCCGGCAGCCCTGGCGCAGCCTGATGCCGTGCGCCTGTTGCGCCGGGCCGGCCAGAAAGCTGAGCAGCGACTGCGGTTCATCCAGCACATAGAGTTCATCGAAGGTCTTGTAGCTGGCGTCCGTGGCGATGGCGTGCATCACCGTATCGGGGGCGAATACCCAGCGCAGATAGTCGGCCAGCCCGGCAAAGGGCCGCGCGGGCAGTTCGCACAGGCGGCGATCGGCGGCATGGTGCGCGCGGGCAAACATGCGCCGCCACAGCTGCAGGCGGTTTTCGCGGTGTCCGCTGTACTGGCCCGCTTCGAACGGGCTGTTGGCGAACAGGGCGATAAAGGCCGGGGCGGCCAGCAGCAGCAGGTTGAGACCGGCGACCGCGTCCGCGACGGCGACGCCGGTGGTGGGGCCATTCTGCGCCTTGGCGTCGATGCCGGCGGCATGATCCCAGCCGCGCGCGCCGATCCAGTAGTCGTAAATCGGTCGCGGCGCGCGCAGGCTGGCGTAGCGCTGCGGTGTCGATGCGGTGCAGGGGTGTTCGGCCAGATTGAGGGCGTAGAGGTCGTGAGCCGCCAGCGCGCTTTCCAGCTCGGCCTGCTCGGCGGCGACCTGGCGCGCCAGACGGTTGAGGCTGCCCGTGCGGCCAAAGACCGGCGCAAAGGAGGTTTCCAGATTGTTGTAGCCGTTATCGAAGGAGCTCAGGCCCCAGGGGCTGGCAACACCGAGCAGACTGCCATCGGTGGTGCGCAGCGCGGCGGTGGCGGGCGCGCGGGCGCGCCGCTCGGCCAGCAGCGTGGCCAGCGCCGGCCGGGCATCGCCCGTGCTGCCGTCCGCGCTGCGCGCCACCGGCAGCTCCAGCTCCAGTCCGACGCTGAGACTGGTCAGCGTGCTCATGGCTTCACCACCGTGTGGTGCTGCGCATCACGCGTCAGCAGCCAGAAAGCCACGGCGCACAGCATGTACAAGAGGCCGGCCAGGCTCAAGCCCGCCTGGCTGCCCAGCAGCGCAAACAGCCCGCCCATCAGCAGCGGGCCCAGCAGCTGGCCGAGCTTGTCGGCCGTGCGCTGGATGGCCATGGCGCGGTTTTTTCCGGCCCGCTGCACGGCGGGCAGCTGCAGGGCAAAGCTCGATTGCGCCGGGCCGCCAAAGCTGCTGGCCACGCCCAGCAGAAACACCGCCAGCAGCATCCCCCACAGGCCGGCATCCAGATACAGCGCGGCCAGTCCACCGCCGCCCAGCAGGCCGGCCAGCACGATAAAGCGCTGGCGCTGGCGAAAGCGCCCCAGCCAGCGCCCCAGCAGCGGTCCCAGATAGATGACCGAGAGGCCGTAAATCATCAGGATGCGCCCGGTGTCGGCCGGCGAGGCGCCCTGCGCGCCCAGATGCACGGGCAGGGCGTAATACAGCAGGCCGACCTGCACGATGGAAAAGGGCACCACGCACAGCGCCAGCAGCGCCAGGTAGCCGCGATCGGCCAGCAGCTCGCGCAAGCCGCCACTGCCAGCACTTGGCGTGGCGGGTGGCGGCGTGCGGAAGTGCTCGCGCATGAACACGATGGCGAACAGCAGCGGCAGCAGCCCCAGCAAGGCCGACAGCAGGAAGACGCTCGGATTGCCGAACTGCTCGGCCAGCATGCCGCCGGTGGCGCTGCCGCACAGGTGGCCGGCAAAAATCCCCGCCACTAGGCTGGCAATGGCGTGCATCTGCGTGCGCGGGCTGCTGGCGGCGTACACATGCGATTGAATCCCCATCCAGGCGAGCCCATAACCCAGGCCCACCAAGGCGCGCGCCACGATAAAGGCGCCCGCGCTAGCGGTCAGCGCCGCCAGCAGGCCACCCGCCGCGCAGATCAGCGTGCCCGCCAGAAAGGGCCAGTGCCAGCCGCGCTGGTCCGCCCAGCGCCCGGCAAACAGCGTGGCCAGCAGGGCGAACAGCATTTCCGCCGACACCGGCAGCGCCTTGAGCAGGTCGGCGGGCACGGGGCCGCCGGCCGGCAGCAGGCTGGCCATATGCAGCGGCACGATGGCCAGCGGCAGCGCCCAGGCAAACAGCAGGGTGAAGGCCGCCGTGCGCGCCAGCAGCGGCCGCGCCGTCGGCCGCCCGGAGGCGGGCTGGCGTGCGGCCTGCTGGTGCCGGTGCATCAGCGCCGCTAGCAGGATCAGCAGCTCGCCGACAAAAATCGCCGAGGTCAGCGCCACGGTGAGCGCATCAAATACCCGCCGTCCTATACCTCTGGAGAGCGCATCTGCCGAAAGGCTGGCGCTTAATACCCCGACGGTTTTTGCCGCATCGCCTGCTCCGGTGCGCAGCGGAGTGAGGATGGGCGCGCCCGTGGCGTCGGTCGGCGTGCTGCCGCTGCGGACATGGCGAAACAGCGGCTGCTGCTGCGCGTCCAGCAGCGCGACGCTGGCAAGTTCGGGAATGTCGTCGAGCATGCGCTGAAAGGGCGCATCCAGGCCGTGAAAGCGCTCCAGCCCCACGCCCAGCGCCAGCAGGCGTTCAAACTCGCGGCCCAGGCTGTCGCTGGCGCGCTGCACATTGCTGCTGACACCCGTCAGATAGCTGGCGCGAAACGCGGCCACGTGATGCCAGGAAAACACCGCTTGCGCGATCAGCACCGCGGCAAAGGGGGCGATGAACAGCGCGCGGCGATACAGGCGCTCCGGGCAGCGCTGCAGCAGCAGCGTGGCCGCAAACAGCAGCAGCAGGCCCAGCGCGCTGCTGCTGGCCAGGCTCTGCAGTGTCTGTGCGCGGCTGTCCTGCAGGCTGGCCGTCACGGCGGAATCGGGCAAGAGGAAGACCAGGAAGCCGCTGAGCTGCCGTCCCTGGCCATGAATGGGCAGCAGATAGAGCTGACCGGCATCGGTGCGGCGCTGCAGCAGCGCCGCACCCTGGTGTTCCGCCAGTGTCGTCGCCAGCAGGCCATCCGTCAGCCCGCCGCCATCCTGCTGCAGCAGCGTACCGCCGGCATCGCTGACCGCGACGGCCGTCACAAAGGGCAGGCTGCCGCGCAGGCCGGCGAGCGTTGCATCCAGGCCATGCATCTGCGTCAGCGGCTTGCCCAGCCGCATGGCATTTTCGATGTGAAACACCTGTTCATGCCCGCTGATGCGGATCGCGGTGGCCAGCGTCTGCAGGCTGGCGTTGCGCTGCGCGGCCAGCATCAGCACCGCATTGAGTCCCTGGGCCAGCACCAGGATGATCATGCTGGCCAGCAGCATGCGCATGAGTAGCGGGCGACGCAGCTCCGGATTGTGGAGATGGCTGGATGGTGCGGGAGAAACGCTCGAACTCATGGTGATGGCTTGGCAGTCTGCAGGGGGCGCCCTGCCGGGCGGAGCCGGGGGCAGGGCAGGATTTGTCTCGCCGGGGGCGCAGGCTGGCCGTTCGCATCGACAGCCTTGCCAGCGCATGTTTTACTACAGCGCAGCAAATTTGGCGAAAGATAACTGCAAATGGCACCCCGCAAGGTGACACGCACGTTGTCGTTCTGGACAGTCTTGAAAGGAGAAACAGCATGGCGGCAGGCAGCAGCAAGAAACAGCGCAAACCCCTCAATCTGGCCCTGCAGGGCGGCGGCTCCCACGGCGCGTTTACCTGGGGCGTGCTTGATCGCCTGCTTGAGGAGGATTGCTTCGATTTCGACAGCATTGTCGGCACCAGCGCCGGCGCGATGAACGCCGCGGCGCTGGCCTACGGCCTCAAGGTCGGCGGCCCCCAGAAGGCGCGCGACTGCCTGGCGGAATACTGGGAGCTGATGATGAAAACCGGCGCTTTCGCGCCCTGGCCCTCGCTGATGGATCGCGCGATTGGCGACGGCAATATGAAGTATTCGCCGGTGTTTGCCTTTGCCGATGCGCTGACCCGTGTCGTTTCGCCCTATCAGCTCAATCCCATGGGTTTCAATCCCATTCAGCCGACCATCGAGAAGGTGATCGATTTCGAGCGCCTGCGCGCGCTGAAGGACACCGGCCCGAAGCTTTTCCTGTGCGCGACCAATGTGATGAACGGCCGCGTGAAGGTCTTCGAGCGCGACGAGCTGACCGTGGAAGCCGTGCTGGCCTCGGCCTGCCTGCCCTTCATGTATCACGCGGTGGAAATCGACGGCGAGTTCTACTGGGATGGCGGCTATATGGGCAACCCGCCGATCTTCCCGATTTTCTACAACAGCGACTGTCGCGACGTGATGATCGTGCAGATCACCCCGATCAACCTCGCCGAATTGCCGACCACCGCCACGGCCATCTTCGACCGCATCAATGGCCTGAGCTTCAACTCCAGCCTGATGCGCGAAATGCGCGTGGTGAACTTCATCAACGGTCTGGTGCGCAAGGGCTTTGACGACGGCGGCAAGCTGAAGGAAGCCTACATCCACACCATCGACGCCGAGGACACGATGAACAAGCTTGGCGCGGCCAGCCAGGCCAATCTCGACCGCACTTACATCGGCGGGCTGTTCGAGCTGGGCCGCAACAAGGCCGAGGAATTCATCCGCCAGCATTACGCCAAGGTGGGGGTGGAATCCTCGACCGACATCGAAGAGAAGTTCCTGTAAGAGGTGATTGGGTTCTATTTGAGGTATGTCGCTCAAGCCCTTTGATCGAAAAGGCTTGAGCGGCATACCCATTATTGTGGCCTGATTGGGTCTTTCCTTCGGGAAGTCCGAGCAACAATAACGCTGGTTAGTTCGTTCAGCCCTAAAAGCCGCTGAGAAGCGCAGATTTTCCGGGATCAGGCGCGGGACGTGTCTGAGCCCGCAGGGCGAGTTGTCCCGAGCCCCCGGAAAAACGAGCATCGCAAGGAACCCCGCGCAGCGGGGCGGCTGATCGGGCGCGCCTTGGGGGTGTCGGGGGGCTTGGCAAGACAAGCCCCCTGACGTGCTGCCGGGCACCCCCGGCATCAAAGCATCGCGCCGAAGGCGCTGAAACCCCGTGGGACGATGGCATGACGAGCTGCCGAGCTGGTGACCTGATCAGGAGGCGCGTTTGCCACCCGGATGCGTGCAATTGCGCGACGGTGAGCGCTACCCCAGCCTGCGCAGGTGATACACCGGCTGGCGGCCGTAGTTCTTCGCCAGTGACAGCATGCCGACGTATTCGCAGGCGTAGCGCGGCCGGTAGTCGCCGCCGGTCATTTGCGCCTCGTGGCGCAGCGCGTTTTCCTCGGCCAGCAGCATGGCCACGAATTGCTGTGAGGCGTAGACATGCCCCGGCAGCGAAACCGGTTCCAGCCGCGCGGCGCGGCTGACATGGCTGCCGTAAACGATGGGGCGGCCGGTCAGCGGATGCTCGCCGGCGAAAACCGGGCCGGCGTGCAGGCCGATGCGCACCTGCAGCGGTCGCGACAGCGGGCTGCCGCTGGCATGCATGGCGCCGATGGCATCGATCAGGGCAAAGGCGTAGTCGGCCATGGCGAGGCTGGTGTCCATCACGGCATAGATGGCGTCGCCCCAGCTTTCGATCAGGCGCAGCGCGGATGCCGGCCCGGCCAGCAGGGGCTTGACCGTGGCCAGGCTCTCCCACAGTGCCGGCAGCTCGGCTTCCCCCAGCTTGCTGTAGCCGACGATGTCGGCAAACAGCATGGTGCTGATGCGGCGCTGCGGCAGGACAACGACGCTGCTGTCCGGCAGGGCGGGAGCGGGAATTTGCCGCGGCGCCGGCAGGCCCTCGGCGCTGGCGCGTTCGCGCAGTTCGTCGAGGTCGATCAGGCGCAGGCGCTCGATTTCCGGCCAGTTGTCGATGAAATCCGCCGTGCTGCCGGCATCGCTGGCGGCGGCGTAATCCCAGAGCACCAGCAGGCTGGGTTCGGCCTGCTGCAGGGAGGCCTGCGCGCGGGCCATGCCCTGGATCAGGTGATTGTTGAAGCGCAGCAGCGCGGCGTGGCCCAGAAAGGGCTCCTCGGTGGCGAAGCTCACGCTGGTGGCGAGCTTGCAGGCATTGCGAAAGCGCCGTTCCCAGTGGCCGCCGGCGTAGGCGACGCGGTGGCGGATGAAGTCCTCGCGATCAAAGGGCAGAAACAGGTGCACGTCGGCGCCGCGATCCAGCATGGCTTCGACAAACAGCAACTCCGCGCCGGCGCTGGCGCAGCTGAAGCCGACTTCGGCGCCCAGTGCGTCCAGCTCGCTGGCGATGGCGCGCGCCACGGTGTCTTCCAGTGCCGGCGGGAAACAGGGGCTGTCATCCCAGGGCGCATCCAGCGCCTGACCGGCAAACACCACGACGCGCGGTGGCGGCAGCAGCGCCGGTAGCGTATCCGGCACGGCAAAGCCGCTCTGCGCCAGCAGACGGATGCGGCGCAGGCAGGCCACCACCGAGGGCAGGTGGCGCGGCTGCAGGCGCGCGGCCTGCGCCAGTCGCGCTTCCAGGGCCGGCGTGTCGCCCAGCAGCAGGGCCAGCTCAGCGCCCTGCAGCCACCAGGGGCCCGCGCGGGCGGCATCTGCAGCGGGAGGCTCCGGCTGGGCTGCCCAGCGCGTCTGCAGGCTGGCGGCCAGTGTGCGCGCGGCGGCCAGTTCGCCACGCATGGCGGCGAGGCCTGCCGCGTCGACACCATCGGCCAGGCTGTCGCTGAGCCGGAAGGCGGCAGCCGCGCTGAGCGCGGCCTGCTCAAGGTCAGCGGCGTCGCCCAGTCGTGCCCACAGCTCGACGCGGATCTGGCTAAGCAGGCGCAGCACTTCCGGCGTATCGGCTTCGCCACCGTGGCCGCCCTGCCGGCCTTGCGCGTCGAACAGCGCCAGCAATTCACGTGCGGCGCCGGCAAATCCGGCCGCGTCGGCCTGCTGCGCGACTGCGCTGTGCAGGGCGTCGGCGAAGCGCTGCTCGCGTTCTTCGGTGCTCAGGAGGCGGCCCGACAGCGACCCCATCAGCTTGCGCGCCTCGGCTTCGGCGCCGCTGCGCAAGAGGCTCAGCGCACCCAGCAGGCTCAGGCGCAGGCTGGGTGCCTGCGTGCTGGCCGCTTCGCGATAGGCATCGTAAGCGAGAAAGAACTGCCCCTCGGCCATATGCGCCTGGATGCGCTCATACCATTCGATTTCAGACATGCCGGTGCCATCCGCAATTCGCAACAGCGCATAGCTTAATATGGCGCTCGTGCCGCTGCGGCAGGAATTCGCCGCCACCGTGAACGGTGTTGCTCGCATGTCGCGCCGCACGACCCGCGCCGGGTCTTGCGCTATCCTGCGGATAAAAGCGGGGAGGGCGGGCGTGGGCAGCATCGAGACAGCGGAAACACGGGAAAAACGACAAAGGCTGGCGCGCGCGCGCCGCACGGCGCTGTTGCTGCTGCTGGTGGTGACGGCATTGTTCGTGCTGGCGCAGGTATTGCGCCAGCAGCATCCGCTCTGGCCCTGGGTGGCGGCGTTTGCCGAGGCCGCCATGATCGGCGCGCTGGCCGACTGGTTTGCCGTGGTGGCGCTGTTTCGGCATCCGCTGGGCATTCCGCTGGCGCACACGGCCATCATTCCGCGCAACAAGGCGCGCATTGCCGACAGTCTGGGCAGCTTCATCACCGGCAATTTTCTCTCCACCGAGCGGGTGCTGGCCGCGCTGCGCGAATACAACCCGGCGGCCCAGCTGGTGCGCTGGCTGGCCAGACCCCAGGCCCAGGCTTGGCTGGATGAGCTGCTGTTGACGCTGCTCGGTCAGGTTTTGCTGGCGCTGCACGACCCGCGCGCCCAGCACTTCCTGCAGGAAGGTCTGCTGCTGCGCCTGCGCCGGCTCGATCTCGCCCCCTTGCTGGCCGGCTTGCTGGAAAGCCTGGAAGGTCGCGGGAAGGATGGGCAGCAGCACCGCGTGCTCGATGAAATCCTGCGCGAACTGGACCGCCAGCTCGACGAGCCGGAGGTGCGCGAGCGGCTGATTGCGGTCGTGGCAGCCGAAATGAGCGTGCTGCGCTATGTCAGCCTCGATCGGGCGGCCGGGCGCTACCTCACCGAAAAACTGGTGCACGGCGTGCAGCGCGAATTGCGCGAGGCCTGCCGCGATCCGCAGCATGCCCTGCATGGGCGGCTGGACGACTGGCTGGCCGAGCTCGCCCAGCAGTTGCGCCACGACCCGCAGCTGCAGGCCCGGCTGGCGCGCGCGCAGGCCGAGCTGCTGACCCAGCCCGGCTTTACCGGCCAGCTGGCCCATGTGTGGCTGGCGCTGCTCGACCGGCTGCAGGATGACCTGCAGCAGCCCGATTCGGCGCTGCGTCGCCAGCTGGCCACGGTGACCGGCTCGCTGGCGGTGCGCCTGCGCCGCGACCCGGCGATGCGCGCCTGGATCAACGAACAGGTCGAGGCCGCCGCGCCGCGCCTTTTGGCGCGCTGGCGCGAGCCGATTGCCGACTTCATCGCCGGCCAGGTCAAGGCCTGGGATGACCGCACCATGGTCGACCGGCTGGAGCTCAATATCGGCACCGACCTGCAGTACATCCGCGTGAACGGCACGCTGGTGGGCGGCCTGATCGGGCTGCTGATCTACGGGGTCGGGAAAATGCTGAATACCCTGTGATGTAATTGCCAGCAGCCTTTTAGCATGTTTGCTTGTGGTCTTATACCCGTGTATTTGTAGTCGTGGGCGTCAGCCGGCAAGCCGCATGCACAAGGCCCGCAGTGTGGGCTGCGGGCCTTGTGTCGTGCGGCAGGGTAAGGCGCTGCCGGTGTGTGCGCCGCTTACTCCTTCAGACGGCCAAAGCCTTCGATGAGCGGATGCCAGCCAAAGACCAGCGTCATCATGAAGCTGTCCATACGCATATCGCCGGGAGCGCTGTCGTTGATTGTCGAGCGGTAGCTGGCAGTGAGGCCGATGTTGCTGTTGATCGTATAGCCAAGGGTAAAGCCCAAGGTAACATCATTGCGATCGCTACCCGCTACGCCATCAATGGTGGCCTTGCCGCCCTTATACCAGGAACCATCCACCGAGCCCCAGAGGTTTGCCGTGAAATCACGCGTCAGATGGGCGTCGATTTGCAATAGCGGGTCGGTTTGCAGATTGCGTCCAACGAAATCGTTGTTGTCACCGAAAAGCCAGACCGCGGGCAGCAATTCCAGTGTGGTCCGTCTGCCGGGCACCCAGGCACCCAGCTGCATGATCATCGGCGCGCCAATACGACCATACCAGCGGTTCTGGCCAAGATTGAGCGACTGCTTGCTGTCATACTCGCCGATCGGCACGGCGAGGTCTGCCAGCAGATCCAGCGAAAAGCCCGGCTCGTAACGCATGGCACCGGGAATATCGACTTGCGGTTTCGGTCCGATGATATTGACGTTCAGCTCCAGTGTCGGATCACCAAAACCGCTGGCGGACTGCGAGACCGAAGCGCCATTCACTGCTCGCGCCTCGCCAGAAATGCGCCCCATGGGGAAAAGAATGGCCGCCATCGCCGGGCGATCCAGCAGCGAGAATGTCTGCGCATATCCAGCCAGAGCCAGTGTCGCATCGAAATTGGCATCATCGCTGACCAGATGGGACGGATCGAAAGGATTGGCGTTGCCGCTGATGGATTCAACGATCAGGGGCACCGCGCTCCCGCCGGTCAGCGATTTCCAGTAAAAACGGGCCGGTACTTCGGCGTGCGCCGAACCGATCACGCCAATCGCCAGCAAGGCGGTGGCGAGCAGCGGGAAACGTGCAAAACGGCTTTTCTTGTTGCTTGTCATGAATTTCATCCTGTGTGGGTGTCAGTTTTCCGGGCAGAAAAATCAGGGCTTGGGATCCGCCATCATGTCTTGCGGAGGAACAAACTGCTTTCTGTAGATCAGCGGCGGGAAAGCCTTGTCGTCCGGAACCCGTGGCGGCATTACATCTTCCAGCGTTTCATACGGCGAGCGGTTTGGCAGAATCACGTTATTTTCCTGCACATAGCGATCCCAGAGCGCCGTCATGGCCTTGACTTTGTCAGGATTTGCCGCGGCCAGATTCTTGCGCTCGGCCGGGTCATTTGCCAGATTGTAAAGCTCCCAGCTTTCAGTACCGTAGGGCTTGTATTGCCAGCGGATTTTCCATTCACCCTGGCGTACCGCGCGATTGCCAAAAACTTCCCAGGCCAGGTAATCCTGCTCCGTACGGGGCGATTCGCTCTGGCCGGCGAGCATGGGCGCCCAGGATTTGCCCATCAGCGCGGGCGCTTTCTTGTCATCGCCGACCCTGGGATAGCTTGCACCGGCGATGTCCATCATCGTTGGCATGATGTCCGCCACATGCATCACACCATGATTGATGCTGCCCTTCGTGCGCTGGACTGCGGGGCCACTGACGATAAGGCCATTGCGGATGCCGCCCTCGGCCATCCAGCCCTTGTACTGGCTGAACGGCGTCATCGACACCTGCGCCCACATCGGGCCATAGGCGGGATAGGAACCGGGGTCGCCCCAGGAATTGGGGTGGGTTTGTGACCAGTTGATCGCGCTGAACAGATAGTCGCGCGAACCGGGTGAGCCAGCGATCATGTCGAAGAGATCGGTGCCCTCGGCGCCGTTATCGCCAAAAACGAGGAAAATGGTGTTGTCGTATTCGCCGATTTTCTTCAGATGGTCGACCAGGCGGCCGACATGATGATCGAGGTTCTCCACCAGGCCAGCATACAACTCCATCTTCTTGCCCATCATTGCACGAGAGATTGGTGCCAGCACGATTGGGTCGGGAACGAACCACATGCGTTCGGAGAGCTCCGTGCCAGCCGGCTGGATGCCCAGCTCGATCTGCCGCTGCAGCCGCTCCTGCCTGACCGCGTCCCAGCCCTTGTCGTATTCGCCGACATGGCGGTTGCGCCAATCTTTCGGCAGGTGATACGGATCATGTGGCGCCTGGTGGGCCACGTAGGCAAAGAAGGGCTTGCCATCGGCGCGGTTGGCGTCGATGAAGCTGATCATCTTGTCCGTGTAGGTTTTGGTGGCGTAATAATCGTCAGGCAGTTTACTCAGGTACTTGCCATCCTCGGTGAACACCGATTTGGGCGACGCGGCCGTGAAATTGGTCATGTCCCAGTAGCTGCCCGCACCATCCAGCAGGCTGAAGTCGCGCTCGAAACCGCGGGCGCGGGGAATGAGATCGGGCGCCTTGCCCATGTGCCATTTTCCAACCATGTAGGTGTGATAACCGGCATTCTTCAGCACCTCGGGCAGCGTCGGTATCCCGGGCCTCAGATAGCCCTCGTAGCCGTCCACGCCGCGCTGGTTGGGGGCGATCCATTCGTCCATATTGCCCATGCCGTTGCGGTGCGTATCGATGCCGGTGAGCAGTGTCGAGCGGGTCGGCGAACTGGAGGCATGCGTGTAGAAATTGGTGAAGCGCACGCCATCACGGGCCAGTGCGTCGATATTGGGCGTCTTGATTTCACTGCCGAAGGCGCCCAGATCGGCATAGCCCAGGTCATCGCCGAGAATGACGACGATATTGGGGCGTTTGCGAGGTGTTTCTGCTTGCGCGCTGGCTGGCGCGCATAATAGCGTCGCCATCGTCGCAGCGATGACAGAGAGTGTTGCGGTTTTCATGCGGGCTCCATTTCCTGCGGGTGTCCTGGATTGCTGTCGCATCGGCGCTGTACTGGCGCTGATAGCGGTTTCTGTTGATGTCTTGTAGCTGATTGCCCGCCAAGACGTCAAGGCCGGCGAAGCAGCAAGGCCGTGTTGGCGCAATTGCGTCTGGCTGCCGGATTGGTCTGTTCAGGGTTTGTCACCACCTTGCAAAGCCCGCCAAGAAACGGCAACGCAGCGGAGATCGCCTGCCGAGCCTGGCCAGACCGCAGCAGGCCCTGATGTGTTTATAAAGAACGCCGTTCCTTGCGCAATGCATGGTTTGCGATTGCTTGACCTAAAACAATAACCGGGTGCGCTATAAGTCCAGAGTCGGAGAATTCAATATTTCCCCATCGGGGTCTATCGGATTTCCGCAAGAAGGAGCCCCGAAACAGCATGAATGCAAGGAATCCGCCCCCACTGCCGGCCGTCGAGGTGTTTGAGTTTTCAGATGCCAGTCAGGCAGGCAACGGGATCGAATTGCTGGAGCAAGACGCGATGCAGCTGGCGTCCACCCCGCTGCGGGTCAGGCGCGTCATCGTCCGTCTTGGCCAGTCGGCACTGGTTTATCACTCGGCCAATCAGCGCGTCAGGTCCAATAGCAGCGCCGGCAATGGCTGTCTGGCTTATGTGGTGTTCGGTCCAGAGGTCAGGGGGACGGTAAACGGGCGTGAAGTTGGCGCAGACATGCTGCTGGCGGTCGAGCCTGGCGCCGAGGCCCGTTTTGTTACCGAGCCTGGCTGGCAGAGCATTACGTTGCTGGTCGCGCCGCGGATGATGAGCGAACAGCTGCTCGCGCGCCAAAGCGTTGGCGGGCTTGCTTTGCCGGCAGGTCTGCAGGCATTGCAGCTTGCCGAAGGCGCGGCAGCTGGCCTGTTCGCCTGGGGCAAGCGCCTGGTCGATACCGCTGAACGGCAGCCGGAGCGCTTCAACGAACGCGTGGATGTCAGGATGGCCGTCGAAGCCGAACTCTTCGATACCCTGATTGCCGCGCTGCACCATGCC
The DNA here is from genome assembly GCF_000428145.1 of Chitinilyticum litopenaei DSM 21440. Classification (GTDB taxonomy): domain Bacteria; phylum Pseudomonadota; class Gammaproteobacteria; order Burkholderiales; family Chitinibacteraceae; genus Chitinilyticum; species Chitinilyticum litopenaei. The sequence continues at coordinate 112,620 of NZ_KE386630.1, read as the reverse complement.
CATGGCGCTGAAAACACTCGCGAAAGCCAGACCAGGCAAGCGTATAGCCAGCTGATCCGCAAGGTCGAGACGCATGCTTTAGCCCTGGTCGGCCATCCCTTGCGGGTCGGCGATCTCTGCCGTGTCGCCGCAGTGAGCGAGCGCACCCTCGAAAATGCCTTCAAGGCCATCCTCGGGATGACGCCGCTGGCCTACCTCACCCGCATCCGATTGCACCGCGCGCGCCAGGCCTTGCAGAGCGCATCCAGAGGCACGACGACCGTCTCGGCGGTCGCGCTGGACTGGGGATTCTGGCACTTTGGCGACTTTTCCCGCCTCTACCGTGCATGCTTTGGCGAGCGGCCATCCGACACGCTGCGCCGCAAGCCGGATGAACCACAGCCCATGACCGCACCTGATTAGTGAGCGACCTCAGCAAAGTAACAATCGTCATGCCGGCATCGCGCGGGTAATCCCTGCGGGGGGGCGGAATGACGAATTGCTGAGTGGGCTAGGTTCTGTTGACGTTTTGTTTGCGTTCCCGCTGGAGCGATTTTTGCGCCGAATCAAGGCGTTGCGAGCGCCGCATAACGGGTTATGTCAGCGAAGCAACAACGCGGAGTCGGCGCAAAAAGCGCCCAGCCCGCCGGGTTTGGCTGTTTTTGGCCTGACCCTGCGTTGCAAAGCCCTTGCATAGAACGACTATGCGGCGGGCTTCGCGCCTTGTTTCAGGCCAAAAACAGCACAAACGGGCAGCGCAAACAAAACGTCAACAGAACCTAGATGGCTGGTCAGATGATGCAATTGCCAGTACTCATGCCCATGCGGCCAAGAAACACGGCGCGGTCGGCCACGATGCGGGCATAGAATTTCTTCAAACCGGGGCAGAGGTAATTGAGCCCGGCTTCACCGTCCGGGGTTTTCACAAAGCGGTTTTTCGGACACTCGCCCCAGCAAAGCTGCAGATAACGGCAGCCTCGGCAATACGCCGGCAAGGTCTGGTATTTGGCAAAACCGAAAGCCTGTTGCCGCTCGGAAAAGGCCATATCGCCCTCATGCACCTCGCGAATATGGCCCAGCCGGTATTCCGGGTAGACAAAATGGTCGCAACTGTAGAGGCTGCCATCGTGTTCAATGGCCAGCGCCTTGCCGCAAATCTGCCCGCTCACGCAGTTCTGCGCGCCCCGGCCAAGCAACTGGCTGATGACATTCTCGAACTGGTCGACAAACACGCGGCCGAAGTCACGCTTCAGCCATTCTTCCCATACGCGGGTCAGGAAATAGCCCCAGTCTTCCGGATCGACCGACCAGTCGGCCACCACCGAATCCGGCTGGCCGGGCCTTGCGCGCGGTGAACCACTGACCGGCAGTTCGTCCGGATTCCAGTAACCGGGGGCGACTGCCCGGAAGCTGACCGGCTCCACCGCCGGCAAAAACTGGATGATGCGCGGGCGTACTTCATCGCGCAGAAAGCGGTACACATCAATCGGTTTGCGGGCATTGAGCCGGTTCACCACGCACAGCGCATTGAAGGTGATCGCGTGCCGGTGCAGCAATTGCACCGCCGCCATCACGCGCTCAAATGTCGGCTTGCCGCCCTTGCTGTAGCGGTAGGCATCGTGCAGCGCGGCCGGGCCGTCGATTGAGAGGCCCACCAGAAAGCGGTGCTGCTTCAAAAATGCGCACCACTCGTCATCGAGCAGAATGCCGTTGGTCTGCAGATCATTGGCGATCGCCTGCCCCGGTTTGGCATGGCGCGCCTGCAGCTCGACCACGCGGCGGAAAAAATCCAGCCCCATCAGCGTGGGTTCGCCGCCTTGCCAGGTAAACACCACTTCGGGCCCGGTCTGTGCGGCGATGTATTGCCGGATATGGGCTTCCAGCAGCGATTCGCTCATGCGCGGCAGCTTGCCCTGCTGCAGCAGGTCTTCCTTGTGCAGATAAAAGCAGTAGGCGCAATCCAGATTGCACTGCGCACCCGCAGGTTTGATCATGACGTGGAAGGCGTAAAAGTCTCCCTCCTCCAGCGCGGGCAGGGTGAGCCTGGGGTCCTGATCAAGTGGGTGGATGGGAATCATGGCGCTTCCTGTATGAGGAAAGGGTTGCTGTTAGGGATATCAGCGGCAATCTGCAAGGCATGCGCCGAAGCCGTTCATTCCGGGTGCGGCATCCACAAGCTGGCGCAAGCCGCGTGTCACGGCGGTCATGATTTGAACTGCGCTCCCTCGTGGCGGCTTGCGGCAAGGGACTTGCCGGGTATTGATCTGCAGGTCAACAACGGCATGGGCTGTACGTTCATAGGGTTGCAGGTATGAAAACGGGGCCAGCCGGCCCCGTTTTCTTGCTGTGCGGGCTCAGTCGCCCTGGCCCTCGGCGGCCTGCCTGGCTTCCCATTCGGCGCGGCGCTGCTCCTTCTCTGCCGCCTTGCGTGCGCGGTTGGCGGCGAGCTCGGCTTCCTTGTCGGCCTTGCGCTTGGCTTCCGCGGCGGCTTCCGCCTTGCGCGCTTCCTTGGCGGCCTGGCGCTCGGCTTCTTCGCGCGCGGCCAGTGCGGCCAGCTCTTCGGCATTCAGGCCCGGGCCGGTTTTTTCGAACCAGGCAATTGATTCGACGTGGGCGGTATGCGGGAACATATTCATGATCCCGGCCGACTTCATCGTGTAACCCTTCACGTTCACCAGCACATTGGCGTCGCGCGCCAGTGTGGATGGATTACAGGACACATACACGATGCGTTTCGGGCCGTTGATCGGGTCGATGGCCTTCACCAGTTCGATGGCGCCGTCGCGCGGCGGGTCAATCAGCATCTTGTCGAAATGGCCGAGCTTGTTCAGCCATTCCTCGGTCATCTCGAAGAGGTTGGCGACCTTGAAATCGACCTTGTCTCTGAGCTTGTTGTGCTCCGCGCTCTGGAAGGCGCGCTCGACCAGCTGCTGGCTGCCTTCCATGCCCAACACCTTTGCGCCGCGCTTGGCGATCGGCAGCGTGAAGTTGCCCAGCCCGCAGAACATGTCGGCAATGGTCTCACCCGGCTGCGGGTCGAGCATATTGATCGCGCGCTCGACCATGACACGATTCAACTGGTGGTTGACCTGGGTGAATTCGGTCGGCTTGAACGGCATTTCGATGCCGAATTCCGGCAGCTCGTAGGAAAGCGGTGGCGCATCGAGCGGGTAGAGCGGGTAGGCGGTGTCCGGCCCCTTGGGCTGCAGCCAAATCTGCACCTGCCACTCGTCCGCATAGGCCTTCAGCAGCGCTTCGTCGTCCTTGTTGATGGCTTCCATATTGCGGAACACCAGCACGGTGACCTTGCTGCCGACCGCCACTTCGATCTGCGGCATGCGGTCGAAAATCGACAGTTTGCCGACCAGCTCGCGCATGGCTGGCAATTGCTTTGCCACATGCGGAACCAGAATATGGCACTCGGTCATGTCGGCAATGTAGGACGAGCGCTTTTCGTGGAAACCCACCAGCATGCCGCCCTTCTTGGCGACGTGGCGCACCGACAGGCGCGCGCGGTGGCGATAGCCCCAGGGGCTGCCGTAGATCGGCGGCAGCGACACTTCAGCCGATACATTGCCGATGCGCTGCAGGTTGTCTTCCAGCACCCGCTGCTTGGCGGCAACCTGCGCGTTGAATTCCATGTGCTGCAGCGAACAGCCGCCGCAAATCTCGAAATGCGGGCAACGCGGCTCGGTGCGCATATAGCTTTCGCGATGGATGGCCGTGGCCTGGGCGTTTTCGAAGTTCGGTTTCTTGCGATAACTGGCAAAGCTCACCGTTTCGAAAGGCAGTGCCCCGTCGATGAAGATGGTCTTGCCCTCGAAGCGGGCAACGCCGTGACCTTCGTGGTCCAGCGATTCAATCGTTACGATCCTGTCGGCCATGATCCTGATGCAGCACTGAAAAACCGCGAATTATACCTGCAGCAGCCCCTGCTCGCTTGCGTAAACCGGCTTCGGTAGCGAACAATGCAGTCTAATAAAACGATAAAAACTGATCACAGACTGGAGAAAGCTTCATGCTGCGCAAACTATTGCCCTGCCTTGCCCTTTTCCTGCTGCACGCCGTCCCGGCGCTGGCGCAAGACACGCCTCACGGTGAGGTGATCCTCACCGTGAACGGCACGCTTGCCAAGCCCAACCAGGCCGACCGCATGGTCTTTGACCAGGCCATGCTGGAGAAGCTGCCGCAAAAGAAATACACGGTGCAGCTGCCCTGGCTGGAAGGCCCGCAAACCTTCGAAGGGCCCTTGCTGGCCGATGTGCTGGCGCAGTCCGGCGCGAGCGGCAAGACCGTCACCTTCCGCGCGCTCAACGATTACAGCGCCAGCATGGATGTTGAAGAGGCGAAAAAACACGGCGTGATCCTGGCGCTGCGCCAGAACGGCAAGTTGCTGACCGTGCGCACCAAGGGGCCGCTGTTCGTGATGTTTCCCTTCGACCGCAATGAGGCGCTGCGCACGCCTGACAATTATCGCCGCTGCGTCTGGCAGCTGAACCAGATCGACGTGCGCTGAGTCGGGGCGGCGGACCATTCGATGAATTTCCTGCTGAAACACCTGCGAGTGATTGCCGTCGTGCTGGTGGTCAGCCTGGGGCTTGCCCTGTTCGCCATCCTGCGGCTGGAAGCCGAGCAGCGCCGCGAGCTGGCCGAGGTAACCGAATTCTCCGTCGAAGACCGGCTGTGGAGTGTCTATCAGCTGGGCAATGAATACCGATTTCTGCGCGAAGCCGCGCTGAAGCTGCGCTACACGCGCAGCAGCGAGGATCTGCGCGAGCTGAGCCGGCGCCAGGATATCTTTGTCGGCCGCATCGAATTGCTGCGCGATCCGGCGTTCGCCACGCTGTACGGCAAGGATTCCGACATTGACAGCCATCTGCAGCGGCTTGCCAGACAAAGCACCGCCATCGATGGCCTGATCGCCAGCATGGCGCGCCGCCCGGTCGCCGAGCAGGTGCAGAAAGCCATTTTTCTTCAGGAAGGTGAAGTCAACTTCATCACGCGCGCGGCACGCGACCAGTTCGCCCAGCGCAATGCCGAGCGCAAGCAGCGCATCGTCGAGCTGGGGCAAACGCGCATCGTGCTCTCGCTGGTGCAGTTTGCGCTGCTGGCGCTGTTCTCGGCCTTCATGTTCTGGGCCCTGTGGCGGCTGGAAAAGCGCCAGCAGGATCAGGTGCGCATGGCCGGGCAGCTCAATGAGGCGCTGCAGCGCGCCGAGCAGGCGAGCGAAGCCAAGAGCCGCTTTCTGGCGCATGTCAGCCACGAGATCCGTACGCCACTGACCGCCATCCTGGGCTACGGCCAGCGCCTGCGCGAGATTTCCGGCCTGGCGCCGCGCCAGCAGCAATGGCTGGAACGCATCGCGGCCAGCGGCGAATACCTGCAGGCGCTGCTCAACAATGTGCTGGAGCTCAGCCGCATCGAAGTGGGGAAGGCCGAGCTGCAGCTTGGCACACTGTCGATGGTGCAGCTTATGCAGCAGCTGGACGCGCTGTTTCGCGAGCAGGCGCAGCAAAAGGGGCTGTATTTCGAGCTGCGCGTCGATCCCGGCGTGGATGACGTACTGCAGCTCGACGCCGGCAAGCTGCGCCAGATCCTCGTGAACCTGATCGGCAACGCGATCAAGATGACGCACAGCGGTGGCATCAGCATCAATTTCTGGCAGACGCTGGATGCCGGCAAGAATGTCTGGCTGCATGCCTCGGTGCGCGATACCGGCCCCGGCATTCCACCGGAAGCGGCCGGGCGCATCTTCCGGCCTTTCGAACAGTCGCTGGACGGCAAGCGTGCCGGCGGTTCGGGGCTGGGGCTGGCCATCAGCCGCGAGTTTGCCGAGCTGATGGGCGGCACCCTGCATTTCGACAGCAAGCTGGGCAGCGGCAGCAGCTTTTTCCTGCAGATTCCGGTGCAGCACAGCGCCGGGGAGGCCACGGCCGCGGCGGCCGTGCGGCCTTCTTCGCTGGCCGGCTTGCATGTCCTGATCGTCGATGACCAGGAAATGAATCTTGATCTCTTGCAGGATCTGCTCGAACAGGCCGGCGCCAGCGTGGTTTGCCAGGCGGACGGCCCGGGCGCACTGGCCATCATGCAACTTGACGAAGGCTTTGATGCCGTCGTGCTCGACTACCACATGCCGCTGATGAATGGCCTGCAGCTGGCGCGCGCCATTCGCGCACGCGGCTATGCCGGCTGCATCCTGCTGAGCACGGCCGGCATCCTGCCCGAGGTCGCCGACATGATGGCGGCCGGCATTGACGGTTCGATCACCAAGCCCTTCCATCGCGAGCAGCTGCTTTCCGCGCTGGCGCACCTGCCGGCGCGCAAGCTGCCTGCCGCTGCTGCCGCCGCGCAAAGCCCGTCGGGCGAGGATGTGTTTGCCCAGCTGAGCGGCACGCCGGCGCTCTGGGCGCTGACTCCGGCGGCCAATGCGCTCGGTTTTGCGCCGGCGCGTTTTCTTGGCGTGGTCGAACGCGGCCTGCAGCGTGTACACGAGCTGCTCGCCCAATGGCCGCAGGAGCCCGCCGAGCGCCGGCGTCAGGCGCATTCGGCCAAGGGGATTGCCGGGCAGATTGGTGCACTGCCGCTGCAGCACGCCTGCGCCGCGCTGGAGGCCCAGCCGGAAGCCGAGGTCCTGCACCGGCAATGCCTGCAGGTGCTGGCTGACACCGAAGCCGCCTGGCCGGCTGCCCGGGACGCCTGGCGCAATGGCGACTGAAGCCGGGACGACGCGGCAGCAGCAAGCGGCCAGCAAGGCCGGCCACTCGGAACGGCAAAACCCGATGCAAAGGTGCAAAGGTGCAGATAAGACCAGGTTTCTTCCTGATTGGTTGGCTTTAGGGTATATGGTTGAAGCCCTTTGCTAGTAATGGTTATGGCCATATACCTGAGGTTTGTCTGCGCCTTTGCGTCTATGCCCTGGGTTTTGCCCTTCTGGAGATTGCGCTTGCGCATTGCCAGGACCCGACACTCGGGTAGCTGAAACGTCAGCCGGCGCTGGCTTATACTGGCGGCTTTTGCCGGCAGGCCGGTCTACGCGGGGTGAAATGATGGAGAGGGTGCTGACGCTGGCGCAGAAAATCGGGCAACTGCTGATGGTCGGCTTTGACGGCCTGGTTCCCGATGCGCAGATCGAAAGCCTGCTGGATGAAGAACAGGTGGGCGGCATCATCCTGTTTCGCCGCAATGCCGATACGCCAGAGCAGGTCGCCGCGCTCACGCGCGCGCTGCAGATGCGCAATGCCCAGGCCAGCCGTGTCCCGCTGATGATCGCCATGGATCAGGAAGGCGGCATGGTCGCGCGCCTGGAAACCGGGATGACACCGCTGCCGTCGGCACAGGCCTTTGCCGCCGCCGGCAGCGTGGCGGATTGCCGCCGACTCACGCAGCTGGCCAATGCCGAACTGCGCCAGCTGGGGGTGAATGTCAATTTTGCACCCGTACTCGACGTGAACAACAACCCGCGCAATCCGGTCATCGGCGTGCGCGCCTATGGCAGCGATGCCGAAACGGTCAGCCGTTTTGGCCTGGCGGCGTTGCAGGCGATTCACGCTGCCGGCGTGCTGCCGGTGGTCAAGCATTTCCCCGGCCACGGCGATACCGAAGTTGATTCGCATCTGGGCCTGCCGCTGATTGCTCACGGGCGGCAGCGCCTGCAGGACGTCGAACTCAAGCCCTTTGCCGCCGCGCTGGCGGCTGGCGCGCCGGCGGTCATGAGTGCGCATGTGGTGTTTCCGGCCTTCGAGGCCGATCGCGATACGCCGTCGACCTGCTCCCACGCGGTACTGACCGGACTCTTGCGCGAGGAAATGGGCTTTGGCGGGCTGGTATTCACCGATTGCCTGGAAATGGAAGCAATCGCTTCCGGCATGGGTGTGGTGGCCGGGGCGCTGGCAGCCTTCAAGGCCGGGGCTGACATCCTGCTGGTCTCGCACCGGCTGGAGCGCCAGCGTGCCGTGCATGCCGCGCTGCTGCAGGCCGTGCTGTCGGGGGACATTCCCGAATCCCGCGTCGATGCTTCACTGGCGCGCATTCTTGCCGTCAAGCAGCAGTACCGCATGGCGGACTGGCAAGGGGCCGTGCCGGCGGGCTTGCGCAGTGCCGAGGCGCTGGCGCTCTCCGCAGCGGTGCACCGTCGTGCGCTGCAACGCGTAGGCAGCTGCCGCCAGCTCGATCCGGCGCTGGCGACCCTGGTCGTGCAGTGCGAGGTGCGCACGCATGGCGAGATGGATGAAGTCAACACGCGCGATGACACGCTGGCCGTGTTGCTGGGGCAGGCCGGCGTGCCGGTGCGGGCGCTGTACCTGCCGGTCGTGCCGCGGGTGGAGGACACGGCCCTGCTGCAGCGCATTGCCCCCGATTACGGGCAGATCGTGTTCGTATCCTACAATGCCTGCCTGCAGCCCGCCCAGAAGGCGTGCCTGCAGCTGCTGGCGCGCGAGCATGCGGCCCGCACCTGGCTGGTGGCGGGGCGCATCATCGGCGATCTGGGCGAGTGGCCCATGTTCAATGGCCGGCTGGGCTGCTTCGCCAACCGTCCGGCCGCGCTGGATGCTGTCTGTGAAGCGCTGCTCCGCGGTTGAGGCGGCATGTGTTTATAATCGGTGCTGCATTGCAACGCCATTCAACAGGATTACCGGCAATGAACGGATTGAAACTGGCCGTACTGGCCCTCTGCTGCAGCCTCTTGGCCTGGTCCGGCAGCGCCCGCGCCGAAGACGCGCCCCTGCCCTTTGACGAGCCGGCGGCAGCCACGCCGCTGCCACCCAAGCAGCGCGCGGCCAGCAGCAGGGCGCCCAGGGTGGAAGCGGCCGGCAGCAAGCGCTACGCCAGCAAGAAATCCTCGCGCAAGCAGTACGCCGGCAAGGCGTCGCGCTCCGGCAATTACAAGGCCGTGAAAGCCTCCGGCCGCGATGCAGGCAAGCGCCCGAGCAAGAGCGGCAAGCGCAAGCGCGGCTGATTGGGGAGGGCAAGCAGCGAGGCTACGCCGCTTGCCATGGTGCTCAGAGCAGGTCGTCCACGGCCAGGCAGATTTCCCGGCCCTGTTCGAGATTGGCGACCAGCTTTTCAGCATTGATGTTCAGCATTTGCAGGATATTGGCCGGCAGGGTGTCGGCTACCTGTTCCGGGCTGGCCTGGTGCGTGAACAGGTGCACCAGCAACTCGGCCAGCGCGATCAGGCCGGCGTAGGGCTCGAAGGGGGTGTGCGCTGTCGGATTGCGCTGCTGGCGGATGGCGCGCTGGATGTCGGCCGGGAATTGCCAGCGTTTGGCCAGCTCTTCGCCAACCTGGGTCAGATCCAGCCCCAGCTCCATGCTTTCAAGCTGGATACGGTCGGCCCCGCTTTCCACCAGCCGGTCGATCTTCAGCGATTGACCCGGAAAAGCCACGTGGATCAGCAGCTCGCCGATATTGGCGAGCAGGCCGCAGGTATAGGCCTGGTTGCCGTCCAGCCCTGCGTGCTTGGCCAGCCACTTGCAGGTGTTGGCCACCTCGAAACTGTGACGCCAGAAGGCCTGGCGGTTGAAGGTGTCGTTGGGCACCTGCATCGACGATATGCCCGAGGCGACGACCAGCACGCGCAGGGCATCAAAGCCCAGGCGCACGACGGCGTCATCAATGGTCTTGACCGGGTTGCCACCGCTGATGCGCGCGCTGTTGGCCATGCGCAGCACCTTGGCCGTGATCACCTGATCGTGCGAAACCTTGCGCGCGACATCATCGATGTCGGTGTCGTCGCGGTCGAAGCTGGCGATCAGTTCCTGCACGACTTTCGGTACACTGGGAAGCTTGCTTGCGGCGCGGTCGAATACTTCGGCGAGTTCCATCCGTGGTCTCCCTGGTTTTATTAACTGGCTGTGAGTCGGTTTGCATGGTTGGCTGTGAGGCGCAACGCTTTCATGCTAGGAAGCTCGCGGGCAAAACGGCAAACCCATTTGCGCCGGACTGGCGGCGCTGTTGTGCGCCATTGTGGTTGCCGTGCTGCCGTATCATTTGCAATCAACGAGTTACCTGATTAGGTAGCCACCTCAGCTTTCTTACGAAGTTTGTTTTCCGTTTTTGGCATGCAAGCCACAGCAGCGGTCAGTAAGTGCCGCGGCAGCGTATCAAGTCGGTACCGCCGGTTGAACCGATAGGCAATCGCCGCCAGATAGCGATCCGCATACTTGCCAAACGCAAAAGCGTGGTAGGTCCCTGACAGGCTGGTTTTCACATTTCCCAGCAGCGTATTGATCCAGCGAAACATCGGCAGGTCTTTCGGTTTCTTCCCGCCAGCGACATGCGCCTCATGGGTGCAACCTGCTTGGGTAACTGCGCCAAAGCAAGACAAGCCATCCGAGATGACATGGGCTCCCGGCTGCAGGCCGTCTTCCGCCCACGCCCGAATGGCCTGTTGCGTAAATCCCGCCACCGGACTGAGCTTCAAATACCGAGGGTGTTGCCACTGATCCAGCGCCACAGCCGCAACAAAGGGAATCTTGTTCTCGGAGCCCCGTCCCGCTTTGCCGCCACTGCGTTCGCCCCCGAGATAAGCGTCATCCACCTGTACGACACCATCGAGTTGATAGCTCGCATCCCGTTCCAGCATGGCCTGCATGATCTTGTGCTGAACCAGCCAGGCGGTGCGGTAATTCACCCCCAGCTGGCGTTTGAGCGCCAGTGCGGACAGACCGGTCTTGGCCTCGCCAATCAGATAAAGCGCCAGAAACCAGAGACGCAAGGGTAATGGCGACTTCTCGAACAGTGTTCCCGCCGTCAGCGAGGTCTGTTTGCGACAGGCGCGACATTGAAACAGGGGGTGAGTGCGGCCCTGGATGCGATAGCAGGCCGGATGCTGACAATGCGGACAGCGAAAGCCCTGTGGCCAGCGCGCCTGTTCCAGTGCGGTTTGGCACTGGCTCTCTGCGCCAAATTGCTGCTGAAAGGCGGAGAGTGATAGGCCTGGCTGAAACTGAATACGGTTCATTGCCATGATGTGCACCTCCAGTTTATCCGGTAGATGCTTTCAGCATAGATCAGTAAGTTTTCTTAAGCTGAGCTGGCTACCTAATCAGGACGAGTTATGCATGTCTGATCTTCGCCTTATTGATCACGCCGACTGGCCTGCCGTGCATGCGGTGCAGACACTGGCCTATCCGGATTTCCTGCACGAACCGCTGTCCGTCCTGCGCGACAAGCAGCGCCTGGGGCCGCACAGCTGCTGGTGCGCCCGAGTCGATGGCCGGGTGCAGGCCTATCTGCTCGCGCATCCCTGGGCGGGTGAGGATTTGCCCTGCTGGGGGCAGGATGGCCAGCCGCTGTCCGGCAAGGCGGATCAGCTCTTTCTGCACGATCTGGCAATTGCGCCGGCGGCCCAGGGGCGCGGCATTGCCGGCCGCCTGCTCGCTGCGGCCGAAGGGCAGGCCCGTGCGGCGGGATTGTCCCGGCTGACGCTGATTGCCGTGCAAGGCGCGGCGGGCTATTGGGCGCGGCACGGCTTTGCGCCGCTGGCGCTGGCCAGCCCACTGCCAGCAGCATATGGGCGCGAGGCATGCGCGATGGCCAGGCCGCTGTTGCCAGCTTGAGTCCGCTTGTGCAAGAGAGGATGGAAACAGGAAGGCCTATTGATCCCGCCCGCTGATGCTCTCAGCCAGAGCGCGCTTGCAGGGATTCAAATTGCTGAAGGCCGGATTAGCAGTCTGATTGTTTGCAGGGTATGTGACTGTAGCCATTGTTGAATAATGGCTGCAGGGCAATACCTGCTTGTTTAACTGTCGTTGTCGCTGCGTCCGGCCTTGGCCGCCGGCCGGCAGGGCGGTCAGGGGCTTTGAGCTCCGTGTTAGCGACGTTCCCAGGGCGGGGTTTGGCCACGCGCGGCCCAGTGCGCTTCCAGGCGCTGCCAGATGGCTTCCTTTTCCGCGTCGCCGAGCATGACCCACATGGCCACTTCCTGCATCGTGCGCCCGCAGCCGCGACAGATGTCGTCGCCCAGCGCGGTCGAGCAGACGGCGATGCAGGGGGTGTCGGGGCGGGTGGTCTGGCTCATCGCGGGCAGAAGAAGGGCGGGAAACCGGTAACGATAGCATGTGCCGCCGCGCCTGCGGCAGCGGGCGCGGATGAATGGCGGCATGTCTTTGATTTGTCACGATAGCTCCATCTGGCTGTCATCAGCGCGTCGCGCAAGCGTCATTTTTCGCAGTCATGATTTCTCCGGTCTACCCGACGGAGCCTTTCATGGCCGAGACACCCCGCCTGCACTTTCGCAGCATCTGGATTTCCGACGTGCACCTGGGCACGCCCGGTTGTCAGGCCGGCTATCTGCTGGATTTTCTCAAGCACACCGAAGCCGAACATCTGTATCTGGTCGGCGACATCATCGACGGCTGGGCCATGAAGCGCGGCTGGTACTGGCACCAGACCCACAATGACGTGATCCAGAAGCTGCTGCGCAAGGCGCGCAAGGGTTGCAAGGTCACCTTCATTCCCGGCAACCATGACGAGGCGGCCCGGCAGTTTCTCGGGCTGATGTTTGGCGACATCCGCATCGAGGATGAAGTCATTCATACCACGGCCGACGGCCGCCGCCTGCTGGTCCTGCATGGTGATCGTTTTGATGCCGTCGTGCAGTGCGCCAAGTGGCTGGCCATCGTCGGCGACCAGCTCTACGGCGTCACGCTCAAGCTCAACCACTGGTTCAATCGCCTGCGTGCGCGGCTGGGGCTGGGTTACTGGTCGCTGTCGCAGTACCTGAAGCACAAGGTCAAGACCGCCGTGAACTTCGTCACCGATTTCGAAGAGGCGGTGGCCGCCGAGGCACGCTCACGCGGGCTGGACGGGGTGGTCTGCGGGCACATCCACAAGGCCGAGCTGCGCGAGATCGACGGCATCCTGTATTGCAACGACGGCGACTGGGTGGAAAGCCTCACCGCGCTGGTCGAACTGCCCAGCGGGGAGCTGCGCATCCTCACCTGGCAGAAATATTTCACCGAGCAAAGCGCCGAACTGCAGGCGCTGATCCCTTCCCTTACCCCCACCGAGGTTGCTGTCCCATGAAAGTACTGATCGTTACCGACGCCTGGGAGCCCCAGGTCAACGGCGTGGTGCGCACGCTCAAGCAAACCCGGCTGGAGCTGCAAAAGGCCGGGCATCAGGTCGAGCTGCTCTCGCCGCTGGAATTCCGCACGATTCCCTGCCCGACCTACCCGGAAATCCGCCTGTCCCTGTTTCCCTATGCGCGCCTGCGGGAGCGCATCGACGCCTTTGCTCCCGATGCGATTCACATTGCGACCGAAGGGCCGCTGGGCCTGGCCGCCCGCAAATATTGCAAGCGCAAGAAGCTGCCCTTTACCACGGCCTATCACTCGCGCTTTCCCGAGTATGTGCAGCTGCGCTTTGGCATTCCGCTGGCCTGGACCTACAAGTTCCTGGCCAATTTCCACAACGATGCCTGCGCGGTGATGGCACCGACCCGTGTGGTGGTCGAGGACCTGCAGGCGCGCGGTTTCAAGAATGTGGTGATGTGGTCGCGTGGCGTCGATCTGGAGATTTTCAAGCCAGGCGCGCGTGATCGCCTGCAAACGCGCCACCCCATTTTCGTGTACGTTGGCCGCGTGGCGGTCGAGAAGAATGTCGAGGCCTTCCTGCAGCTTGATCTGCCCGGTTCCAAGTGGGTATGTGGCGATGGCCCAGCAGCTGCAAGCCTTCGGGCCCGATACGGTGAAGAGCAGGGGGTGCACTGGCTGGGCGTGCTCAATCAGGCTGAACTGGCCGAGGTGTACAATGCCGCGGATGTGTTCGTTTTCCCGTCGCGTACCGACACCTTTGGCCTGGTCCTGCTGGAGGCAATGGGCTGCGGCTGCCCGGTCGCCGCCTACCCGGTGACCGGCCCGATCGATGTGATCGGCCTGGATGGCCCGGGAGCCCTGCAGGACGATCTGCGCGAGGCCTGCCTGGCCGCGCTGCATATCGATCGCGCCGAGGTGCGCCGCTTTGCCGAGCGCTATTCCTGGGCGGCCGCGACGCGGCAGTTCCTGTCGCATCTGCATCCGTTCACGCCTTCGGCGCAAGCCGAGCTGGCGCAGCTGGAGCCGGCCCTGGCCGGACAGGCTGCCGGAGACTGATTGCTGCCAATCGATTGCCGCAAATGCCGCAAAACAAAAGGGGCGCCACGGGCGCCCCTTTTGTCTGTTAGCCGATGCTTCGACTGCCTGCCGCTCAGGCCAGCGCAGCCAGTGCCGCAGCGTAATCCGGTTCTTCCTTGATTTCCGGAACCAGCTGGCTGTAGAGCACCTTGTCATTGGCATCGAGCACGACCACGGCGCGTGCGGCAACACCGGCCAGCGGGCCTGCCGCGATGTCTACACCGTAGTTGACCAGGAAATCGCGACCGCGCATCGTCGACAGGTTAACCACATTGTCGAGGCCTTCCGCGCCGCAGAAGCGGCTCTGTGCAAACGGCAGGTCGGCGGAGATGCACAGCACGACCACGTCGGCAAGCCCGCTGGCGGCTTCATTGAAGCGGCGCACCGAGGCTGCGCAGACTGCGGTGTCGACGCTGGGGAAAATGTTCAGCACTTTTTTCTTGCCGGCAAAGCTGGCCAGTGACACATCGGCCAGATCCTTGCCTACCAGCGAGAAGGCCGGAGCCTGGCTGCCGGCTTGCGGGAAATTGCCGTTGAGTGCGACCGGGTTGCCGCCGAGGGTTACGGATGACATCGAGAATCTCCTTGTTGTAAGTGTGGCTATTGCCATGAGGATAGCGATTGAATCTATCAATAGGACCGCAAGAAAGCAAGCCCGCAGTGTGCGGGCTTGCTGGTTGCGGCCTGGGGTGCGCAGCGCTCAGCCGGCGTTGTCCTCGCCTTCGGCGGACGCCGGCTGCAGGGCCGCCGTGGCAGCGGCATAATTCGGCTCGCTGTTGATGTCGTACACCAGCTCGGCGTGGACCACGGTATCGTTTTCGTCGAGCGCAATCAGCGCCGTGGCCATCAGCCCGGACAAGGGCACGTCGGTGATCATCACGCCGTAATCCTTGTGGAAATCGCGTCCGCGCAGCGTGGACATTAGTTGCACCTTGCGAAAGCCGTCGCTTTCGCTGATGCGTGACAGGGCGTAGGGGGTGTCGACCGATACGGTAAGCAGCACGGTGTTTTCCAGCTCGTACCCCAGGTTTTCCATTTTCTTGGCAATGGTCAGGCCGATTGCCGCGTCGAGGCTTGGCACCACCGCGATCAGTTTTTTCCTGCCCCAGAATTTCGACAGGGCGACATCCTGCAGATTGGTGTCGACCAGCATGAAGCTGGGGGCCGGATCGCCGGCGCGGGGAAAACGGCCGCCGACATTGATCGGGGTGCCATTGAGCATGACGGTGGACATGGAGTACGCCCTCGCGAAAGAAACAGTGCTATCAGCCTAGGTCAGCGGGGCTGCGCCCGCCAGCTCAGTTATAGAACCAGAACAGCGAATAATTGGTCGAGCGCGCGTCGCCCAGGTCCAGTTGCAGGAAGGCGTGCAGTTCGTCGGCGGCCTGCAGTGACTGGCGCTGCTTTTCGCCGGGCGCCAGATATTCCTGCGGTTTGAAGATGCGCTTGACCACGACGCGCTGGTTTTCATCGGTCAGTGTCAATTCCATCAGCGGCAAGTCTTGCTCGAACTGGGCATGGTTGCGCAGCGTGGCCGTCAACTGGATCAGGTTGGGATTGTCCGGTACGTAATTCAGCTCGGAGTATTCGAGCTTCAGTTTTTCCGCTTCGCGCGGCAGGGGCATGCTGCACTGCAGGCGCTGGCACCAGTCGACGAAATAGGGACGCAGCATCGGATAGCTCATCGTGAGCGGCTGCCGCATCAGGAAGGCCGCCTGCACCAGCAGGACGGCAAGAGCCAGCCCGGCGCCGACCGACCACAACCAGCTGCCGCGCGGTTTGGGCTGCGGGTGGAAGAGGGCCTCGTCTTCGGGCAGGCGAATGGGGTTGTAGGCAGGCTCGGCACGCACCCTCGGAGGGGCTTCGCTCGCCGGGTCGGTTGGGGCGTCGTGGGTGGGCTGAGCCGCAGGTGTGCGGTCCGGCTTGGCCGGCAGCTCCGGCAAAACCGGTTTGCGGCTGCCCGGCAGGGGCTGGTGGCTGGCCGCCTGCGTCGTGGCGGATTGCCGCAGCGGTGGCTTGGCCGGTGCTGGTGGCGTTGCCGGCGTGATCGGTCGCGCCACAGCTGCACTGGCTGCGTCGCGGCTCGGTGCCCGGGCTTCAGCCTTGTCCGCCGTCGCGACCTGTTCCGCTGCAGGCGTGGCTGTCATCCCGGCAGGCAAGGAGGCTGCAGCTGGCCGCGCCGTCGGTGCGGGAGGCGCCGGGCTGTCTGCGGTGGCTGGGGCTGATGCGGCTCTGGCGGGCGGTGCCGCCGCCGGACTGGCAGGCTCAGGGCGCTCGGCTGCCTTGGCTGCAATCGTGGCTGGTGCTGCCGGCATGGCCTCGGCATCGACGAGGCAGTTGAGTGCATTGAACACAAACGCACACTTGCCACAGCGCACCTTGCCCTGGTGGGCCGCCAGTTGCTGGTCGGTCACCCGGAAGGAGGTTGCGCAGTTGGGGCAGCGGGTAATCTGGCTCATGCCGGCTATTCTAGCTGGATCGGGCAGGGTCTGGCTGCAATTGTCAGCGACGCGTGCCAGACAGACACACCCAGCCCTCATGGCTGCTGGCCGGCGCAAAGTCGAACCATTGTGCGTAAATCGCCATCACCTCATCGGCCTGTTCACTGAGAATCCCCGACAAGGTGATGCGCCCGCCCGTCTTGACCCGTCCTGCCAGCATCGGCGCCAACGCCTTCAGCGGATTGGTAAGGATGTTGGCGACGACCACGTCAAACTGGCCTTCCGGTGCGGCATCGGGCAGAAAGAAGGCAATCTCGACCGCGTTCTGCGCGGCATTCTGCTCCGAGGCGATCATGGCCTGCGGGTCGATGTCCACGCCTACGGTGGCGCCAGCGCCGAGCTTTTTGGCGGCAATCGCCAGAATGCCGGAGCCGCAGCCGTAGTCGAGCACGCTTTCACCGCCCCGGAGGTTGGCGTCCAGCCATTGCAGGCACAGGCGGGTGGTCGGGTGGCTGCCGGTGCCAAAGGCCAGGCCCGGATCAAGCTGGATGTTGACCGCGGCCGGATCGGGGCATTCGTGCCAGGTCGGGGTGATCCACAGGCGCTGCGAAATCGGGATCGGGTCAAACTGCGACTGGGTCAGGCGCACCCAGTCCTGCTCTTCGATGGTCAGAACCTCGACCTGGCTTAGCGGCTGGCCGATTGCCTGAGCGGCGGCGGCCACGGTCAGGTCGGCGTCCATGCCGTCGTCAAGGTGGGCCACCACCACGCTGTGATCCCACAGCTGGTCGACTGGCTCACCGGGTTCACCAAAGATGGGCTTTTCCGCGTCGGTGCCGGCGGCGGCGTCCTCGATCGACACGGACAGCGCGCCAAGATCGAACAGCGCATCCGAGAGTGCTTCGGCGTGCCGGGAGTCGGTGGTGATGCGCAATTCTTGCCAGGGCATGGGAAATCTCAAAGGTCAGCAAACGGCCGCCATTGTCGCATTCCCGTGGCAGTGGTGAAAGTGCCGTGCCGGGCCTTTGGGTATGTGGCTGTGGCCATTCGCTAGGTTGGGTTATGGCGGTATGGGGCTGTGGGTATGAAAAAGGCAGCCTTTCGGCTGCCTTGGTGAGCTGCACGGCCAGCGCCTAGCAGGCTGTTGAAAAACAGCCTGTGGCCCGTTTTTTACGGCTTCGCCGTAAAAAACGCATGAAAAACAAAAAAAGTTCTTGATTTTACAGGTGATGATTTGCGCCGGGCTTTGCCCGGTGCTTGATGTCGGCCGAAAAACCGACTTTTTCAACACACTGCTAGCCCGCCAGCTTCTTTTCCAGCACGGCACGGATTTCCGGCATCTGGTGTTCCAGATGGTGGATGCTGGTGCCGCCCTTGATGAACTCGGCATCGAGCAGCAGCTGCTGGTGCAGCGGGATATTGGTCGAAATGCCCTGAACGACCATTTCCGACAGCGCGATGCGCATGCGGGCCATCGCCTGCTCGCGCGTCTTGCCGTAGGTGATGATCTTGCCGATCATCGAGTCGTAGTTGGGCGGAACGAAATAGCCGGTGTAGACGTGCGAATCGACGCGAACGCCCGGGCCACCCGGTGTGTGCCAGGTGGTGATGCGCCCGGGGCTGGGGATGAACTTGAGCGGATCTTCGGCGTTGATCCGGCACTCGATCGAATGGCCCTTGAGCACGACGTCGTCCTGCGTGTACTGCAGCGGCAGGCCGGCTGCGACGCGGATCTGCTCCTGAACGATGTCGATGCCGGTAATCAGCTCGGTCACCGGGTGCTCGACCTGCACGCGCGTGTTCATTTCGATGAAATAGAACTCGCCGTTTTCATACAGAAATTCGAAGGTGCCCGCGCCGCGGTAGCCGATCTGCTTGCAGGCGGCCACGCAGGCCTCGCCGACCTTGCGACGCTGCTCTTCGGTCACGCCCGGCGCCGGTGCTTCTTCGATCACTTTCTGGTGACGACGCTGCAGCGAGCAGTCGCGTTCGCCGAGGTAGATCGCGTTGCCGTGCTGGTCGGCCAGCACCTGGATTTCGACGTGGCGCGGCGTCTGCAGGAATTTCTCCATGTAGACGACCGGGTTGCCGAAGGCTGCCTGCGCTTCGCTCTTGGTCATTTCCACCGAGCGCAGCAGTTCTTCCTCGTTGTGCACGACGCGCATGCCGCGGCCGCCGCCGCCGCCGGCGGCCTTGATGATGACCGGGTAGCCGACCTTGCGGCCAATGGCGAGCATTTCCTTCGGGTCGTCCGGCAGTGCGCCGTCGGAACCGGGCACGCAGGGCACACCGGCCTTCTTCATCGCATCCTTGGCCGACACCTTGTCGCCCATGATGCGGATCGATTCGGGGGTCGGGCCGATGAAGACAAAGCCGGATTCTTCCACGCGTTGCGCGAAATCGGCGTTCTCGCTCAAAAAACCATAGCCGGGGTGAATCGCCTGGGCGCCGGTGACTTCGGCGGCGGCAATCAGAGCCGCCATGTTCAGATAGGATTGCGGGGAAGGATTGGGGCCAATGCAGACCGACTCATCGGCCAGCTTGACGTATTTGGCTTCGCGGTCGATTTCGGAATGCACGACCACGGTCTTGATGCCCATTTCGCGGCAGGCGCGCAGGACGCGCAGCGCAATTTCGCCGCGATTGGCGATAAGGATTTTATCGAACATAGTTTCTGCCTGTGAGGTGTGAGGCGTCAGGTGTGAGGTGTGCCGATGTCGCGGCTGGCAAGGAGCGGGTTTTGCACCTCACTCCTAGCCCCTCACTCCTCACCCAATAACAAACAGCGGCTCGCCGTATTCGACCGGCTCGCCGTTATTGATCAGGATGGCCTTGATCGTGCCGGCAGCGTCGGCTTCGATCTCGTTCATCAGCTTCATGGCTTCGATGATGCACAGGGTGTCGCCGACGTTGACGGTCTGGCCGACTTCGACAAAGGGTTTGCTGTCCGGGCCCGAGGCGCGGTAGAAGGAGCCCACCATCGGGGACTTGACCACATGACCGGCCGGCAGGCCGTTGCCGGCTGCCGCGGGCGCTTCGGCGGCTGCGGGGGCAACCGCAGCCGGTGCGGCGGGCGGGAGCTGATAATGCATGGGTTGGGCGTAAGCGGCCACATTCTGGTTGACGCGCGTGATGCGTACCTTTTCTTCGCCCTCGGTCACTTCCAGTTCGGCAATGCCGGATTCCTCGACCAGGTCGATCAGTTTCTTCAGTTTACGCAGATCCATGAATACCCCTTATCTCTACTGAATGTGAGAAAGTTCGAACGCCGCTTCTCGTCAGGAAGCGGTCTGTAATTGAGCCAGTGCATGCTGCAGGGCGAATTCGTAGCCACGGGCGCCCAGGCCGCAAATCACTCCGGCTGCCAGATCCGAAAAATAGGAATGGTGCCGGAATGCCTCGCGGGCATGCACATTGGAGAGATGAACTTCCACGAACGGTTTCTTGACCCCGGCAATGGCGTCGCGCAGGGCAACGCTGGTGTGGGTGAATGCTGCCGGGTTGATGACGATCCAGGCGGTGCCATCGGTGAGCGTGGCGTGCACGCGTTCGATCAGCTCGTATTCGCGGTTCGATTGAAAACACTCGACCCGGATGCCGTGGGCCTGACCCAGTGCGACCAGGCGCTCGTTGATGCTCGCCAGTGTGTCGGCGCCATAGTGTTGCGGTTCGCGCACGCCGAGCAGGTTGAGGTTCGGGCCATGCAATACCAGGATGGACTGCTGGTCAGGCATGTGAACGTCCCTTCGTCATCTTCTTATAACGGCGGGAGTTTGCCGCAGGATGGCCGAACTTGTCCAGAAAAAGCCGGCATTTTCCTGCAATTGGCCGGGCCGCCCATCTGCTGTGTAGTAGCCGGGGCTAATGTGGCTGCGGGTTCTGGCCGTAACAGATGGTATCATTGCGTAGTTTTATTACCAGCTGTTTTCACATGATGCACATCGCCGATTTTGATTATGAGCTGCCCGAGGCGCTCATTGCCCAGTTCCCGCCCGCCGAGCGCGGCGCCAGCCGCCTGCTGCACGTTGATGCCGCCGAGTTGGCCGACCTGCGCTTTGCACAATTGCCCGATCTGCTGCGGGCTGGCGATGTGCTGGTCTTCAATGATACGCGCGTGATCAAGGCCCGGCTGTTTGGCGAAAAGGCCAGCGGCGGCAAGATCGAGGCGCTGGTCGAGCGCGTGCTTGGTGAAAATCGCGCGCTGGCCATGGTTCGCGCCAGCAAGTCGCCCAAGCCCGGCGCCATCCTGCATTTTCAGGGCGGTTTTACCGCCCGGATGGTCGAGCGGCAGCAGGAAATGTTCCTGCTGGAGTTTGATTTTTCCGCGGCGCCGCATGGTGTGCACACGGTGCTCGACATGCTGGAAGTATCGGGAACGCTGCCCCTGCCGCCTTATATTACCCATACACCGGATGATGAAGACGCCAAGCGTTACCAGACCGTCTATGCCCGTGACCCCGGCGCGGTTGCCGCGCCGACCGCCGGGCTGCACTTTACCGATGCGCTGCTGGCGGAGTTGCGCGCGCGTGGCGTGGCAACCGAATTCCTGACGCTGCACGTCGGCGCGGGGACGTTCAAGCCCGTGCAGGTCGAAAACATTGCCGAGCACACCATGCATAGCGAGCGTTACCGCATCGCGCCGGACGTGGTCGAACGGCTCAAGGCGGCGAAGGCGGCGGGCGGGCGTATCGTCGCCGTGGGCACGACCAGCCTGCGCGCGCTGGAGGCCGCATCACAGCACGGTTTTCTGGCCGAGCCGGAAGGGGATACGGATATTTTCATCACGCCGGGGTATCAGTTCCGGGTGGTCGATCGCCTGATCACCAATTTCCATCTGCCGCGCTCCACGTTGCTGATGCTGGTTGCCGCGTTCGCCGGGCTGGAAACGATGCGCGCGGCCTATGCGCATGCCGTGCAGAACGAATACCGCTTTTTCAGCTACGGCGATGCCATGCTGCTGGAAAAGCAAGCCTGACCAGGGTATTGCTCTGCTGCCTTTTCTTGTAAAGGGCTGTGGGCAAATACCCTTTTATCCATATTGCGCCGGACTGTTTATCCGGATTGCGGGACATTCATGAGCCTCAAGTTTGAACTGAAAACCACCAGCGGCGGCGCGCGCCGCGGCAGCATGACGCTGAACCACGGCGTCGTCGAAACGCCGGTGTTCATGCCGGTCGGCACCTATGGCACGGTCAAGGCAATGACGCCGCGCGACCTCAAGGAAATCGAGGCGCAGATCTGTCTTGGCAATACCTTCCACCTGTGGCTGCGCCCTGGTCTTGAAGTGGTCAGCCAGTTCGGCGGTCTGCACGACTTCATGGGCTGGGACAAGCCCATCCTCACCGATTCGGGCGGCTTCCAGGTCTTCAGCCTGGGCGACATGCGCAAGATCACCGAGGAAGGCGTGCGTTTCCAGAGCCCGGTCAATGGCGACAAGCTGATGCTGACGCCGGAAGAATCGATGCGCATCCAGAAGGTCCTCAATTCCGACATTGTGATGATTTTCGATGAGTGCACGCCATATCCGGCCGACCACAAGCAGGCGGCTGACTCGATGCGCCTCTCGCTGCGCTGGGCGCGCCGCTCGCGCGATGAGTTCGACCGTCTGGAAAATCCCAATGCGCTGTTCGGCATCGTGCAGGGCGGCATGCATGAAGACCTGCGCGACGAATCGCTGGCCGGGCTCGATGACATCGGCTTTCACGGCATGGCGATTGGCGGCCTGAGCGTCGGCGAGCCGAAGGAGGACATGGCGCGCATTCTGGCGCATACCGCGCCGAAGCTGCCGGTGCACAAGCCGCGTTACCTGATGGGCGTGGGCACGCCGGAAGATCTGGTCTACGGGGTTTCGCAAGGCATCGACATGTTCGACTGCGTGATGCCGACGCGCAACGCGCGCAACGGCATGCTGTTCACGCGCTATGGCGACATCAAGATCAAGAATGCCTTTCATCGCCAGGACAAGCGCCCGCTCGATGAGTCCTGCGATTGCTACACCTGCCGCAACTTCAGCCGCGCCTACCTGCATCACCTGTTCCGCAGTGGCGAGATTCTTGGTGCGCAGCTCAACACCATCCACAATCTGCGCTACTACCAGGTGCTGATGGCGGAAATGCGCGCGGCGATCGAGCAGGATGCCTTCCCGGCCTTTGTCGCGCGTTTTCACGCGGAGCGCGCACGCGGCATTGCCTGATTCGGTCGTCACCGAAATGTCATGAGTGCATCGCCAGCGTCTATGCTGGAATGTTTCTCTGCTTCCGGCTGCAACCATGCGCATCTTGCCCTTGTTGAGTCTGGCGATCATCACGGTCGCCAGTGCTGACTCTCCGAAAATCTGCGTCGAAGATGCCTGGCCGCCGTTTGCCATGGTCGAGAAGGGGCGGCCTGCCGGCGCCATGGTGGAGCTGGTGGCGGCCGCTTACGCCCAATCCGGCATTACCCCGCGCTTTGAAAGCGGCTCCTACAACCGTTGTCTGAAACTGACGCTGCAGGGGGAATACGACGGCTTGCTGGATGTGGCGCGCAATAGTGAGCGTGTGCCGCAGTTCGTCTGGTCGACGCGCCCCATTCTGATCATGAAGCTGCATCTGGTTGGCCATGCTGGTCTGCCGCCCGAGGCGCCATCGTATGCCGCGATGCGCGGCCGCAAGGTGGGCATGACGACGGGGTATGAATACCCGGATGCTATGTTGAGCCAGCCGGGGCTGGTGCGCGTCGAATCCTCGAGCGAGCTGGGCAATTTCCGCCAGCTGGCCCAGGGCAAGATCGACTTCATGCTGCTCTCGGAAGGCACGCTGGCCACCATGCTGGCGGCATTGCCGCCCGCCCAGCGCAAGGCCATCCGCGATTGGGGCGTGATTGATGAATTGCCGCTGTTTGTGGCCTTTTACAAGGATGGCTTGCAGGCCGAGGATTATTCCACGGCACTCGATCACGGTCTTGAGGTGGTACAGCGCAGTGGCCAGCAGCAGGCCATCATGCGGAAATGGAAAGCCGTACCCTGACGGGTACGGCTTTGTGGGTATTTTTCAGTAAGGGCTGGTGGTTTATACCCCCAGTTCTTCCACCCAGGTTAGCGACTGCACATGTGCCTTGTTGAGCATTTCCGGGGAAATCTGCAGCTGCTCGCACAGACGCGGCACTTCGATCATTTCCGGATCTTCACAGGCTTCGGTGAGCTCCAGGAAGGGGCCGTAGATGCCGGAGCGGTGAAGCAGCGCATCACAGACGTTTTCCGGCAGGATCAGCGTTTCGAGAATCTGGTCCATTGGCATGTCGAGCAGGACATCCAGCAGCGAGAACATGCCGACGATGAACAGGTTGTCCCGTTCCTGGCCATCCAGGAAATGCCCGCCCAGCAGTTCGACCAGGCGCCCGCGTGTCACGGCCGTTTTCAGCAGGGCCGGCGGGGTGCCGGTTTCCGCGCCGGCGGTGACCAGCAGCAGTGTCAGCCAGCGGTAGAGCTTCTGATAACCCAGAATGGTGACGGCGTGGCGGAAAGACTGGATCTCGCAGGAAAGCCCGAAACCGGCCGAGTTGATGTAGCGCAGCAACTTGAATGACAGCGCTACATCGCGCTTGAGCGCATTTTCGATATCGCGGATCTCGGCGTTATTGCGCAACATGTTCAGCAGGTTGAGGATGTTGGCGTAGCCGGGATTGATTACCTTGGCCGACAGGGTTTCCGGATGGGCAAAATAATAGCCCTGGAAACAGTCGAAACCGATGTCCAGGCATTGCTTGAATTCATCCTTGGTTTCGACCTTTTCGGCGACCTGCAAGGCCGGGTAGCGGCGCAGTTCCTTCGACAGCCCCGGAATCTGCGGCATGCCCAGCTGCTGGATATCCAGCTTGATGTAATTGGCATGCTCCATGAAGGGAACGGTTTGCGGCGTCAGGACGAAATCATCCAGCGCGATGCCAAAACCTTGCGTGCGTAGTTCTTTCAGGCGCTCCAACAGTTCAGGTGTTGGCTGGGTGGATTCGACCACTTCCAGAACGACGCGATTGGGCTGCAGCAGTTCCAGGAAATTGCTTTCCAGCATCGATTCGGCGACGTTGATGAAGGCCAGCTTGCTGCCTACCAGCCAGTCCGTACCCATGTTCGACAGGGTGTTGACGAGTACATTCGTACCGGCCTGCATGTCGCTGGTGAAGTCGGCAGAGACGGATTCCTTGTTGAGGCGGAACAGCAGTTCGTAACCGATGATCTGCTGCTGGCGATTGAGGATGGGCTGCCGCCCGACGAATGCATGTTCTTGCATTTTTGTGTCCATTGCGTTGCAGGCGCATGGCAAAAGTGCCATGTCTTGCAGTCAGTATATCAGCTTGTTCTGATCGGGCCGCGCAGCGGCCCCGATATCAAAACTGTTCAACAAGCCGCGAAGTCATGATTGCCGAATTGTCCGCGTGGGCGGATGCCAGCAGGTCTTCCATGTCCAGCACCAGGACGATGGAGCCATCGCCAGACAGCGTGGCGCCGGCAATGCCGCGCGGACGGATATTTTGCAGGGGCTTGATCACCACATCATCGCGGCCGATAAAGCTGTCCACCGCCAGGATGAAGGAATGCTCGGCCGACTGCATCAGTACGCCAAACTGCGGCAGCTGGGTTTCCTGCCAGCCGATCAGGTGCGCCAGCGAGCGCACTGACAGGATTTCGTCGCGAACCACGATGGTGGCGCGTCCGGAAACCTCCTGTACCTGCTCCTGGCGGATGGTGATGATCTCGCGCACCATGGCCAGCGGTACGGCAAAGGGCTGATCGCAAACCTTGACCACCAGCACCGGCAGAATCGCCAGCGTGAGCGGCAGTGAAATGGTGAAGCGCGAGCCTTCACCGACCACCGACTGGATGTCGATGCGGCCGTTGAGGCGCTGGATGTTGGTTTTCACCACATCCATGCCGACACCGCGACCGGATACGCTGGAGATCTGGTCCTTGGTCGAAAAACCGGGCAGGAAAATCAGCTGCAGGCTTTGCTTGTCATCCAGGCTGTTGGCCGTCTCGATGTCGATCAGGCCCTTCTCGATTGCTTTGCGGCGGATGACGTCCGGACGCATGCCCCGGCCGTCGTCCGTGATTTCGATCAGGATGTGGTCGCCCACTTGGGTGGCGGACAGTTCGACCACCGCCTTGCTGGGCTTGCCGCTAACAGCGCGTTCTTCCGCCGTCTCGATGCCGTGATCGACGGCGTTGCGCACCAGGTGGACCAGGGGATCGTTCAGATCCTCCAGCATGGTTTTGTCCAGCTCGGTTTCTTCACCGCTGATGACCAGCTCCACGTCCTTGCCAAGCTGGCGGGCCAGATCACGCGCCAGTCGGGGGTATTTCTGGAAGAGGCGCCCGATTGGCTGCATGCGCGTTTTCATGACCGCGTTCTGCAGATCGCCAACCAGCAGGTCAAGCTGGCCGATGGCCTCGTCCAGCGCCTTGAGCGTGCTGCCGTCCATCTTGCCGGCCATGATGTCGGTACGCAGCGTGGTCAGGCGGTTTTTGGTCAGACCGATTTCACCGGACAGGTTGAGTACCTGATCCAGACGCACGGTATCAATCCGGATGGTGGTTTCCGGCGCCGCAAGTTGCTGGCTGGATGTCGCCGGTTTGTTCAGTGGCGCGGCCGGTGCCGGTTTCAGTGTTTGCATCGGATCGGCAATGACCGGTGCGCTGACTGGGGCGACCTGGGGTATATGAACCGGCGCGTGTTCAATAATGGGCTCGGGGCTGATGGCTGGCTGGGTATGTGCAGGCGCGGGGGGCTCTTTGCCCAAGAGGCTGTTGTAGAGCAGATCCCAGTCCGGAGTGCCGGGAGCGGGTACCGGCTTGCTGGCCGGCGCTGCTGCCTGGACGGGCGCGGCCGGGGCATGGACATGCTCAACCAGCGGAGCATCGGACAGGGCCGGCTTGCCTTCCAGGACATTGTCCAGTGCATGCAGCAGTTCGGGATCTGCCGGGATCGGCTGGCGGCCCTGGGACAGGGCGCCAAACATGTCGCGCACGACGCCGGTTGCGGCGAGGATCGCATCCATGATTTCCGGGGTAAGAGTGATTTCGCCGTTGCGCAGCTTGTCGAACAGGTTTTCCGTGCGATGACACAGGCTGACCATCGGATCGACATTCAAAAAACCGGCGCCACCCTTGATGGTGTGAAAGCCGCGGAAAATGTCGTTGAGCAGGGCCCGGTCATCGGGGCGCTTTTCCAGTTCGACCAGTTTGTTGTCGACTTCCGATAACAGCTCGGACGATTCCGTCAGAAAGTCCTGCAGCAGGTCTTCCATTCCGCCAAAGTCACTCATTCCAGTTCTCCTATGGCGCCTTTATTAAAAACCAAGGCTTTCCAGTAGATCGTCAACTTGCTGTTGGTTCGTTACGATGTCGGTGCGCCCTTCGGATTTGACGACAGGGCCGTTGAGCAGGGAGTTGTCTTCCTGCTTGATGCCTTGCGGCGAGAACATCAGCAGGAAGTCGAGCAGCTGCTGTTCCATGTCCTTGGCCATGCCAAGCACTTTCTTGATCACCTGGCCAGTCAAATCCTGGAAGTCCTGAGCCATCATGATTTCCAGCATCTGGGCATTGATCTGCTCGGAATGCCGGGGCGTGGCTTGCAGGTATTGTCGGGTTTGTTCGACGAGCTGCTTGAATTCATCGACATTGAGCTGGTTGGCGTAGAGTTTGTCCCATTGCGCCGCGAGCTTCTCGGCGTCGCCAGCAATTTTGTCCTGCAGCGGCTTGGCGACATCCAGGGCGTTGAGCGTGCGCTCGGCAGCCTGTTCGGTCATCGTGGCGATATAGGACAGGCGGTCGCGTGCGTCCGGAATTTGCGAGGCGGCCTGCTCCAGTGATTTGTCCAGCCCCAGTTGCCTGAGTGTGTCGTGCAGTTTCCTGGTCAGCTGGCCAATGTGCGAGAACATCGACTTGGCGGGCTCGGCAAGATCGGCTTCGTGGCTTTCTTCCTGTTGTGCTGCGGCAGCTGCAGGAGCAGCAGCAGGCTGCTCGACAGGCTGCTGGACCGGAGCCGGTGCGGCCGGTACTTCCTCAGGTTTGGACGACGCGAGAATGCTGTCGAAAAGTGCTTCCAGCTCTGCCGAGTCACCGCTATTCATGGCTTTGTCGCTCACAGTTCTCTCCTGCGCTTCAGTTTTGTTTCAGCTTATTTGGCCATATTGGAGAAAATCTTTTTCAGCTTTTCATCCAGTGTCGCGGCAGTGAACGGCTTGACGATGTAGCCATTCGCACCTGCCGTTGCCGCCTCGATGATGTTCTCTTTCTTGGCTTCTGCGGTAACCATCAGCACCGGCAAATGCTTCAGCTGGGCGTCTGCCCTGATTTGCCGCAGTAACTCGATACCGGTCATGTTCGGCATGTTCCAGTCGGTGACGACAAAATCAAATACGCCATTTTTCAGCTTGTGCAAGGCAACTTGGCCGTCTTCAGCCTCATCAACATTGGAGTACCCCAATTCCTTCAAAAGATTCCGGACGATGCGACGCATCGTGGAAAAATCGTCCACGACGAGGAAACGCATGTTCTGATCATTCATCTCATTTACTCCAAACAGCATGCAGCGCTGTTGTTTTCATATTTATTTAGCCGACAAGCATTGGGGTCAGTGTATCGGCCAGAATCAGGGGGTCAAATTTAGCCACATAGGCATCAACCCCAACACTTGAGCCCATGGCCCGGTTGGCGTTGGATGACAGGGAAGAGTGCATTACAACAGGGATGCCCTGGAAGCGGTGATCCGATTTGATGTACTTGGTCAGGACATAGCCATCCATTTCCGGCATCTCTGCATCCACCAGAATCATTTTCAGCTTGTCCTTCAGGCGCTCGCCATCGTGCACGGCACGGTTGGCGAGATTTTGCAATTTGTCCCAGGCTTCCTTGCCATTATTGGCCTGGTGATACTTGATGCCGATCTTGTCAAGAACCCCAACGATTTCCTTGCGGGCAACCATTGAGTCATCAACAAAGAACATGAAGGTGTCCGGGTCGATGGCTGCCTTGGGCAGCTCGGGGATGACTGGCTCCCCGATGACGGTGGAAAGAATCTGCTCGACATCCAGAATTGAAACCAGCTTGCCATCCGGCAGCTCGGTAATCGCGGTAATGAGTGCCTGATTGCCGGCCAGCATGCTTTCCGGTGCGCGCACCTTGTCCCAGTCAACACGGATGATGCGATCCACTTCGTGCACCAGAAACGCTTGGGTATGCTTTGAAAATTCGGTCACGATCATGGTGCTGGTGGTGTCGCCATCTGCCGGATCCTGCGTTGCGACAAAACGCGACAAGGCAATCACCGGAATGATGTTGCCGCGCAGCGAGATCACCCCTTCGACACCATGAGGCATATTGGGAGTCTTGGTGATTTTGGGGGTTTGTGAAACCTCGCGAACCTTAAAAACGTTGATGCCGAATATTTCCCTGCTGCCAAGGGTGAACAAGAGGATTTCCATCTTGTTGGATCCGGCGAGCTTGGTGCGGGCGTCGACACTTTCGAGCAGGTTTGCTTGTTGGGCCATGATGTGTACTCGCTATCTTTGGCTGGTTCCGGAGGGACTCAAGCATCCTTGAGCAGGAAATTGGCAATGGTCTCGGAAAGTTTGTGCGGTTCGAACTTGGCGACATAGCCATCCACGCCGACGGATTGCCCGAGCTTCTGGTTCGACAGGCCGGAGAGTGAGGAATGCATGAGAACCGGAATTCCGACAAAGCGCGGGTCGCTTTTGATCATCCGCGTCAGCATGTAGCCATCCATTTCGGGCATTTCGACATCGGTGAGGATCAGTTGCACCAGATCCTTGACCGACTTGCCCTGAATGTCGGCAGATTGCGCCAGCCTCAACAGGTCATCCCAGGCGCGCTTGCCATTGATGGCGTGCATGTGCCTGACCTGCATGGCGTCAAGAGTCATTTCAATCTGGCGTCGAGCAACAACCGAGTCATCGGCAAAATAAACGGTTTTAGTGACAAAGTTCTTGTCTTGAATGATGGTGTTGACGTCGATTTCCGATACGCCAGCCGTCGTTTCGGCAAGTACCTTTTCGACGTCGAGCATCATGACCAGTTTGCCGCTTTCAAGTTCGGTAACGGCCGTGACTAGGCCGCCCATCTGCATGGTGAGCATGTCGGGCGGGACGCGCATGACGGACCAGTCCAGGCGCAGAATGGTGTCGACAGCTTCAACCAGAAAGCCTTGAGTGTGCCCGTTGTATTCGGAAACGATCATGATTTCCGGGCGGCTTTCAGTGGCAATGCCCGCGTACTTGGCAAGATCAATCACGGGGACCAGCGTGCCGCGCAGGCTGACCATGCCCTCTACCGAAGAGGGCATTTCCGGTGCCTGGGTAATTTCCGGAGTGCGCATGACTTCACGCACCTTGAAAACATTGATGCCGAAGGTCTCGCGTCGGCCCGAGCGTTGATCAAGCCCAAGTGTGAACAGCAGGATTTCGAGCTTGTTTGTGCCTGCCAGCTTGGTGCGGGCGTCAATATTTTTTAGAAGATCAGACACAACTACCTCCGGTTTGCTCAGGGTCGTTCATCAGAGTTTACTGTTATCGGCAGTTTAACCGGATGGTTTAAGGAAAACATCGCTTTTCTTTCGCCGATAGCTCATTCACACGACGTCTCGCCTCTTTATAATCGAAAAGAATGACCGCAACAAGGACGCCTGCGCATGGAAGAACCGACCGGAAAGCTTGATCCACATGAGTTGGAGGCCGCATTTTCACTCTTTGCCGAAGCTTCCAGGCAGCTTTCATCGTCATATGCCGAGCTGCAGCAACAGGTCGTTTCGCTTACAGAGCAGCTCCAGCTGGCCAATGGTCAACTCAAACGCGAGCTGGATGAAAAGGCCGCTCTTTCAAGGCGGCTGACTTCCTTGCTGGAGCAGTTGCCTGCAGGTGTAATCGAGCTGGATGGGCGGGGCTTGGTGGTGAGCATGAATCGTGCAGCTAGGGAGTTTGCTCCGGCCCTGTTCAATGGCATGAACTGGCAGGATTGGCTGGCAGCCAACATGACTGCGACTGCCGAGTTTGATCTCTGGCTTGCCCGCAAGCCAGGGGCCGCTGAACACTGGTTCTCGATTGTGTGTTCCCCCGTGCCGGGCGAGCAGAGCAGTTTGATCCTGATGCATGACATGACGGAGTATCGATCCATGCAGCATGCATTGAGTCGCCATGAACGTCTGGTGGCCATGGGGGAGATGGCGGCGGGGCTTGCTCACCAGCTGCGCACGCCGCTGGCTGCTGCCATGCTCTATCTGGGGCACCTTGAGCTCCCTGATCTGCCGTTGCAGGGCAGGGTGCGTGTTGCAGGCAAGATACAGAATCGCCTGCAGCATCTGGAAGAGCTGATCCAGAACATGCTGCGCTTTGTCCGCGGTCAGCAGATGGCCGTGGAATTGCTTGATTTGCGGGAGGTTCTGGAAGAAACCTTGCAGCACATTCAACCCGCTGTGGAGCAGGCGGGAATCCGTCTTGTGATTGAAATAAGCCCGCAGCCAAGCTGGATTCGCGTCAATCGCAAGGAAATGGCTGGCGTGATCAGTAATTTACTCGAAAATGCCCTGCAGGTTGCTTTCGCCGGCATGGAGTTGCGAGTTAGACTCTGCAATGATGAAACTTGGGTTTGCCTGGCTGTGCGGGATCACGGACCCGGCATCGCCGAGGCTGATCTGGAACGTTTGTTCGAGCCGTTTTTTACAACGCGCAAAGATGGTACGGGCCTGGGTCTCGCCATTGTCCGTAATCTTGTCCAAGCTTGGGGTGGAGACGTTCAGGTGGACACTACGCTGGGCGAGGGCGCTGAATTCACGATACGCTTGCCTCTGCAAGTCGTGCATACTAACTTAGTAAGCGGCAGTAACCTGGATCGACGTGACAGTTTGCCCGGCGAGACAGGCTCGTGAGCGCTTTCTAGAGACATATAAACACACATCTGCTTTTTTTGAGGTTTTGATCGATATGACGCCGACAGTACAAATCGAAGGTAGTACGGGACGTGTGATTTTGTCAGGGCAGTTTGATTTCAGCGCTCATAGGGAATTCCGGCAGGTTTGTGAATCCCTGATCGCCAACACCGAAATCAGGGAAGTGCTGGTTGATTTCCAGAATGTCAATTATCTGGATAGCTCGGCACTGGGTATGCTGCTGCTCCTCAAGGAGAAAATCGGTTCTGCAAACAAGACATTGGCATTGGTCAATTGTCGTGACGCAGTGAAGCAGGTGCTGGAAATCGCCTGTTTCGGCAAGATTTTCACGATCCGCTGATCGCCGGCGATCTGATGAAAATTCTGGTTGTTGACGATACCGACGCCGTACTTCTGCTGATTTCACGATTTGTCGAGGCGCTGGGGCATACCGCCATTCAGGCGCGCAACGGTCTTGAGGCTGTGGAAAACTGGCGATCACATCGACCAGACCTGGTGCTGATGGACATGATGATGCCAGTCATGTCCGGCCCGGAAGCCGCAGCCATGATCAAGGCGGAGGCTGGGGCCCTATGGGTGCCGATAGTCTTCGTAACCGGCGTTGGCGAAGAAAACCGCCTTGCCGAAGCCATCGAGCAGGGCGCTGACGATTACATCAACAAGCCAGTCAATTTTCGTGTGCTGGAGGCCAAACTCAAGGCCTTCAGTCGCACGCTGGATCTGAATCGCCAGGTTGTCGAGCAATCCAGCAAGCTGGCCGATTACTATGATCGGGCGGAAGAGGAAAAAAGGGTTGCCCGGCACCTGATCGAGCAGATGGTCAATGCCGAGCGACTCTCCGACCCCTGTCTCGAGTACTGGCTCTCTCCGGCGGAGAGCCTTTCCGGTGATCTGATTGCCGCTGCACGCACGCCCGGCCAGGTTCTGCACGTCCTGCTTGCCGACGGAATTGGCCATGGCCTGACCGCTGCGCTGAATGTATTGCCACTCACACAACCCTTCTACAGCATGACCGAGAAGGGTTATGGCATTTCCGACATTCTTGCGGAAATGAACAACAAGATCCGCCAAGTCCTGCCGGTGGGCCGATTCGTGGCTGTGGTGCTGCTGGCGCTTGATGAAATCAATCAGTGTGTCGAGATCTGGAATGGCGGCATGCCCGCTTTGCAGATTACCGATGCGGCCGGTGTGCCGATCAAGATGGTGCAGTCGTCCAATTTGCCTCTGGGAATCGTGCCCAGTCACGGCATGGATTTTGTACCGGTCAGGCATTACTTTGAAGAGCCCGGTTTGGTGGTCGCCAGCTCGGATGGCTTGATCGAAGCCAGTTCGCCCAGTGGCGAGGCGTTTGGTGTCGAGCGGGTCTTGCTGGCATTGTCCGGAGTAAAAAACGGGCTGCGTGTCGAAGCAATCCAGAACAGTCTTGCCGATTTTTTGCAGGGTAGCGCTCACCATGACGATGTTTCGCTGGTGGTCCTGTCATTCGGTGCGACAGCCAATGCCGTGGAACTGGAGCGAGTCTCGCCCTTGCCTGCACTTTCGGACTTTACCATGCCGGCCTTGCTGGCCCTGGAGGAGTGCAAGTGGCGCTACAGTCTCGTTCTGGGGGCTGAAGAGCTCCGCTATATCAATACGGTTCCGTTCATGATGACTTTTGTGAACGAAATCAAGGCCTTGACCCATTCCCAGTCCGACGTTTTCCTCATTCTTACCGAGTTGTTCGTCAATGCCGTTGACCACGGCCTGCTGCGCATGGACTCCTCGCTCAAGCACAGCGCCAACGGCATGGATGACTATTTGCAGCAAAGAGCCGAGCGACTGGCGCAACTGGAGGAGGGCAGGATCGAGATTGATCTTGCAGGGCTGGTGCAGGGAGGCCAGGACTTGCTGCAAATCCGGGTCAAGGACAGCGGGCCGGGCTTTGATTGGGCAAGCTGGAGCAGGCAAGAGGCTGTGCAGACTACCGTCGCCCACGGCCGTGGCATCCTGTTGCTGCGTTCCTTGTGTGCGGGGATGCAGTTCGTGGGCTGCGGCAATGAAGTGCTGGCGTTCTATCGGCCGGGCGTCAATCGCTGGGGGCATGCCTGAGCAAGTGGCTCGGCAGTGCCGGTCAGCGAATTTGTTTCAGTACTGATGTGGCAATAGTCCTGACGGGAAAGCTCATACAGGTTGTGGACGATTCATGCAGCAAGGCCGCTGCGGCCTTTTCTGCCTCACATGACGCCGTGACCCCAGGATTTGGACCGGTGTGCCGCACTGATCGCCTGCCTGTCTGGGCCCGCTTGGTGACGAGCAATACAAGCGGGCTGCTGCATCTTACAGTGGCCCGCTGATTTTATAGGTGTAGCGAGCAGGGATCGAATCTGCGAATTACGCCGCAGAGGCTGATGGTGAAACGCCTGGTCATTTTTCAGATGGGCAGCATGAAGGCTTGCAAGATGCCCATCGTCATCGGTCTGATTGCGCGCCTGCCCAACTCAGGCAGGTGGGCGCTATCCGCGCCGGGGTTGCTGTCTTTCCCAGGCCGATCAAGGATGGCTGATCGTTCTGCACCCCAATGTCGGTGATGTTCCGCCCGCCAGCTTGGCCGTGAGGGCGGCAACAGCAATCCGGTCTTCTGTCGGGGCGTGATGCCCCACAAACGGCTGTCCACGATTGACGCCAACCTGAATATTCCGCAGGGGGCTTTGCCACAACTCACCCGGGATGGGTAAGGCTGGTATTCGGGGGGAGCAATTGGCTGCTCTCCAGCACACTTGCTGAAGTGCTGCTGCTCAGGAAGCACTTATGGTGATGAACTGGCGGTCTCGCTGCATTTTCTAGCTGGCCCGTTTCTTGCGTTGATCGGGTATCCATCAACGCCCCTATACGCCATGTCAAAACCGGAATTGCCCCATCCCCTGTTTGCCGCGCAAGCCGAAGCACTCGCCAGCCGTTTCAGTAATAGCGCCGCCGCACGCGATCTCGCCGGCGGAACGCCGAAGGCCGAGCGCGAACTTTTAAGGGACAGCGGTCTTTTGAACATCAGCGTCCCCGTCGAGCTGGGCGGCGGCGGCGCAAGCTGGCGGCAGACGCTGGAAACGGTGCGCATCCTCGCCCGTGCGGACAGCTCGCTGGCGCATGTCTACGCCTTCCATCACCTGTTGCTGGCGACCACGCGACTGTTTGGCAGCGACGGGCAGTGGCGGGACTGGCAGGCGCAAAGCGTCGCGCAGCGCCAGTTCTGGGGCAATGCACTCAATCCGCTCGACCGTCGCACTGTCGCGACCCGTGCGCCGGGCGGCTACCTGTTTGACGGGCAGAAGAGCTTTTGCTCGGGCGCGCTGGATTCCGACCGCCTGCTGCTGTCGGCCCTGGAAGAAGGCAGCGAGCGCCTGCTGATCGCCGTCGTTCCCACTGATCGCGCCGGCATCGAACTGTTCGGCGACTGGAACAATATGGGCCAGCGCCAGACCGACAGCGGCTCGGCACGCTTTGACCGGGTGGCCGTTCACGATGCCGAGCTGCTGCTCGACCCCGGCCCGCTCAGCTCGCCCTACGCCTGCCTGCGGCCCCTGCTCGCGCAGCTGATTCTGGCCTCCATTTATCTGGGCATCGCCGAGGGCGCGCTGGCGCAAGCCGGCGACTACACGCGCAGCCAGGCGCGGGCCTGGCATTTCTCCGCTGCCAGCGAGGCGCGGCGCGACCCGTACACGCTGCGCCATTACGGCGAATTCTGGCTCGCCATCGAAGCGGCCGCGACGGCCAAGCTCGCCGCAGACCGGGCCGGGCTGGACATCACGAGCCGGATTTTCGAGGTGATGGGCGCGCGCGCCACGCACGCCCGGCTGCGACTGGATCGCTTCTGGCGGAATGTGCGTACCCATACGCTGCACGATCCGGCAGACTACAAGCTGGCTGAACTCGGCAACTGGGCCCTGAATCGTGAATACCCCCAACCCTCCTTTTACTCCTGAAGCAATCCCGGGCTCCGCAGCAAATGCCAGCTCCGGGCTGGTGCTGCTCGCCGAAGCGCCGCTGGCCACGCGCCACGGCGTTTTCCATTCGCGGGTGTTCCGGCTCGATGGCGACCCGAACGAGCACATGGTGCTGATCGCGGGCGATCCGGCGCAGCTGGGCGGCGACGAGCCGCTGCTGTGCCGCATCCATTCCGAATGCCTGACCGGTGACGTGCTGGGCTCGGTACAGTGCGACTGCGGCGCGCAGCTCGACGCCGCGCTGCGGCGCATCGCCCACGCGGGGCGCGGCATGCTGATCTACCTGCGCGGGCAGGAAGGCCGCGGCATCGGCCTGTCGGCCAAGATC
>NZ_KE386630.1:0-74915 GCF_000428145.1 Chitinilyticum litopenaei DSM 21440 | reverse complement strand
GAGGAGGCTGATCTGTCGGGATGCAGCGCGGTTTAAAGGGGCACTATGTTACAAAAGCAAAAAGCTCCTGACGGAGCTTTTTGCTTAACTGAGCGGCATTGCGCCGCGGCGTCCTTTTTTCATGGCCGGCAAACGGCTCACAATTCCTGGATGTGCAGCTCGATTTCCATGTTCTCGCTGGCAAAGCGGATCTGCGCGAGCAGCACGCTGTCGACCAGATTGGCAAAGTTGCGCAGCAGGATGGAGCGTGCCAGCGCCGGCGCCATTTCGGTGCGGAATTCGGCCTCGTATTGCAGCACGCCCACGCAGTTGTCCTTCAGCTCGTCCTCATGGTCGCCAAGGATGTCCTTGATGTCCTGGCGGATGTTGCGCACCATGCGGAACAACTCGCTGGAAATGTCGCACAGTGCCGGGAACTGCAGCGACACATCCACCACGCTGCCCGGCAGGATGCGGCGCGCCAGCGCACGCGAGGCTTCCCTCAGCACCTCCAGATCGGCGGCATCCAGCTGCATGCCATCCGGATAGCGCTCGTGAATCTGGCTCAGCGCCTGGCGGATGGCATCGCTGTTGCGCAGGCTCTCCGGCAGGCGGGAGCTCGGGCGCGCGGTCAGCTGGAAACGGGCGGTAGGGGACATGGTTTTCTCCGAAATTGATGATGTGATCTGGGAACGGGATGGTGGCCGGTTGGAATTTCTGGCTG
Organism: Chitinilyticum litopenaei DSM 21440; assembly: GCF_000428145.1. Classification (GTDB taxonomy): domain Bacteria; phylum Pseudomonadota; class Gammaproteobacteria; order Burkholderiales; family Chitinibacteraceae; genus Chitinilyticum; species Chitinilyticum litopenaei. The sequence goes on along the minus strand of NZ_KE386630.1, from coordinate 74,212 downwards.
ATGAACAGGACTTCTCGGCAAAACCCAAATTAACCACAGAGGCACAGAGATCACAGAGAAAAGCAGAAGGCGATCTTGTGCATTTCTCCGGATTTTTTCCTCTGTGGCCTCTGTGTCTCTGTGGTTCAAAAAGGTTTTTGCTGCATGCCGAGCAGGCTTCCAATCAGGTCTGTCTATAGCATGGCAGCATGACGGGCGTCTTGCCAGCGCGGGCCGGCGCTGCGCTGCAGGCGCCATCTTAATCGTCGGCAAGCCCGGCTTTTCTGATCAAGCGCAGGGTCTGCTGCGGTGCGCCTTGCTAGCATGCCGGCAACCTCCATTCTGCCAGCAAGCATCATGACCTGTCCCGAACCTCCTGCCGCGCTTGCAGCGCGCCGCTATCTCTCCTGGAACGACCTGACCCGCGCCCGACATGGCGGACGGGTGCAGAAAATCTCGGTCGCCGCCGGCTTTACCTGCCCCAACCGCGACGGCAGCAAGGGGCGCGGTGGCTGCACTTTCTGCAACAATCAGGGTTTTGTTCCAGGGTATCTGCGTGAATGCAATGATGATATTGGCTTGCAGATCAATACGGGGATGCGTTTCCTGCAGCGACGCTACCCGGAAACCCGGCGCTGGCTGGCCTACTTCCAGGCCTACAGCAACACCTACGCTGATCTGGCGCGGCTGCGGCTGGCCTATGAAACCGCGCTCGCGCATCCCGGCATTGACGGGCTGGTGATCGGCACGCGACCGGACTGCGTGGCCGACGAGCTGCTCGACTACCTGCATGAGCTGTCGCAGCGGGCCATCATCGAGCTGGAGCTGGGCATCGAATCGACCGATGACGCCACGCTGGCGCGCATCAATCGCGGCCACGACTTTGCCTGCAGCGCCGATGCGGTCCGCCGCGCTGCCGCACGCGGGCTGCCGGTCACGGGCCACCTGATCTTCGGTCTGCCCGGCGAAAGCCGCGAGAGCATGCTGGCGGGCGCGGCCAGCTTGTCGGCGCTGCCGCTGGCCGCGCTGAAATGTCACCAGCTGCAGATCGTCAAGGGCACACAGCTGGCCAACGACTGGCGGCGCGATCCTGCCACCGTGCCGGTGCTCGACAGCGAAACATATCTGCAGCTGCTGGCTGATTTTCTCGAACGCCTGCGCCCGGACATCGCCATCCAGCGGGTCGGCAGCGAGGTGCCGCCAGCGCTGCGCCTGGCGCCGGCCAGCAGCACGCGACTCGCGCAGCTGGCCCCCCGGCTGACCGCGACACTGGCCGCACGCAACAGCTGGCAGGGCAAATACTGGCGCCAATAAAATTCGCGCAGGGGGCTGGACAAGGCCGGCGGCACTGGTTATAGTTCCGGCCTCTTCGCTAGCGAAGAAAACAAGTGGTCGTCGCCGTCATGGTGAAATTGGTAGACACGCTATCTTGAGGGGGTAGTGGCCTAAGGCTGTGTGAGTTCGAGTCTCACTGACGGCACCATTTGCAAATCCTGACAAGCTTCGGGATTTACTGAAAAAGCCTGCAAAATCATTGATTTGCAGGCTTTTTTTATGCCATTCTGGCCGGGGCGCAAACGCAAGGCCACGTTTGCAATACCTGCTGCCCGCTGTGCTGCGTGACATGGGGCCGGTACGAACTTGCCAGCCACGCCGCGTGCCACACACGCCCGGCTGCGACTGGATCGCTTCTGGCGGAATGTGCGTACCCATACGCTGCACGATCCGGCAGACTACACGCTGGCTGAACTCGGCAACTGGGCCCTGAATCGTGAATACCCCCAACCCTCCTTTTACTCCTGAAGCAATCCCGGGCTCCGCAGCAAACGCCAGCTTCGGGCTGGCGCTGCTCGCCGAAGCACCGCTGGCCACGCGGCACGGCGTTTTTCATTCGCAGGTGTTCCGGCTCGATGGCGACCCGAACGAGCACATGGTGCTGATCGCCGGTGATCCGGCGCAGCTGGGCGGCGACGAGCCGCTCTTGTGCCGCATCCATTCCGAATGCCTGACCGGCGACGTGCTGGGCTCGGTGCAGTGCGACTGCGGCGCGCAGCTCGACGCCGCGCTGCGGCGCATCGCCCACGCGGGGCGCGGCATGCTGATCTACCTGCGCGGGCAGGAAGGCCGCGGCATCGGCCTGTCGGCCAAGATCAGGGCCTATGCGCTGCAGCACGAAGGCATGGACACGCTGGATGCGAACCTGGCGCTGGGCCTGCCGGCCGAGGCGCGCAGCTACGCGGCGGCCAGCGCCATCCTGGCGTTTCACGGCGTGCGCACGGTGCGGCTGCTGACCAACAACCCCGAGAAGATCGCCGCGCTGGAAGCTGCCGGCATCGCCGTCCAGCGCGAAGCGTCGCAGGTGGGCCTGGGCGAGCGCAACCGTCGCTACCTGCTGACCAAGCAGCAGCGCATGGGGCACCTGCTCGACCTTGGGCAGGGCTGACACCCGCCAGCTCAGTGCATGCGGCACAGGTCCGCGCCGACGCGCCCGGGCTGGCGCGCCGGTATGACGAGTCCCGATTAGCAAGAAGACTCAGCAAACGGTAAAAATCGTCGTTCCCGCGCAAGCGGGAACCCAGTAATGCCGCGTGGATACTGGATGCCCGCCTTCGCGGGCATGACGTGCTGAGAAGTATTGCTAATCAGGTGACGAGTTGCTGAGCTGGCTACTTAATCAGCTTTGCAGTTTGGTACGTATAGCCGTGAAGCCCTTTCTGTAAAAGGGCTTTGGCTGCATACGTGCCACTATCCTTGGGTGCTAAGCAGCCGGATCAGCAGGCCGATGGCGGCGCTCGCCGCCAGCACCTCGATCACCGTGCGCTTGAAGCGCAGCAGCGCGACGGCGGCGGCGATGGCGATCAGCGCCGACGCCCAGTCGAAGGTTCCGGAAAAGCCCCTGGGCCACAGCACGTGATAGCCGAAGAACAGCGCCAGGTTGACGATGACGCCGACCACCGCGGCGGTGATCGCGGTCAAGGGTGCGGTGAATTTCAGGTCGTCGTGCGTGGCTTCGACCAGCGGGCCGCCGGCAAGGATGAACACGAAGGATGGCAGGAAGGTGAACCAGGTGACGAGGCAGGCCGCGAACGCGCCGGCAAGGAAGGCCGCATCGGGGCCGAACAGCGCCTTCACATAGGCGCCGACGAAGCCCACGAAGGCCACCACCATGATCAGCGGCCCCGGCGTCGTTTCGCCCAGCGCCAGCCCGTCGATCATCTGTGTGGGGGTGAGCCAGCCATAGTGCGAGACCGCGCCCTGGTACACATAGGGCAGCACCGCGTAGGCGCCGCCGAAGGTCATCAGCGCCGCCTTGGTGAAAAACCAGCCCATTTGCGTGTAGGCGTGGCTCCAGCCGAACTGCAGGGTGAGCAGGCCCAGCGGCAGCGCCCAGAGTGCCACGCCGGCGACGACGACAAGCGCAAGCCTGGATGCGCGAAAGCGCGCGTGTTCGGGTGTCGGCGTGCCGTCGTCGATCAGCGCGGGGCCAAAGGACTGGTCGGCCTTGCCATGGTCGCCGCCGGCGCGGAACTTGTCCGGCGCGATGCGCCCGCCGATATAGCCAATGAGCGCTGCCGCCGCGACGATGGCGGGAAAGGGCAGCTGCAGCGCGAAAATGGCGACGAAGGACGCGGCGGCGATGCCCCACAGCCAGCCGTTCTTCAGCGCGCGCGAACCGATGCGGTGTGCGGCCTGCACGACAATCGCCGTCACCGCCGGCTTGATCCCGTAAAAGAGCCCGGCGACCAGCGGCAGCTCGCCAAAGGCGATATAGATCCACGACAGCACGATCAGGATGACGAGCGAAGGCAGCACGAACAGCGCGCCGGCCACGATGCCGCCCCAGCTTCGGTGCATCAGCCAGCCGATGTAGGTGGCGAGCTGCTGTGCCTCGGGGCCGGGCAGCAGCATGCAGTAGTTCAGCGCGTGCAGGAAGCGCCGCTCGGAAATCCAGCGGCGGTTTTCCACCAGCTCCTGGTGCATGATGCTGATCTGCCCGGCCGGGCCGCCGAAGCTGATGAAGCCGAGCTTGAGCCAGAACAGAAAGGCCTGCCAGAAGCTGACCGACGGCGGGGCGGCCAGCTGGGCCTGTTCCTGTCGGGATGCGGGATGGGTCATTGCGGTTTTCCTGGTGTGAAACTGGTGTAAAGCGCGTCGAAGACGGCGGAAGCGGCGGCCAGCAGCGCGTCGTCGTCGGCAATCGCATCGCGCAGGCCGGCGAGCACGCGCTCGATTCCGGCGGCCTCAGGCGGCGGCGTGCCGCCGACATCGAGGTAATGCACGATGCGCGCCAGCTGCTGCAGCGCCGGCTCGGCCAGGCCAAAGCTCGCCAGCAGCGTTTCGAAGGTGACGAGCGCGCCGACGTGGCTGAAGGTCGCGCCGTCGAAATCGAAGCCCAGCGCGTGCTCCGGGCAGTCGGCGGGGCTGGCCAGCCACAGAAAGCGCGCCTCCGGGTCGATGAAGCCGCGGATCAGCCAGGCGCTGGCAAGCCTGTCCACCCACGGGCGGCGGCGCGTCGCCCAGACGCGGCCGCGATGCTCGGCAAGCCCGCGCGCGACGATGGCATGGCCGGCGGGGCCGGGCTCGTCCGGCGACAGCGCGCGCGCGCAGGCCAGCTCCAGCTCGGCCAGCGCCGCGTCGCACTCGTCGCGTGCCGCGCCGGGGAAGAAATCGATGGCGGCGAGCGCGGCGAACTGGCGGCGCAGCCTGCGCGCCTGGCGCTGCGCCTCGTCCGGATTGGCGGCGGACAGCGCCGTTCGCAGCGGCGCGATGTCGGCGATCAGCGCCGCGTAGTCGGCGTCGCGCGCGAAGAGGCCGTCCAGCGCGGCGTCGCCGTCCACCGTCAGCAAGAAGGCGCTGCCGCCGGCGGCGGAAACCTCGTCGGCAAAGCCCGCCAGCGCATCGCGGCCCGGTGCGAAAGCGGGAAGCAGGTAGGCGCCGTCGCGCAGGATGGCCGCGCCGGCCGCCTTCACCCCGCGCCAGACGCGCTGGCGCAGCGTGGCGTTCGCGGCGGGCAGGGAAACGATCAGCAGCAGATGGTTCATGGTGTGCAGTGATGGGTTTGCCAAGTTGGTTTGTAGTAATCGATGCAATAATGTCGATATTGCTACATTCTGTGTGGCCATGCCAAGCGAATTGGCGGGAGATCGCTGGCTTGCCTGATGGGCAGCCTGCCCTGCCAGCCTGTAGTTGTGGCGCAGCATGCCGTCCCCTGGCAGGTAATGCCCGTGAGGTGGCGCAATGGCGGCAAGCAGGCTGAAACGTCCTGTCTATCTGCCCTTTCAGGGTATTGCCTTGTATCCGTTGCACTTGCTTGGCTATAGGCTGATACGATCCACAAACTGGTGTTTGTGCAGCCTCCCGGCGGTGAGACTCGCGCTGAATTGCCCAGGTGGGCTGTTGAACATGTGACGGCGAATCCCCGCTTTGCAGGCGCAGCTTGCTTGCCGCAACGCCAGGGCTGCCATCCACCTGCTGCCTGCCTGAGCAGACTGCATGTTTGCATCACCTGCGGCGTGCGCGGCATGGCAATGTGGCAGGCAATCAACAGTTTATGCCGTCAAGCCCCCTGCCTGTCCGGCGGCACTGGACGGCAGGCTCCGGCACCGCAAAGATGGCCCTGATGCTCAGGGCTGCCGGCCCGGGCGGATCGGCAATACAGGGACGGGAGGTGTCCGAAATGCCCGACATGCGCGCAGCACTGAATACCGACAATGCGGTCTACAAGACCCTGCTGGAGTCGACCAGGGCCATTCCCTGGAAAATCGACTGGGCAAGCAAGACCTTTGCCTATATCGGCCCGCAGATTGAGCCCCTGCTGGGCTGGAGCCCGGAGAGCTGGGTGTCGGTTGACGACTGGGTGCAGCGCATGCACCCGGATGATCGCGAGCAGGTGGTCAATTTCTGCGTGTCGCAATCGCAGGCCGGAGTCGATCACGAGGCCGATTATCGTGCGCTCACGAAAGACAACGGCTATGTCTGGATACGCGATGTCGTGCATGTGGTGCGCAGGGACGACGGCGAGGTGGATTGTCTGATCGGTTTCATGTTCGACATCAGCGAGCGCAAACAGACCGAGGAGAAACTGCTCAGCCTGCAAAAAGAGCTGGAGGCCCTGTCGTTCAAGGACGGCCTGACCGGCATCGCCAACCGCCGCAAGTTCGATGCTGCGCTTGACACGGAGTGGGCCAGCGCGCAGCGCACAGGGCTGCCACTGGCGCTGATCATGCTCGATATCGATTTTTTCAAGCAGTACAACGACTGCTACGGGCACATCCTTGGCGATGAATGCCTGACGCGGGTGGCTCAGACCTTGCAGCATGCGGCGGGCCGCCCCCGCGATATCGTGGCGCGCTTTGGCGGAGAGGAGTTCGTCATCCTGCTGCCGGAAGCGGACGAGGCCGCCGCCCTGCAGGTGGCCGAGCACTGCCAGCGTCTGATCGCCGGGCTGGGCATTGCGCATGAAAAACCGGGCGGCAAGCCGGCGCTCACGGTCAGCATTGGCCTGGGCAGTGTTACGCCACTACAGGGCATGAGCGCCAGGGCATTCATCGAGGCGGTGGATCGCCTGCTGTACCGCGCCAAGCAGCAGGGCCGCGACCGCATCGAGTGCGCCCAGCTGGCCGTGGCCGGCAGGGCAGACCCCGCCTGGTCTGCCGCTTCCCCCCGGCAGCCCGGTTAAGCGCGCTCCTGATTGGCAAGATCTCTCGGCAAAACCCGAATCAACCACAGAGAGCACAGAGAAAAGCGGGAGCACGTCCAGGCATTTCGCAGGGTGTTGCTTCCTCTGTGTCCCTGTGGTTCATAGGTTTTTGTGGTCTGCTGAGAAGTCTTGCTAATCAGAAGCGCGCTTGGCAATCCTGCTGATCAGCGCCAGTTCCAGTACCGGGCAAGCAGGCATTGCACCTTTTTGATGCGCTTTACGGATTCCTGATTTCTATTTGCTTGCGTGGAGTTTGTTTTGGTGTAAGTATTTGTCGCCAGATCGCTACATGCTCGTTACCATGGAACAGGCCATGCGCACTCACAACCGGGTTTCCCTCTTTGTCCGAATCCTGCTCTGGCTGCTCGCCGTGCAGGTGCTCGCCATCGTCGTCTTCAGCATCAGCAGCTATGCCGGGAAGGCCAGCGACGTGCGGCGCAGCATCGATGCCCGGCTGGTGGCCGCCGCCAATTCCGTGCCCTATATGCTGCCGCCCGACTATGCCGCCCGCGCCAGCAAGGCCGGTGCGATTGCCGATGCCGAATACCTGCCGCTGGTGCGCCGGCTGGGTGAATACTCGCGGCGCGTCGGTCTGGCCTATTGCTATCTGCTGACCGTGCGCGATGGCAAAGTGTATTACATCGGTGATGGTGCGCCCGACAGCGAAGTAGCGGCTGGCAGCTATTCCCGGCATTTCGAGGAATACGCCGACGCCGACCCGGCCGTGTTGCGCGCCTGGCAGGAGGTCAAGCCACAGTTTGCCGAATACAGCGACAAGTATGGCGCTTTCCGCTCGGTGTTCCTGCCGGTCACCACCGCCGATGGCCAGCGCTACCTGATCGGCGCCGATGTCACCACCGCGCAGCTGGCCGCCGCCCAGCGCGACGAGCTGGTCCATATTGTCCAGCTGGCGCTGCTGTGCCTGGCGCTGGGCAGCGTGCTCGCCTGGTTCGCCGCCCGCCAGATTGCCCGCCGCCTGGAGCGCAGTGCCGGCCGTATTGCCGAGATGGCGGGGCAGCGCGATCTGCGCCAGTCACTCAAGGATGACGGTCACGACGAAGTCGCCGCGATGATGAACCAGCTTGACCAGCTGCTGCAGCTGCTGCGCGAAACACTCAGCCGCGCCGGGCAAAGCGCCATGCACAACGCGACGGCCGCCAGCCAGTTCCTTGGCCTGGCGCAGGACATGCAGGCCACCCTGCAGCAAAGCACCCGGCATATCCAGTCGCTGCATCAGGATGTACAGGCCATTACCGAAGCCGCACAGCGCTCGGCCGGCCAGGCGAGCGTTACCCGTGACCGCGTGGGCAATGCCAGCCATCAGCTAGGCGCGGCCGGCGCCAGCTTTGCCGGCATGCTGGATGCGGTGAATGCCAATTCCGGTGCCAGCGCCGCACTGGCTGCCGAGCTGGAACGGCTGGCCGGCTCGACCGGCCAGGTGACACGTGTGCTGGATGTGATTGGCGGTATTTCCGACCAGATCAATCTGCTGGCGCTCAATGCCGCCATTGAAGCCGCCCGTGCCGGTGAAGCGGGGCGCGGTTTTGCCGTCGTGGCCGACGAGGTGCGCAAACTTGCCGGGCAGACGCAAAGCTCGCTGGCCGATTCCCGCCAGGCCATTGCCAGGGTGGTCGACGGCATCAGTCAGACCGCCCGCGACATGAGCGGCATGGCCGCGCGCGCGCAGACACTGGTGCAAACCGCCGATGCTGCCGTAGGCGAAATCGGCGAACTGGCGGCACTGCTGCAGCAGACCGCCGGCGAAGCCGGCGAAGCGGTCAGCGAAGCCGAGCGCATCGAGAGCGCCGTGCACCATATCGCCAGCACCGCCGCACAGGCCAGCGCCCAGCTGCAGGGCACCGCCGGCCACGCCAGCGAAATCCACGCCATCGCCGGCAAGCTGGGCAATACCGCAGAAACACTGCAGAAAGACCTGCAGCAATTCCGCGCCTGATTCTGTGTTCACGCTTGCGGGGCTGGCCGACTCACGGAGCTGGAGGTGGAGTACAAGGATTGAGCAGGACCAACGCCATTCGCCCGAATGGTCGAATTCTCCGACGGACGTTCGAATTTGTTCTTTCTGTGTTCGTTGATGTTTGGGGGTGTTGACTCTCGAAGGTGTTGGGCTAGCGTTGAATCAGACTTACTGTTTCATCGCCAACCCCGTTGCGAAACGGGTACGGAAAACTGCGGGTCTCTGCGGAGATGGCCGGGTTGCCTTTAGGTCTGTGATCGGGCCGAGGGGATGTACAGAAAAGTTCGTGGCCTGATCGCTGTCTCGTTGTTAAGGGGTAGATCATGGACACCTATGTTTTCGAGCGCAGCATTACCTTTGTGATTCCCGGGTCGGCGACGACGCCAAGCGTGCAAGTCAAGGCCGTGGAGGCGGACGGGGATCTCCAGTTCACGCTTTCCGTCTTGAACGCCGGCAATCGCACCGCCGACCTGCGCGGATTGTTTTTCGATTTCAACTCGCCGGACAAGCTGCCCGGCCTCACCCCCATTGGCAGCAAGGTCAACCGCTATGACAGCGTTGATGTGATTGATCTTGGCAATGGTGCAAACCTGCTCGGTGTTGCCGAGCCTTTCGATTTCGGTGTCGAATTCGGCACCCAGGGCATCGCCCGGAAAAATGGCGATGACATCCAGAGCACCGCGTTTACCCTCACCGGGCTGACCGATCTCAGTCTGGACGACATTGCCAATGTGCAGTTTGGCGCACGGCTGAGCAGCATCGGTGCCCTGGGCGGCGCGCGCAACGATTCCGCGAAGCTCACCGTGCTGGCGCCTGCCGCTCCCGATGCCGTCGATGACAGCTATGCCATCCGCGAGGATGGGGTCGCCGATCTGGCCACGCCCACGCATGTTCCGACGGCGCAACTCTTCCAGGTCTTGCTCAATGACAGCGATGCCGATGGCGATGAGCTGTCCATCGTTGATGTGCGCGGTGTCGCGCATGGCACGCTGCAGATCGTGGACGGCGACGATGCGGATAGCCTGGCCGACGATGCCATCCTGTATACGCCGGATGCCGACTATGCAGGGACTGACCATTTCGAATACCTGATCTCCGACAACAATGGCGGTACGGATTATTCCGACGTCGACATCACGATCGAAGCCGTGGCGGATGTGCCGGATCTGGAGTACGAGGCCCTGGCGGGTGAATCGGTTGACCAGGTCATCGTCAGGGTCACGGCCACCCAGACGGATGCCGACAGCTCCGAATACATAGACCGGCTGGAACTGCAGGCGCTGCCGGAGGGCGTGACGGTTGAACCGGGCACGCTGAATCCCGGCGATGAACCGGATCAGCTCGTGCAGGATTTCCTGCTGACCTTGCCCACGGGCGAAGATGTGTCGTTTGATTTTGGCGTGACGGCGGTGGCCAAAGAAGTGTCCAACGGCGACGAGGAAAGCCGCAGCATTGCCGTGCCCATCGTGCTCGACTTTACCGCAAACGATTACGCGCCCAGCTTTCTGGCCACGGACCAGAGCATCTGGGATAGCGGGGAAGAATTTGTCTTCACCGATGATCGATTCCTGGGCGTCGATGACGGCTTCAGCGATTCATCGGGCGGGCTGATCGGCTACAGCGTCAGCGCCGATGTCAAGGCCGGTTTCCAGTCGACACTGACCTTCGAAGGCGGTGAGGTCGATGCCAGGCTGGATTATGAATTTGGTGTCGACACCAATTACAACAAGGCCACCGACATGCTGCTGATCAGCTCCAGCCAGATGCTGGTCGGCGGTGACTTTGCCACCCAGGGGCCGCAAGGCAGTTACATTCTCGATTTCATTTTCAATTACGCCTTCAGCGCTGCGCTGACCTACGACATCGAACTGGATTCCGGCAACATTCTTTCCGTCAGTGGCAGCAATAATTTCACCCAGAACATCCTCAATCTCAACAGCGATGATCTCGAACTGGAAATCCCGTTTCCCGATCCGTTTGGCAGCCTGTCCGCCACGCTGGCCTGGCCCAATATCAGTACGGATGCCGAAGCCGACGGCGGTGGTGCGTTTTCCGCCGACGGCGAGAGCAACAACTTCCTGCAGCTGAATGTCGATGTCGATCAGGCGCTGGCCGATATTTTCCTTGGTGGCGTAAATCCCTTCGATGTCGGATTTGACATTGGCGTCGTCTGGGGCAACCTTGAAGTGCTCGACCTGGATGTGTATGGCGGGCTGAATTTCCTGCAAAGCTTCCTGATGCAGGAGCAGGGCTTCAATGGCACGCTGCATTTTGAAAATGGCGTCGATCAGGCTTTTGTCTTTGGCGCGGACATCCTGCTCGCGGATGCCTCGCTGATCGATCAGGGCGGGGACAATGACGGGCAGGTGGAATTCACCCTCAGTCTTGATCCGCAGGCGACCCTGAGCAATGACACCGACCTCGGCTTCAACGTCGGTTTCAATTTCGATGTGCTGAAGGCATCCGGCGGCTATGACGTGGTGGTTGATTCGGGATCGTTCTCGATCGGGCCCATCTACAACACTGGCGGCGACATGGGCATCGCAACCGTCGGCATTTATGACAATACCTTTGCACTCAATTTTGCGGCCCAGGAATTTGGCTTCTATGCCTGAGTGCATTGAGTGCCAGATTGCAGGCATTGCAAATGAGCCACGCGTGAAATCGCGGGGGTATTGACCAGCAACAAGGCCGCTGCGTGCAGCGGCCTTGTGCGTGTTGCCCAAGAAAACCTGAGCTGTGGCTATTAGGGTATTGGCTTGCAGGCTTTTATCTTGTTGAGTTTTATGAATATACCCTGGCTTTTAAGGGGTTTTCCCCTTGCGTCGGCGCCATAGCAGCAGCCCCAGCGCGGCCAGCAGCACATTCAGTGCTGCGGCGCCGGCCAGCAGGCTGTCGCGCACGGGCTTGCCCAGCCCGTCCAGCCAGTGCCATTTGTGCAGATTGGCAAATACATAGCCTTCCAGGCGGGCGGCCTGATCGACGCGGGTGGCGGCGATGCCGGTGGCCGGTTCGATATACCAGGTGCTGCGTCTGGTGTCGGCCAGCTCGATGCGGTAGACCGGCAGCCGTTTCTGGAAGAAGCCGTATTCGCCGCCAAAACGCGTGACAAGGTCAAGCTGCCGGATGGGGGCGGCGTTCGGGTCGTGCCGGCGCAGCAGGCTGGCGGCATGGCGCTCGGCCAGGCCCGGCTGGGGCTGGCCGTGTGCATCGACATACTGCGGCAGCGGGCCGGCTGCGGCTGGTGCATGATGCTGGTGAGGCGTTGTTCCTGAGGTATTGCCTTGCAGCCTTTTCTCTTGTTGGGTTACAAGCCAATACCCATTGCCATCAATGCTGACTGCGGTGAGTGCGGTGACGCCGTCTGGCAGATGGGCCAGCGCGGGCGGCGTGCCCAGTGGCAGCGGCGCCCGGGTGGGCAGCGGCGCCGGGGCAAACCACAGGTGGATCAGGCCGGAGCCGGCCAGCAGTACGCCGGCGATTCCGGCCGCCATGCCCAGGCCGCGATGCCAGCGGCGCAGGCGCGGCTGGCCGGCTTTCAGTGTCCCCAGTCGCCAGCGCACGGCATAGATTGCCAGTCCGCCCAGCATGGCGAGCAGGGCGCAGCCCAGCAGCAGGCTGATGCCGGCCTTGCGTACGGGCTCGCTGACCCAGCTCCAGCTGTGCACGCTGCTGAAGACGGGCTGCAGCAGGCGCTTGCGCTGGTCCGAGAGGCTGGCCAGCCGCGCGCCTTCCACATCGACGTAGGCAATCAGCCCATCGGCGCGGGCAAATTCCACCCGCCACACCGGCAGCAGCTTGTTCACCGCGTGGTAGTCGGCGTCGAAGCGGCTGATGGGGGTGATGCTGCCAATCTCCGCCTGCGTGTCGCCGGCAAAGGCGCGCGCCAGGCGTGCGGCCTCGCGGCGCTCGGCGCCGGGCAAAGGCCGGCCGTCAAGCGCGGAGAACCACTGGCCCTCGGCCTGTCCGAGCAGCCCAGCGCGCCAGGCCGGTGCGCCATCCAGCATGCGCAGCCGCAGCGATTGCAAGCGGTCGGCAGGCAGCTCAGGCAGGGTTACGGCGGTGTGCGCGGGCAGCGCGGCGGCCGGGGGCAGTGGCCGGGGTGTGGGGCTGAGCGCCGACATCAGCGGGTGCAGCACGCCGGTCAGCCCCCACAGGATCACGGCGCTGCCGGCCAGCCAGGCCAGCCGGCGGTGCCAGCGGCTCAGCCAGCCCAGGACCCATCGTGCAGACGTTTGCGGGCGGGTGGTGTCGAGCGGCAGGGTCTCGCGCTTCATCGTGCACCTGCCTTGCCGCCAAAGCGGTAGGACGCGCCGATCAAGGCCGTGCGCGGTGCGCCGGGGGTATAGGTATTCTGGCTGTCCGGCAGATAGGCGCCGCCCTTGTAGCTGGAGGCGGCCATGGTGGCGTGGTGCCGGTCGGTCGCATTGAGCAGCTGGGCCCACAGCGTCCAGCTGCCGGTCTGGTATTCGCCGCGCAGGTTGACCAGCGTGTGCCCGCCGTAGCGCACGGTATTGGGGTTGTCCATCCAGTAGCGGCCCAGATGGGCGGTTTCCAGCGCAATGCGCGCGCCCGCCAGCGGGCGCCAGGCCAGCTCCAGCGTGCCCTGCCAGTCCGGCGCGGCGGGGATGGTCTTCCCGGCGTAATCTTCCTGCGCCGAGGGGCGGTAATCGCGATAGGTGTGGCGGGCATACTGGGCTGCGAGCCGCAGCTGCCAGTCGTGCGCCACGGCCCAGTCAGCTCCCAGCTCGATGCCGGTGTGCCGCGTGCGCCCGGCATTGCGCGGTTCGGATTTGCCCGGCTGCAGGGTATAGCTGACCAGCTCGTCCCTGCCGTCAAGGCGGTAGATGGCCGCGTTCAGCTGCAGGCCCGCTGCGGCCGCGACGCGCAGACCGGCTTCCAGCTGGTCAAAGGTGGCCGATTTCAGATCGGGCACGCTGGCGCTGCTGAACAGCGCACCGACCTCCGGCGGCGTAAAGCCCTGGCTGTAGCCGCCGTAGACGAACACGGCCGGACTGGCGACCCAGCTCAGGCCGAGCTTGGGCGAAGCATGCGCAAAGCTTTGCGTTTGCGAGGGGGCGCCGGTGGTCGCCGAGGGGGCCAGATGATTGCTGAAGTCGTAGCTGACGCGGTCGTAGCGCAGCGCGCCATGCATGTTCACGCCATGCCCCAGGTCGTAGTGGGCATCGGCATACACGGCCTGATTGCTGAGATCGACGGCGTAATCGCGGCGCACGCTGCCGCTCTGGTAGCCGGTGTACTTGCCGCTCTGCGGGTCGCGGCGGATGGCCAGATTGACCTCGCGCTGTTCGTTCGGGCTGAGTTCCAGCAGGCCGCCGACGGTGAGCTTCAGCGCGCCCCATTGCTGGCGGTGAAAGGCATTCAGGCCCAGCGAATGAAAGCGGTTTTCGGTGGTGCGCCCGCTGGCGCTGTCCGCGCCGGTATTGAAAATCAGATAGCTGGGCAGCTGATCGGTGCGGTTGTCGCGGTAGTAGAGGGTGGCGCTGGAAAAGCCGCCGGCATTGAGTTCGCCCTCGATGCCGGTGCTGGCGCGCAGGGCAGCCACCTCGCGGTAGGTGAAGGTCTGGTAGGAGTAGCCCGGGCGCTGGCGGTAGTCGCTTTCGTTGAGGCTGCCGGGCATGTCGGTATCCAGCTGCGAGTAGCTGAGCACCGACTTCCACAGCAGCGCATCGTTGAGCCAGTGATCCAGCCGCGCGGTCAGCCCGAGCTTGTCCATGCTGTTGTATTCCTGCCAGCTGCTGCCGCGCCGGGCCGCATAGCCGGCAATACGCAGTCCTGTATCGCCATACAGCTCAGTAGCCATAAAGTCTGTGCGCTGATACCCCTCGCTGCTGCTCTGCGCCGACAGGCTGGCGCTGCGCGGGCCGGGTGCTGCGGTGGTGAAATTCACCGCGCCGCCCACCGCATTGCTGCCATAGAGGCTGGCGGCCGGCCCCTTGACAACCTCGATGCCGTCGCTGCCGGGCAGATTGATTTCGTAGAGGGCATTGTGGTTGAAGATGCCGACCGGGCGGATCGGAATGCCGTCTTCCAGATACTGGTAAACGGCGGAATAGCTCATCGGCTGGCGAATGGCCATGGTGTGCTGCTCGTTGCCCAGATCGGGCATGTGCACGCCGGGAATCTTGTCGAGCACCTGGCCGATAAAGGTCGGGCGGGTTTCGTCCAGCGTCGCGCGGTTCACCTTGCCGATGGAGACGGGCGCCTGCTGCAGCGGCGTGGCCTCGCGGCTGGCGCTGACGACGACTTCGTCGAGCACGGTGGGGGCGGCGTCGGCCGCCAGGGCCGGGCCATGGGAGAAGGCGGCCAGCAGGGCGCCGGCCAGCGGAGTGACGGTCCAGGGGTGTGAAGGCATTGCTTGTTTTCCGTGCGCCGCGCGCAGGCGCGGCGGGTGCGCTGGCAGGCTGGCTGTTGCACGCTCACGGCGCTCCCTGCCCACGGCACGGCCGGAACGGGCAAGGGAAGGTGGAGCGCAGGCCGACGCATGAGCGATGCGCGCGGCGTGTTCAACAACCTGCTGCAGGCGGACATGATCGATGCCGGGCATGCAAAGCCCGGCGCTGCAGGGGGTTCAGCTGGGATCAGCAGGAAAACGCGGAGGGCGGGCCGCGCCCGGGCGGTGGGGCGGCGAGTTGCCGGGGGACTAAGCGTGAGGGTTCATGCAGCAGGCCGGGCGTGCCGGTCGCCGCGGAGACGGCCAGCGTGGCCGTGGCCGGCGGCGGCGCCATGCCGTGCAGGCCGGCCAGCGAACACAGCGCGCACTTGCCGATGAAGCGGGCGTTCTGTTCGGCATCCTGGTCGGGCAGGGGGCTTGCCGCCTGGCCCTGGCCGCACCATGCAATGCGCACGCCATCCTGCATGGCCGCCGCATGCGCGAACGGTAGCAGGAGCTGCAGCGCCAGCGCCAGCAGGGCAAGCCAGTTGGCAGCGCGCGACGAGGCGGGACGCAGGAAGGGCACGGTGTTGTAAGAATCGGGCAGTCGGTCGCGATGATAACGAAAACGCAGTGCAATATGCCAGCGGCGTGTACCGGCTGTGGCTCCGGCTGCTTCTGCTGCCGCTCATTCAGTGGCGCAGGCTGGGGGGCTGATGGGGGCTGTCATGCCGGTGGCAGAGAGGGACCGTATCTCCGGCCTGTATTTCCTCTGCATCACTGCGTTGACGATTTTGCGGTAGGTGATGTTGAAAGGGACTGGCCTGACCCGGGGGGCTTCCCGCGCGACTGGCGGGAAGCCACGCTTTGGCGGAGTTACTTCGGTGCGGCGGTGGTGCGCAGATAAGGCAGCTTGATGTCGATCTGGCCGTATTTTTCGCGCGCCTGCTCGTCATTGAGCGACAGCGCCACAATGACGTCCTGGCCGGTGGTCCAGTTGGCCGGCGTGGCCAGCGGCACGTTGTAGGTCAGCTGCAGCGCGTCCAGCGCGCGCAATACTTCGGCGAAGTTGCGGCCGACCGACATCGGGTAGGTCATCGACAGCTTCAGCTTCTTGTCCGGGCCGATGATGAACACCGAGCGTACGGTCGCCGTGTCGTTGGGCGTGCGGCCATCGGGCAGGTAAGCCTCGGCCGGCAGCATGTCAAAGGCCTTGGAAACGGCGAGCCCCTCGTCGGCAATGATGGGAAAGCCCGCAGTGGTACCGGCGTAGCGTTCGATGTCGCCCTTCCATTTCTGGTGGGCTTCGACGCCATCCACCGACACGCCGATCACCCTGGCGCCGCGCTTGGCCCACTCCTCGGCCAGCTGGGCTACAGCGCCGAATTCGGTGGTGCACACCGGGGTGAAATCCTTGGGATGGGAAAAGAGAATGGCCCAGTTGTCGCCAATCCAGTCATGGAAACGGATCGTGCCCTGGTCGGTTTCGGCGGTGAAGTCGGGTACGACGTCATTGATGCGCAAAGCCATGGAAAACCCCTTCTGAAGTGCCAATGTTGGAAACAACGGCGGGCGTTGCTGCAGTTGGCGCCGCCCGCTGCGTCGCTGTCGCAGTATGGTAGCCGTGAGCGCGAAGGGCAAACGCCAGGCTGTGTGCTGGCGACAGAATGGCGGGCAGGCGTGCTAGGTTCTGTTGACGTTTTGTTTGCGTGCCCGCCGGGTTTGGCTGTTTTTGGCCTGATACTGCGTTGCGAAGCCCACGCATAATCAGCTCGACCACTTGCCGCTGCGTGCGCCGGTGCTGTCCAGCGTCAGCGTGCCGTCGCCATCCTGCGATTTGCCGTCGGTGGGTGTGGCGCTGATGCTGAAGGCATTGGCCGTGCTGCAGTCGGTGGCAATCGTGTAATAGGCGCTTGCCGGGTCGGCGACACCGCAGGTGGTGCCGCTGCTGGTGTAGCGGCCATTGCTGCTGAAATAGCGCTCCAGCGCCTGGGCGTGGCCACTCATTTGCTGCTGCACATCAGTGCGACGCGTCTTGACCACGTATTGCCGGTAGGACGGAATGGCGATGGCCGCCAGGATGCCGATGATGGCGATCACGATCATGATTTCGATCAGGGTAAAGCCGCGCTGGGCGGGCAGGCTTAGGGTCATGCGGGTTTCCTTGGTGATTGATCTGCCTGGCGGATCGTGGTCGCGTGTTGGTCATCACGACTGGCCACAGCCGCGGGCCGGATCAGCAATACGTCAGCAATGCGTGGTTTCAGATCGGGCAAACCAGCGCGGTGGTCTGCAGCACCACGACGGCGCGCTGGTCCAGGCCCTGTCCGCGCCCCATCACGCTGTAGGCCTTGCAGCCGGATTTGTCGGCGGGCAGCAGCGCATCGGGCAACTGGTTGATCAGGTATTTGCCCGAAGTCTGCTGCCCCTGGCTGGTGGTGGCCGTGCCGGCGTGCTGGTCGCTCCAGGCGGCGGGCAGGGCGTTGGCCACCGTGCCGACGCCGACGACATCGGCATTGCTGCAGCCGGCAAGGCAGGCTTCGGCATTGGCCTGCAGCAGCGCAGCGCCCTGACGCATCGCCTGTTCGGCAGCCTGGTAGGCGCGGTTGCGATCCATGTAATTGCCGGCCATTTTCTCGTTCAGCGTGGTGCTGCGCATGCCGTTGATGACCAGCAGGGTGACGATCACCAGCAAGAGCAGGGTAATGATCAGCACAAAGCCGCGCTGGGCGTTGCCGCGACGGGCTGGGAGGGTGTGGTTCATGGCAATTCTCAGCGGTTGCGCAGCAATACAGTGGTCTGGAACATGCGGTAAAGCTTCTGGTCGTCCTGCGAGCCGCTGATCTCGGCATTGCTGCAGTTGCTTACCCCGGCGGCCTTGATGAGGGTGCGATCGGTTTTCTCGCTGCGCAGCACAAGGCAGACCTTGACGGCCACCAGCTGGTCGGCGCTGATGCCGGCCAGCGTATCGACAAAGCGGTTGGCCACGCAGTCGCGTGCGCGCATTGCGCCAAGATCCGCGCCGCAGCCGTATTCGGCTGGTGTGCGCGGGTTGCCGCCGGCGTCGTTGTCAGCATCATCAACGCCATAGCTGAGGCGAAAATCGACGACTTCGGTGGCGTTGCCGCCCCCGCCATCGCTGGGCGCCAGCCAGTCGGTGCTGCCGCACTGCAGCTTGCTGCCGCTCCTGGCGATGGTCAGTTCGGTCGGGCCGGCCGCTGCCACCCCACCGGCGCAATCCATCTGGTTGACGCCATCGGCATTGAAACGCACGGTGATGGTGCCGGCACTGTCGGAGCTGACATGATTGGTCGGCAGCGCCTGGTTGGGATTGGGGCGAAAGCCGGCCTGGCTGATCGTGCGTTGCAGCATCGCCAGTGCAAAGCGGCCATCTTCGGAGACGCGGTTCTGCATGGCGAGCAGGTTGAAGGTTTGCCGCGAGTTGATATAAAGCTGCGAGACGGCCAGCAGGGCGATCATCGCGATGGCCATGGCAACCATCAGTTCGATCAGGGTAAAGCCTCGAGGCGGGGTTTGCGGCTGTTTCATCATTCGATTACCGTGACATAGCTGCTGAGCTTGGCGCTGGCGTCCTGCGCCGAGCGGTTGTCGGTCCAGCTGATGGTGAGCGTGTAGCGGAAAAAGCCGGGTGACTGGCCGGCGGCGGCTGTGAGCGTGAAGGTGGCGTCCGGCAGCTGGCTGCGCAGCAGGCTGTGCCACTGGGCCATTTCCTCGCTGACCAGATAGCTTTCACGTCCTTCTTCCTGCGCGCTGCAGCTCAGCGTGTCCGGGCTGGCGCTGACCTGGCTGCAGCGGGAGAAATCCGGCGGTTGCGGCGCTGGCGTGTCGGCGTCGGCGCTGGCCAGAAAGGGCGTGCGGTTGGCGCGGATGCGGTCGGCCAGATCGGTGGCCAGATCGGTGGCAATGCTGCGGTAATAGGCGCTCTGGTTCATGACCACGGCGCGGGTCTGCAGGCCGGCCAGCCCCAGCAGGCCGACGCCGAGAATGAAGACCGAGATCATCACCTCGATCAGCGACAGGCCCTGCTGCTGGCGGCTGCCCTCCCGGGCCTGCCTTGCGTGGGTATGCATGCGTTTCATGATCAGGCGCAGACGGTGCTGGTGATGCGTTTGTTGATGTGGCCGGATAGCGACACGTCGATGCGGTGCTGCCGCCCGCCCTTGCTGCACACGGTGAACGTGGCGGCGGCTTGCGCGCTGCCGAAGGTGGCGTTGAAGCCAAGCGAATCGGGGGCATCTGCGATGGTGACGCCGGCCGGCACGCGCACGCGCTGGACGACATCGTTCGGGCCGAGGATCAGCCAGCCTTTCGACCAGTCGGCATCCGACGAGGAGCAGGCGCTGGCGGTGTCCGCGTCGCTGGCCGGGCAGATGCTGATGGTGCTGCGGCGCTTGACGGCTTCCAGCCTGGCGGTGGCGAGGCTGCTGACCAGCAGGTCGCTTTGCGTGGCCTGGCGGGCATCACGCAGCCAGTCGCGCAGGCTGGGAATGGCAATCGCCGCCAGCAGGCCCAGCACGCTGAGCGTCACCATCATTTCGATGAGCGTCATGCCGCGCTGGCGCGGCGTGGCGCCATGGTGTTCGCACTTTTGCATCATTTGATTTCCCTCCAGAGCGTGGTTTCCACGCGGATGCCGGCCGATGGCGACAGCAGCGTTTCCTTGTCGACGGTATCGTTGCCGATCGTGCCGCCATACAGCGAGCCCTTGCCGCCGGAACCGGGCCGGCCAATCGGGTTGCCGGTGGTGGTGCCGGGTTTGGCATTGCCGGTGAACACGGCGGTGTAGTTGGCCTCGCGCATGGCGATCACCTTGCCGATGTCGCCCAGCGCCGAGCCTTCCTTTGCGGGTGGCGTCACCAGCCGGTTTTCCGAAGCCACATAGCTCAGTTCGGTCGGAATGCCATCCTTTTCAAAACCGCTGGCAAAGGCTTCGCCCCCCTGGAAATCGATCTTGTCGGCGGCCGTGGATTTGCCGTCCTTGACGATGTCGACAAAGCTGTAGGGATTGCCCTTGCGGTCGGTCACTACCGAGCCGGTATAAGGATTGAGGCCCATGATCCAGCCCTTGCCGCCGGGCAGGCATTTTTCGCTGGCTTGCGGAATGCCGGTGCCGAACAGCACCTTGTCGCTGAACACCAGTGGCGAAGTCACCAGCCGCTCGCTGGCGGCGGGCAGGTCGATGTACCAGCCCTGGCGGGTATTGCTTTCCGAGCGCAGATCGAGCTCTTCGGCCGACAGCTTGCGGTAGTTGCCGGGGCGCTGTTTGCCCGAGCTCACGCTCTGGGTTTCGGTGATGGTCTGCTGCACGAGGCTGCTGGCCGGGATGGTTTCCGGATAATCCTCCATGCGGTCGAGCACGCCGTAGAGGCTTTGCCGGGTGGTATCGCTGCGGTCGGCATCGGTCAGCAGCTTGCCGGTGCCAAACAGCACCAGATTGCCGATGGGCGTGCCGTCCTTGTGATCCAGCGCGGTCACGGCCGGGCGCATCACGATGGGCTTGCCGGGCCCCGCGTCGAAAATCGGCTTGGGGGTGAGCCGGAAGCCCGATGGTGATTCGGCCGTCAGGTCAAAGCGCCACAGCTTGCCATTGATGTCGCCGGCATAGACGTAGTCCAGGATGCCATCCTGGCCGTAATCGACGCCGGCCGGCGACGACAGGCCGGTACCACCGGGCACGTCGATCTGCTTCAGCAGGGCGCCCGTTTCGGCATTGAGGACATACAGTGCCGAGCTGTTGCTGGCCGGCGGTGTCTGGCCCCAGCGGTTGTCGTAGCCATTGCTGAGGATCACGGCGGGGACGACGGAGTTGGCCGAGGTGCGGACGTTGTAGATGATGGGGCTGCCAAAGGCATAACCCATGCTGGCGGCGTGCTGGTCGGTCCACTCCCATTTCACCGTATCGCTGGCCGTCGTGAAGTTGCCGGCCTGCGTGGCGTCGATGGCGAAATAGCCCCGGCCGCCCTGCGCCAGTCCGCCGACCAGCAGCGTTTGCCATTGGCCACCGGCCTTGATGTCGGCCTGGCGCAGGCTGCCATTGACGTGAAAGGCATGCGGCGTGCCACCGGACTGCCCGTAGTCCGGCGCCGAGAGGCTTTTCAGATTGGGATAGACCGGCGAGGGGATGAAGCCCATCAGCTCGCTCATGTCGGCGATGCTGAAGGCATGCAGCATGCCGTCGTTGGCGCCGATGAACACCATGTTGCGACTGGCGTGCCGTGCCTTGAAGGCGGCGTAGTCGGCATCCGGCGTTTCGCCGGCCGGCTTGCCCACGACCACCGGCTGGCTGTCGATGATGTCCCCCAAGAGGCCGTCCGGGCGCGTCCGCAGACCGCTGATATTCTGGCCGCGCAGGTAGTTGATGAGAGTGCGCCGTTCGGCGTCATTGTTGCCCGGCGCATTGCGCTGCGCCGTGTTCATGCTGGCAAGCCCCGTGCTGTCATTGAAGGCGAAGGCCAGCGTGCCGCTGCCATTGGGGCGCGCCGAATGCAGGTTGCGTGCGCTGGCCGCCGGAATCACGGCCTTGCCATTCGGTGTGCAGCGCGAAGTCTGCGGGTCGAAATTGCCGGCCGAGTCGAGGTTGTAGCAGCGCAGCTCGCCATACCAGCCCTTGGGGTTGAAAACCGGCTGGAAGACCTTGTTGCCCGCGCTGACGGTTTCGCTCTGCGTGGCGACGCCGCCGGCATTGGACACCGAGGCCACAATATCGCTCACCGCATTGGTCAGCGCCTGGTTCAGCGCCGCTTCACTGTCGGCCGTGTAGTACTTGCCGCCGCCTGCCTTGGCCGCTGCCGGCAGCACCTCGTTGTTGACCGAGAAACCGATGGTGTAGGTCTGCATGTTCTGCTGCCGGAAGCGCGGATCGTCGAACGATTTGCCGTCCAGGTCGGTGCCGCCGCTGCGCATGTCCATCTCGTTGGCGTACTTCGCCACATCGCGCAGCGCGCGAAAGCGGTTCTTGCTGTCGCCAAACCCGGGGCTGTTGTTGCTGCCTTCGAGTTTGGCCGGGCAAAACCCGTTATCGCTGGTGGTGCAGACCGAAAAATTGCCGGTCTGGCTGCTGTTGTTGCGATCGATGTAGGTGTAGGGCAGTGCGCCCTTGCCGCTGCCGGGAAGGTCGTCGTCGTCGGTGGCGTCGCCGTCGGTGAGCACGATGGCGAAATTCTTCTGGCAACGGTACTGGATCGGGCTCGTGTAGCTGTTGCTGCTCTTGCCATACAGCGATGGCTTGCCCTCGTAATAGCGGCTGATTTCCAGCAGTGCTTCGCCCAGCGGCGTGGCCGTGCGCGCCTTCAGCCGCGAAATGGCCGCCTGCGCGGCGGCATTGCCCTGACCCACGCCGGCCTGCAGCACGCCGGATTGCCCGCGCTCGTTGCCGCCGACGGTATTTTCATTGCCCACGTGAAAGGAAAACACCCCCCAGCGCAAGGACGGATTGCTGTCGATCAGCCGGCGCGACACGCGCTTGGCGATATTCATCTTGGTGTTGGGCGACTGGTTTTCATCGTCCAGCACATGGCGCGCATTGTTGACGTTGTTGTTGACGCAGTTGGACCAGTTGTTCGCAAAGTTGCACAGATCGCTGCGCAGCCAGTTGTTGTTGCGGTCCTGCAGCATGCTGCCCGAGTTGTCGATGAACAGCACCACGTTGGGGGGTACCGAGGTCGACAGCGTCGGCGGCAGGGCCGGATAGGGCGAGGCGGCCAGGCCGGGCTGGCCGCCAAAGGCGAGAGCAACACCAAGAGCAAGAGTGCGGGGACGCGTGGCGGTTTTCATGGGTTTTATCAGTAATTTGTAAGCTTTTCGGGGCGCTGGCCGCTTGTGACGGTGCGCCCGTTCCGGTTGTTGCGATGCGTCAAAAAGCAAATTCAAATATTTGGTAATGCTGATTGATTAAGTGCTTTCCGGCCGCCTGCGGCAAGACCGGCTGGCCTGACTGCCTGCAAGAGCACTGCTGCTTCCTGCCGGTTGATACCAGTCAAGCCAATGATTTTGGAAGAATTATTCCTGCTGCCTTGTCGAAGTGGCTAGTAGGGTCTATCCGCTAGGGTGTTTCGGCAGTATGCACTTGGGATGCCCGGCAGCCAGCGGATTTGCTGGCCTTGCCCGCAGTCCGGGGCGTCTCGCAACGCCAGGATTTGTCGTCTGGATGCAACATTCGGCTGGGCCGGGCTGGCCTGCCGGGCTGCAGTCATCCAGCGGGCCCGGCAACATGGCGTATGGAAATGTAAGAAACTGCTGCACTGCGGTTACAGTGCCGTTCATCGCGCCTGCGGCGATCCGCAGCCGGGCATGCCGGGGGCCTGGCTGGAGTAGGAGCAACGGTGCGATTGCTATGCAACGTCAAGAGGGGTATATGGATGAAGCCTATTTTAATAATGGCTTGCAGGGCTATACGGTGTGACGTTTATGGCGGCGCCAGCGCCGGTAGCAGCGCCGCAAGCCATCCATCAGCCAAACTGGCAGCGGCACCGGGTCGTCACGCAGCAGGGGCACGTAGAGCCAGTCGTAAATCCGCTTGAAATCCTGCCAGCGCGCGCAGGGCTGGGTCTTGTAGAAATCCGAAATGTCGACGATGTAGCCGCGGCCCTCGTGCTGCATCACGTTTTTGGCATGCACGTCGTGCGGCGTTAGCCCGCGGGCTGTCGCCCAGACCATGGCCGCATCGATGTCGGCGATGGTCCGGGCCGTGATGCTCTCGCCCGTCAGACAGCATTGCCAGAGTGTCTTGCCACGGATGCGGCGCAGGACAAGGTAATCGGCGCCGGCATGCAGGCAGCTGGAAAACGCCGGATGTTCGCCCAGCCGGCGGTAGACATCGGCTTCCTGCGCATGGCCCGGCCGGCCCGGTGCATAGCGCTTCACCACCCAGTCCGGATAGTCCGGGTGGACCACCACCGCGGCATAGTTGCCGCAGCCCAGCAGCTGCCAGGGCGCGGGCAGGGCGAGCACCTGCACCGGTTCGTGCTCGTGCACGCTCAGGAGCTGCCAGGCGGGCAGCAGGCCGGTTTCAATGCATTCGATATAGTCAGGCAGGGTGGCGGGGTTCATCACCTGGTGTTGCCCGGTGAACAGGGCTTTCTTGGTAAGATAGGCGCGATTCTAACCCCAAGCCGCGAGAGCCGCCCATGAGCCAGTTCTGGAGCAAGATCGTACACACGCTGACCCCGTATGTGCCTGGCGAACAGCCCAAGCTGACCAATCTGATCAAGCTGAACACCAACGAAAACCCCTACGGCCCGTCGCCGAAAGCGCTGGCCGCCATGCAGGCGCAGATCGCGGACACACTCAAATTGTATCCGGATGCCGCCAGCACGCCGCTGCTGCAGACCATTGCGCAGCATTACGGGGTGCCGGTGGATCATGTGTTCGTGGGCAATGGCTCGGATGAAGTGCTGGCCCTGCTGTTCCCGGCGCTGCTGAAACACGATGCCCCGCTGCTGTTTCCCGATATCACCTACAGCTTTTACCCGGTGTATTGCGGCTTGTACGAAATCAATTACCAGACCGTGCCGCTGAATGCACGCTTCGAAATTGATGTGGCCGATTATGACCGGCCCTGCGGCGGCATCATCTTCCCGAATCCGAATGCGCCGACCGGCGTCGGCCTGCCGCTGGCCACGATCGAGGAATTCCTCAAGCGTCACGCCGATTGCGTGGTGGTGGTCGACGAGGCCTATATCGACTTCGGTGGCGCGACGGCCGTCACTCTGGTCGCGAATTACCCCAATCTGCTGGTGGTGCAGACGCTGTCCAAGTCGCGCTCGCTGGCGGGGCTGCGCGTCGGCCTGGCCATCGGCCAGCCGCACCTCATCGAGGCGCTGGTGCGCGTGAAGGACAGCTTCAATTCCTATCCGCTCGACCGCGTCGCGCAAGCGGGCGCGGTGGCGGCGTTCGAGGATGTGGCCTGGTTCGACGAGACTCGCAACAAGGTGATCACTACTCGCGAGTGGTTTACCAATGAGCTGGCGCAACTGGGCTTCGAGACGCTGCCCTCACAGGCCAATTTCGTGTTTACCCGTCACCCGCAGCGCGATGCTGCCGAGCTGGCCGCTCTTCTGCGCGAGCGCAGCATCATCGTGCGCCATTTCAAGCGCCCCGAGCGCATCGCGCAATTCCTGCGCATCACCATCGGCACGCCCGAGGAATGCGCGGCACTGGTGACGGCGCTGAAGGAGATCCTGGCATGAGCGGCTGCAAGCTCTCAGTAAACATCAACAAGATCGCCACGCTGCGCAATGCGCGCGGCGGGGACAATCCGAACGTGGTCGAGGCGGCGATCCGCATCCAGCAATTCGGCGCGCAGGGCATCACCGTGCACCCGCGCCCCGACGAGCGCCACATCAAGTACGCCGACGTGCGCGAACTGCGCCCGGTGGTGAATACCGAGTTCAATATCGAGGGCTATCCGAACGAGGAGTTCATCGCACTGGTGCTGGAGGTGCGGCCGGAGCAGGTGACGCTGGTGCCCGATCCGCCGGAGGCGCTGACCAGCAATACCGGCTGGGATTGCGTGACGCATCATGCCTATCTGCAGCTGGTGATTGCGCGCTTCAAGGCGGCCGGCATTCGCACCTCGATCTTCCTGAATGCCGAAGTGCAGCAGGTATACGCCGCCAGCCAAACAGGTACCGATCGTATCGAGCTATACACTGAGCCCTATGCCGCGCATTACGCGGAAGACCGCGCCGCGGCCATCGCGCCCTTCGTCGCTGCCGCGCGCGCCGCGCAGGAAGTGGGGCTGGCACTCAACGCTGGCCACGACCTGAGCCTGGAAAACCTCGGCTATTTCGCCCAGCAGGTGCCGGGGCTCAAGGAAGTGTCGATCGGCCACGCGCTGATTGCCGATGCGCTGTATCTGGGGCTGGAAGAAACGGTGCGCCGCTATCGCGCATTGCTGGACTGAGCGCAAAAGGACCTCATCAGGCGCGGCAGCAGGGAAGCTAAAAGCGCACCGCCCTGCTCCAGGCTTTCAGCACCTGCCTTGCCAGTGCGTCGTCGGGCAGGGCAGTCGGGTCGGGCTGAGCGCTGGCCGGCTGACGACGGATTTCCACGATGCACCACTGGCGCTGCGCCTCGCTCATCGGCGGCAGCGCATGCCGCGGGCTGGCGTAATGGCGCATGGCGATTTCGGCATCGCTGCAGTCACAGGGCGCGCAGCTTTTCAGGGCGTGGCAGGCCAGCGGCAACTGGCCGGCACGGCAGTCAAAGGGAGTGGCGGGACGCATGCGGGCAGTATCGCCAGCGCGCCGGTGGCTCGCTTCGATCTGGATCAAGCCTGCACGCCATGCCAGCCACCTCATGGCCGCACCTTATTGGTAAGACTTCTCGGCAAACCCCAAATCAACCACAGAGACACAGAGAACACAGAGAAAATCGGGAGCACGTCATCGGCATTTCTCAGGGTTTTGCTTTCTCTGTGACCTCTGTGTCTCTGTGGTTCAAATGGGTTTTGTTCAAATGGTTCTTGTGGTTTGCTGCGAAGGACTTCCAATCAGATGGCTGCTGGCTGCTGGCTGCTGGCTGCTGGCTGGTGTCGCCTCACTCGCGTCGGTCTGGCGACGCAAGGATCAATGGCTTCAACGCAGAGGCGCTGAGGCGCTGAGAAAAGCCCCCAGATGCGAGTGATTTGCTTTGCATCTCTGTGTGTCCGTCATGAGGTTTTCCATGGGTATATCCCTGAGAGCATTGCTGGTAAAGGGCTGCATCTAGATACATGCTATTCAGCTGCGCGCAGCCGCAGCCATTTCGGCAAGCCGTGTTCGGCAACATACACACCCAGCACAATCAGCGCGGCGCCAGCCATGCTCAGCGGCGTGATGCGCTCGCCCAGCACCAGCACGGCGGTCAGCATGGTGATCGCCGGAATCAGGTAGATGTAATTGCTGGCCTTTACCGCGCCGATGCGCTGCACGGCGGCATTCCAGACCACGTAGCACAGGGCCGAGGCAATCAGGCCGAGAAACAGCAGTTGCGGCCAGACCGCCGTGCTGGCCAGCACCGGCCCGGCGAGCCGGTAGCCGCTCAGCCACAGCGCCGGCAGCATGGTCAGCAGGCCGTAGAAAAACACCTTGCGCGTCAGGTAGAGCAGGCCGTGCGGCTGGTTCATGCGGCGCAGCAGGATGGAATACACGGCCCACATCGCACCGGCGCAGAGCGCCAGCAGATCGCCCAGCGGGTTGAGCCGCAAGACCACGCTGCCATTGAACATCACCAGGCCCACGCCGGCAAAGGCAATCAGGCTGCCGGCAAGCAGCGTGCGCGACAGGCGCTCATCCCGGGTGAAGAAGTGGGCAAACAGGGCGGTGAGCAGTGGTGCGGAGGACACCAGCAGGCCGACATTGCTGGCCTGCGTCATCGTCAGCGCATAGTTTTCGGTCAGGAAATACAGGGTGACACCGAAGGCGCCCAGCGCCAGATAGTGCAGCTCGCGCCGCCAGCCTTCCGGGCGGCGCCAGACCGGGTGGATCAGCCAGAGCACCAGCCAGGCCAGCAGAAAGCGGTCGAAGAGGATTTCAACCGGGCCCAGCTGAGTCAGCAGCAGCTTGGTCGAGACAAAGGTCGTGCCCCAGACGGACACGGCAAACAGGGCCAGCAGGTGGCCGGCTAGGGCGGGGGACATGCGATTCTCCTGAAGCGCCAGTGTACGCCCGGGTGGCGTGCGCTCGCGTGTTACACTTGTTTCCGTAAGTAAGCAGTCAACCCGGTCGGCATGCCGGCCACGCGGAGCATGCGCAGTGAACAAACAGCAATGGGCAGGGTTGGGTCTGGCGCTGCTGGCGCTGGCCGGCCCGGCGCCCGCCAGCGAGGACGAGCAGGCCTTTCTGCGCGAGGCCAAGCGCCGCAGCCCGGTCGCCAGCGAGCGCCAGCTGGCCGGCATGTGGCAATACCATGCGCTGCCGGAAGGGCAGCATCCCCTGCGCGGCCGGGCTTTGCATGCCCAGCTCTGCGATTACAAGGGGCATTACGAGCAAAAGCTGATGAGCTACTGCCACATCGCGCTGCAGGAAGCCTATCGCTCGCAATACCCGCTGGCCTTTCTGGCCGGCTATCAGCCCAGCCCGGAACCGCGGCGTTTCGAGCTGCCGCAAGGGCGGGCCTGGGTGGTGGACATCAGCAGCCGGGTCAGCGACAGGGCCAGGCACGTTCCCGCCGTGCTGCGCGTGCGGCTGGAGCAGGACAGCGGCGCCAGCAAGGATCTGGTGCTCTTGTGGTTTGCCGCCGACTGGTGGGCCTTCGTGCTGTAAGCCTGCCGGGCAGGGACGAGACTGGCGGGGGCCGGGCAAGTCCGGATCTTTGGGGTTGTTGTTGCTTGCTAAGGCCGGGGTATTGCCCTGCAACCAATCATGATAAATGGCTGCAGGGCAATAGGGTGGGGGGGTTAGTGTATCCCGCCGCTTTCCTTGAAGCGTTTTTCCAGATGATTGACCCCGGCCGCAAGCACCAGCGTCAGCACCAGATAGATCAGCGAGATGGTCAGATAGGGTTCCCAGTAGCGCGAATAGGCGCCAGCCACGGTGCGTGCAGCATAGGCGATTTCGGCCAGACCGATGGCCGACACCAGCGAGCTGTCCTTCACCAGCATGATGGCCTCGTTGCCCAGCGGCGGCAGCATGCGGCGAAACGCCTGCGGAATGATGACAAAGCGCATCGTCTGGCCATAGCTCATGCCCAGCGAGCGCGAGGCTTCAAACTGTCCCTTGTGGATGGACTGGATGCCGGCGCGGAAGATTTCCGTGATGTAGGCGCCGGCATTCAGCGTCAGCGCCACCAGGCCCGACATGAAGGCCCCGTATTCCGAACGCAGTTCGCCCGCATAATCGCCACTGATCAAGAGTCCGCCCTCGGGGTGGACAAGCAGCGGCATGACGGCGAAGTGGGTCAGCAGGATCTGCACAAAGAGTGGCGTACCTCGGAAAAACGTAACATAGGCGGTGGCCGGCCAGCGGATCAGCAGCAGCACCGGGTATTTCCATGGCCCGTGCTTCACCTCGGCAAGCCGCGCCATGCCGCCAAAGAGGCCGATCAGGGTGCCAAGCACGACGGCGATCAGCGTGATGCCGACCGTCATCTTCATGCCGCCGAAAAACAGGTCGCGGTATTCCCAGACGATTTGCAGCTGGAAATTCTGCAGCAGGGGAACGGCATCCTGTGCGGATGACCAGAAAGAATTGAAATCCATGCGATTGCGCCAGATGAGTCAAAAAGAAGCGCAAACGGCGTGCCGTTTGCGCTTCGCGTGCTGCCCGGAGCAGGCTTACTTGCCGAAATACTTCTTGTAGATCTTGTCGTAGGTACCGTCAGCCTTGATGGCGGCCAGGCCCTTGTTCAGCTTGGCCAGCAGGTCCTTGTTGCCCTTCTTGACGGCAATGCCGTAATACTCCTTGGCAAACGAGGAGTCATCGATGGTTTTCAGCTTGCTGCCCTTGTTGTTGGCAATGAAGTTCACCACGACGCCATTGTCGGCGACCACGGCATCGACGCCGCCATTGAGCAGCTCTTTCAGTGCCAGCGGGGTGGATTCGTAGCGCTTGATGTTGGCGCTGGTCTTGCCTTGCAGCTTCTGCACGACCTCGTCACCGGTAGTGCCCGTCTGCACGCCCACTTTCAGCGTTTTCAGATCGGCGAATTTGCTGATCTTGCTGTTCGGTCCCACGGCGATCAGCTGCTTGGCCTCGAAATAGGGCTCGCTGAAATCCATGGTTTGCCGGCGTTCGGGCGTGATGGTGACGGCCGAGATCACGATGTCGCGCTCACCATTGGCCAGCGTGGCGAAAATGCCTTCCCACGGGGTGTTGATGAATTTCACTTCGATGCCGGCCTTGGCGGCGATCGCCGACAGGACTTCGATGTCAAAGCCGACCACTTCCTTTTTCTCGTTGACCGATTCAAAGGGGGCATAGGCGGCGTCGGTGCCAACCTGGTAGACCTTGGCGGCCTGGGCGCCCGAGGCCAGCATGAGGCCTCCGGCAAGCGCTGCAACGATCCATGCTGCTTTCATTGTTTTCTCCTCTCAGTGGGCAGACTGGCCACCCGTAACGCATCCTAGGTCTGCAGCCACTGGGCGGGTAATCAGGTTTTTCCCTAGGTTCTGTTGACGTTTTGTGTGCGCTGCCCGTTTGTGCTGTTTTTGGCCTGAAACAAGGCGCGAAGCCCGCCGCATAGTCATTCTATGCAAGGGCTTTGCAACGCCGTGTCAGGCCAAAAACAGCCAAACCCGGAGGGCTGGGCGCTTTTTGCGCCGACTCTGCGTTGTTGCTTCGCTGACATAACCGGTTATGCGGCGCTCGCAACGCCTTGATTCGGCGCAAAAAGTGCGCCAGCGGGAACGCAAACAAAACGTCAACAGAACCTAGGATTCGATCGCTTGAGCGCGGCTGGCGCCAATGGCCCCGCTTCAATTCACCAGTTCGTCAAGGGCGCCGCGCAGCGACAGCAATTCCGGCAGGGCTTCCTGCAGGCTGCCGCGCTCCAGTCGCGCCAGCGTCAGCAGCGCGTCGGGTATGCCGGCCAGCACTTCTTCGAGGGCCGCTGCTTCGTTGGCGCAATCGCGCATGCGGATGGCCAGGTTCAGGATGGCGCTGAGCGGATCGGGCGGGATCTGTTCGGTCGGTGCGTGCTGAAAGCGCAGGGCATCGACGATGGCGCCCGGAAAGTTCCAGCGCCGAACCAGTTCGACCCCGGCCGAGGTGTAGTCAAAATCAATGCCGTCACTGGCAAGTGCCTGCAGGTTGCCGCCTTCTTGCAGGCAGCGGTCCAGTTTGCTGGCGATGTCGGGGGATACCACATGGATCAGCATTTCGCCGATATTGTGCAAAATGCCGCAGGTAAACGCCATTTCGGGCGGAATGCGGGCCTGGGTGGCCAGCCAGCGGGCATCCGAAGCGACGATCAGGCTGCGCTGCCAGAAGCGCTTGCGGTCGAAGCCCGGTGTGGCAATGAAGGCACCGGTGATGCCCGAGGCGATCACCAGCGTGCGGACGGTGTTGAAACCCAGCACCACCACGGCTTCCTGCACGGTGCCGATGCGGCGGGTGGCGCCAAAGTGTACCGAATTGGCCAGGCGCAGCACCTTGGCGGTAATCACCTGGTCCAGCGCGATTTTCTGGGCAATGCGCCCGATGTCGACACTATCGTCATTAAAACTGTCGATCAGTTCCTGGACGATCTTCGGGATGGTTGGCAGACGGTGCGTCTGCTCGAACACATCATCCAGCTTCATGGTGTTCTCCGGTGGGACTGCGTTTGTATCTTAGAACCTGTTCGCGATCTTTTCTCGGCTGCGTTCGGCTCTGAGTCGGTGGGCTGGTGTGCAGTGGCCACTGAGCCCGCGCCCGCAAGATGCCTTAAGGTCGGTTCTGGTCTTTCGGTCGGCCAATGAAAAAGAACTCCGTCGTGACGGAGTTCTTTTTCTGCTGCCGGGTACTGCTTACTGCTGGGCGTCGTCCTGCGCCTTGAGGCCGGTCTCCACCTGCGCCAGCGGGGCGCTCGCTTCGGCGGCCTGGCCATTGTCAGCCAGGACGTCGCGACGGCGACGGCGTTGCGGCACGGCAACGATGATGTCTTCCGCCGGGGCCGCCGCCGCCTGGCTGGTTTGCACCAGTTGCAGCGGTTCGGCGTTGCTGCCGCTGTGCGCCGGCGCTTCATTGCGCAGGTCACGGCGACGGCGACGGGACGATTGCAGCGCCGCTTCTTCAGCGGTCTCTGCCGCTACGGCCGGCGCTGCGCTGGTATTGACCAGCACGAGGCCTGCTTCGGCTGCAATGCTTGCCACATCCAGCGGTTCGGCCGGCTGGGTCGCAACCGGAGTGCTGCTGGCGCTTGCTTCCTCGGCCTGCTGGCTGGCGAGCTGCCCGGTATTGTCGGTGCTGTCTGCCACGTCGTTGCTGATTGCTTCCTCGGTCACGGCTTCAGTCGGAGTTGCTTCTGCCGGAGTTGCTGCAGCCACGACAGTCTCTGCGGGCGTCTCTGCAGGTGCTTCCTTGCCGGCAAGCGATTCTTCGTCGGGCGTGGCCGGTGCAGGTGCTGCGTGCACGATGGGCGCCACCGTTGCGGGCTCTGCGACGGTTTGCGCCGGCTCGGCACTGGCCGCCTCCGTCGTGACTGCAACAGCATCCGCTGCGACATTGGCCACTGGAAGTGCTACGGCAGGGGCGGGCTCGCTCTCGGCGCCGACCGGGCCGGTGCTGCGTTCACTCTCGGCATTTTCCAGGGCTTCTACCGGCGCATTGCGCTCACCGCGGCGTTCGCCACCACGGCGGCCGCGACGACGACGGCTGCGACCTTCGCCCTGCTCGGCGTTTTGCGCGGTTTCCGCGCCCGCCGTGCTTTCAATTGCGGGGAGTTCGGTCTCGGCGACGGTGGCGGCTTGCAGCAATTCTTCCTGCTTGGCTTGCTGGGCCTGGCGCTCGCCTCGCGGCTGGCGTTCGCCGCGCGGCTGACGCTCGCGACGGCCTTCCTGCTTGGCCGGCGCTTCGATTGCTGCACTTGCCGTGTCGCGCGCCTCGCGGTTTTCGCTGCGCTCGTTGCGTTCACCGCGTTCGCCACGGTCACGATTGCCGCGCTCATTGCGGTTCTCGCGTGCCGGCTTCTGGTCTTCCTCGATGCGCGGTTTGCCGCCGCCATTGCGGCGATTGTCATCACCGCCCTTGCGATCGGCATTGCGTTCGCCGCGCTCGCCACGGTCACTGCGCTCACCGCGGCGGCGCGGTTCGTTGCGACGGGTGTTGCTGCGTGCTGCCGGTGCGCTTTCCTCGGCTGCTGCTTCGCCTTTGAACCAGCTGATGATGCGGCTCCACAGCGAGGGGGCTGCTTCCGGCGTTGCGGCGGCTGGCCTGCTCTTGACCGGGCGCGGCTCGGCGGCAACCGGTGCGGGTTGCGCCGGAGTAATGCCCTTGACGGCGGCTT
This sequence comes from Chitinilyticum litopenaei DSM 21440, assembly GCF_000428145.1. Classification (GTDB taxonomy): domain Bacteria; phylum Pseudomonadota; class Gammaproteobacteria; order Burkholderiales; family Chitinibacteraceae; genus Chitinilyticum; species Chitinilyticum litopenaei. The sequence goes on along the minus strand of NZ_KE386630.1, from coordinate 41,239 downwards.
CCTGGCGCTTGGCCTGTTCGTCCTTGGCCTTTTGCGGCTGGTAGCCTTCTTCGGCCGGACTTTCCACCATGCGATAGGACGGCAGAGCATCATCGATGTGGTTCATTTCGTCATGGCGCAGGCGGGTCACGCTGTAATTCGGCGTTTCCATGTGCATGTTCGGGATCAGCACAATGCTGACCTTGAGGCGTGCTTCCAGCGCGAACAGTTCGTGACGCTTCTCGTTGAGCAGGAAGGTGGCCACGTCAACCGGCACCTGCGCGTGCACGGCGCCGGTGTTTTCCTTCATCGCGTCTTCCTGGATGATCCGCAGGATGTGCAGTGCGGACGACTCGATGCCGCGGATGAAGCCGGTACCATGACAGCGCGGGCAGGCGATGTGCGTGGTTTCTTCCAGCGACGGCTGCAGACGCTGGCGGGAGAGTTCCATCAGGCCGAAGCGGCTGATCTTGCCAGTCTGCACGCGGGCGCGGTCATGATGAAGGGCCTCGCGCAGGCGGTTTTCCACGTCGCGCTGGCTCTTCGGGTTTTCCATGTCGATGAAGTCGATGACGATCAGGCCGCCGATGTCGCGCAGGCGCATCTGGCGGGCGATTTCGTCGGCCGCTTCCAGATTGGTGCGCAGTGCGGTTTCCTCGATGTCGCTGCCCTTGGTGGCACGCGCCGAGTTCACGTCGATGGAGTACAGCGCTTCGGTCTTGTCGATGACAATGGCGCCGCCCGAGGGCAGGATCACGTCGCGCGCGAAGGCGGTTTCAATCTGGTGCTCGATCTGGAAACGCGAGAACAGCGGGACGTCGTCCTGATACAGCTTGACGCGGTTCACATTGCCCGGCATCACGTGGCTCATGAACTGGCGGGCTTGTTCGAAGATGTCGACCTTGTCGATCAGGATTTCGCCGATTTCCGGCTGGAAGTAATCGCGGATCGCGCGGATCACCAGGCTGGATTCCTGGTAGATCAGGAAGGCGCCGGTCTGCGAGGTGGCGGCACCCTCGATGGCGCGCCACAGTTGCAGCAGGTAGTTGAAATCCCACTGCAGTTCTTCGACGGCACGGCCGATGGCGGCGGTGCGCGCGATCAGACTCATGCCGGACGGGGTGTCGAGCTGGTCCATCGCGGCGCGCAGTTCGTTGCGCTCTTCACCCTCGATACGGCGCGAAACGCCGCCGCCGCGCGGGTTGTTCGGCATCAGCACCAGATAGCGGCCGGCGAGGCTGATGTAGGTGGTCAGGGCAGCGCCCTTGTTGCCGCGCTCGTCCTTTTCGACCTGGACGATCAGTTCCTGGCCTTCCTTGAGGGCGTCGAGCACGCGGCCGCGACCATTGCCCTCACCGTCACCCAGATAGGCGCGGGAGATTTCCTTGAAGGGGAGAAAGCCGTGGCGGTCACAGCCGTAGTCCACGAAGCAGGCTTCGAGGCTGGGCTCGATGCGGGTGATGACACCCTTGTAGATATTGGATTTGCGCTGTTCCTTGCCGACCGTTTCGATATCGAGGTCGATCAGCTTCTGGCCATCCACAATCGCAACGCGCAGCTCTTCGGCCTGCGTTGCATTGAACAACATGCGTTTCATGTATCGGGGCTCCTGCAAACGCACTGCAGGATGTCCGCGGCAAACCACTGGGGTTCCGCTAGTTCCGGAGATCGGGTCTGGGCATGGCCGCTGTCCGCGCACGGGCAGGGCGATGGATCAATTCAGGCGATATCAGTCCGGCTTGGCGAAAAAAAGCTCCAGTGTTCGGTCATCCCCGGGTCATTCATTTGGCCGGCTCTGCGAGCCAGTGCGGGCGCCAACGGGTGCTGCGCGGTCATTTTCATCGCCAGCCGGTCATCCATGGTCATGCCAGGGAGTTCTTGCTGCGGCGAAAATGGTCACGCCGGTCACCTTGTCGTCATCACGCTTGCCAGTGAGCGATCAGGGTTTAAAAGTAGTTTGCTGTATTCAAGCCATCCTTGCGGCAAGTTTGCTCGTTCAAGGCTGGCGCGGAAATCCGGGAAGTGCGCTGACAATCTAAATCAATTACCATCGCTGCTTTCGCGCTTCAGAGGCGCGCGGTGAGCATCATTAACCGCTTCCCTGCCTGACCGATGCCCACCGGCCTGGTGAGTCCCGCGCACAAGAGGCCAGCCTGATGGGCGGCCAGTGACCAAAGCGTCACGGCGGGTTGTTCATCACCGAAAGGGTGTGCAGCGGTAAAGAGCGGGAAAACCGGCAGGCAAGGCTTGCCTGCGGTGGCGAACCGCTGCGGTGTGCCCGTTCGGCATGCAGCATCTGGTCCGCGCGGCCCAATGGAATCCGGGCCGCAAAAACTGAAAATCGACCGCAGCATCTTGGCTGCAGTGCAACAGCGAGTATATGTCAAGATGTCACAAACAAGCAAAGCATCCGTTGAATGGGTGACGGTGGGCGAGGAAGAGGCGGGCCAGCGGCTGGACAACTTCCTGCTCAAGCGCCTGAAAGGGGTGCCTAAAAGCCACGTCTATCGCATCGTGCGCGCCGGTGAAGTGCGCGTGAACAAGGGCAGGGCGGACGTCACGCGCCGTCTTGAAGCCGGTGACGTGGTGCGCGTGCCGCCGGTGCGCGTGGCGGCGGTTCCGAGTTCGGCACCGGCGCAGGCGGCCAGCCAGCGCGTGGAGCTGGAAGTGCTGTTCGAGGACGACGCGCTGCTGATCATCAACAAGCCGGCCGGCATTGCCGTGCATGGCGGCTCGGGCGTGTCGTTTGGCGTGATCGAGCTTTTGCGCGCGCAGCGCCCGCAGGCCAAATACCTTGAGCTCGTGCACCGGCTCGACCGCGAAACCTCGGGCATCCTGCTGGTGGCCAAAAAGCGCAGCGCGCTGGTGAAACTGCATGAGATGTTCCGCGACCATCACCGGCTCGACAAGCGCTATCTGGCGCTGGTTCAGGATGTGTGGCCCGAGCCGCGCAGCCATGTGCGTCTGAAACTCTTCAAATACACGACGCCGGACGGCGAGCGCCGGGTGCGCGTCACCGCGGATGGCACCGACGCGCACACGGTGGTGAACCGCCTGCGCAAATGGGGCGATTGTTCGCTGCTCGAGTGCGAACTGAAAACCGGCCGCACGCACCAGATCCGCGTGCATCTGGCGTCCAGTGGCCACCCGATTCTCGGCGACGAAAAATACGGCGACTTCGCACTGAACAAGTCGCTGCAGCGCGCCGGGCTCAAGCGCATGTTCCTGCACGCCTGGAAGCTGGCGTTCAGGCACCCGCTGACCGATGCGCCGCTCGCCATCGAGGCGCCGCTGCCTGCCGAGCTGCAGGCCTATGTCGACAGTCTGGGTGCAGGCATAAGCCCTTGATGTGCTGCCGGGTATACTGTTGCAGCCCAATATGATGATGGGCTGCGGTCTGATAGGGGTGTATGTATTGCGCATGCTCCCGACTTGATCAAATCAATGAATACGGAAACGGCAATGAACAAACGCTTTGACCTGCTGGTCTTCGACTGGGACGGCACGCTGATGGATTCGACAGCGACGATCACCTACGCGATCCGCCAGGCTTTTGAGGATGTCGGCCTGCCCGTGCCGAGCGAGCGCGACGCGCGCTACGTGATCGGCTACGGGCTGAACGAGGCGATGCAGCACCTGGCGCCCGAGGCCAGTGCCGACGAAATCCGCCGCGTCGTCGATGCCTACCGGCATTACTATCTGGCGCGCGACCAGCAGCTGGTGCTGTTCGACGGCGTGCTCGATGCGCTGGAGCGCTTTGCGTCGGCTGGTTATACGATGTGCGTCGCCACCGGCAAGTCGCGCGCGGGGCTCAAGCGCGTGCTGGAGGCCACCGGCCTGGGCCGCTATTTCCTTGCCACGCGCACTGCCGACGAGTCGTTTTCCAAGCCGCACCCGGCCATGCTCGAATACCTGCTGGAGTTCGCCGGCGTCGCGCCGCAGCGCGCGCTGATGATCGGTGACACCACGCACGACCTGCAGCTGGCGATCAACGCCGGCACCGCGAGCGCCGCACTCACCTACGGCGCGCATGACGTCGGCGCGCTGCAGGAACTCAAGCCGCTGGCGATCTTCGACGACTTCCCGGCGCTGGCCGACTGGATTCTGGCGCATGAGTGAGCGCTGCCTTGGCGACGCTGCGCAGCTGCTCGAGCGCGGGCTGGCGCTGAAATTCACCGTCACCGACCACAAGGGCGTCGAGCACCAGGCCATCGCGCTGCGTTTCGAAGGCAGGGTGTATGCCTATCTGAACGAGTGTGCGCATGTGCCGATCGAGCTCGATTTCAACCCCGGCGACGTTTTCGACCTCAGCCGCGAATACCTTGTATGTTCCACCCACGGCGCATACTATCTTCCGCATACCGGCCTGTGCGTCGGCGGCCCCTGCCCGGGGCGGCGCCTGCACGGCTTGCCGGTCGAAGAACGTGATGGCCAGCTGTGGCTGAAGGAAGGATTGTACCAATGAGTGAAAACTGGGAACGCCAGGCGCTGCAGGATCTGCTGACCGCCTCGCTGAAAGAGCAGCGCCGCGCGCGGCGCTGGGGCATCTTCTTCAAGCTGCTGACCTTTGCCTATCTGAGCGTGCTGGTGCTGGGCGTGTTTGCCGCCATCGGCGCGCGCGAAAGCGAAAACCTCAGTACCGAGCCGCACACTGCGCTCGTGAGGCTGGACGGCGTGATTGCCGCTGGGGGTGACAATGTCGACAGCCAGCTGATCGTTGACGGGCTGAATGCCGCCTTCGACGACAAGAATACCCGCGCCGTCGTCATCCAGGCCAATAGCCCGGGTGGCAGCCCGGTGCAGTCCGGCATCATTTATGACGAGATGCAGCGGCTGCGCAAGGCGCACCCCAAGGTGCCGCTGTATGTCGTGGTCGAGGATGTCTGCGCGTCCGGTTGCTACTACGTCGCTGCCGCCGCCGACAAGATCTACGCCGACAAGGCGTCGATTGTCGGTTCGATCGGCGTACTGATGGACGGTTTCGGCTTTACCGGCACCATGGAAAAGCTTGGCGTCGACCGGCGCCTGCTCACCGCCGGCAGCAACAAGGGCTTCCTCGACCCGTTCTCGCCGCTGGATGACAGCCAGAAGGCCAAGGCGCAGGTGATGCTCAACGAAATTCACACGCAATTCATCAATGCGGTGAAGAACGGCCGCGGCAAGAAGCTCGTCGATGATCCGGATCTTTACAGTGGCATGGTCTGGAGCGGCGAAGCCGGCCAGAAGCTGGGCCTCGTCGACGGCATGGGTTCGGTCGCCAGCGTCGCGCGCGACGTCGTGAAGGTCGAAAAACTGGTGGACTTTACCCCGCAGGCCAGCTTTGCTGACCGTATCGCCCGCCAGATCGGCGTGAGCGCGGCAAACCACCTCGGCACGCAGCTGCAGTTCCAGCTGCGCTGAGGCGGGCACCAGGAGACGGGCATGGCCAGGGACAGGCTCAGGCACGACGATCATGACAACCATGAGCGCTGGCTGGTGTCCTACGCCGACTTCATCACGCTGCTGTTCGCCTTTTTCGTGGTGATGTACGCGATTTCCTCGGTCAACGAGGGCAAGTATCGTGTCCTGTCGGATTCGCTGGTGCAGGCCTTCAAGCAGCCGCCAACGTCGACCAAGGTGATCCAGATCGGCAACCAGACGGTGATGGGGGCGCCAGCCAAGCCCATCGCGCTGCCCGCGCCGCCGGTGCCGAACAAGGCGACCGAAGAGCAGGCGAAGAAGATGCAGGACATGGCGAGCAAGATCAAAAGCTCGCTCGATCAGCTGATCGACGAGGGCAAGGTGCGCGTCACGCAATCCAAGCGCGGTATCGCCGTCGAAATCAGCGATTCGGTGCTCTTCGACACCGGCCGCGCCGACCTGCAGCCACAGTCGGTGGCCGGTCTGTCGCGCGTCGCCGAAATGGTGAAGGACACCGACAATCTGATCCAGATCGAGGGCCACACCGACAATGCGCCGATCAATTCGGCGCAATTTCCGTCGAACTGGGAGCTGTCGGCCGCGCGCGCGGCCAGCGTGGTGCGCGTCTTCGTGCAGGCCGGCGTCGCCCCGCAGCGCATGGTTGCCATCGGCTATGGCGAATACCGGCCCATCGACAGCAACGACGGCATCGAAGGCCGCGCCAAGAATCGCCGGGTGACGCTCAACATCCTCGCCGACAACAAGGACGAAGTGGCCGTGCTGCCGCTGGATACCCCGGCCAAGCCGGGCGAGTAATCTTGCCTTGCCGAAGCTGAATGGCGTTCAGGCCGCCAGCGCCCGGCCGGCCTGCAGCAGCCAGCCGAAGATCATCGGCAGGCTGATCAGTGTCAGCAACCAGCCGCGCCAGAACAGCGTCCACAGCCAGCCTTCCGTCGCCCGCTGGCGGAAGGCGTAGACGGGGGCGATGAGCGCGAAGGTCAGTACCACGCCGCCCAGCCAGGCCTTGTCGGCATGGCGTGCCGGGGCCGGAATGGCGATGGCCAGGCCGATCAGGACACCCAAGAGGCCAATGCCGGTCAGCCAGCGTTTCTCCTTGCGTCCGGCCAGCATCAGGATGGCGCTGAAGGTGGCGTAAAGCACCATCGCGGCGCCCAGGCTGAACACAATGGCGCCGACGACGCTAAGGCTGCTCCAGAATTCCATGTACTTGCTTCCTGCTTGGGTATGGCTTTGCAGCCCATTATGGTAAAGGGCTGCATGCCAATAGGGGTGTGTGTATGTCCGGCGTCCTGCCAGCCTCAGGCCGGCAGTTCGCCACCCAGCGCTGCGATGATGGCGGGAACGAACTGGCGCAGCTCACCCACGGTCAGCGCGAAGCTCGATTCGAACAGCGCGTCCTGGCTGTCGGCGTCGGCATTTTTCAGGTCATCCTGCAGCACATCGAGCATGGCCAGACGCTTGAGTTCCAGCTTTTCGGTGAGCTGGAAGCTGATGCGCTCATCCCAGGACAGGCCCATCTTGGTCACGAGCTTGCCGCTCTCCAGATGCTTGCGCACCTCGTCGGCGTTCAGATCCTGGCGCGAAAAGCGGGCAACCGCGCCATCGTCGCCCGGGAAACGCAGCTCGCAGTCGGCATCAAGCGTAAAGGCATCGGGTGCGCCCTGTTCCAGCCAGACGGTCATTGCAGTTTGCGGGGTGGTGCTGGTCTGCAGCAGGCGCGTGGGCAGGCTGCCCAGTGCGTCACGCAGGTCGGACAGCAGGTTTTCGGCCCGACTGGCGGACGCGCTTTCCACCAGCACCAGGTTGCTCTGCAGGTCGATGATGGCGCGCTGCACGCCCTGTTTGGCAAAGGCGCGCGGCAGCAGCTCTTCGGCCACGCGCTCGCGGATTTCCTTGGTCTCCTTGCGGCCGACCTTGCGCGCTTCCTCTTCCTCGATGTGGCGGATGCGCTCGTCGGCTTCCTGGCGGATGACGATGGCCGGCAGCAGCTTGGTTTCGGTTTTCAGTTGCACCAGCACGGCGTCCTGCTGGGTGTAGATCAGATCGTCCGGGCGGTGCTTGGCCGGGGCTATCCAGCCGGCGCTGTTCATGTCCATGCTCCCGCAGGGGACGAAGGGCTTTTTCTCCAGACTGGCGCGGATGCTGTCGGCGCTCATGCCGTGGTCGGGATTGAGGCGGTAGATTTGCAGGTTGCGGAACCACAGCATGAGATGTCCTTTCGGTAATGCGAAAACAATGGCCGCAGATTGTAGCCGCAGCGCCGGTGCGAGGACAGGCCGGAGCGGCAATTCGCTGTGGTGTTCGGGCGGCGTGCGCAGTGCCGGCTCAGCAGTCCTGCCGCACGCCACGGCAGTCTGGTCGCCGGGGCGTGCAGTCAGTACCGGGCGGCCGCTGCGGCAGCATGTGCCGATTTGAGAATGGCTATTGTTTGGATTATCATTGCGGCCGACTCTTACTCCTTCTTCCTTGCGCGAGGCATTTCATGAAATCCCGTCTTCTTGCTTCCCTGCTGTTCGCGGCCCTGGCCGGCGCCGCTTCGGCCGAAACCGTTACCGTTTATTCCGCCCGCAACGAGCAGCTGATCAAGCCGCTGTTCGATGCCTTCACCAAGGAAACCGGCGTCGAAATCAAGCTGCGCAGCGACAAGGAAGGCCCGCTGATGGAGCGCCTGAAGGCCGAAGGTGCGAATACCCCCGCCGATGTGCTGATTACCGTTGATGCCGGCAACCTCTGGCAGGCGTCGAACATGGGCCTGTTGCGCGCCATCAAGTCGCCGGTGCTGGAAGCGAATATCCCGGCCCACCTGCGCGACCCGAAGAATGAATGGTTCGGCCTGTCCGTGCGGGCACGCACCATCGTTTACAACAAGACGCTGGTGAAGCCCGAGCAGCTTTCCACCTATGCCGATCTGGCAGATCCGAAGTGGAAGGGCAAACTCTGCCTGCGTACCAGCAAGAAGGTCTACAACCAGTCGCTGGTTGCCACCATGATGGCCGAGCTGGGCGAGAAAAAGACCGAATCCATCGTGCGCGGCTGGGTGGCCAATCTGGCGACCGATGTGTTCGCCGACGACACCGCGCTCCTGAAGGCCATTGCCGCCGGCCAGTGCCAGGTGGGCATCGCCAACACCTACTATCTGGGCCGCATCATCGACAAGGAAAAGGATTTCCCGGTTACCGTGTTCTGGGCCAACCAGAAGGAAGAGGGCGCGCACGTCAACGTATCCGGCGCCGGCGTGACCCGCCATGCCAAGAATGCTGCCGGTGCGCAGAAGCTGATCGAATGGCTGTCGTCCGACAAGGCGCAATTCATCTATACCGACCGCGACCTGGAATACCCGGCCAACCCGAAGATCCAGCCTGATTCGGTCATCAAGTCCTGGGGCCCGTTCAAGCAGGACACCATCAATGTGGCCAAGGCGGGTGAACTGCAGGCTGAAGCCACCAAGCTGATGGATCGCGCCGGTTACCGCTGAGCGGCCGCAGCGCCGGGCAAGCGTGTTTCATGCCAGAGACATGCGCCCGGTTGCGCAACCGTAGGCAGTGCACTTTCCGCACCCGACAGGTGCACGCAATGAGCCCGGCCATGCCGGGCTTTTGCTTGCCTGCCAGGCGGCGTAGGCTGCACATACCGGATTGGGGATGGAGTGATCATGCAGGCTTCCGACGTAACTGCTGCCGAGCAGGCTGTACTGGCTGGTCAGCTGAGCCAGGATGACTACCTGGCTGCTGCCCGTGCGGCAGGCGAGCTGCCCGATCTGGCCGGCTGGCGGCGCTGGCTGTGGCGCACACCTGCCGTCGGCGGGCTCCTGTGCGTGCTGGCGGGCATCATCATGGTGTTTGCCGCCAACTGGTGGACCTGGCCAGCACTGGCGCGCGTCGCGCTGGCGCAGGGGGTCTGGCTGCTGGCGGTGCTGGCCTGGTTTGTGCTGCGCCAGCGACCGGCCGGCGCCTGGGCTGCGCTGGCCGTGGTGGTGCTGACCGGCGCCTGGCTGGCGGTGATCGGGCAAACCTATCAGACCGGCGCCGACGCCTGGGAGCTCTTTGCTGCCTGGGCCCTGCTGGCGCTGCCCTGGACGCTCTGGGCGCGCCATGAGCCGCTATGGGGATTCTGGTTGCTGCTGGCCAGCACGGCGATCATCCTGTTCAACAACCAGACGGCGGGCTGGCAGGCCTACTGGCCGCAGGCCGGGCTCTGGCCACTGTTGCTGCTCTGGCTGGCAGCCTGCTGGTACTTGGTGTTCCGGGCCGGGCAGCCGGGGCCGTTTGCGCATGGTGTGCTGCTGGTGGCGTCCTTTGTGCTCGCCATTCCCGCCTGGGCCGCCGTGCTCGACTGGCGGGGCGATGCCGTGCCGCTGCGAGCCTGGCTGGCCATCCATCCGGGCTTGTCCATCCTGTTCTGGCTCGGCCTCAACGTCGCTGCGCTGTGGCGTTTTCGCCAGCGTGCCCCGCTGCTGTGGCTGGCCTGTCCCGCTTATTCGCTGTGGGTGGGCGGGCTGATCGCGCTCGGGCGCGCGCTCGACTCCCGTGGCGGTCTGCTGCTGCTGGCCTTGCTGGCAGTCGGCAGTTTCGCGGGGCTGGGCTACTGGCTGAGAATGACCGGGCGCAGGGAGCCGCACCATGACTGATCGTGATGCTTCTGGAGGGGCCGCTGCTACGCTGCCACTGACGGTGCGCATGCTGCAGGCGCTGGGGGCCTGGTTTTGCGCCATCTTGCTGATCATCGCCGTGGCCATCGGCCCGCTATCGTTCTCCGGCGAGGCCAGCGCCCTGCTGCTGGCGCCGCTGTTTGGCCTGAGCGGTTACTGGCTGGCCGGGCGGCAGTCCGGCAGTTTTCTGGCCGATATGGGCGTGCCGCTGTGCATGGCGGGGGCAGGGTTGCTGCCGCTGGCCATCGACGCCCTGCAGGATGGCAGCTACCGCTGGTGGCAATACCTCGATCTGGTGTACGTGCTGCCGGCGGCAGCCATCTGGTGGTTTTCCCGCAATCCAGCGCTGCGCTTTGCCGCCGCGCTGGTGCTGGCCGCCATCGTCTGGTACTGGCTGGGGCTGGACGTGAGCTGGCTGGACGAGGGAGCGTGGGTATCGTATTTCGGCGCCATCCTGCGGCAAACACTGCTGGTGCTGCTCCTGTCATGGTGGTGGCTGGCGCCGCCGCCCTGGGGCGAACGCCTGCCAGCCTTGCGGCTGGCGCTGGCGGTCGTTGCGTTGGGGCTGGCGCTGGCCGAGCGCCATTACCTGTGGATGAGCGCCAATCTGCCCTGGCAGGGTGCGGGTCATATGGCTGGCGTGGTGCAGCAGCAGGCGCTGCCGGTGCTGGCGCTGGTGCTTGCCGTTTGTCACGGTCTGCGGCGCGAGCGGGTGCCGCTGCGCTGGGCCTTGCCCTGGCTGGCCGTGCTGCCGCTGTTGCTGATGAGCGAGCTGTTTCTCTACCCGGTGCTGCTCATGTGGCTGGCGATGCTGGTGCCGGGGCGGCAGCGCCTGCTGGCCCTCCTTGGTGGCGGCGGCGCCGTCTATGCATTCAGTCGTTTCTATTACCTGCTGGACTGGCCGCTGCTCTACAAGGGACTGGTGCTGATCGTCGTCGGCTTCGTCCTGCTTGGTCTGGCGGGACTGCTGCGCAAGGAGTCGCTGCAATGAACCGGATGCTGCTTCCCGTACTGGCCATCATCGCCACGCTGCTGGTACTGAATATTGGGGTATATCGCCACGAGCAATTGCTGCAAAAGGGTAGCGTCGTATACCTGCCTTTGGCGCCGGTCGATCCGCGCTCCCTGCTGCAGGGCGACTATATGGCGCTGAATTATGCGCTGGTGCGGGATGTCGATCGCAGCCTGCAGCAGCACGCCGGTCGGCACTGGCCGGATTACGGCACCCTGCAAGTGCTGCTGCGTCTGGATGCACGCCGGGTCGGCACGCCGGTCTGGGTGGGGACCGGCGCGCCCGAGCCGGGCCATGACGAGCTGCGCCTGCGCGTGAAGATTGTCAACGGCTACCGCATCATGCTGCCCAGCCATGCCTATTTCTTTGGCGAAGGCGAGGCGGAGCGCTACAGCAGGGCGCGCTATGCGATACTGCGCGTCTCCAAGGAAGGCCGCAGCCTTCTGGCCGGGCTGGCTGACGAACAGCTCAAGCCCCTGTGACCACGCACCGCAACACGCCCGAACTTCTGCCGCATGTCCCGACTTTCCGCCCTGAAGGGGCCGCTTTACCTTTTGCCGATTGCCTTGCTCACCGTTGTGCCGCTGCTGGTGGTGCTGGCTTCCTTTCTCAATCCGCAACCGGAAATCTGGGCGCACCTGAGCGAGTACGTGCTGCCGCGCGTGCTGCTCAACACGCTGTGGCTGGTGATTGGCGTCTCGGCCGGCGTGCTGCTGCTGGGCGTGCCGCTGGCCTGGCTGACTGCCGTGTGCGAGTTCCCGGGTCGGCGCTTCTTTGGCTGGGCGCTGATGCTGCCGCTGGCGATGCCGGCCTATGTGCTGGCCTTCGTGCAGGTGGGCCTGCTCGATTTCACCGGCCCCGTGCAGACGCAATTGCGCGCCTGGTTCGGCGGGCCGGTCTGGTTTCCGCCGATACGCTCGACCGGCGGCGTCATTCTCGTGCTCTCGCTGTCCTTCTATCCCTATGTGTATCTGCTGGCGCGCAATGCCTTCGTGACCCAGGGCGTGCGTGCGCTTGAGGCCGCGCAGACGCTGGGGCTGAATCGCTGGCAGGCCTTCTGGCGCGTGGCGCTGCCGCTGGCGCGGCCGTGGATCGTCGGCGGCGTGATGCTGGCGCTGATGGAAACGCTGGCCGATTTCGGCACGGTGTCGGTGTTCAACTACGACACCTTTACCACCGCCATCTACAAATCGTGGTTTGCGCTCTTCAACCTGCCCGCCGCCGCGCAGCTGGCCTCGCTGCTGGTGTTGCTGGTGCTGGTGCTGGCGGTCGTGGAGCAGAAGAGCCGCGGCCGGCGCCAGTATCACGCCCGCGCAGCCGGCCGGGCGCGCATTGCGCTCAAGGGCTGGCGTGGCGCGCTGGCTGCCGGCTGCTGCTGGCTGGTGCTGCTGGTGGCTTTCCTGATCCCGTTGCTGCAGTTGCTGCTGTGGGTGAAGGGCGTCTGGGCCGAGGATTTCGATGACCGCTATCCGGGCTTTATCGGCCGCAGCCTTTTGCTGGGCGCGCTGGCTGCGCTGGTCATCACGCTGATGGCGCTGTGGCTGGGCTTTGTCCAGCGGCGTTATCGCGGCGTTTCCGGGGGTATGCTCGTACAGCTCATGGGCAGATTGGCGGTGCTGGGCTATGCGGTGCCGGGTACTGTGCTGGCGGTTGGCGTCTTCATTCCGGTGGCCTGGCTGGACGGCCTGCTGCTGGCCTGGCTGCAACCGCTGGGTTTCAGCGGTGTCGAGGTGCTCAAGGGCTCGCTGGCCGTGCTCTTGCTGGCGCTGGCCGCGCGCTTTCTGGTGGTCGGCCATCAGCCGGTGGAAAGCGCGATGCAGCGCATCACCCGCAATCAGGAAGACGCTGCCCGATTGGCTGGCTGCAGTGGCCGTGCGCTCTTGTGGCGCCTCTATGTGCCGCTCTTGCGCGGCGGCCTGTTTACCGCGCTCTTGATGGTGTTTGTCGACGTGATGAAGGAAATGCCGATCACGCTGATGACGCGGCCCTTCGGCTGGGACACGCTGGCGGTCCGCGTGTTTGAAATGACCTCGGAAGGCATGTGGGAGCGCGCGGCGCTGCCCAGTCTCTTCATCGTGCTGGCCGGCCTGTTGCCGGTGATTCTGCTGGTGCGCCGCAGCGAGGGCTGAGCCTGCCTGCGGGCAGTTGGCTTTGGGGGTATTGTCTCACAGTCCTACTTGGGCGAAGGGCTTCAGCCGTATACCCTCTCTGTTGGCTGCAAAGCAAAGCCCCGCGATCGGGCGGGGCTTGGATCAGCAGTGGCGGCGCGTTGCTGGCCGCTGGCTGTGCCTAGTGGGGCAGGAGTGGCGTAATGCCGGCAGCCAGCTTCTTGACCTGCTTGGCGTGCTTTTTTTCTTTCTGGGTGAGAAGGGGTTGTTTCTTGGCTTCCTTGTTGCTTTGTTTCAGCTTGCCCACGACCTTACTCCTTGATGACACGCCCAAACGGGATGTCGGATGCCGAGTATAGGCGCGTACCGGTCTGCCGGGTGGATTATCTCCGTGCGCAGCTTCCCGGCCCGCATGGTCGTGCCGGCTGCGGCAGAATCTGGCCCTGATCAAATGTGCCGCTGGAAATTTCGTTACAATCGGCGTTTTCCTGCCCGGGAGTTTGAGCAATGAGCAAGCCTTACCGCGTTTTGATGGTCTGCACCGGCAGCATTTGCAACTAGCCGCAAACCCGCATAAATGCTGGCGTGTCACTCAGCGTGTCAATGATGATGTCACTTATGCCTGTTTGATTTCTGGCAATTTGACCGTCATCCAGTCGCCGCGCATGTCCCGATACTTGGCAGCCATTTCCTCGGACGAGTGACCCAGCAAGGTCTTGGTGTCCACCCCGATTTCGTCGTAGAGCCGCTTCGACAGCGAGCGCAGTTCGTGGAAGGTCGGCGGGTCTTTGTCGCCCCACCAGGCTTTTCGCTGCTCGTCACTGATCTTCTGCGTGAGCCGCAAGAAGGCCTTGCTGATGGCCTGTTCATGCACTCGATCACCGCGCTTGCAGAGCGTGCGCGCCACGGTATGGTGCAGGACGTACTTGCTGCCGACGACTCCGAAGCGCCTGCTGGACTGGATAACCTGCTCGATGGTCAGCCCGATCTGCGGCAGCCCAAGAGCCAACGGGATGCGTAGCTTGTGACCCTCCTTGTCCTGCACAACATGGAGGAAGCCGTCATGTGCATCGCTGTATTTGATGTTGCTCACATCACCGATGCGCTGTCCGGTCAGGATTGCGAGCTGCAGGGCGTGAACCAGCCACGGATAGCCTGACTTCGCCTGGTCCAGATACGCCATGAATTGCTCGAGCGTGAGCCGCGCGCGCTTGACGTTGACCTGCGGGGCCCGGGTGATGGATGCGGGATTGCTGTCGCGCGGGATCCAGCCTGCCGCCTCAGCCTCACTGAAGCAGTCGATCATGAATGAGCGCATCGACTGCGCCTGTCGCTGCTTCCCCTCTGCGATGAAGCGCTCGATCAGGTCGTTGCAGTGCTTGGTGGTGATGCCGGCAAGCAGGGCCTCGCCGAAGTGCTCGCGCAGGTGCTTGATGCGACTGCGGTCGGTCTTGAGTGTGTTGGGGCTGCGCTCCATGCCGCGCTTGCCGGGTCTGCGCAGCAGGATGGCATCGAACTTGTCCAGCCACTCCGCCATTGTCTGCCCGTTCTGGCCGGACAGCCGGTCCGCCAGTCTGGCAACGGGAGCCTGGCGCTCAGCCAGAATGGCGCTGTTTGCTTCGCGCGCCTGGCTGGCGGCCTCGGCAAAGTCATAGCCAAGGCCGTACTCCCTGCCGGTGCGCGGGTCGCGCCAGTAGTAGTACAGCCCTTGCGCCTTCTTCCTTGCAATGAGGTAGTCCGGCCAATTGCGTCGGGCCCTCTGCCGCCTTCCAACCATTTCAGCCAATCCGATCAACAAGGCGAGTTGCCTTGCCCTCCAGTTTACGTTTCTTTTTCGGGGCGCAGGTACGCGCTCCGATGACTTGCGCATCCTCTTCCACCCAGTAGCTGCGGCCGATGAACTTGGGCGCCGGGTTGATCAACCCAGCCTCGCGCCAGTTGTAGAGCGTCTGCCGCGTCGGCGGCGGGTCGAAGTTGCGCCGCGCCCATTCAGTCAGGGTGATTCGCATTGCTGCCTCCAAGAGAAAGCCCGCTGCTGCGGGCTGGTGTTCAAAACAGTTCGAGCTGCGCGGGCAACTCTCCGGAAATTCCGGAAGGTTCAGGCGTCATCGCCGCCCGCCGGCACTTCGCCGCCCAGCCGATCAGCGTCCAGTACCAGTCCTGATGCTGTGGCTGCTTGATGCGAACGTGCCGGGCCTGCGCCAGATAGACGCGGGCTTGGTGGGTGTGGGTGGTCATGGACGCTCCGGGCGTAAAAATCCCCGCGCGCGGCGGGGTGGTGGGTATCCGCCTGTAGCCATTTCACTGGAAAGGCTGCAGGCTGGTGGGGTGCTGGGTATTACGCCGCTTTTTTGAGCCGGGTTGCGGCGGCGGCGATGATGTCGGGCATGTCGGCGCGGCGGAACGCAGCGCAGCCGGGGTCGGCCAGCAGCTTGGGCAGTTGCTGCGCCGTCACCATCACGGCGTCAGCGGGGATGTCCATCAGCAGCATGCGGCCCTGTTCGTTGAAGTGCAGGCAGAAGCGGGCGCTCTGCAGCTGCGCCATGGCGTACTCGTTCAGTTCGCCGGGGCGCGGGCTGCCGTCGCTGTTGGGCATCTGGGCGATGTAGGCCAGCGCTTCGTCGGTCTGGTCGGCGGGCAGTTGTTTGTAGCTGCCGAGCTGGAAGTGCTTGTTGAAGCGGCTCCACGCATACGGGCGCTGCTTGCCGTCCGGGAAGCGGGCGGCGATGGCGTCCTGCAACTGGCGTTGCTGGGCGGGGGTGATGGTCGGCGCCTGCGGGACTTCGTACTTGCCGGTCTTGCGGATGGTGGGCAGGACTTCAGATGTAACCCACCTCTTGAACTTCTTGGCTTCGGCCTTGCGGCTGCCGAGAATCAGCGAGTACAAGCCTGATTCGTTGACGTGAATGGCGTCACCCTGACGACCTATGTTGAACATAGACCGCTCATCTTCATCAAGCCGAGCCACGGCCTGAGTGACGTTCTGAATTTCTATTGCCGCGCAAACATCGGCGGCAACAAACCACAGCTCGCCGTGCTCGTCAGTGGTAACGCGCAACGGCAGGTTGTCGGCAAAGTTGAATACAGCGGGAACAGCGGGTGCGGAAGTGGTCATGGCAATACTCCTGGCTGGGATTGACCCGCGCCCTTCTTTCCACGGAAGGGGGGCGGGACTGCATGGGGTGGAAATACCGGAGCACAGGAACCGGCCAGCCGAAGCTGCCCACACAGCCCGCCCATCGGAGAGCCATGCGCGCACTTGCGCCAAATCAACGGCGACAAAAAAGCGCCGTGCGGCGCTGGTGCGCCTGTGCTAAATCCGGGTTTCCACGCCCGGTCACGCTATTGAACGTGACACCGGCACTGTAGCCCAAGCAACGGGGGAAAAGCAAGCTCATGGGGCAGCCTTGCTAGTGACGCGCGCGACGCGCTCACGGCGGGCGGCTGCTTCGATGGCGCGGGCGAAGGTTACAGGAAGAAAATTCTCGCCCTCCACGGCACGGCAATGCTTCGCGATTTGGCAAATTTGTTCATCACTCAGCATTGCCGTTCTCCTTGTTGTCGGGCTGCGGTGCGGCGGCGAGCATGGCGCGGTATGCGCAGGCGAATGTGATGTGCCCCCAAGCGTCGCCCGGTACAGCATTCGCCTTGAATTCCTTGCGCTCGCATTCGTTCACATCGTCGGCGGCGCGCACCATTTCTGGCGTCGGCTCTTTCGGCACAATCTGCCACCCATCCGGCACGGCAGACGGTTGCGCGAATGAGGCTAGATAGCCTTTGTCGCGGTGAAGGAATAGCGGGGCACATCCAATCCAGTCCTTGCGCCCTGTGCATTCTGCGTCCTCACCCCAGAATGATAGCTCCGTGGTTTTTTCCATGCGGTGCAGATACGCAGCAGGCTCTTGTTCATCAACAGGCACGGCAGCCGGTTGCGCAGGCTGCGCACAATCGACCAGCATGTAATCAACCGGCTTGCTGTATCCCGCTAAGCCTTGGCTGCCGTCATATCCATCATCCGGCAGCTCGATTTCTTCGATCTTGCCAAGTACAACACCCCATCGGATGCTATCCACATCGTCATGCCATTCGCCGTCACTTCGCGCATCGTTGCGGAAGTCGTCCAGTGTCGTTTGCGCCCAGCTTTTTGCTTTTCGGAGGTATCAAAAAGCTCGAAACCGTTGTCACTGTCATACGCGAAGTACCCGGAGGTCAGCGTCTACGCACTCTGCGCCGGTTGCAGGGCGGCGCGGGCTTGCATGTGTACGTCGTTGGTGGCGTCAACAAGCGCAATCCACTGGCCGTTAAGCGACGCCGGTAGACCGCTGATCCCGTAGTCAACCGGGCTATGCCGGCTGACTTTGAAGCGGCGTCCACCAAGCAGAAACGCCTCGCGCTCGTCGGCCACGGGCGCGGGGATGGGGGCGGCGTAGAGTGGGACAGTTGCATCTCCTCGCGCATTGCATGAAATAAGCGTGCTGATTGCGGTGGCATGGTTGGATTTCAGTTTTAGTGTGAACGCTACAGCATCAGACACATATGCCACCGGCTCCTGCTGCTCCAGCGCGGCCAGCTTCGCAGCCAGATCGTCGCGCTCTGCGGTCAGATCAAAAACAAGCGTTGTCGAATCACGCAGCTCGGACTGCAGCCGTTCCAGCTCGTCCAGCAGGGCGAGGATGGCTTGCGGGTTCGCGGTGTCGAACGCTTGAGGCGTCGCTTGTTGCGCCATCTCGCGCAGCTCGTTGATCTCTTCAGGTGTCATGCTGCTTTCCTCAAATCAGGGTTCCACTTCGTCTGCCGGTCCCAGATCAGCGTGCCGTCGACAATCAGGCGGCTGGCTCCGTCCTGGCGGGCACGGCGCACGGCATTGGCCAGCGCGTGGCCATATCGCATGTGCTCGCTGTGCCGGCGGTAGGTTTGCTTGATCGGTTGCCAGGCCTTGTCCTTGCCGGCGCCGGCTGACCACACTGCAGCGCGCCGGCCCATGCCGGACTGGGCATTGCTGCGCCAGTCGCTGATGTGGACCAGCCCGGCGGCGTGCAGCTCTTGCATGTCGCCATCGAAGCCAGCGCGCTCGCGGTGCATCAGCCCCGCCAGCTCTTCCAGCGTCAGGCCCTTGGGATGGGTAGCGAGCAGGGCCAGCATCTTCTGGCGCTTGGCCGCGGTGCGGTGGCGCTTCTTGCTGCCCGGCTCGCGACGCTCCAGCTCGCCGCTGTCCCAGGCGTAGGCGTGCAGTCCACAGCTGCAGCGGACCAGTGAGCCCGGTGGGCTGTTCGCGGGGTCGATCCGGCGGTAGCGCTCCATGCGTTCGCCACAGTCCGGGCAGGGGATGGGCTTGGGTGCGGGCACGGTCAGGCCGCCCTGCGTTGCAGGTCGTCGAGCTGGTTATTGGCTTCCTGCAGATCGTGGGCCATGGTCACCACACGGTTAGACAGGCGCTTGTTCGCGTCTGCCAGTGCCTGATTCAGGGCTTCCAGCTGCTGAATTCGGATTTTGGCTTGATCTAGTTCGTTCATGGCGTTTACCTCGTAAAAACGCCAGCGTGCTTGCGCGGCGCTGGCGTTGGATGGTTCGGATAAGGGTGCGGCGGGTCATCAGTTGATCAGCTGTCCTTTTGTGCACCAAAGGACATCGCGCGCGGCTTCGTGAAGCAAATGGGCATCATTAAGCTCGGCTGCACGGCGCAGCAGCTCAAGCGCGCGGTCAACCTCTTCATCGCTGGCAATGTCAAAGCTGCCTGGATAATCGCGCCCGCCGCGTCTTGCGCGGTGCTCCAACTCTTGGATCAGGTCTTCGGTGTCAATTTCATCGAGAACCTCATCAATATTGACGTCAATTCTGATCGTGGTCATGACGGCAACTCCCCGCCCAGCACTTCTATCACCGCCGGCACCAGCTGGCGCAGCTCGCCCACGGTCAGCGCGAAGCTCGATTCGAACAGCGCGTCCTGGCTGTCGGCGTCGGCGTTTTTCAGGTCGTCCTGCAGCACGTCGAGCATGGCCAGGCGCTTGAGCTCCAGTTTCTCGGTGAGCTGGAAGCTGATGCGCTCGTCCCAGCTCATGCCCAGCTTGGTCACGAGCTTGCCGCTCTCCAGGTGCTTGCGCACCTCGTCGGCATTCAGATCCTGGCGCTTCACGCTGATGACCGCGCCGCCGTCACCCGGGAAACGCAGCTCGCCGTCTGCGTCGAGGGTGAACCCATCCGGTGCGCCGTGCTCGAGCCAGATCGTCATGGCCGTCTGTGGCGTGGTATTGGTCTGCAGCAGGCGTGTCGGCAGGCTGCCCAGCGCTTCACGCAGGTCGGACAGCAGGTTCTCGGCGCGGCTGGCGGAGGCGCTTTCCACCAGCACCAGATTGTTCTGCAGGTCGATGATCGCGCGCTGTACGCCCTGCCTGGCAAAGGCCCGCGGCAGCAGCTCCTCGGCGACGCGCTCGCGGATTTCGCGGGTTTCCTTGCGGCCGACCTTGCGCGCTTCCTCTTCCTCGATGTGGCGGATGCGCTCGTCGGCTTCCTGGCGAATGACGATGGCGGGCAGCAGCTTGGTTTCGGTCTTGAGCGCAACCAGCACGGCGTCCTGCTGGGTGTAGATCAGATCGTCCGGGCGGTGCTTGGCCGGCGCGATCCAGCCGGCGCTGTTCATGTCCATGCTCCCGCAGGGGACGAAGGGCTTTTTCTCCAGACTGGCGCGGATGCTGTCGGCGCTCATGCCGTGGTCGGGATTGAGGCGGTAGATTTGCAGGTTGCGGAACCAGAGCATGGGGAGTCCTCATTATCGTGGGCGTGAAAAAGCCCGCGATGTGGCGGGCTTGGTTGGGTATGCGACTGCAGGCTTTGATAATAAAAGCCTGCATGGCGATAGGGTTGTGTGTATCAGGCGGCTTTTTTGAGCCGGGTTGCAGCGGCGGCAATGATGTCGGGCATGTCGGCACTGCGGAACGCGGCGCAGCCGGGGTCGGCCAGCAGCTTGGGCAGTTGCTGCGCCGTCACCATCACGGCGTCAGCGGGGATGTCCATCAGCAGCATGCGGCCCTGTTCGTTGAAGTGCAGGCAGAAGCGGGCGCTCTGCAGCTGCGCCATGGCGTACTCGTTCAGTTCGCCGGGGCGCGGGCTGCCGTCGCTGTTGGGCATCTGGGCGATGTAGGCCAGGGCTTCGTCGCACTGGTCGGCGGGCAGTTGCTTGTAGCTGCCCAGCTGGAAGTGCTTGTTGAAGCGGCTCCAGGCATACGGGCGCTGCTTGCCGTCCGGGAAGCGGGCGGCGATGGCGTCCTGCAACTGGCGTTGCTGGGCGGGGGTGATGAACAGCGGCAGCTCGACGCCGGCTTTCTTTGCCTCGCGCTCGATCTGAATGAAATAGCGCCGCACTTGCCGGCCCATCTCATTGTTTTCGACCATGGCCAGTTCCTTCGCCATGTCGAGGGTGATGTGGTAGTCAGTGCGCCCCTTGCCGGGCTTGCCGTCAGACCTATTCGCCAAAACCGGCGAATAGTCCTCGCCTTCGACAAAGCCATACTGCTCAATGCGGTCTTTAATCCAGTTGGAAAAGTCACGCCCAACTTGCAGCGTGGCGTGCAGGTCGCGGGCGTTGCAGAGCTGTTCGGGGGTGCCGTTCAGTTCGGCGGTGAAAACGGGAACGAGTTGCGTGGTGTTCATGGCAATACTCCTTTGCTGGGTTTAACCCGCCCCCTTCTTTCCACGGAAGGGGGGCGGGACTGTGCGGGGTGGAAATACCGGAGCAAAGGAACCGGCCAGCCGAAGCTGCCCACACAGCCCACCCATTGGAGAGCCATGCGCGCACCATTGCCAAATCAACGGCGACAAAAAAGCGCCGTGCGGCGCTGGTGCGCCTTTGCTAAATCCGGGTTTCCACGCCCGGTTGCGGGATTGACCGCAACGAAAGGAGCATAGGCCAATTGCGTCACGCCGACAAGAGGCGCACTCACGGGCGGTTGCCACGTTACACCGCGAATGCACGCGTACACGGCTCCCTGCGATACGCCAAACTCTCTGCTCAGGGCGGACGAGCCGTTGGTGCGGTCATAGGGGATGTAGCGCCTTCGAATTTCCGCCGCAATCTCAGGGCTAAGCTTGGCATTGGGATGGCTGACCCCCTTTGCTTTGACATCGCGTTTCTTGGCAATCATGTCGGCCATATTGTCGGCCCGCGTGCCAAGAACCAAATGGCCAGGGTTGATGCACTTCCGGTTGTCGCAGATGTGCATGACGTGCAGTCCGTCGGTAATCGGCCCCTTGTGCAACTCATAGCTAACCCTGTGGACTTGCCGCGTTTTGCCGGAATGCCAAACCAGGCCATAGCCTGATTTGGCAATGTAGCCGGCCCACTCCTGGCAGTCGCCAGCCGGGGTGGTTTTTCGCAGCAGGCTTTCAATCGTTGCCATGACGGTCGCTCACCGGGATGCGGCGGACGGCACGCGCGCGGAGCGCGGTGAACTTGCGGTTGATGCCCTGGGTGCCGTAGCTGAAGTTCTGATACCAGGCGTAGCCGGCGTCTGTGGCGTGCTGCGTATTGCTCCAGTACGCCTCCTTCTTGAACTCGTCGGGCAGGTACTTGAACAGCACAGCCTGTTCGACGCAGTCCGGCAGATCGCCGCCTTGTTCGACAGCCCAGTCCATCTGCTCCTGCCACTCGGCGCTATCGCTGTCGCCGGGAAGCAAGATCAGGTGGTACTTGGTTTTGCCGTCCTCGCACAGCAACGTGCACGCCCACTTCTCGCCGGGCTGGAGCTGCGGAGCCGAAACCTCGATCGGGAACATGGCTTCGAATTTCACCTGCCCCTGAAGGGCTGCAATCATGGCGGCCAGTTCGTCTTGCTTGGCCTGAATACTTTCGAGCGTGATGGGCATTGCACACCTCAAATGGATGAAGGGTTAAATGGGCAATCTGCGGACGGCACGCGCGCGGAGCGCGCTGCTCTTGCGGTCGTTGCCCTGGTGGCCGTAGCTGAAGTCCTGAGACCAGGCGTAGCCGGCGTCGCGATGATGTGTTTCGTTGCTCCAGTACCAGTTTTCCTGGAACTGATCGCGGAGCCTGGCCCACAACATGGCCTGCTCGATGCGGTTGGGCAGATCGCCGCCGATGGACTTGGCCCAGTCCATCTGCTCCTGCCACTCGGCGCTATCGCTGTCGCCGGGAAGCAAGATCAGGTGGTACTTGGTTTTGCCGTCCTCGCACAGCAACGTGCACGACCACTAGATTGTTATCGGGAGCTGCGGAGCCGAAACCTCGATCGGGAACATGGCTTCGAATTTCACCTGCCCCTGAAGGGCTGCAATCATGGCGGCCAGTTCGTCTTGCTTGGCCTGAATACTTTCGAGCGTGATGGGCATTGCACACCTCAAATGGATGAAGGGTTAAATGGGCAATCTGCGGACGGCACGCGCGCGGAGCGCGTAGCCCTTGTGGAGGCTGCTCTGGTAGCCGCCGTGGAAGTACTGATACCAGGCGCAGCCGGCGTCGCGATGATGTGTTTCGTTGCTCCAGTACCAGTTTTCCTGGAACTGATCGCGGAGCCTGGCCCACAACATGGCCTGCTCGATGCGGTTGGGCAGATCGCCGCCGATGGACTTGGCCCAGTCCATCTGGGCCTGCCAATCGTCCTCGTCGTGGTCGCCGGGCAAAAGGATCAGGTGGTAGACATCGCCGGACTGATCGCCGATGGCGCCGACGTAGATTTCGCCCTCGTTGAGCGGCGGAAGTTGAAGTTGTTGCATGTGGTTCTCCATGAAAAACCCCGCTGCGTGAGCGGGGCTGGTGGGTTAGTAGGCAATCGAGGCGTGACGGACTTGCTTTCGAGCGAGCGCAACAACAACCTCTTTTGCCTGAGCCTCGGACAAGTTCGCGTAGTCTTGCAAGTCGGCCAGCATGTCGTTATGCACAGTCGCCCGACGCTGCTTGTCTTGTTCGCGCGCCTGGGCTTCCGCCGCCTCGCGCCGCTGTCTTTCTGCCGTTTCGGCCTCGGCCTTTTCACAGGCTTTTCGCGCAGCCTCTTCGGCTTCGCGCGCCGCTCGCTGCTCGGCTTCGGCTGCGCGTTTGTTTGCTTCTTCCGCCTCACGCTCGGCGCGCTCTTGGGCAAGTCTGGCCTCGGCAGCTCGTTGCTCTGCCTCTGCCTTCTCACGTGCAGCCTTCTCTTCTGCTTCGCGCTTTGCACGTTCCGCCGCTTCGGCGGCAATGCGCGCCTCGCGCTCTTTTCGCTCTTGCTCGGCGCGTTCTTCGGCCTCGGCGCGCTGCCGGTCAAATTCGCGGTTCATCAGATCGGCCAGCTCCCAATCCAGCTCGATACGCTCGGCCAGGGCCGCAGCCTCTTCGGCGGCTTTCTTCTCAGCGGCGATTCGCTCTTGCTCGGCCTCCCATTCGGTCAGTGGTTTGCGCACTTCCTCTTTGAGCAAGTCCAGCGACTCCCGTATCGCCTTGCGGTTGCCGTCAATCAGGCGCGGCAAGTCCTTGAGCTCCGCCACGTATTCCTTGCCCATGTCATCAAGGTATGTTTTTGTGCGTGCAACTTTGACCGCCAGCGAGCGAAGAGTCTTGCGTCCGTCAGCTGTTGTTACATCAGCAACGTAGCTGGTTGCCAGCCTGCGAACTTCATCGATCAGCTGTGCTGTTTTTTCTGCATCCTTGAGCACATCACGAATTGCCAGCGACTCAATAACCACAAGGGCGGTCTGTTCTTTTTCCTGCACTTCTGCGATTTCGGTGGTCATTGTTGTTGCTCCATTTCATCAACAAAATCGCGCACGGCCTGCTGGGGCTGTTCGCTCTGGCTGATGGGCTCGGTTACTTCTACGGGATCAACAACGGCATATTCGCCCTGCAGAAAATCGCCAAGGTCTTGCCCAATGCCTTCGTCTGCGCGCTCATCAATGCCTACTGCAGTTTGCAGCTCGATAGACACAGGCAGGTATTTGAACAGACGGCGAATCACTGTTTTCTTCGCCATTTCTTCGAAGTGTGTCACCCACGGGCCGTTATCTTTGGCCTTGGACTGGGCGCGAATCTTCTCCACATCTGCCCGGCTCATCACTTCAAACTGCACGCCACCATCCTTGAGCTTGGCCACCGCATATACAAAGCGCAGCTCCCCACGATCTGCGGTTTCCCAGTCAGGCTCGTGGATCAGCGTCGAGTCGAGGCCAAACCGCACTTCGAATTTGTCACGGGAAAAGACTGCGCGCGCCTCCAGAGACAGAATCTGTCCGGAGCGACGCGCCAGGTCGATCATCCCGCGATAGCCGATAATCAGCTGGGCCTCGGTATCGACGGTTGTCCATTGCCCGCCGACTCTCTGCCGTTTGTCGAACGGCAAAATGTAGGCGTGACCAAGGGCGGAGCCTGGTTCAAGTCCAAGCTGGGCGCAAACCATAATGGCGCCCATAAAAGACGCCTGATTGCATTCGGCCAGCTTCGGCACCTTGCGAATCTCGGTCAAAGCGATGCGCGCCATGCGTTCGCTGTTCATGTGCTTGGGTAGCGCCAGGGCCAACTGGGTCTTGAATTGGGGGCTTACCAGTTGCTCCTTGAGCGATTTAGGTTTGTCGCGGCTTCCTGCTACGGATTTCAGGGCTTGTTCGGTCGTCATGTCAAAGCACCTTTGCATAATTAGGGAAACGGATCGGCATTGGCTCCGGGGTATAGGCTGGCCAGTTTCCGGAGTGGTAACACTCAGCAAGGCGGGATACTTCGCTCCGCCATTTGTTGCTGCCAGACGTTCGCATTTCCACATCGGCAACATAAATTGCGCAGACCGGGCCGTAAGGGTTTTTTTCTACGGCGATAAAAGCGAATACGTCAGGGTCTACTGGTGCATCGGCCATCTGCGCCACTTCGGGGTAAAACGCGGATTGCACGTCATAGCGATCATTCGCGCACGCGCGGCCAAAACCGCCTGGCGATGCGTCACGCACAAACTTCAGGTCAAGAAACATGCCGCCATCGGTCAAAAAATCAGGCCGGCACTTGAGCAGCAATCCGGTCAGCGGGTCCTCGGCATAGAATGACTGTTCGGCCACTCCATACTTGAGCAGACTGGCAGCAGATGGCTCATTCCACACGCAGTCGCGCAGCTGCAGGCATTCTTGATATTGGCTTGCTGTCAGGATGATTTTGTCGATGTGCGCGTCTGCAAGTTCACGCCAGTATTCGATGGAGTACAGCGCGGTATCGCTCGGCTTCTTTGCGTCCAGTTGCGCCTTGGTTGGTCGCTTGGGCGCATTCTCAGGCTCGGCAATGTAGCGAGCAGCAAAAAGGTCAGGCTCAAGCACCGCGCAGTGCGATGCCGCGCCAATAACAAGCGCCTCACTCTTTTCTTCGGGCGCCGGCTGTTCTTGCTCGTAACGCAGCCAGAAATGCCGCGGGGAAACTGCAAATTCATCCAGCTTGGATTTGGAAATGCCAGGGCCGCCGTGGTATTGCTCGTGCGGCACATTCAGGTGCCCGCGCAAAGTCGGGTGCATTTTGGCGTCATGCTTTACTGATGCGCCTTGCCATCCCACTAAAGGTGCGTTCATCGCATCCTCCTAAGCCGGCGCCACAACGCGCGGCAGCCGGCCAAACTTGATCAGAAAAAAGCGCTCGGCAATCGCGAGCGCTTCGGGGTAGGGGCCGGAGGCGGAGATTGGCCAGCCGTCGAGGTGGAAGTGGTGGCGCTCAGGCATGGCCGCCCCGGCGCAGGTCCCGCTGATACTCCAGCTCGCGCCGGGCGGCTGCATTGGCGCGATCCTGCCGTGTCGTTGTCACTTTCAGCGATTCGCGCTTGGCCTTGTCGCTGGCGATGGCGGCATGGAAGTGCAGGCGCTGCTGCAGGGTGAGCGGGCGGGTCACGATTTACCCTCCACGCTGGCGATTGCGGCGCGGGCTATCTCGCGCATGTACGGTGCAAGCTCCGCAACCTCAAATTGATCATGAAAGCTGCCATCGGCAATTCTCCTCAACGCCGCTAGCAGTGTGTCGCTCTGCGCCTCTGCATCGCGGATACGCTGATTCAAGCCATGCAGCCCCTCCTTGAGGGGTATGTTGTTCTCAAGGTTGTCCGTGCCCAGGCCAGCGCACGCATTCACGCAGGCCACGATGCGGCGTGCGTTGGCAATCAGTTCTTCCTTGCCGCCGCTGAAATAGTTTTCGGTAACGACGAATGCAATCACTTTGCCATTTGCGGTAATTGGGGCTGTGCCAGTCGATAGTGCAAATTCGCTAAGACATTCCAGTTCCCATTCATGCGCATGGCTGAATTTCCCATCGGTCATTCCAATCCAAGGCTCCGGCGTGTGTTGTTGGTCGCTCATTTCCCACCCCGCGAACCGTTCGCCTGCGCCTGCGCGGCCTGCTGCAGCGCCGCTTCCTTCGCTTGCCAGTCCAGCCAGCTCACGGCCAGGTAGCCGAGCAGCACCAGTGCGCACAGAAACAGCGTGACCAGCAGCTCTTCCAGTTCTTGCTTGTCCATTTCGTTGCTCCTTAGTGGATGCGCGCAAGGCGCGGCATGTGGTTGATGCGGTCGTAATCGGCCGTGACGCGGTAGCCGGCGGCGCGCGCGGCGGCGGTGAAGTCGGCCAGCGGGCCGTCGTTGTGCCAGAGGCTGATCAGTGCGTGCATCGCTCGCTCCAGGTGGTGAAAGCACGGTCTTTGAGTGCAGCCCATTCCGCCGCGGCACAGGCCGGGTCGGTGTCGAGCAGGGTGAGGATGCGCTCGCACTCGGCGGTGAATTCGCCAGCGATGAAGCCGGCACCGGCCAGCGGGTCGGCTTGGTACTCGTCGGCCTGCTGGCAATACGCGGCATCGGCGGCGGGGCTGCTGAAATCGGGCGGCGCGGCCAGGTCGAACAAGGCCTGCCCGGGGAGTGGTGCGTTCATGGCGCTTCTCCAAAAAGAAGCCCCGCCGCGGGCGAACCGGGGCAGGGCACAGGAGGATGAGGAGTTGATAACTCACTGGTGCTGCACGCACCGTCCTGCCTACTCGTCAGCGATTGCAATCGGCTGACCATCTACGGTGAGCAGGCAGGACGCTGCGAGCAGCGTGGTTGGTAACGCGGTTGGCGCCGCGCCCGTTGGTAACGCGCCGGGTAGCGCTTGCTGGCCGCTGGACTCTACCCCAGCACGCGCAGATCACGAGCCTCCGGGCTTCGGTGCACCTCCACCCTTCCTGCTACTGCGCTTCACGATGTTGCCCGCCGAGAACCCCCGGCGTACGGCTGACCAACACGGCGCACAGCTCGGCAGATCATGCCTCCCGTCCGGAGCGGGCCAGAACTGTGCTGCGTGTTGGCGCTGGGATAGGCTCCCAGCGGGCCAAGTCCGCCTTTCAGGTCGCAGTCACCTTGCCGTGCTTGAAACGGCTCCAGCCTCATCAGCCTCTGCCGCACTGCGCTACCGCTGCGGATCACGGCCAGCTCTCGCTGCTGCAACCATCCGACTACACGCCGATCAGCTGGCGCGCTGGCTGCGCGGTTTCGTGGAATGCGCGACCGGGCCACGCCCCGGCGGTTTAACCGGCTCCGTTTTCCCGCCCAGAGCCGCCCTGCGCAGGGGAATGATGTGGCGGCACTTCGATCTTGATGCTCTCTGCAGGCCCATCCCGCAGCGTTAGCCGTGAGCACCAAGAGCGAAGGGTTCTGATCGTGTCCAGAACCGGGACACAGGCATCACGGATGCCTGCCATCTCGTCCCGGTATCTCGCGCCCCAGGCTGGCGCCGTCTCGTCCTTGCCCTTCCTCTGCGATTTAAGGCCGTTGCCATCGGCATGCCGTGCCACTCGTAGGCCGTGCATGCCGCGCATCCAGGTAGCGGGGCGAGAGTTTGTTTCCGTGTGTCGGTGGTAAAGAGCGGGGCAGCGGTGTGTTGCTGCGGTGTGGTTGAATTACACCAAATGGTGTTGGTAAATGCAACACTCAATAGTGTTATTTTTGGTGTTGTTTGCATAAGTTATTGATTTTTAAAGTTGTGTTGAGCTGCCTGAGGGCAACAAAAAACCCGCCGTGTAGGCGGGTTGGTTTGGGGGTTAAGGGCGGCGCGCTAGGTTAATGCTCTGCCAATCATGCGCTGCACCGCCGTATTGGCATTCAGGGTATGCAGTCGCACATCCGGATGGTCACTGGCAAACACGCGAAAAATCTCATCGGCAAAGGCCTGCCCAATTTCTTCAACTTGATCGAAGTCCAGTACGACCATCTTGAATCCCTCGAAGCGGGCCGCCAGCCGGCGCGCCTGTGAGCGGGAAACCAGGCTCTCATTGTCGATCATCGCCGGTCGTACTGGAACAAGTGTCTTGCTGGATGGCGCGTCGGTCATGGCGCGATCTCCGCATCAGGCCGCGAGGCGCTGGATGGGCGGGCGTTCGCGCTGGCGGGCTTGCCACAGGTCGTGCTGGACTTGCAGGCGCAGCCAGTAGCCGGGGGTGGTGCCGAGCGCGGCGGCCAGGCGCAGATCGAGATCGGCGCTGACGCCGGCGTGGCCGTGGATGATGCGCGACAGCAGTACGCGCGACAGGCCGATGTGCAGGGCAAAGCCGCTGATGGTCTGATGCAGGTCGGTGAGCCAGCCAGCCAGCAATTCACCGGGGTGGGCGGGGTTGTGCATGTCCATGAGGGTCTCCTAGTGGTAGTCGAGGTAATCGAGCAGCTCGACATCCTGCCCATGCCAGCGAAAAATCAGCCGCCAGTTGCCGTTGATCGTGAGTGAGGCGTATTCGCCCAGTTCGCCCTTGAGCCGATGGTAGCGCCAACTGGGGCGCGCCAGATCGTCCGGGCTGTTGGCGGCGTGCAGGGCGGTGAGCAGTTCGCGCAGCTTGCCGGCGTGGTGCGGCTGGATGCCAGCGACGCTGCCGCTGTCGAAAAAGCGTTGCAGACCTTTGTGCTGGAAGGACAGGATCATGCTGAGAGTGTATACAGATTGTTTACACACGGCAAGTCTACCGGGGATGGCGTGCCGTGCGAGAGCTTGTGCAGATAAAGAAAAACCCGCCGAGGCGGGTTTGGGCAAGGGAGCAAAGGGTCTTATCGACCATGAAACGCATTGGTTTGTTGAAAATGAGACGGGCCAAGGCCATTGGCTAAGGGTAGATCGTAAACCTGCTTCTGGATGAGGCCGCTACTGAGCATTTGCCTGTACTGATCTTGCATTTTCTGCATCTCGGGTGTCAGAGAGTGATGGCTAGACAGCATTTTCTCCAAATTTTCACTGATACTCATGATCATTCCCTCTTATCTACCCGTGCAGTCCATATAGGCCGACCAGTTTTTCTGAGCCATGTAGTCCGCGATCAGGTCATGATACGCGTTTATCGCACCCCTAACATCATCTTGTTCACTATAGTCATTAATCTCAAGACGCAACTTGCTTCGCAGAACGTCAATCCCAAGGCGGCGGGCGTGGGAGTGCCATATTTTGTTGTCGCCGAGTTGGGCGGCGATTTCATGAGCGCGCCTGTTTCGTTCGTCATCAGTGACAGCCTCGCCACTTGAAGAATGTGTCTGCCAACTTTTGAACTTATATTTAACTAACCATTCTTCGAGTAAAGAGACGGACAGGTCTCTTGCCTGTTCATATCTACGTAGCAACGCCATGTCCTGATTCTGAGCAATAGCGAACTCGACACCTGTCAATTTATCATCGGCTGACTTTTGAAGGATTTCTTCGTATTTATCCAAATAGCCAAGCGCTGGCACCCAATGGCCTTCCCTTGATTGTACTTGTGGATCAATAGGGCCGAGAGCTGACGAATAGTCCATGTGGATGGCATCGCCAGACATGCAAAAAATGGTGCCGGCAGACATGGCCATGTTAGGGACAATGAAAATTACCTTTTCATAAAAATGCCTAACCATTACCACCATCTGTTCGACGGTTTCGACGCTACCGCCCGGTGTATTCAGGATAATTGCGAGTGTTTTTTGATCTGGGCTTGCTCTGTGGCACATCTCAAGCGTGCCACGAAACCAGGTCAAATATTCCGGACGAATATCTGCGTAGTACCCCAAAACAGAACAGGTAAAAAGTCGTTCAATCTCTGATCGCCTTTCTCGCAAGACGCCATTAATCACATTATCTAAGTCGTACATATTCGTTCCATTTGTCTCGGCGGTTACAACCCACCCCCGCGCCACACCACCTTGCCGATCACGATGAGCTCAGCATTTGCGGGCACCATGATGTCGCGGAAGCGTGTCTTGTCTGGGTTGTCGGACAGGAGCGTCATCATGCCGAAGCCGCGTTGCACGCGCTTCACCAGCACTTCCTCGTCGACCAGCAGGGCATATACCTGGCCGTTGGCTGGCGTGGTTTCCCGGCGATCCAGCAGCAACACATCGCCGTCGCCAATCGTCGGCATCATGCTGTCACCATCGGCATAGATCACGCAGGCGCTGTGCTCGTCCAGGCCTTTGCGTGCAAGCCAATCCTTCTTGAACGCCATTCCGCCGGCTACTTCGACGTGGTCGTTGTAATAGCCGCTCCCGCACGATCCGCGCGTACTGAACTGCGGAATCATGGCGTACACCTCCTCGCTGGCAGGCTGTGCTTCCTGCTGCGGGGGGATGCTCGGGTGGAGTTGATCGACGCTTGAGTCGAGCCAGCCGCGCACAAGCCCGAGCTTTTCCTCAATGTCGCGCGCTATCCGTTCGCCAAAGGATTTGCGCCCAGCGAGCATGTCATTTACCTGCTGTTCCTTTCTGTCAATCGCAGCAGCGAGGGCCCGAGCCGTAGGGAATTGATCGCCGACGAGGCTGCGAAGTCGCAGGCGTCTGATTTCTGAAGTGTCCATCCCAGAAATGTGCGACTTGTTCACCAAAAAGTGAATTCCCCGTGTGGTGGTTGAAGCAACACCGAATGGTGTTATCATGGTGTTCATGAAGACCTCATTTTCGCCATCAGCAATCGCGGCCGCGACAGGCAAGCACGCCAGTTTCTTGTCTGACCTCATTCACAAGCGGAAACGATCACGAGACCTTCCGCTGCTCGTTGCAATCGAGCAGGCGGGCGGGCCTCGGGTAGAAGAGTTGCGACCCGACTGGGCTGAGGCCGTGGCCTTCTTGCGCAAATCGGGCGGGAGCTAATCGTTGCCTCCAAACCACCCCGCCCCTGATCTCGTAACGCCGGACTCAAAGCCCGACACCCATAGCGTAACCAAGCGACCCCGACAAACCCACGGAACCCTCTTCCCATGAGCAAAAAAGAACGCACGCACAGCCTGCCAGCCAGCGCAGGCCAGTTTCACCGTGGCGTCATCGAGCGCAGTCAGTCCGTGTCCAGCAAAGCCCTGGCGCTGGATCTGGATGTGGCAGAGGTGACCGTATCGAAAATCTACGATCTTGAGCGCGGGCTCCGGCTGGATCAGGTCGACACGATGGCTCGTCATCATGCGCTGCGCATCGTTGATGAGGAGGTGTTTCGGGCACTGCTGCGGCTGGCCCGCTACGGCGCCGAGGCGGCGCGGCAGAACGACACGAAAGCCGGTGATGTGAAAGCCGCGCTGGTGACGCTGGAAATCTTCAGTGCGCAGCAGCAGCTGGCTCAGCTGCAGCGCGGTGAGTCAGTCACGCTGGACGCGCCGGTCATGCTGCGCGCGCAGCAAGCCACAGAGCTGCTTGGCCGACCGCATTACCGTGCCGGCGATGAGGAGGGCGGGATTTGTTGGGCAGCGCTGGAGGGGATGCTGTGAGCTGCCCGGGTGAATTCGATGAGCTTGAAGCGCTGGCCCGCGCGGGCCGGCTGCTGAGTCATGCGCACGTTGAGCGCGCCGTGGTGGAGCTGGAAAGCATCGCAGAGGAAACGCGAGCGCGGCTGGCAGCCGAACCGTCCGAGGCGCTTACTGATCGGCTATCCGTCCTGAGTGGGCTGATCCGCTTTCTGCAAACACAAAACCCCGCACTGGGCGGGGTTCCGGCCTGAGCGCTGGCAGGCACTCAGAGCAATCTGGCTAGGTAGGAGCCAATCCAAATGCTACGCAAGCTTTTTAGAGAACTCAAGCTGACCTTGATCAATGCGACGCCGAACAACGCTGCTGCTGATTTGCGTTTGGTTGAGGCATTCGCCGGCGCAACGCCGAATTGTCGCTTTTCTGCGGCCCGGAACTGGCTGCTGCTTGCACACCAGGCTGATCGGCGACGGGCCTGCCTGGCATCGCCACTCCCTTTGAGTGGCCTGACTCGTCGCGGGTTGCTGCAGTACACCGGAAAGGTTGATGGAATTTATCAACATGAAATTACGTTGCGCGGCACGGCTCTGCTGTTGCGCTATCTCGGAGCCTGATTATGAAGCATGAATTGTGGGCAACCACCTTCATCCCGGATGCCACTGGATTGAGCGGCGTCTTTTCGGTTATCCCGGTTGCGCAGTTGCAGAAAGAGCATCGCCGCGCATTTGCAGCCCACCTTGAAGGGGATCGGGTTGCCTATGCCAATCGCCTGGAAATGGTGCTGTTCGTCGGCAGTAACGATGCGTGTCACGCGTTTTGCGCGGGGGCAAAGAAGATGCGCGCGTCTGTTTGCCCGGAGTGGCGAGATGAATGATGCCCGCATCTGCACCGGCATTGCCGCTCACCCCAAAACCAAGAAGCTGATCCGCCGCGTCGGCTATGAAGGCGCGTGGCGTCTGGTCTGCCTGTTTTTATGGGCTGCCGAGCACCGCAGCACTGGCGAACTGACGGGCCTGAGCGATGAGGATATTGAGCTGGCCATCGACTGGTCTGGCGCCGAAGGTGCGTTCGTCGCCGCGCTGGTCGAGGTTGGCTTCCTTGAGGGCGAGGAAGGGGCGCGCAGTATTCATGATTGGCGTGAGCACAACCCGTGGGCATCGGACGCGCACAGCCGCAAGGAAAAGGCGCGCTGGAATGCACTGGTGAAACATCACGGCAGGGCCGGTGCTGCTGAGCGCATGCCGGACTATGCCGCACAGCTTGGCTACAGCAATGGCACAGCAGGCGACACTTCTGCTGAGCATCTCACTGTGGAAAGTGCAGATTCTGCTAGTAGCATGCTAGCAGCAGACCAGCAGCATGCTACTAGCTCTGCTCCATCTCCATCTCCATCTCCATCTCCATCTCCATCTCCAGAAGCGCAGTGGCAACCTGAACCAGTGTTGTGCGAATCGGAAAGCGCTGCCGCGCCGCCTGACCGCGAAATCGTCGTCTGCAAGCTGCTGCGAGAAAACGGCATCGAGGCGACTGCCGCCCAATGCCGAATGCAAAGCGCCGCCGAAGCCATGCAGCAGCCGGATGCCGACTGGTTGGCTGCCGTGCAGACTGCGAAGGATCGCAAGCCTGGCGAACGCATTGGCCTTGGCTACCTGCTGCCGATCATGGCCGACATGCGACTGCCGGTGCAGCCGAGGGCTTCCCCTGCTGCCATGTCGCGACATGGCAAGCCCTCGCTGTACGACCACAACATGGCATCTGCCCAAGAGGCGATGCGCTTGATCAACCAGGCCGGAGTTCCTGCATGACCCCACATGACCAGGCCCATTTTTTCGAGCTGATGGGCGGCATCTGCGAGCTGTACGGCAAGGTTGCCAGCCCGCAATTCATGGCGATTTACTGGAGCGCCCTGCAGCAGTACGAGCTGGCCGACATTCGCCGCGCTTTCAACGCCCATGCGCTCAACCCGGACACCGGCCAGTTCATGCCGAAGCCGGCAGACGTAGTGCGCTACGTCGATGGCGGCAGCCAGACCCGCGCTGCTAAAGCCTGGGCGAAGGTGGACAAGGCCATGCGCTGTGTCGGCGGCGGTGATTCCGTGGTGTTCGATGACCCCTTGATCCATGCCGCGCTGGACGGACTCGGCTCATGGCCGGAGCTGTGCGCCACGCCGGTTGACGAGCTCACCTTTCTGCAGGGGCGCTTTGAGAAGCGCTATCAGGCGATGGTGTTCACGCCGCCCGCCGAGTGGCCGAAGGTGCTGACTGGTGCGTTCGAGGTAGCGAATGCCGGCGCCGGCCAGCGCATCGCACCACCAATCCCGATTGGCGATACCGCGAAATGCCGACTGACGTACAGCGGTGGCGTTGAGCCATCGGCCATGCTGCGCCTGCAGCCGGCCGCGCAATTGGCGCTCAAGCAGATTCAGGGCGTGCAGGCAGCCAATGAGCGGCAGGGTCGCGCCGCATGATCTGGCTGGCCCGGTCAACGCGGTGCGCCTGGTGGGCGGGGAAGTACACCCGCTACCCGCTGACCAGCTGCCGCGATCAGGCCAAGAAGTGGCGCAGCGAAGCGGCGTGCCAGCAGTGGTGCGATGAACAGGATGGCCGGTATCAGCCGGATGGATGGGAAGAGGGGGCAAACAATGCAGCGTGAATTCATCCTGAACCAGCCCAGCGTGTGGCAGGCCTTTATGGCGTTCATCCGGCAGAACGCGAAAGCGGCCATCGCATCCGGAAAGCCGCTGATGCTGATCGTCACGACCGCCGACAAGAAGCGCAACAACGAGCAGAACCGGCGCTACTGGAAGGCCGTGTTGCAGCCGATCGCGCAGCAAGCCTGGGTGGCTGGCCGGCAGTACAGCGCCGAGGTCTGGCACGAGCATTACGCGCGCAAGTTCGGCGTGTGCGAGGACATGACCCTGCCGAATGGCGAAGTGGTGACCCGGCGCAAGAGCACCACGGAAATGACCGTGGCCGAGTTCAGCGAGTACATGCAGCGGGTCGAGGCCGATGCGGCGAGCGAGCTGGGCGTGCTGTTCGAGGTGGGTCCATGAGCGCGCCGAGCAAGATTGTTCCGCGCCCGGCCTGGCAGCAGGCATGTAGTGCTAAGGGTATTGCCGTGCAAGCTAGCAAAACTGCTACTCACAAGGCAATACCCAAGACCATGCCGCGCAAATCCTCGACATGGCTATCGGCTGTCCATGCAATCGAAAACTGCGTGCTCTGTGGGCGCTATGGCGTCCAGGCAGCGCACCGCAACGAGGGCAAGGGGCGCGGGCAGAAGACGGATGATGCGCTGGCTGCAGCCATCTGCTCCGAATGCCACCACGAAATTGACAACGGCAAACAGCTGGATCGCGAGCAGCGCCGAGCGCTGATGGATCGGGCGATTGTGCTGACGCTGCGCGAGCTGTTCCGTCGCGGCCTGATTGAATGCAAGGAGGGAAGCCAATGATGCAGTTTACGGTGCCCGGCGAAGTCCGTGGCAAGGGCAGGCCACGCGCGGTCCGGGTTGGCGCCGGCATCCGCATGCACACTGACGAAAAGACGGCGAGCTACGAAAACCGCGTCGCGCTGTTTGCGCGCCAGGCCATTGGTGACCAAGCGCTGTTGATTGGTCCGGTGCAGCTGCGCATTGATGCCTTCGTGCAGATCCCGGCCAGCTGGAGCAAGAAGAAGCAGGCCGCCGCCCTGGCCGGCGAGATCATGCCGACGGGCAAGCCCGATGCCGACAATGTGGCCAAGGCCATCAGCGATGCGCTGAACGGGATCGCATGGAAGGACGACGCCCAGGCTGTGGACCTGGTGTTTCGCAAGCGCTATGCGGCCACGCCGTGCGCCGTGGTGACCATCACCGATCTGACGGTTTTCCAGAACAACCAGAGTGACGAGGTGAAGCGATGAGACTGCGGGAGAATTGGATGAGCGCCGAGCATGCGCTGCACTGGGCGTTCGCCGCGCAATCACTGGCTGGCGATGAGTCAACCAAGTCACAGCTCGGACGCATGAAAGATGCGCGTGGCGGACTGCCCGGCGACCGGGCTGCATCGCTGCGGGCGCAGGCTCAGATGATCTACCGCGTGGCCGAGGAGGCATTGCGTGGTGATCCGGTGGCGCGATTGGTGGTGATGGGCCGGCGCACACTGGACAGCATCGAGCGCCAGGCCACGGCGCGCACGCTCTACGATCAAATCAACGTGGACGATATGGGGCAGGCGCCGGCAATCGAAGTCTGCCACCGGTGGCTGCTGCGCCCGCATGATCGGGATTACGTGATGCGGCAGCTGCGCATCGACGGCCAGGGCGCGATCAACGTTGATGCCATCGGCAAAGACTATGGCATTCCGCGCAATGCGTTCAGGCGCATGGTTGAGCAGGCCGAGCTGATGCTGGATGCGATAGAGCAGCGAGGGTTGGCAAAGGTAGAATCAGCCATGCACACAAAAGGATGGATCAATGTCAACTGAGGATCTGAGCAGCTGGCGCGAACTACTGACCGCAGAGCTGACCAAGCAGGGCGAGTCCATGACGGACATTCTGCAATGCACGTTGAGCGACGAAGAGTTGGACGCGCTGTTTTATGCCGGATATGGCCCTGTCGAAGGCAAACCGTTTACCGCATGGACAGAGCGCAGGGTGTACTTCCCGGCCTGGCATGACGGATCGGAGTGGGTTGACAGCGTGCCGCGTCATCCGTGCGACGAGGCCAAGCGACACGTCAATCCATACGATGATCAGTTGTGGGAGGGTGTCAATGGAGTTGATTAAGGAGCGATTTTGGGAGCTTGTTGAGTTGAATAAGATGCTACGGGCGCAGCCTTATGTCCATGTTGACGTAGAATGTGAAGTCGGGCAATTTGAGCCGCTGCGCATCATCACGCGCGCCAGTCCACCATCACCAGCCATCCAGCAAGCCGCCGCACGCATGGGGATCAGCGCAGAGTGTGCAGACAAGATGCTGCTGACGCACAGGACGCATGATTGGTATTGGACTGATCGCTATTGGCTGAGAGCGCTTGGCGCTACTGCAGCTTGACACCTGACCGGCGTTCATGTATAAGAAACCTGTACTGTGAATAAGTGCGCCTAGACTGATCCGCCAGGCGCGGAAACAGCATCAGAAGCCCTGCGGTTGCGGGGCTTTCGTCATTTTCAGCCCTGCCATGCGCGGGGCTTTGTCGTTTCTGGAGCCATGAGCCTTACGCCTAAACAAGCTGCTTTCGTTGCCGAGTACCTGAAGGACTTGAACGCGACGCAAGCGGCTATTCGCGCCGGGTACAGCGAGAAGACGGCCAACGAGCAGGGCAGTAGGCTGTTAGCGAATGTTGGTGTCGGCAAGGCCATCAAAGAGGCGATGAAGAAGCGCGAAGAGCGCACCGAGATTACGCAGGATCGCGTGCTGAATGAGCTGGCCAAGATTGCTTTTGGCGATGCGCGTGATGTGATGAGCTGGGGGCCGGATGGGTTGAAGCTCAAGCCAAGCGACGAACTGACTGCCGACCAGGCGGCGCTGGTGTCGGAGGTATCGGAAACGCTTACCGCTGCCGGCGGCAGCATGAAGCTCAAGACGAACGACAAGCTGAAGGCATTGGAGCTGATTGGTCGGCACTTGGCGATGTTTACCGACAAGCAACAGACGGACATCACAACTGGCGGCGAGAAGATCAGCCTCAACGTGAGCTTCGTTGATCCGAAGTGATGGACGTCCAGTTTCCGCGCAAGCTGCAGGGCTTGTTCAAGCCGAACCGCTACAAGGTGATGTATGGCGGGCGTGGCAGTGCCAAGAGCTGGAGCGTGGCGCGTGCGTTGGTGATGCTGGGCGCCCAGAAGCCGATCCGCGTGCTGTGTGCGCGGGAAGTGCAGAAATCGATCAAGGACTCGGTGCATGCGCTGCTGAAAGACCAGATCAATGCGCTCGGCCTGGGCGGCGTGTACCAGATCCTTGAGACAGAGATTCGCGGCCCGAACGGTACGCAATTTCTTTTCGCCGGCCTGATGAGCCACACGGTTGACTCGATCAAGTCGTTTGAGGGTTGCGACATCTGCTGGGTGGAAGAGGCGCAGAGCGTCAGCAAGAAAAGCTGGGAGGTGCTGCAGCCGACCATCCGGAAGCCTGGCAGCGAAATCTGGATCACGTTCAACCCGGCCTTGCCGACTGACGAAACTTGGCAACGGTTCGTGGCGAATCCGCCTGCCGGCGCATGGGTGCAGGAGGTGAACTGGTCGGACAACCCGTGGTTCCCGCCTGAGCTTGAAGCTGAGCGGCTGGATACGCTGGCCCGCGACCCGGTCGGCTACGAAAACATCTGGAACGGCAAGCCGAAAACGATCATCGACGGCGCGATCTACACCAGCGAACTGCTGGCTGCGGCTAGTGAAGGGCGTATTGGCCATGTGCCCTACGATCCGGCACTACCTGTCCACACCGTTTGGGATATTGGCATCAGCGATGCGACTGCCGTCTGGATGGTGCAGTCCGTGCGCAATGAGCTGCGCTGCATTGACCACTACGAGGCCAATGGGTTGAGCATCGCCAGCCATCTGCAGGAGCTGACCACGCGCCGCTATGTGTGGGGTACGGACTGGCTACCGCACGATGCCCGTGCCCGCGAGCTAGGCACCGGCAAGAGCATCGAAGAGGTGATGCGCGGCATGGGGCGCACGGTGCAGATCACGCCGCGACTGAGTATTGAGGACGGCATCAACGCGGCGCGGCTGGCTTTTCCGCGAGTCTGGTTTGATGCGGAGAAGTGCGCGCGCGGCATTGAGTGCCTGCGCAGCTACCGCCGCGAGTTTTCCGACAAGGCCGGCGAATTCAAGCCACTGCCGGTGCACGACTGGGCCAGCCATAGCTCGGACGCCTTCCGCTATCTGGCCGTGAACGCGGACAGCCTGAGCTACACGAATCATTACGCCACCTTGCCGGTGCACACTGGCGACAGCTACGCAGGATATTGATGACCACAGACCTGATGATGATCGACCCCGAGCAGGTCGAGGAACAGTCACGCCTGCTGGATGGCATTGCCACGCGCCTGCAGTCGCTGGCCGATAAGCGAGTTGCATCGCGCAGCTCGCTGGAGCAGCGCTGGCTGGAGGATACCCGCCAGCACAACGGCGAATACGATCCGGATATTTCCAGCGGCATCGCCAAGGGCAAGTCTCGTGCGTTCTACAACGGCACGCGCAAGCTCTGCAATCTGGCCGAGGCGCGTTGGGGTGAAATGGTGCTGCCAACGGATGATCGCAACTGGTCGATCCAGCCGACGCCGATCCCGGATATTCCCGGCTTGGACGCCAAGCAGCTGCAGGCCGAGGCCAAAAAGCGCGCACTGAAGATGCAGCGCATCATCGACGACCAGCTGGCCGAGGCTGATTACAACCGCATTCTGCGCCGCGTGATTGCCGATGCTGTGCGTCTTGGAACTGGCATCCTAAAGGGGCCGGTAGTCACCAGCAAGTCGGTCCCCCGTTACCAGCAGCAGCAGATTTTTCCTGGCGTTACTCAGGCGGCGCGGATTGCAGAAACGCAGTTTGCGCCGACGGTCGAGCGCGTGAGCCCGTGGGATTTCTTCCCCGATGATTCTGCCGATCGGATCGAGCACAGCGAAAGCAATCTGCAGCGCCATCGGTTGAACCGCAAGCAATTGCGCGAGCTGGCAAAGCTGCCGGGCTTTGATAGCGAGGCGCTGGAGCG
Organism: Chitinilyticum litopenaei DSM 21440; assembly: GCF_000428145.1. GTDB lineage: Bacteria > Pseudomonadota > Gammaproteobacteria > Burkholderiales > Chitinibacteraceae > Chitinilyticum > Chitinilyticum litopenaei. The sequence continues at coordinate 1,742 of NZ_KE386630.1, read as the reverse complement.
TGTGCTGTCGCGCAAGCCCGGCTGGCGTGCGGATGGCTCGGTGAATAAGGCGCGCAGCGCCGACTACCAGGACAGCACGGAGCTCAACAAATACCAGGTGTGGGAATTCCACGGCGTGGTGCCGGAGAGCGAAGGGCAAACCCTGTGCGGCTGCAACGCCACCGAAGTAACAATCTGGTTCTGCGACAACGAAATCTTGAAGGCCGCCCCGGCTGACGGCCATCTGCGCTATGCGGTGATCTGCTGGGACGAGGACGAGCACGGCATCTTTGGCTCTGGCCTGCCGCGCCGTATTCGTGGTAGCCAGCGCGAGGCCAATAGCCTGTTGCGACTGCGACTGGATCACGCCGCAATGGCCGCGCTGCCACAGTACGTGGCGCACATGAAAGGGTTGCGGCCGGCCAGTGGCGGCATGGAGCTGGCGCCGGGTAAGCTGTGGCTGTCGGACATGCCTTTGCAGGGCGCGCCAATTGTCGCGGTGACGATCCCGGCCATGATTGGCGATCTGCAGGCGCAGTTCGAAAAAGCCGTGCAGCGCATGGAAGACGAATCCGGCCTGCCGACGCTGGCGCAGACTGGCGACGAGCCACAGGTGACGCAAACCGCCACTGGTACGGCGATGCTGATGAATAGCGCCAGCAGCGGCCTGCGCCGACTGGTGCGCGCCTTCGATGACAACATTACCCGCCCGGTGATTCGCGCCCTGTACGCCTGGAACATGGAGTTTTCGGACGATGACGAAGCGAAGGGCGACTACGACATTGTGCCGCTTGGCTCGGTATCCCTGCTGGTGCGCGAGCAGCAGACGCAAGGTCTGGTGCAGCTGGCGCAGTTGGCCGGCAGCATGCAGCCGTTTGCGCAACTGGTGAAGTGGCCGGAATTGTTCCGCCAGATCGTGGCCAGCCAGGGCTTGAATGCCGATGGCGTGACCAAAACGGAAGAAGAAATGCAGGCCGAGGCCGAGGCACAGCAGAATCAGCCGCAGCAGCCGAGCGTCGAGCAGATGAAGCTGCAGATCGAGCAGGCCAAGCTGCAGCTGGCCCAGGCTGAGCTGCAGGCCCGTCAGCAACTGGATCAGCAGCGGCTGGCCGTGGAGCAGGGCAAGTTACAAGTCGCCGCCCAAGACAGCGAGAACGACTTGCGCCGTGCAGAACTGGCCGCGTCCACCAGCCTGAGCAACCAGCAACTGACCGCAGCCATTGCGCAAAGCAAGCTTGGCACGGATCTGCAGCTCAGACGGTTTGATGCCACGGCGCGCATGGGCGAGCTCAAGGTCAAAGAGGATGCCGCGAATCAGCGCTTCAATGCGGAGCTACTGACGAAAGCGCAGATGGGGAGCGGGATTTGATCACCAGAGACGCCACATGGCGACAGGTCGAGGATTACGTGCTGGAGCAGATCGATCAACTGCGCCAGGAGCTGGAAACCACAGAAAACATTGAACCCAGATTATCCATTAGCCATTTCCCAAGCATTTGAGGCAAGCTTGCGGCAAGGCAGTGGGTCTTCGCTACGGCATCAAGCCGGGGCATTTCTAATGGATTCCATTAGCAATAACCTTCATGAATCAGCCACATAAGAGGTAGACATGGCCGGGCTGCCGCTGCAGGGAGATGGGTTTTCGATCAGTTTCAGCAACCGCGAGGTCACCGCCTGGGGCGGATTGGTGCTCTTCAAGCAGATGCTCGACAGCATGGGCTTTCGGGACGCCGCCGGGAGCTGGGGATTGCCCGCGCCCGGAT
>NZ_ATZJ01000008.1 GCF_000428145.1 Chitinilyticum litopenaei DSM 21440 | reverse complement strand
AGCGCCTTGGCGACGGCCTCTGACAAACCGATGCGGTGATCAGTCTGGCGCAGCAACATCAGTCCGCCATCGGAACTGAGTGCGCCGCCAGTGAAATTGGCCTCGATCTGGCAACGGCCAAGACGGCCAAACGGGAGTTCAGGTGCGGTACACTTTGGCATCGGCGGAGTTGTCTGTGGATCGGTCTGGAAAGCATATCCTATGCGGCTTTAAGCCCTCCGCCGACCCCGAACTCATGAAAAATCCGGGCTAGCCTTGCCAGCCAGCAGGCCGCAGCGCCTGTCCTGCCTTGGTTTGGACATGCATCAAACCACGCGTCGTCGTTTGCTGGTTTAATCGAGGCTTCCAGTATTGCTTGCAGGAGTCGCGCATGACTACCACCGTTCGCCTGGCCTCGCCGCCTGAATACCGTCAACTCGCCGAGCGTTACGCCGCGCAGGGACTGCCGCCGCCGACGCTGGCCGACATGGTGCTGCTGGCCGAGGAAGATGGCGCGATTCGCGGTGCGCTGCGTGTGGTGATGGCGCGCGGCCTGATGCGGCTCGACGGCGTGATCGCGCAAGACGACGAGGTGCTGGCGCTGCTCTTGCAGCAAGCCGGGCGCTGGATTGGTCGCGAGGCGTGCTGGACGCTGGCCAGTGCAGCAAACCTGCCAGTGTATCTGGCTGCAGGCTTTGAGGTGGATGAGTGTGCACCGGATACCCTGCGTGTCGAGGCGGTGGCGCGGGGCTTGCTGACCCTGTTGCGACCCGTGGTCGAGGATGCCGTCAGTACCGAGGCAATTGCGCTCGGCGCCAGCGCCTCGCCAACGCTGCATTGAGTGGCGCCGTGCCGCTGCTGCCGTTGGTACGGATGCGGGCTTTCCTGCAGTTATAAATTCCACCGCCTTGCGCTAGAATGCGCGTCTACCGAGGAGCGTTGCAGCCCGCCGTCGCCAGACGGACGAGGGTCAGGCTCGGTGGATCATGACTTTCTACAACGGCGCTCACCCTTTTCGTGTAAACCCTGCCGGGTTTCGATGACGGGTGGGCCGCATCGACCCGGCCACATTGGAGTTTGATCGTGGCCGAAGCTCAAAACGATTTCAAAGATTATCACGTCGCCGACATCAGCCTTGCCGCCTGGGGCCGCAAGGAACTGAACATTGCCGAAACCGAAATGCCGGGCCTGATGGCCGTGCGCGAGCAGTTCGGCGCGCAGCAACCGCTGAAGGGCGCACGCATTGCCGGTTCGCTGCACATGACCATCCAGACCGGCGTGCTGATCGAAGCACTCAAGGCCTTGGGCGCTGACGTGCGCTGGGTGTCGTGCAATATCTTCTCGACGCAGGATCACGCCGCCGCCGCGATTGCCGCCGCTGGCACCCCGGTCTTCGCGTACAAGGGCGAGTCGCTGGAGGAGTACTGGGAATTCACCCACCGCATCTTCGACTTCGGTAACGGCGAATACGCCAACATGATCCTGGATGACGGTGGCGATGCGACGCTGCTGCTGCATCTGGGCGCGCGTGCGGAAAAAGACCTGTCGCTGGTTTCCGCGCCGACCAACGAAGAAGAAACCGTGCTCTACGCCGCCATCAAGGCGCAGATCGCCAAGGACCCGAGCTGGTACTCGACCCGTCTGGCTTCGATTATCGGCGTGACCGAAGAAACCACCACCGGCGTGCATCGCCTCTATCAGATGCACGAGCAGGGCAAGCTGGCCTTCCCGGCGATCAACGTCAACGATTCGGTGACCAAGTCCAAGTTCGACAACCTGTACGGCTGCCGCGAATCGCTGGTGGATGGCATCAAGCGCGCCACCGACGTAATGATCGCCGGCAAGGTTGCCGTCGTGCTCGGCTACGGCGATGTGGGCAAGGGCTGCGCGCAATCGCTGCGTGGCCTGGGCGCGACCGTGTGGGTCACCGAAATCGATCCGATCTGCGCACTGCAGGCGGCAATGGAGGGCTACCGCGTCGTGCGTATGGACGACATCGCCGGCGAAGCCGACATTTTCGTCACCACCACCGGCAACGTCGGCGTGATCACGCACGAGCACATGAAGGCGATGCGCCACAACGCCATCGTGTGCAATATCGGCCACTTCGACAGCGAAATCGAAGTCGCCAGCCTGCGCCAGTACAACTGGGACAACATCAAGCCGCAGGTTGACCACATCGAATTCCCTGATGGAAAACGCATCATCCTGCTGGCCGAAGGCCGTCTGGTGAACCTCGGCTGCGCCACCGGTCACCCGTCCTTCGTGATGTCCAACTCGTTTGCCAACCAGGTGCTGGCGCAGATTGAGCTCTTCACCAAGCGCGAGCAGTATCCGGTTGGCGTGTACGTGCTGCCCAAGCACCTGGATGAAATGGTGGCGCGACTGCATCTGCAGAAGATCGGTGCCAAGCTGACCGTGCTCACGCCGGAACAGGCTGCCTACATCGGCGTCCCGGTGGAAGGTCCGTACAAGCCGGCGCACTATCGCTACTGATCGGCCATGCATGAGAGAAAACGCCAGCGCTTGCGCTGGCGTTTTTTTATATAGCAATGGGTATTGCCTTGCAGCCTTTCATTGGCAATGGCTGTAGGTATATACCCGGCGTCGTTGGCGTCGTTGGCGTTGTTGCGCGAGCGCCGGAGTTTCTGCGCGTAGCGCTTGCTGAATGGCAAGACTGCTCAGCAAACCTCAACCTGATTATGTCTCTCCTTCAGAAACCCTTTTTTCGTCATGCCCGCGAAGGCGGGCATCCAGAGCAAAGCTTGATTTCACACCGTCATCTGGATTCCCGCGTACGCGGGAATGACGATTCTGAAGCAGAGACCTAGTTAGGTAGGTAGCTCCGCAAAGTACAATTCGTCATGCCGGCGTCCCACGGGGATTCCCTAAGGCCAAAGCGGGAATCCGGCTGCAATGCCTGTTCCCAAGGCAAGCACAGAAACCCAGAGAAAAGCGGAAGCGGGTCATCGGCATTTCTCGGGGTTTTGCGGCCTCTGTGCCCTCTGTGTCTCTGTGGTTCACATGGATTTTGTGGTTTGCTCGAAAGGGTTGCCAATCTGCTTCTGCATTGGCCGAGCTGGTGTGGTGCTCAGGCTGCGGCCTTGCGGCTGACGTGACGGCGCTCCATGCCGGCCTGGCGGGCGCAGGTGTCGATGAACAGCGTGCGGCTCAGCGGGTCGTCGCGGTTTTCTTCACGCGTGACCTTCAGCAGGGCAAAGTGCCTTTGCCAGTGTTCGAATTCGCGCCGGGTTTCGCCGGTTTTGCGCAGGACCTCGGCCAGCATGCGGTGGGCCTGCATTTCCAGGTGTGTCGAGTTGATCTCGATCGCCAGCAGCAGCGCTTCGCGCATGTAGTACTCGGCGGCGAAATGTTCGCCCTGCGCCATTGCCACTTCGCCCAGACCCAGCAGATTGACGGTGCGGCCCCAGTTGTTGTGATTGCTGGCGTTGAGCATCAGGCTGCGGCGAAACAGCGCGCGCGCCTCTTCGCTGCGGCCCTCGCGCTGGGCGATGATGCCCTGGTAGTAGTACAGCTCGGGTTCGTATTCGCAGACGCCAGCCTTCAGCAGTTGCGCCTGCACTTCGGTCAGCCAGGCGTTGGCCAGCACGTGGCGCTGGCTGTGGATGGCATTGGCGGCGAGGTTGATATAGAGGCTGATCAGCGTATCGCTGCATTCGACATGGCCGGCGTATTGCAGCGCGGTATTGAGGTTGCGCTCGGCCACCGCGGCTTCACCGTAGATGAAACAGAGCTTGGCAATGCCGGTGTAGGCAATGACCAGCGCCCTGGCCCAGTTCTCGTTCAGGCCTGCTTCAAGAATGCCGAGGTAGCGTTCGCTGGCGTCGGCGTACATGCCGTCGCCATAGGCCGAATCGGCCGCGATGAAGAGCGTGTCCAGCCAGATGTCGCGCGCGCCGGCTGCTGCCGCGTCCTGCAGCAGGGCGTCGGCCAGCGGTTTGACGACGCTGCTGAAATCCTGCGCCCGCACGATGCGTGCCAGCAGCCGGCGGGCTTCCAGCATGTCGTGCGCCTGGCCGAGCTGCTCGGCCAGTTGCCGGGCGTGCTCGGTCAGCCGCCGGGCTTCGCCGGGGTCGCTGAGGATCAGCGAGCGGGCGATGTCCAGGGACTGGCTCAGTTCATGGTGCAGATTCATGGATGGGGCAGGGGGGTGACAATGAAAAAGGGCCGGCGTGTGCCGGCCCCGGATGGCTGGATCGATCAGGCTTCGCCGGAAATGATCAGGTATTTGGCCATCAGCTCGTCCTTGCTTTCTTCGTGGGCCGGGTCGTGCGGGATACAGTCCACCGGGCAGACTTGCTGGCACTGCGGTTCATCGTAGTGGCCGACGCACTCGGTACAGAGGTTGGGGTCGATCACATAGATCTCTTCGCCTTGCGAAATGGCGTTGTTCGGGCACTCCGGTTCGCAAACATCACAATTGATGCATTCGTCGGTAATCATCAGTGCCATGGATATACTTCCTCTGTAATCTGGATAAAAGACAATAAAAACAAGCAACTAGCTTCAGGGGCGGATTTTCCCACTTTCTGACAGCGGATACAACCGCAAAATCTGTGCGGCTTTGCATGCGGCATGCCTGGCTTGTTCATGCTGAAAGTCGAGCAAAATCATGTGTTTGGCGGCAAGTCATCAGGAATTCGTCTGGCGCTGGCTGTCGCTCAGGCGGGCAAACACTGCATAGAGAATCGAGGCAAAGAGGCCCAGCATCAGGCTGCCGTTGATGGCTTCCAGCGGGCCCAGCAGGCGCAAGTCACCTTGCAGCGTCATGTCGCCGTAGCCCAGTGTCGCAAAATTGACCACCGAAAAGTAAAACGCCGATTCATAGTCGGCAAAGCCGCCATACAGCCAGAAAATGATCGCCCACACGCCGGACTGGATCAGCGAGGCGGCCAGCAGCGCCAGCATCACGCAGTACAGCACGCCCACGACATGGCTGGTTTTGGGCGGCCGCCCCTGCAAGCGCTGCTGATTGTCACGCAGGAAGCGGGCAAACCAGGCCATGCTCAGCGACAGCAGCCCGATATTGAGGCCGAACACGATGGCGGCAAGCAAAATGGCTTTAAGCATGGCGCTTGTCTTCGCCTGCGCGGCGCAACAGCGCGTGCTGCACCTGGCCGGCGCGGCCTTCGCGCACGATTTCCCAGCCGGTCAGATCGGGCCAGGTGGCGCATTCGGCGTAGACGAGGCCGCCTTCCTTGAGCAGCGGTGCGACTGCCGGCAGCAGCTCGGGCAGCAGGTTGGCGGCGTAGGGCGGGTCGAGAAAGACCAGGTCAAAGTTATCCCCGCAGCCGGCGGCATAGCGGCGCGCGTCACCGGCGACGATTTCGACATTGTCGGCCTTCAGCAGTGCCTTGTGCTCGCGCAGCGCCGCCAGCGCCTCGCGGGCGAGCTCGACCATCACCACGCGTGCGGCACCGCGCGAGGCTGCTTCCAGGCCCAGCGCGCCGCTACCGGCAAAGAGGTCAAGACAATGCAGGCCGGTGCAGTCCTGGCCCAGCCAGTTGAACAGCGTTTCGCGCACGCGGTCGGGTGTCGGGCGCAGGCCGCTTTGCGTGGGGAATTTCAGCAGCCGGCGTTTCCATTGCCCGCCGATGATGCGTACCTGATTTTTAAGCGGTGAGGACATGGGTACTCCGTGGCAAGGGCGAGCGGCGGTGTCCGGGCCGGGCCACAACCTGTTAAAATCGCACCAAATCCGCCATTTTCCGGCCAGGAGCCGTAGCAAACAAGACATGTTCAGTTTTTTCCGCAAGAAACCCGCCAGGGACGAGGCCGCCAACCCCGTCGAGCCTGCCGCGCCGGAGGGTGTCGAGGCCGGGGCGCCGCACTCGCCAGTTGTCGAGGCGCAGGCCGAGCCGGTTGCAGAACCGCTGGCAGTTCCCGAAACCGCCAGCCCGGTTGCCGCGCCGGCCGTTGCGCAGCCGCAACCGCAGGACAAGCCCAAGCTGTCGTGGACCGAACGCCTGAAGGCGGGTCTGGCCAAGACGCGCGACAAGCTGGGCAAGAGCCTTGCCAGCGTGTTTGGTGGCGGCAAGATTGACGACGAACTGTATGAAGAGCTGGAAACCGTGCTGCTGACCGCCGACATGGGCGTCGAGGCAACGACCTTCCTGCTCGACGACGTGCGCGAGCGCGTCACCCTCAAGGGCCTGAAGGATGCGCAGGAGCTGAAGGGCGCGCTGAAGGACTCGCTGAACGACCTGATTGCACCACTGGAGATACCGCTGGATGTATCGGGCCAGAAGCCTTTCATATTAATGGTTGCAGGCGTAAACGGTGCGGGCAAGACCACCAGCATCGGCAAGCTGGCCAAGTATTTCCAGAGCCAGGGCAAGAGCGTGCTGCTGGCCGCCGGCGACACCTTCCGCGCCGCCGCGCGCGAGCAGCTGGTCGTCTGGGGCGAGCGCAACGGCGTGCAGGTGATCGCGCAGGAGTCCGGTGACGCCGCCGCCGTGGCGTTTGATGCCGTGAACGCGGCCAGGGCGCGCGGCGTCGACGTGATCATCGTCGATACCGCCGGGCGGCTCCCGACGCAACTGCACCTGATGGACGAAATCAAGAAAGTGAAGCGCGTGGTGCAAAAGGCCGATCCCACCGGCCCGCACGAAATCCTGCTGGTGCTCGATGCCAATACCGGCCAGAACGCCGTGAGCCAGGTGAAATCCTTTGATGATGCGCTGGGGTTGACGGGCCTTGTGCTGACCAAGCTCGACGGCACCGCCAAGGGCGGCGTGATCGCCGGCATTGCCAAGCAGCGCCCGGTGCCGCTGCGCTTCATCGGGGTGGGCGAGGGAATCGACGACCTGCGCCCCTTTGTTGCGCGCGACTACATCGACGCGCTGTTCGACTAGCGCGGAGCGGCGAGGCATCATGGCCCAGCCCACCTTGCTGAGCGCACGCCTGATCCTGCGGCCGCTGGCCGATGCGGATGCCGCAACGCTGGCGGCGCTGGCGGCGGCGCCGGAAGTGGCCAGCCGCACGCGCCATGCGCTGCAGACGCCGGAAGACGCGCAGGACTTCATTGCCGGCCTGCGCCACCCCTATTGCGAGGAGCGGGTGTTTGGCATCTGTCGCAAGCATGATCGGCAGCTGATCGGCTGCACCGGCATTTTGCTGGGCGAGCTGGAGGCCGACCTCGGTTACTGGTTGGCCCCGGCGCACTGGGGCCAGGGCTATGCCACCGAGGCCTTGCTGGCGACCCGTGATTACGCGTTCCAGCGCTACGAACTCTGGCAGCTCACCGCGCATCACCTGCTCGACAACCCGGCCAGTGGCCGCGTGCTGGCCAAATGCGGCTTCGAGCTGAAGGGGTTTCGCCGCGTCGAGCACCACGAGCGCCAGGTCGATGCGGTGTTTTATGAATTGTTGCGGGCGAAGTGGATCGCTCGCCCGGACAGGGAAGGGTTTCTGTGAGCGCCATCCAGTTCCAGCAGGTCAGCAAGAGTTACGCTGGCGGCTTTACCGCCGTGCAGAATCTCAGCTTTGAAATCACCAGTGGCGAACTGGTGTTTCTGGCCGGGCACTCCGGCGCGGGCAAGTCGACAATACTCAAGCTGATCGCCGGCATCGAAGCGCCCAGCAGCGGCACGGTGCTGGTCAACCGGCAGAATCTTGCGCGGCTCAGTCGGGCGTCGCGCCCCTATGTGCGCCGCCACATGGGCCTGATCTTCCAGGATCACAAGATCCTGTTCGACCGCAGTGTGTATGACAATGTGCTGCTGCCGCTGGATATCGTCGGCTTCGACGGCCGCGAGGCGAAGCGCCGCGTGCTGGCCGCACTGGACAAGGTGGGGCTGGCCGGCAAGGAAAAGCTCAACCCGGTTGCGCTCTCCGGTGGCGAGCAGCAGCGCCTGTGCATCGCGCGCGCCGTCGTGCATCGCCCGGCCATCCTGCTCGCCGACGAGCCGACGGCGAACCTGGATCGCGATTACGCCAACGACATCCTCGAGCTGTTCAAGTCCTTCCACCAGGTTGGCGTGACCATCGTCATTTCGGCGCACGATGAAAGCCTGATGGCCGATTATGGCCGGCGCATCCTGCGACTGAAGAACGGCCAGTTTACCGCCTAGTCTCTAAACCCTTGCCTGTATCGAGCTGAAGAGCATATGAAGAATTGGTTCCGGCAGCATACCCGTGCTTTGCGTCATACCCTGCTGGGCCTGCTGCGCCAGCCCGTCTCCAGCCTGCTCAATCTGCTGGTGATTGCCATCGCGGCGGCGCTGCCCATGCTGCTGTGGCTGCTGCTGGCCAGTGCCGGCGGCGTGGCGAATCGCCTGCCGGTCGAGCCGCAGCTGACGCTGTTTCTGAAGGCGGAGCGCGACGCGGCGGCGACCAAGCAGCTGGAAAAGGCGCTGGCGGCCAGGCCGGAGCTGGCGAAAATCCGCTATGTGCCGCGCGACGAGGCGCTGCGCCAGCTGGAAAACGCCACCGGGACCAGCGGCCTGACGGCCGGGCTGGGCGACAATCCGCTGCCCGATGCCTTTGTGCTGACCCTGCGCGGCACCGCCGCCGCGCCGCTGGCCGCTTTGCAGGCCGAGCTGGGCGGGCATCCGCTGGTTGCGGAAATCCAGGCCGATTCGGCCTGGGCGCAACGCCTGCAGCGCCTGATCGAACTCGGGCGCGGACTGTTTGACGTGCTGGCGGTGCTGCTGGCGCTGACGCTGCTGCTGGTGACCGGCAATGCGATCCGCATGCAGATCCTGACGCGGCGCGAGGAAATCGAGGTGGCGCGGCTGATTGGCGCCACCGACGCCTTCATCCGCCGGCCCTTCATTCATTTCGCGCTGGTGCAGGGCGTGCTGGGTGGCGCGCTGGCCTGCCTGCTGGTCTGGTTGATGCTGGCGCGCCTCAACCCCGCCGTGGTCGAGCTGGCCCGGGCTTATGGCCAGCAGTTCGCGCTGCAGCTGCCCGACTGGCGCGTGGCGCTGTGCGTGGTCGGCGCCACCGCAGCGCTGACGCTCGGCGGCGCCTGGCTGGCCGTGTGGCGGCATTTGCGCGATTTCCGCTGACGCGGATTGGCATGGCCCATGTCGCAAGCGGCAAAAATCCGTTTAGACCAGAGAGACCCTGGACCGGACCACCGCGATGCCAAGGGCTGGCGGAAGAAAGCCCGGAGAAAAACAGGGGATCCCGCGGCTTTTCCTGCTGATCGCTGTGCCGCTGTGGCGAATTCCGGCTTTGTTGAGTTTTGCCGCTCAATTCGCTCGGCACAGGCAGGAGGCCAGTGTTCGGGAGCGTACGGACGCGTATTGCCTCAGCGGCACAGCTCGGCGAGCGTGCGTATCGTCCGGTCGGCAGCAGGGTGCTGGCGGTGGCCGCGTCGCAGCCAGATGGTGCGCATGCCGAGCTTCCTTGCGGGCAGCAGGTTGGCCACGCTGTCTTCCACCAAAATGCACTGGCTGGCCCTGAGGCCAAAATGGCGCAGCAGGCGCCGGTAGGCAGCGCTGAAGGGCTTGGGGGTAAGACCCAGCGTGTCGATGGCGGCGATGCCGCTGAACTCGCCGCTGATGCGCAGGGCTTCGAGCATGGCCTGCGCATAGGCATGCGGACCGTTGGTAAAGAGAATCTTGCGGCCGGGCAGTCTTTGCAGTGTCTGGCGCAGCCCCGGCATCGGGTGGACTTCGCGCAGCAGTGTGTCCAGCGGGTGGCTGGCGGCGAGGAAATGCTGCGGGTCAATGTGCGGGTGATGGCGGCGCAAACCCAGCAGCGTGGCGCCGTAGCGCCGCCAGTAGTGCACGCGCAGCTGATTGGCGCCGGCTTGGTCGAGCTGCAGGTGCTGCATCAGATAGTGCGTCATCGCGGCATCAATCACCGGAAAGGCGTGCCGGCTGGCTTCGTGCAGCGTGTTGTCGAGGTCGAAGAGCCAGACGGGATGGCGCATGGGGCATGCATGGAAAAACGCAACGGGGCATTGTAGCCCCGTTGCGTTTTCTTGTCTCTCGTTGATACCTATGCTGGTATTGGCGCAAGGCCATTTACGCGCATTGGCTGTATTCACATACCCTTGTAGTCGTAGATGTAGTGCTCAAGCTGCTCGATGGTGAACTGCTGCTCGGCGATCTTGGCGGATACCAGGTCGCCGATCGACAGGATGCCCAGTACCGTATCGCCATCCATGACCGGCAAATGGCGGATGCGCTTTTCGCTCATCAGCGCCAGGCACTCGTCAGCCTTGGCAGTGGGCGGCACACACAGCACGCGGCTGGTCATGATTTCGGCGACCGGCGTGACGGCCGATGTCTTGCCGGCCAGTACCACCTTGCGGGCGTAGTCGCGTTCGGAAAAGATGCCGACCAGCTTGCCCTCGTCGAGCACGAGGACGGCGCCGACATTGTGCTCGGCCAGCACCTGCAGCGCCTGGAAAACGGTAGCGTGCGGGGCGACGGCGAGGATGTTGTGATCGGCTTTTTGTTTGAGGAGTTGGCTCGCGCTTTGCATGTCGTGGCTCCGGTGGCACAGGGGTATTACCAATGTAGCCGGCTTCGCCAGCCATGCAAGCCGGATTGCCCGCCGAATGCGCAAACACCGGCATGAGGCCGGTGTTTGCGGGGGGGGGGGGTCTTGCGGTCAGACTCAGCGCGCGCGGATCATGGTGCCCACGCCGGCTTCGGTGAGCACTTCCAGCAGCAGGGCGTGCTTCACGCGGCCATCGATGATGTGCACCGAGTTCACGCCAGACTTGGCGGCGTCGAGCGCCGAGGAAATTTTCGGCAGCATGCCGCCGGAAATCGTGCCGTCGGCGAACAGTTCATCGATGCGGCGCGCGGTCAGCTTGGTCAGCAGGTTGCCGTCCTTGTCCATCACGCCGGGAATGTTGGTCATCAGGATCAGCTTTTCGGCCTTCAGTACTTCGGCGAGCTTGCCGGCCACGAGGTCGGCGTTGATGTTGTAGCTCTCGCCGCTGGCATCGACGCCGATCGGTGCGATCACCGGGATGAAGTCGGCAGCATCGAGGTGCGACACGATGGACGGGTCGATTTTTTCGATTTCGCCGACCTGGCCGATGTCGACCAGCTCGTCACTCGATGCGCCCTTCAGGAACATCTTGCGCGCGCGGATGAAGTGGCCATCCTGGCCGGTCAGGCCGACTGCCTTGCCGCCGTGCTTGTTGATCAGCGATACGATTTCCTTGTTCACATGGCCGCCGAGCACCATCTCGACCACGTCCATGGTTTCGGCGTCGGTGACGCGCATGCCCTGGATGAACTCGCCCTTCTTGCCGATGCGGTCGAGCAGCTCGTTGATCTGCGGGCCGCCGCCATGCACGACGACCGGATTCATGCCGACCAGCTTGAGCAGCACCACGTCCTGCGCGAAACCTTCCTTCAGCTCCTCGTCGATCATGGCATTGCCGCCGTACTTGACCACGATGGTCTTGTCGGCGAAGCGCTGGATGTAGGGCAGGGCTTCGGAAAGGATGTTGGCCTTGTCGGCGGCGGTGATCATGGTCATCGAGGGCGGCTCCGGAATGGGGGGATTGCGCGCGGATTGTACCGCAAGCGCGTGTGCCGCAGCGGCGCAAAACAGACGGTTACATCTGCCGGGCTCGCCATTGCGCGTGCGGCGCGCTACTATTAAATGAACGTTCATTCATTAGTGCGCCGTCATGACCGAAGCCGAAAAAACCCGCACCCGCCGCAAGGAGGCTCGCCCCCAGGAAATCCTGGAAGCCGCCTTTCGCCTGTTCGCCGAAAAAGGCTATGCCGCGACCAAGATGGAAGACATCGCGCGTGCCGCCGGCGTGAGTCGCGGCACGCCCTATCTGTATTTTCCGAACAAGGAAGAGCTGTTCAAGTCGGTGCTGCGCGAACTGCTGCTGCCCAAGTTGCGTGAGGGCGAAGCGCTGGTACGCGAGAGCCGGGCGACCTCGTCGGCCGAACTGCTGCGCGAGTTGCTGCACATGTGGTGGACGCTGCAGGGTGAAACCGAGCTTTCCGCCCTGCCCAAGCTGATGATTGCCGAGGCCGGCAATTTTCCCGAGGTGGCGCGCATCTATCAGGAAGAGTTCGTCGAGCCCGGCGATGCGCTGATCCGCATGATTCTGGAGCGCGGCATCGCCAGTGGCGAATTCCGCGCCATCGACGTCGAATACGCCCTCCACGTGATCTGCGCGCCAATGCTGCTGGCCATGGTCATGCGCAACTCGCTGTCTTCCTGTCTGCCGCCCGATTTTGATCCGCGTCGCCATATCGACACCCTGTGCGACCTGATCCTGGAAGGCCTGAAACACCGTGCTATCTGACCCTGGGAACTGAAAATCATGAGTAAACGAACGCTGGTCATTCTTGGCCATCCAGCCGCCGACAGTTTCTGCGCGGCGCTTGCCGAGCGCTATGCCGATGCCGCACGCGCCGCCGGGCAGGAGGTGCGCATGCTGTCCTTGCACGCCCTGCGTTTTGATCCTGTCCTGCATGCGGGTTTCGACGGTGGGCAGCCGCTTGAGCCGGATCTGGTCGAAGCGCAGGAGCAGATTGCCTGGGCGCAACACCTGGTATTTGTGTATCCGATCTGGTGGGGCGCCATGCCGGCGCTGCTCAAGGGCTTTATCGACCGCGTTTTTCTGCCCGGTTTTGCCTTTCGCTACCGCAAGGGTTCAATGCTCTGGGACAAACTGCTGGCCGGGCGTTCGGCGCAATTGCTGGTCACCATGGATACGCCGCCCTGGTATTACCGCTGGGTTTACGGCGACGCAGGCCACAAGCAGATGAAGCGCACCATTCTTGAGTTTTCCGGAATCCGCCCGGTGCGCATCACCAGTTTCGGGCCGATTCGCGGCGCGACCGAACCGCAGCGCGCAAACTGGCTCGCCAGGGCCGCGCGGCTTGCTGCCCAATAGATTGAATCCTGATTAGATACCCTTCTTGGCAAACCAGAAAACCTATTGAACCACAGAGGCACAGAGGCACAGAGGGCACAGAGGAAGCAAAATCCTGAGAAATGCCGATGATGTGCCCCCGCTTTTCTCTGTGATCTCTGTGTCTCTGTGGTTGATTCGGGTTTTGCTGAGAAGTCTTGCTAATCAGGAATTGAATTGAACGCAATTCCAGAAAGGACGCAACAATGACGCGAGTACACATGCTGTTCGGCACGCTGGCCGTGCTGCTGCTGGGGGGGTGCGGCAAGCAGGATGCACAGCCTCACGAGGAAATCCGCCCGGTGCGGGTGCTGGAGGTCCGGCCGGCCAATGGCCGGGGTGAGGTCGCCTATTCCGGCGTCGTGCGCGCCCGGCTGGAAGTTCCACTGTCCTTTCGCATCGGCGGCAAGCTCTTGTCGCGCAAGGTCGAGGTCGGCACCCAGGTCGAGCGCGGTCAGCCGATCGCCACGCTGGACAGCCGCGACGTGGCGCTGCAGGCACAGGCCGCCAGTGCCCAGTTTGATGCCGCGAAGGTGCAGCTGGCGCAGGCCGAACTCGATCTGCAGCGTTCGCGCGACCTGTTTGACAAGAAGTTCGTCAGCCAGGCCGAAGTCGACCGCCGCCAGACGCAGGTCGATGCACTCAAGCAGCAGTTGCAGCAGGCGCGCTCGCAGGCCCAGCTGGCCAGCAACCAGTCAGCCTATGCGCAGCTCAGCGCCGATGTCGCCGGGGTGGTGACCGCGGTGACGGCAGAGCCGGGAGCCGTGCTGGCGGCGGGACAGCCGGTGATCCTGCTGGCGCAGGATGGCGCCAGGGATGTGGTGTTCGATGTGCCCGAAGGGCGGCAGCGCGAGCTGAAACCCGGCTCGCCCGTGACGGTGGAGCTGTGGGCGGCGGAAGGGCGCAGCCTGCCGGCTACCGTGCGCGAAATCGCGCCGGCCGCCGACCCGGTGGCGCGCACCTATCGGGTGAAGGTGGCACTGCCGGCCGGGCCGCAGGCGCCGGCGCTGGGCATGTCGGCGACGGTGCGCGTGCCGCAGGCAGAAGCACCGCAGGCCGGCGTGGCCCTGCCGCTGACGGCGCTGCTGGGCCAGGGCAAGGAGCAGCGCGTCTGGCTGCTGGGCAGTGACGGCAAGGTACAGGGGCTGAAGGTCAGTGTGCGCAGCTATCGGGATGGCGCCGTGCTCGTCGACGGCATCCAGCCCGGCGCCAGGGTGATCACCGCCGGCGTGCATCTGCTGCACGAAGGCCAGAAGGTGCGCGTGCTGGACGAACGCCAGGCAGGAGTCGCCAGCCATGTTCAATAGCATCAATCTGTCGGCCTGGGCGCTCAAGCACCGCTCCTTTGTCCTTTACCTCATGGCCGTGCTCTCGCTGGCCGGCGTGCTGGCCTACACCCAGCTCGGCCAGAAGGAAGACCCCGAGTTCACCTTCAAGGCCATGGTCGTGCGTGCCTTCTGGCCCGGTGCTTCGGCGTCCGAGGTCGAGGAGCAGGTCACCGACCGGCTGGAAGAAGCACTGCAGGGCATTGGCTATATCGATTACACCCGCAGCTATTCGCGTGCCGGCGAGGCGCTGATCACCATCATGTTGCGCGAGAGCGTGCGCAAGGAGGTGCCGGACGCCTGGTATCAGGTCAGAAAGCGCATCGGCGACGCGCGCGGCAAGTTGCCGCCCGGCGTGGTCGGGCCCTTCTTCAATGACGAGTTCGGCGACACTTACGGCAATCTCTACGCGATGACTGGTGACGGCTTCAGCCTGCCCGAGCTCAAGCACTGGGCCGAGCGTGCGAAAAGCGAGCTGCTGCGCATCCATGATGTGAACAAGGTGACGCTGCTGGGCGTGCAGGACGAGAAAATCTACGTTGAATACAGCACGGCCAAACTGGCCAGCCTGGGCGTGAGCCCCTTCCAGATCAACGAAGTACTGGCCGCGACCAATACCGTCACGCCAGCCGGCGTCATCGAGGGGGACGACGAGCGCATTTTCCTGCGCGTCAGCGGCGGTTTCGACGCCGTGGCCACCATCAAGGCCATGCCGATCACCGTCAATGGCCGTACCTTCCATCTGGCGGATGTGGCGAATGTGCAGCGCGCCACGGTCAATCCGCCGGAAACCGCCATCCGCTTCCAGGGGCGGGAGGCGCTGGCGCTGGGCATTTCGATGCGCAGCGGCGGCGACGTGATCGTCATGGGGCGCGAAATCGACGCGACGCTGGCCAGGCTCGGGCAGGCGCTGCCGGTCGGGGTGGAAATCCATACCGTGTCGGATCAGCCGGCCGTGGTGAAGAATGCCATCCACATCTTCATGAAATCGCTGCTTGAGGCCGTGGTCATCGTGCTGGCGGTGAGTTTTCTCAGCCTCGGCTGGCGCACGGGCATTGTCGTCGCGCTGTCGATTCCGCTGGTGCTGGCGATTACCTTCCTGTTGATGAAGTTCTTCAATATCGAGCTGCAGCGCATTTCGCTGGGCGCACTGGTGATCGCGCTCGGCCTGCTGGTGGACGACGCGATCATCGCCGTGGAAATGATGGCGCTCAAGCTTGAGCAGGGCTGGGACCGATTCCGCGCCGCGACCTTCGCCTACACATCGACCGCGTTTCCGATGCTGACCGGTACGCTGATTACGGTGGCGGGGTTTCTGCCTGTAGGCCTTGCCAAGTCGGATGCCGGTGAATATACCTTCTCGATTTTTGCCGTCGTCGGTATTGCGCTGGTGGTGTCCTGGCTGGTGGCGGTGATCTTCACGCCCTATCTGGGTTATCTGCTGCTGCCCGAAAAGGCGGTGCATGCCGAGCACGATGTCTACCAGGGACGTTTCTACCGCAAGTTTCGTGCACTGGTCACCTGGTGCATCACCTGGCGCAAGACCACGCTGGCGCTGACCGGCACGGCCTTTGTGCTGGCGCTGGCGCTCTTTGCGCTCTTCGTTCCCAAGCAGTTCTTCCCGGCATCGAGCCGACCCGAGCTCATGGTCGACCTGTGGCTGCCGTACACGGCCTCGTTTGCCGCGACCGAGCGCGAGGTGAAAAAGCTGGAGGCCATCCTGATCAAGGACCCGGACGTGGCCCACGTCACCAGCTATATCGGCAGCGGTTCGCCGCGTTACTACATGCCGCTGGACGAGCAGATGCCGAACATCAATTTCGGCCAGCTTACCGTCATGACCCGTGATGAGTTCGTGCGCGACCGCGTCTACCAGCGCATCACGGAATTGTTCGAGCGGGATTTTCCGCAGGTGCGGGGCCGGGTGACACGACTGGAAAACGGCCCGCCGGTGGGTTATCCAGTGCAGTTTCGCGTTTCCGGCCCGGACCAGGAAACGTTGCAGGGTATTGCCAGCAAGGTCGCAGCCATCATGAAGTCTGACCCGCATACCCGCCAGGTGCATACCGACTGGGGCGAGAAGGTGAAGGCCGTGCGCATGGAGGTCGATCAGGATCGTCTGCGCCAGCTGGGCCTCAATTCGCAGCAGCTGGCCAGCATGCTGCAGATGGCCGTGTCCGGCGTCACCGCCACGCAGCTGCGCGAGGGCAATGACAGCATCGCCGTGGTGGCGCGACTGGTCGAGGGCGAGCGTACCCGGCTCGATTTCCTGCAAAGCCTGCCGGTCTTGCTGCCTTCCGGTCAGTCGGTGCCGCTGTCACAGGTGGCGACGCTGTCGCTGGAGAACGAAGAGAGCATCATCTGGCGCCGCAACCGCATGCCGACGATCAGCGTGCGCGCCGATGTGGCCGGGGCGCAGGCGCCGGACGTGAGCACCGCCCTGCTGCCGAAAATCCGCGAGCTGGCGGCGACGCTGCCGGTCGGCTATCACATCGAAGCGGGTGGCACGCTGGAGTCGTCAAAAAAGAGCGAGGAATCGATTTCGGCGGTGATGCCGCTGATGCTGCTGACCGTGATGACGTTGCTGATGCTGCAGCTGCAGTCCATCCAGCGCATGATCATGGTGCTGCTGACGGCGCCGCTGGGCCTGATCGGCGTAACGATCAGCCTGCTGGCTTTCCAGGCACCGTTCGGCTTTGTGGCGCAGCTGGGCGTGATTGCGCTGATGGGCATGATCATGCGCAATTCGGTCATTCTGATGGATCAGATCGAGCAGGATATCGCTGACGGTCAACGACCCTGGGATGCAATCGTTGAATCGGCTGTACGGCGCTTCCGCCCCATCATGCTGACTGCCGCCGCAGCCATCCTGGCGATGATTCCGCTCTCGCGCGAAACCTTCTGGGGGCCGATGGCGGTCGCCATCATGGGCGGGCTGCTGGTGGCTACCGTGCTGACGCTGCTGTTCCTGCCGGCGCTCTATGCCGCCTGGTTCCGCATCCGTCCGGATACGCCTGAGCGCAAGGATGGTGCAGACGCTGTTGTTGCGGGCGTGGCACACTGAACCATGCCCCTTCCACACACTCCCAAGACAATACAACATTGCGCCGCATCGCTGATGCGGCGCTCTTGAACAGGTGACCGACGTGAGACTGAAAACTGCCTTTGTGGCCATCACTGGCCTTTTGCTGGCGCCGCAGCTGCTGGCGATTGATCTGCTGCAATCCTGGCAGGCGGCGCAGCAGTACGACGCCACCATGGCTGCCGCTGGCAAGGCGCGCATCGCCGGCCAGGAAAAGGCCGTGCAGGGCCGTGCGCTGCTGCTGCCGCAAGTCCAGCTGCAGGCCAATGCCCAGCAGCTCCGGCAGGAGTCCGACCCCGGCATGCCCACGCCCGGCAACCCCGATGGCTCGCAATCCGGCAAGAGCTATGGCTACTCGCTGGCGCTGACGCAGCCCATCTATCGCAAGGAAGCCTGGGTGTCGGCCTACCAGCTGGGCAAACAGACCGATCTTGCCGAATTGCAGTACCGCGCCGCCGAGCAGCAGCTGATCCTGCGGGTGGCCAAGGCCTATCTGGAAGTGCTGGCCGCGCAGGAGCAGGTGGTGCTGGCGACGGCCCAGCGCGATGCCGTGGCCCAGCAATTGTCGCAGGCGCAGAAATCCTTCGAGGTCGGTGTCGCCACCGTGGTTGATGTCAATGAAGCCCAGGCGCGTTACGACGCGATTCTGGCGTCCGAAATCGTCGCCAGCAATGATTTGCAGGTGAAGAAAAATGCCTATGCGCTGCTGACCGGGCTCAATCCCGACGAATTGCAGCCGCTGGGTGATCACGAGCAGGCACAGCCGCCGCAGCCGAATGACCTGAATGAATGGCTGGCCCGCGCAGCCAATGGCAGCATCGAGCTGCTCGCCCAGCAGCTCAATCTGGATATCGCCGGCAAGGAAATCGAGAAATTCCGTGCGGTGGATACGCCGCAACTCGATCTGGTCGCCAGCTATGGCAACAGTTACACCGGCAATGGCCTGTCCAGCAATGGCGGAACGGATCGCCAGGGCAGGGCGGCCATCGGCCTGCAACTGGCCATTCCGCTGTATACCGGTGGCGCCATCAGTTCGCAATTGCGTGAAAGCGTGGCGAAAAAAGATCAGCAAAGCGACCAGCTCGAGGCCACTCGTCGCGAGGTGCAGCAAAACACCAAGCAGGCTTTTCTGGGGGTGAGCGCCGGTGCCGCGCAAATCCGCGCCTTGCAGCAATCGCTGAAATCGAGCAAATCATCGCTGGATTCGACGGAGCTGGGCTATAAGGTCGGCGTAAGTACAATTGTCGATGTGCTGGATGCCAACGAGCGCTATTACAATACCCGCTACCAGCTGGTTTACGCCAAATATACCTATCTGTATTCCGGCCTGCTGCTGGCGGCGGCTACTGGCCAGCTCAACGAAAGTGATTTGGAAAAGGCCAATCGCTGGCTGCTGGCGCGGCAATAAATTGGATTTTTCTTGTCATGGCGGAAACTGCTCTCCATAATGAGCGGGGAATTGAATTCCAACGCCCTGATCTGGAGATAACCGTGACTGATTTGTCCAAGTACGATTACGCTGGCCTCACCCAGCTGAAGAAAGAGATTGAAACCGAACTGGTCCGTCGCAAGGAGCAGGAAAAGAAGCAGCTGCTGAGCGATATCGAAGCGCGCGCGGCGGAAAGCGGTTTCAGCCTGGCCGAATTGCTGGCGCTGGCCGCCAGTGGCAAAAAGGGCGCTGGCGCCAAGAAAACCGTGGGCGCGGCGCAATTTGCCAATCCCGCCAATCCGGAGCAGACCTGGACTGGCCGTGGCCGCAAGCCGCAATGGGTACTGGATTACATCGCTTCCCATGGCGAAGATCTCTCCGGCCTGCGTATCTGATCCGCGCAAGCACGCTGGGCAAAAAGGATGGCGACTGCCATCCTTTTTTTTATCCATGATGTGCGCGGCACCCGGGCACACAGACGCAGGGCGGGGCTTTTTGTACAATGGCGTTTTGCCTCGCCGTGCCCGCCATGAATGCCTCGCTCACTGCCAATCTCAATCCGCAACAGGCCGCCGCCGTCGAGCTGCCTGCCGAGCATGCGCTGATCCTGGCCGGCGCCGGTTCCGGCAAGACCCGCGTGCTGACCACACGCATGGCCTGGCTCTTGTCCACCGGGCAGGTCAGCCCGGCCGGAATCCTGGCGGTGACCTTCACCAACAAGGCCGCGAAGGAAATGCTCGCACGCATGACGGCGATGCTGCCGCTGAATCCGCGCGGCTTGTGGATAGGCACGTTTCACGGCCTGTGCAATCGCATGCTCAGGTTGCATCATCGCGATGCCGGCCTGCCCGAGCAATTCGCCATTCTTGACAGCCAGGACCAGTTGTCCGCCATCAAGCGCGTCCTGAAGCTGCTCAATATCGATGATGAACGCTATCCGCCGAAAAGCTGCCAGCATTTCATCAATGGCAACAAGGAAGCCGGAGTGCGCTCGGGCGCCTTGCAGATCTGGGACGAGCACAGTCGCGTGATGAAGGCGGTTTACGAGGAATACGAGCGGCAATGCCAGCGTGAAGGCGTTGTCGATTTCGCCGAATTGCTGCTGCGCTGCTTTGAGTTGCTCAATGGCAATGCCAGCCTGCGCGCGCATTACCAGCAGCGTTTCCGGCATATTCTGGTCGATGAATTCCAGGACACCAACACCTTGCAATACGCCTGGTTGAAGCTGCTGGTGGGCGAGGGTGGCGCGATGTTTGCCGTTGGTGACGACGATCAGTCCATCTATGCCTTCCGCGGCGCCAATGTCGGCAATATGCATGATTTCCAGCGCGATTTTGCAGTGAAGCACATCATTCGCCTGGAGCAGAATTACCGCTCGCACAGCAATATCCTTACCGCCGCCAACGCGGTGATCAGCTGCAACCGCAACCGGCTTGGCAAGCAATTGTGGACCGATTCCGAAGATGGCGAGCCGATCCGCGTATTCGAGGGGCTGAGCGATTTCGACGAATGCGAATTTGTCGTGAGTGAGGTGCAGGCGCTGATTCGCGATGGCGTGCCGGCCAATGACATCGCCATTCTCTATCGCAGCAACGCGCAATCGCGCGTGCTGGAGCACGGCCTCTTTACCGCCGGCGTGCCCTATCGCGTGTACGGCGGCCTGCGCTTTTTCGAGCGCCAGGAAATCAAGCATGCGCTGGCCTACCTGCGCCTGATCGCCAGCCCCGAAGATGACAACGCGCTGCTGCGCGTGATCAATTTCCCCACGCGCGGCATCGGTGCGCGCACGGTCGATGCACTGCAGGAAAACGCGCGACTGGCCGGCACCTCGCTGTGGCAGGCGGCGTGCTCGGGCGGTCTGGGGCGCAGCGGCGCGGTGGTCGGCAAATTTGTGCAGATCATCGAAGCCATGCGCGTGCAGACGCAGGGGTTACCCCTGCCCGAAGTGGTGTCGGCGATGCTCGATCTCTCCGGTCTCAGCGCGCACTACCGCGCTGACAAGGACGGCGAAGACCGGCTGGAAAACCTCGGTGAACTGGTGACTGCCGCGGCAGCCTTCATTGCCGAGGACGAGAACACCATCGTCGCCTTCCTTTCGCACGCCAGCCTGGAGGCCGGTGACCATCAGGCCAATGCGCAGGCCGACGCGATCCAGCTGATGACCGTACACGCGGCCAAGGGGCTGGAATTCCATTCGGTGTTCCTGACCGGGCTGGAGGAAGGGTTGTTCCCGCACGAGAACAGCATGAGCGACCAAAAGGCGCTGGAAGAGGAGCGCCGGCTGATGTATGTCGCGATCACGCGCGCGCGCCGCCGGCTCTATCTGTCGCTGGCGCAAAGCCGCATGCTGCACGGCCAGACGCGCTACGCGCCGGGCAGTCGCTTCCTCGGCGAAATCCCGCCGGACGTGCTGCGTTATCTGAATCGTGGGTATGCGCCGCAAACCGCCTTTGTACCCAGGCAGCAGCAACATACCCCATCAGCGCCCAAGGCTGCGCCCGAACACGGCCTGGCGATCGGCATGACGGTGCAGCATCACCGCTTCGGCACCGGCGTCGTCACCGACTACGAAGGCGGCGCCAATGGCAATGTGCAGGTCAATTTTACCGAGCACGGCAGCAAGTGGCTGGCGGTGGCGTACGCGAAGCTGCAGCCGCTCTGAGCAGGGTGAAGGCAAACAAAAAGGGCGCTTGCAGCGCCCTTTTTGCTGGCTATGCCCCAGAAGCATGTTGTGGCACAGAAAAATGAAAAACCACTTCTTCATACCGGCGTTCCACGGGGATTCCCTACGGTCAAAGCCGGTATCCAGACTGCATTTTTAACCGGAGCCGCTGGATTCCGGCCTGCGCCGGTATGACGAACTCAAGACCACAACACGGTTTTGCTACATAGCCTTTTTGTTGATCTGTCCCGGCGGTTCACTTCTCCACAAACGCGCGCTCGATCACATAGTCTCCGGGGGTGCCGGTCTTGGGCGACACTTCAAATCCCAGCTTGTTCAAGAGCGCGGCAGTATCGTGCAGCATGGCGGGGCTACCGCACAGCATCGCGCGGTCAGTGGCCGGATCAAGCGGCGGCAGACCGATATCGTCGAACAGCTTGCCCGAGGTGATCAGATCGGTGAGCCGGCCCTGATTGCGGAAGGGTTCGCGCGTCACGGTCGGGTAGTAGATCAGCTTCTCGCGGACCATCTCGCCGAGGAATTCGTCGTTCGGCAGTACGTTCTCGATGTAGTCGGCGTAAGCGAGTTCGCTCACCGAGCGCACGCCGTGTACCAGCACGATCTTGTCGAAACGCTCGTAGGCTTCCGGGTCCTTGATCAGGCTCATGAACGGCGCCAACCCGGTGCCGGTGCTGAGGTAATAGAGATTGTGGCCGGGCAGCAGGTCGGAGAGCACCAGCGTGCCAGTCGGCTTCTTGCTCACCAGCAGATCGTCGCCAACCTGGATTTTCTGCAGGCGCGAGGTCAGCGGGCCGTTGGGCACCTTGATCGAGAAGAACTCCAGCTCTTCCTCGTAATTGGCACTGGCCACCGAGTAGGCACGCATCAGCGGCTTGCCGTCGACCATCAGCCCGATCATGACGAACTGGCCATTTTCGAAGCGCAGGCCCGGGTCGCGCGTCACCTTGAAGCTGAACAGCGTGTCGTTCCAGTGGTGAACGGACAGCACTTTCTGAATGTTGTAGGCGCTCATTTTTATACCTTTATACGTATTGCCATGCGGCCAAATGAATTATTGGGCTAAGGCCGTATACCTGCTTTATCCGAGTTGACGGGTCAGTTCGAGCACCACGTCGAACAGGTCGGCGACGATGCCGATGTCGGCTACCTTGAAAATCGGCGCGTCCGGGTCGGTATTGATCGCGACGATGACCTTGCTGTCCTTCATGCCGCCCAGATGCTGCGCCGCGCCGGAAATGCCAGCGGCGATATACAGCTCGGGGGCGACAATCGTCCCGGTCTGGCCGACCTGGATTTCATTCGGAGCCAGGCCGGCATCGACGGCGGCACGCGTGGCGCCCAGTGCCGCTCCGAGCCTGGCGGCCAGTGGCGCCAGCACTTCGTCAAACCGTTCGCCGAGGCAACGCCCGCCGGAGACCACTACCGGCGCGGTGGCCAACTCGGGGCGATCAGAAATTTTATGATCCTCTGCCAGCCACTGGCTGCCGGCCTGTGCGGCCGGTGCGCTGCGGCTGATAATCTCGGCGCTGTTGCCCGCGGCGGCGGCGGCGTAGCTGGTGGCGCGGATGGTCAGTACCTGCAGCGCTTCATCGCTATGGATGGTGGCGATCGCATTGCCCGCATAAATCGGCCGCTCGTACTGGCCACGGGCGTGGATGCGAAGCACGTCGGAGGCCATGCCGACATCGCGCAGGGCGGCAACACGGGGCAGGGTATCCTTTCCCTGGGTGCTATGTGCTGCGATTACCGTCGTATACCCCTCGCTGAGCAGATCGAGAATGATGGCGGCGGCATCTTCGGGCAGCACATGCGCCAGATGTGGGGAGGATACGGCAATCACGCGGGCAACGCCGGCGATGCTGGCAGCCTGTGCGGCAACGGCCGCAGTCTCAGAACCGAGCACCAGCACGTCAACCGGAGTGTTAAAGGCCTGCGCGGCAGTGATGGCTTGCAGGGTGGCTTTTTTCAGTTGGTGGCCGTCATGATCGGCCAGCATTAGCGTGCTCATTGCAGTGCTCCTTTCGCCTTTAGCGCGGTGACCAGTTCGCTGACTGAATTGACAATGACTCCTGCCGGGCGCTGGGCTGGTTCGGAAACACGTACTTGTTGCTGGCGTGCGGCAAAGGGGACGCCAAGGCTGTCGGCGGCGACCGTGTTGATCGGCTTTTTCTTGGCCATCATCAGGTTCGGCAGCTTCACAAAGCGCGGGTCGTTCAGGCGCAGGTCGGCAGTAATCACGGCGGGCAGAGTCAGTTGCACCGTCTGCGTACCACCATCGATTTCGCGGGTGACGGAGGCGCGGCCATCGGCAATCACGATCTTTGACGCTGCCGTCGCCTGCGGCCAGCCCAGCAGCGCCGACAACATCGCCCCGGCTTGTGCCGCATCATCGTCGATCGCCTGTTTGCCCAGCAGAATCAGCCCCGGCTGTTCATCCTTGACGAGCGCGGCCAGCAGCCTGGCGACACCGAGCGAATCGGTGGGGGTGTCGGTTTCCAGCAGCGTGACGCGGTCAATGCCCATTGCCAGTGCGTGGCGCAAAATATCCTGTGCGGCAGCGGGGCCAATGGTGACGGCGACAATTTCGCTGACGATGCCGGCTTCCTTCAGGCGCAGCGCCTCTTCGATGGCGACTTCGTCAAAGGGGTTGATGCTCATTTTGCTGCCGGCCAGGTCGACATCGGACTGGTCGGGTTTGACGCGCACCTGGATGCTGTAATCCAGAACGCGCTTGATGGCGATAAGTGCTTTCATGCCAATAGTCTCCTTGCATTGCCAAGGACTATATCGCCGGCGTAGAATATTTGTAAAGCAGATTGTTTTGATAAAAATATTCTATTTTATAGATAAGGAGCCGCGATGCAGCGCGACCGCATGGATTACGATGTTCTGATTGTTGGCGCCGGCCCGGCTGGGCTGGCGGCGGCAATCCGCCTCAAGCAGCAATCGCCGGATGCCAGCGTTTGCGTGCTGGAAAAAGGTGCGGAAGTGGGGGCGCACATCCTGTCCGGTGCGGTGATGGATACGTCGGCGCTGGATGCCTTGCTGCCCGACTGGCGTGCTCGCAGTGGCGTGAGCTTTACGCCGGTCAGCGAGGATCGCTTTCTGGTGCTCGACGAGGACAGTGGCTGGCAATTGCCCAACTGGAGCCAGCCGCCCGTCCTGCATAACCCGGGGAATGCGATTCTCAGCCTCGGCGAGTTGTGCCGCTGGCTGGCGAGCGAGGCCGAAGCGCTGGGTGTAGAAATCTATCCGGGGTTTAGCGCGGCAGCGGCGATGCTGGATGAAAAGCAGCGCCTGCTGGGGGTCATCACCGGCGACATGGGACGGGACAGGCAAGGCAAGGAAACCGCCAGTTTTGCTCCGGGCATGGCAATCCATGCGGCCTACACCCTGGTTGCCGAGGGGACGCGTGGTTCGCTAACCCGAGAGCTGGAGGCGCAACTGGATTTGCGCAAGGCCTGTGGTCATCAGAAATACGGCATCGGCATCAAGGAAGTCTGGCGCGTGCCGGCCAGCCAGCATCAGCCGGGACTGGTCCAGCACACGCTGGGCTGGCCGCTGGCGAACGACACGGGCGGCGGCAGCTTTGTGTATCACTATGGCGAGAATCTGGTATCGATCGGCTTTGTCGTGCATCTGGATTACGCCAACCCGTATCTGTCGCCATTCGAGGAATTTCAGAGGTTCAAGACGCATACCCGCATTGCGCCCATGCTCAGGGGCGGCGAGCGGCTGGAATACGGTGCGCGCGCGATCAGCGAAGGCGGCTGGCAGTCGCTGCCGCAGCTGGCCTTTGCCGGTGGCCTGCTGCTGGGCTGTGCGGCCGGCATGGTGGATGTGCCGCGCATCAAGGGCATCCACAATGCGCTCCGCTCGGGCACTCTGGCGGCCGATGCCGTGGCTGCCGCGCTGGCGCGCGGTGAGCGTGGTGCTTGCCTGTCCGACTATGAGGTGGCGTTGCGCGCGTCCGCAACGGGGCGCGAGCTGGAGTCGGTACGCAACATCAAGCCCATGCTGTCACGCTTCGGGACGCTGGGCGGCACCCTGCTGGCCGGCGCCGAGTTGTGGCTGGGCGCGCTGGGCGTGCGCCTGCCGTGGACGCTGCGCCACCGCAAAACCGACCACACTGCAACCGGGCTGGCGGAGGATCATGCGCCGATTGCCTATCCGAAGCCCGATGGCGTGCTGAGCTTTGACCGCATGAGCTCGCTGGCGCTGGCCAATCTGAGCCACGATCACCGCCAGCCCGATCACCTGACGCTGAAAGATGCCGCTGTGCCGCTTGCCATCAATCTGGCGCAGTATGCCGCGCCGGAAACGCGCTACTGTCCTGCCGGTGTTTACGAGATCGTCGAAAAGGGCGGGGTGCCTGCCTTGCAGATCAATGCGCAGAACTGCGTGCATTGCAAAACCTGTGACATCAAGGATCCAACCCAGAACATCGTCTGGGTGACGCCGGAAGGCGGCAGCGGGCCCAGCTATCGGCATATGTAATCGGGCTGTGGGCTGGTTGCGGTGTTGTTTGTCGTGTCTTGTTCTTGCCGTTTGCATGCGGCTGGTGCACCATCCCGATCATGCTGAAAACCGCATGAAACATGGGATCATGCATACTGCGAATGGCGACAGGCACCGACTCATGGCCTGTTTCCGCGATGTTACGGAGAGAGGCTAAATAATGAGAATGCGCATATCCGGACTGGCAATCCTGCTGGGCCTGCTGGCCTTGCCGGCCCATGCATCCTTCCTGCACGGCGAAACCCTGGATGCGGCGGCCGACGTGCTGTCGTGGATCATCCTGTTCGCCGTGCCCATCGGCGGCATCTATCTGTTCTGGATGGTGCACATCCTGCCCGAGAAGATCGCCCACAAGCGCCATCACCCGCAAAAGGACGCCATCCAGACGCTCTGCCTGCTGTCGCTGGTCTTTGGCGGCATGCTCTGGCCGATTGCCTGGCTGTGGGCCTATTCCAAGCCGGTGATGTACAAGTTGGCCTACGGCACCGACAAGGTGCTCGACGAACATGAGCAGCATCTGCAGCAGGAAGACCGGAAACTGGCGGCGCTGGAGCAGCGCACCGCGCAGGAGGCCGGCGAGCTCGCCGCGCTGAAGGCGGAAATCGAACAGCTCAAGGCTGCCGTTGCGGCAGCAAGCATCAAGAAGGATGAAGCCTAAATGGAAGCGATACTGCTGGGTATTTACGCGTTTTTTGTCTGGCTCGTCTTTTTCAAGTTCAAGTGGCTGCCGTGGAACAAGATTTCCATGGTGATCGTCATCACCATCCCGGTGGTGGGCCTGACCGCACTGATTCTGTTCCTCAATGTTGTCGCGCCCTCATCTGCCGATGTGCGCGTGATGAACCGCGTGCTGCAGGTCGTGCCGCAGGTCAAGGGTCGGGTGGTCGAGCTGGCGGTGGAAGGCAACCGCAGCTACAAGAAGGGCGATGTGCTGCTGCGCATCGATCCGACCCCGTATGAATCTGCCGTGAAGCAGCTCAAGGCCAGACTCAAGGCCGACGATGCCGCACTGGCCAATGCCGAAGCGTCGGCGCGCCAGCTGTCCGAGTCGATCCGCGGCGCCGCCGGCAAGGTCAGCGCCGTGCAGGCCAAGCTGGATCTGGCGCGCAAGCGCCAGAAGGAGCACGAAGAGCTGGTGGCCGCCGGCGCCGGCGACAAGTTCGCGCTGGAAGAAGCCAGATCACGCGTGCTTGAGCTGGAAGGCGATCTGGCCAGCGCCATTGCCACGGAAAACGAAGCCAAGCAGAAATTGTCCGCCAGCAGCCAGGGCGAGTTTGCCGCGATTGCCTCGGCGCGCGCGCAGCGCGCCGCCACCGAGGTGCAGCTGGAAAACGCCAAGTGGGAACTCGATCAGACCATCTATCGCGCGCCGGCCGATGGCAAGGTGGTCAACCTGCAGGTACGCGTCGGCACCATGCTGGTGCCCATGCCGTTTGCTCCCGCCTTCAGCTTTATCGAGGACGAGCAGGAGCTGATTGCCTTCTATCACCAGAACGAACTCTACAAGGTGGGCGAAGGCAACGAGGCCGAGGTGGCGCTGGAAACGCATCCGGGCGAAATCATCAAGGCCAGGGTCGACTCGGTGATCTGGGCGCAATCGCAAGGCGCCGTGCCGATGGCTGCGATGGCCGGCAATACCGGAGGCACCCTGCCCAATACCGGCCCCTATGCGCCGCCGCCCAACCGCTTCGCGGTCAAGCTCAAGGTCGACGGCAAATCCAAGGGCATGTTCCTGCCGACCGGGGCCGTGGGCGCCGGGGCCATTTACACCGACAGCGGCAAGATGGTGCATATCCTGCGCAAGGTGATCCTGCGCGTGAACACCAAGATGAATTACCTGATCCTGAAGCTGCACTAAGGGGAATGCCATGACCGTTTCCCCACGCATTACCCCGCTGCGCAGCCTGCCGGCCCTCTTGTTGCTGGCCCTGTCCGGCTGCGCGCTGCAGCCGGTGCCGACCAGCGGCGAGTTGCGCGAGCAGCAGCTGCCGGTGCTGGCCGAGCGCGGCAACTGGAGCGCGCAGGCCATAGCCGGCGACCCGCAGCGCGGCTGGCTGGCCGACTTCAACGATCCGCAACTGCTGGCGCTGGTGCAGGAGGCGGTTGGCAACAATCGCGACCTGCTGCGCGCCGCCGCACGCATCGAGCAGGCCCGCGCCATGGTCGCCGTCAACGGTGGCGAGCTGTATCCGGCCATCGGCCTCAAGGGCGTCGGCGGCAAGAGTGACACGCAGATTCTCCAGCTTGCCGCGAGCTGGGAGGTCGACCTGTGGGGCCGCGTGCGCGCGCAGGCGCGCGCCGCCGATGCGCAGCTGGCCGCCACCCAGGCCGATTTCGCCTGGGCCGAGCAGCTGGTGGCGAGCACGACGGCGCGCTACTGGTTTGGTCTGCTGCAATATGCACAGCTGGAGACGCGTCTGCAGGGCATCATCGCCGCGCAGGAAAAGCTGCTGGCGCTGACCCGTCAGCGTGTGGCGACCGGGATCAGTCCGGCCAGCGACATCCAGGATGTGAACAGCGCGCTCTTGCAGCAGCGCGATCAGCTGCGCCAGTTGCAGCTGGCCAGAACGCAGCTGCAGCAGGAATTCGAAGTGCTGCTGGGCCGCTATCCGGCCGCCAGCCTTGCCGCTGATCGCAGCCTGCCTGCCCTGCCGGCAGCGCCAGCCGCCGGCCTGCCGGCCAGCCTGCTGGAGCGCAGGCCCGATCTGATCGCTGCCGAGCGGCGCGTGGCTGCCGCCTTCGACCTGCAGCAATCCGCACAGGCCGCGCGCCTGCCGCGCATTGCGCTGACGGCAGCGATTACCGACATCCAGAGCGACGTTTTCCTGCTCAATGCCGCGGAAACGCCGCTCAAGGGCCTGAGCGGCAGCTTCCTGGCGCCGCTGTTTACCGGCGGCCAGCTCAAGGGCCAGGCCGATTACTACACGGCCGTGCAGAAGGAGGCCGCGATTGCCTACGGCAGCCAGGCGCTGAACGCGCTGAAGGAAGTCGAGGCCGGCCTGCAGGGCGAGGCGGCGCTGGCCGAGCGCGCCCGCTTGCTGGAGGCGCGGCTGGCCGAACAGCACGAGGCGCTCCGGCGCGAGCAGGTGCGCGTCAAGGTCGGCTCGCGTGACCCGCGCAGTGTGCTGGCACGCGAGCAGGCCGTGCTGGCGGCGGAAAGCGAGCTGCTGCAGTTGCGTACCGCCCAGCTCAATCAGCGCATCACGCTGCTGCTGGCGCTTGGCGGCGGCTGGCAGGGCATGGCGGCCACGCCTGCCGGCTGAAGTGCTGCCCATGCGGCATGAAAAAGCCGGCGCGAGCCGGCTTTTTCATGAGTATTGTCATAGGTATTGACATGGGTATTGCCCTGTGGCCATTTTCTGGCTTGGGCTGTGGGGCAATACCCTATTGGTTTGGCCCTCAGGGGCATGAATTTCTGTAGGAGCGAGCTTGCTCGCGAAGCGTTGCTGATCGCGAGCAAGCTCGCTCCTACGAGTGAAAACAGCAAAGGGCCGGATCAAGATCAGCTGCGCCAGAAGGTGGGCGTCAACAGCACCAGCACCGAGAAGATCTCCAGTCGTCCCAGCAGCATCGTAAAGCTGCAGATCCAGATCTGCACGTCGCTCAAGGCG
This sequence comes from Chitinilyticum litopenaei DSM 21440, assembly GCF_000428145.1. Classification (GTDB taxonomy): domain Bacteria; phylum Pseudomonadota; class Gammaproteobacteria; order Burkholderiales; family Chitinibacteraceae; genus Chitinilyticum; species Chitinilyticum litopenaei. The sequence continues at coordinate 112,825 of NZ_ATZJ01000008.1, read as the reverse complement.
CCATAGTTGTTGGCCGGGCCAACGACGCCCAGACCCGGTCCGGCGTTGTTGATGCAGGCCAGCACGGCCGAGAAGGCGCTGATGAAATCCAGCCCGGTCAGCAACAGCGCCAGTGTCAGCACGACGATGCTGGCCACATACAGAAACACGAAGCCCATCACGGCAAAGATCACCGGATTGGCGATCACCATGCCGTTCACGCGCAGCGGCGTCACCGACTGCGGGTGAATCAGGCTGCGGAACTGGCGGCCCGATTCGCGCAGCATGACGAGCGTGCGGATCATCTTGATGCCGCCGCCGGTCGAGCCGGCGCAGGCCGTCATGCACGACAGCAGCAGCATCGTCAGCGGCACCAGTATCGGCCACTGGCCGAAGTCCTGACTCGCGAAGCCGCTGTCGGTGGCGATGGACACCAGATTGAAGGCGGTGTGGCGCAGGGCGGTGAGGTAGTCGGGATAGGTGCTGTGCCAGAGCAGGTAGCCGGCCAGCAGCAGTGTGCTGCCCACAATCAGCAGCAGCATGCTTTTGAATTCGCTGTCGTGCCAGTAGGTGGCAAGGCGGCGGCCGGTCAGTGCCAGATAATGGGTGGCAAAATTGGTGGCTGCCAGCAGCATGAAGACGATGAGAATGCCCTCGATCAGCGGCGAATCGAAAAAGCCGACGCTGGCGTCGTGCGTGGAAAAACCGCCCAGCGACAGGGCTGCCATGGCGTGGCAGACGGCATCCAGCCAGCTCATTGCACCGGCGTATTTCAGCAGCAGCGCGCAGACCAGCGTCAGGCCGGCATACACCAGCCAGAGGTTGCGCGCGGTTTCGTGGATGCGCGGCGTGAGTTTGGCGTCTTTCATCGGCCCCGGCGTTTCCGCCTTGAAGAGCTGCATGCCGCCCACGCCCAGCAACGGCATGATGGCGACGGCCAGCACGATGATCCCCATGCCGCCCAGCCAGTTCAGCAGGTGGCGCCACAGATTGAGCGACGGCGGCAACTGGTCCAGCCCGGCAAAGGCGGTGGCCCCGGTGGTGGTCAGCCCCGACATGGCCTCGAAATAGCAGTCGGTAAAGCTCCAGCCCGGGTTGTAAAGCTGCAGCGGCACGGCGGCCACGGCCGGCAGCACCGTCCACAGGCCGACGACCAGGATGAAGCCGTCGCGCGCCTGCATTTCGCGCCGATAGCGGCGCGTGGCGAGAAAGGTCAGCAGGCAGATGGCCTGCAGGCCGATCAGCGCGTCGATGAAGGGCCACAGGCCGGCATCGCCGCCGAACCAGGCCAGCGCGATCGGCGCCAGCAGCGACAGCGAGAAAATGCCGGCGACGCGCGCCAGCACATTGGCTACGGGCAGGATGCGGCGGGAGAGGGCCATGGCGGTGCTCAGAAAAAGCCGATCTTCACGGCAAACAGTTTTTCGACGGTGCGCAGGTGATTCTTGTTGTCGATGAACACGATGGCGTGGTCGCCATCGTGCAGCACCGTGTCGTGGTGCGCCATCAGCACCTGCTCGCCACGGATCACTGCCGCCAGATTGGCGCCGGAGGGCAGCTCCAGCTCTTCCACCTTGCGGCCGATCACGCGCGAGGTGTCGCGGGTGCCGTGAATCACCAGCTCGATGGCCTCCGCCGAGCCGCGGCGCAGGCTGTGTACGGCGACGATATCACCCTGGCGCACATGCGCCAGCAGCGAGCCGATGGTGGCCTGGGCCGGCGACAGCGCCACGTCGATGCGCCCCCCCTGCAGCAGATCGACATAGCTGGAGCGGTTGATGATGGCGATGGTCTTGCGCGCGCCCTTTTGCTTGGCCAGCAGCGCGGACATGATGTTGTCCTCGTCGTCGCTGGTCAGCGCCAGATAGAGGTCGCAGCGCTCGATCTGCTCGGTGTCGAGCAGGGCTTCGTCGGTGGCCTCGCCATGCAGCACCAGCGTGTTGTCCAGGCGCTCGGCCAGCCAGGCGGCGCGCTCGGCCTTGCATTCGATCAGCTTGACCTGATAGTCGTGCTCCAGCGCGCGCGCCAGCCGGTAGCCGACATTGCCGCCGCCGGCGATGAGGATGCGCTTGATGGCGCGGTCGCTGGCGCGGAATTCGCGGATGACGCTGCGCGTGTCGGCGCTGGCGATCAGCACGAACACCTCGTCGCCCACCTGCAGATGGGTGTCGCCATCGGGCTGGATGCGCCGGTCCTTGCGGTAGACGGAGACCACGCGGCAATCGGTTTTCGGCAGATGGATGGCCAGCGCGCTGAGCGCTTTGCCGTCCATCGGCGCGCCGGCTTCCACGCGCAATACGACGAGCATTGCCCGGCCGGCGCCGAACTCCAGTACCTGCAGGGCTTCGGGGGTTTCAATCAGGCTGACCAGATAGTCGGTGACGATCTGCGCGGGGGTGATCACATGGTCAATGGCGAAGCCGCCCTCGCCAAAAAGCTGTCGGTGCTTCAGGTAGTCCTGCTGGCGGATGCGCGCCAGCCGGGTCGGGACATTGAAAAGCTCGCTGGCGACCTTGCAGGCCACCATGTTGACCTCATCGCTGGGGGTGACCGCCAGCAGCAGGTCGCAGTCCGCCGCGCCCGCCTGCTGCAGCACCGCCGGGGAGGCTGGCTCGCCCTGCACGGTGCGCAGATCCAGCCGGTCCGCCAGTGGCTTGAGCAGCGTGCCATTGCTGTCGACGATGGTGACGTCGTATTTCTCCAGTACCAGCTGTTCGGCGACCGATGAACCAACCCGGCCAGCGCCGAGAATCAGGATGCGGGACATGCTGCGGGCGTCTCCAAACGAAACGACCGCCGCGGCATGCGCCGGGCGGTCATGGTCTTTTTGAGGGGTATATGGCCACAGGCAATCATGGGAATGGCCTCGGGGCATATACCCTTCATGGGTTTCTGATTATGTCTCTGCTTCTGGAAGCCTGAGCAACAAAGGCGCTGATTAGCACGCTCTGCCCTGAAAGCCGCTGAGAAGCGCAGGTTTTCCGGGATCAGGCGCGGGACGTGTTTGAGGCCCGCAGGGCCGAGTTGTCCCGCGCCCCCGGAAAAACGAGCATCGCAAGGTACCCCGCGTAGCGGGGCGGCTGGCCGGGCGCGCCTTGGGGGTGTCGGGGGGCTTGGCAAGACAAGCCCCCTGACGTGCCGCCGGGCACCCCCGGCATCAAAACACCGCGCCGCAGGCGCTGAAAACCTTGCTTCCTGAAGGAAAGACATAATCAGGCATGGGTTTAGTCGTCTTCTTGTACGCGGTTTTTCTTCTGCATCTGGATGCCCAGCTGCTTGAGCTTGCGGTAGAGGTGCGTGCGCTCCAGGCCGATCTTCTCGGCCACCCGGCTCATATTGCCGCGCGCCAGTTCGATCTGCCGTTCCAGATAGAACTTTTCGAACTGGTCGCGCGCCTCGCGCAAGGGCAGATCCAGATCCAGCTGCGGCAGCGGCATCGCCGCCACCGGCGCGCTCGCCGCATCACCGCCCTGGGTCGGGCCGATCTGCGAGAGCAGGCGGCTGACCGGCAACACGTCGATTTCCGGCGTGCGGCAGGTGAGCGCCAGGCTTTTCACCACATTGTTCAGCTGGTCGAGGTTCCCCGGCCAGCTTTGCTGCGACAGCAGCTGCATGGCGGCGCGCGAGAAATGCTGCTCGCCGTTCTGGTTGGGGATTTGCGCCAGCAGCTGGTTGGCCAGCATCGGGATGTCTTCGGCATGCTCGCGCAGCGCCGGGATCGGCACGATGACCTGGGTCAACAGGCGCAGCAGTTCCGGGTCGAATACCGGTACCAGCTGGTCGAGCGAGCGGCTGCTCACGCACACCAGACGCACTTTCTGCTTTTCCAGCTTGGGCAAGAGGCCCAGCAGGCTCAGCTGCGCCTTGCGCTCCAGCCAGGCGATGTCGCGCAAAAACAGCGTGCCGCCGCTGGCGCGGTTGAGCAGGTCCTGCGGGGCAATGGCCAGATCGTCGTTGGCGTTCGGGGCAATGAAGGGGGCGTTGGCCGGCGTCAGATAGCGGGCACACAGTTCGTAGCCGGCGCCAGGTTCGCCGGTCAGCAGAATCGGCAGGGGCTGCTTCCCGACCTGGTCAAGTGTCTCCTGCAGCGCAGCAATCGTGCTGCTGCTGCCAAGACTCTGCAACCCCTGCGTCACTTTTGGGGGGGCGGCCTGCTGGCTCATTGCCCGCTTGACCACCGCCAGCAGTTTCTGCAGGCCGATCGGTTTTTCCAGAAAGTCCAGCGCGCCGATGCGCGTGGCCTCGACGGCGGTGTCGATGGTGGCGTGGCCCGACATCATTACCACCGGCATGGTGAGCTGGCCGTTGCGCGACCATTCCTTGAGCAGGGTGACGCCGTCGGTGTCCGGCATCCAGATGTCGAGCAAGACCATCTTCGGAATGGCCTGGTTGCGGTAGCGGCGTGCGGCTTCGGCGTTTTCCGCCTCGGCGACGCTATAGCCTTCGTCCTGCAAGATTTCCGAGAGCAGTTCCCGGATGCCGATTTCATCATCGACAATCAAAATATCCTGACTAGCCACTTATTACATCCTCCCACAGCGGCAGTTCAATGCGCACAAACGCGCCCCCGGTTGGCAAATTGCCGACCTGGATGCGTCCATGATGCTCTTCAATGATTTTTTTCACGATGGCCAGTCCCAGTCCGGTCCCTTTGGTTTTGGTTGTGATATAGGGCTCGAAAACACGGGGCAGAAGCTCGCTGGAGAACCCAGGGCCATTGTCGGCAATGTTCAAGCGCGCCCATTTTTCGTCTTTTTCGCAATGAATGCAAACTTTTGGCTCGGTACTTTCCCTAATGGCGTCCTGGGCGTTTTGCAGCAGGTTGTGAATGACCTGGCGCAAATGGGTGGCATCGCCCTTGACCATGACGGGCGCGACCGGGATGCCGTGCTGCTCGATCGGCGCGGCTTCGTAGAGCACCAGTACCTCGCGCAGCAACTGGGCGAGATCGAGCGGATGCAGCTTGCCCGATGGTTTGCGCGCGTAGTCGCGGAAGGCATCGACCATCTGCTTGAGCGCGGCGACCTGCTTGACGATGGTTTGCGTATTGCGAGTCAATAGCTCGGCGGCCTGCGGCTCCAGCTTGTCGGCAAGCTTGTGCTCCATGCGCTCGGCAGCGAGCTGGATCGGGGTGAGCGGGTTCTTGATTTCGTGGGCCAGCCGGCGCGCCACCTCGCCCCAGGCGGCATCGCGCTGGGCGGCGAGCAGGTCGGTGATGTCGTCGAAGACCACGACGAAGCCGCCCATGATGTCGAACTGGTCGGGCATGCCCGACAGCCGTGTGCCGTGCACGAGCAGCACGCGCTTGTCGCCAGCCAGCTCGACCTGGCATTGCCAGTGCTCGTCGTCGGACAGCACGCCGCGCAGCACCTGCGCGCAGAAATTGGCCAGTACCGGGTATTCCTCATGCCAGCGCCCCAGCGGCTGGCCATCGACCTTGGCGGGGTCCAGCCCGAGAATGCGCAGGGCGCTCAGATTGGTCGACTGCAGCAGGCAGTCTTCGTCAAACGACAGCACGCCGGCGGAAATCGAGCCCAGGATCGCCTCGACATAGGCCTTGGCGGCGGCCTGTTCGGCCTGGTTGAGCTCAAGCTTGGCACGGGTTTCGGCCAGCTGGCGCGTCATGCGGTTGAAGGAGTGCGTGAGGATGCCCAGCTCGTCGCGACTGACCACCGGCTGCTGCTGGCTGAAGTCGCCCTGTGCCACTGCCTTGGTGCCGGCGGCCAGCAGCGACAGCGGTGCGGCCAGCTTGTCGGACAGATACAGCGCCAGCACCAGCGCACCCAGCAGTGCCACCAGCAGGGCAATCGTCAGGGTCAGGCTGAAGATCATTTTCAGCCCCTGCCGCGAATGCGAGAGCTGCTTGTATTCGCTGCGCACCTGTTCGACCAGCTCGGCATCCTGCGCCAATTGCTGCGGCACCGGCTGGATCAGCTGCAGGTAGCGTTTCTTGTCGCTGAAGGTATTGCCGGGCAGCTGGACCAGTACGCGCATGTCCAGCGTGCCGTCCAGATTGTCTTCCAGTCCGCTGTAGCCATCGACAGCAGCCTTGCGCAGCATCTTGCGGTCCGGCTGCGGCGGGATCAGGCTGGCCCGTTCATTGCCGATGTGCGCCGCCACGCCGCCGTATTCGTCGAACAGCGTGATTTCCTGCACGCCGGTCGTGTCACGCAGGCGGGTCAGCCGCGTCAGCATGGTGCTGCTCGGGTTGTCGTGCACATCCCAGGCGATCACCTGCGCCTTGCGCGCCAGCTCGCCCAGCTGGAAATCGATGGCGGTGTGGCCCAGGTTCAGGCCCTTGTCGAGGGCGTTGTCGACGCGGACATCGAACCAGGTTTCGATCGAGCGGTTGAGGAATTGCACCGACAGCGTGTAGACGAGCGCGCCGGGCAGGACGGCGACCAGTGCGAACATCAGCATCAGCCGCAGCATCAGCCGCGAGCCGAAGACCTTGCTGCGCACGCGCTTGAGCAGGCGGTAGAGGTGGCCGATGACGAGCGCCGCCATGCCGCCCAGCAGCAGCAGGTTCAGCGTCAGCAACACATCGTAGTATTCGGAAAAGGCGGATTCATTGCCGGCAGCGGTGGCCAGCATGAACAGCAGCACGGCGCCGAGCGCCGCAAAGACCAGCAGCAGGCGCTTCATGGCGCGGCTCCCGGCAGGGCGACGGCCTGCAGTTCGTGCCAGCCCGAGTCCAGCCGCCAGTCGCTGTTGCCCAGCGCGCTGATCTGCATGGGTTTGGGCATCAGCGCCACATCCAGAAAGAGGCGTACCTTGCCGGAAAAATCGGCGACATCACTGGCGGCGCTGCTGTCGCTCAGTACGGTCCAGCCGCCGATGGTGCCGGCGGCCAGCAGGGCTTCCTCCAGGCTGGCGAAGTTGCGGGCAATGCCGTTGGTGGTCACGCGGTACTGGCGGGTCAGCGGGTGGAAGCTCAGCCTGTGAGTGCTGCTGGCAATCGCGCCAAAGCCGTTCTTGGTCTGGTGATACCAGGCCGCCAGCCGCGGCTTTCTGAGCTGGAATTCAAAGGTGAAGGGCAGGCTGCTGCCATTTTGCAGCGCCTGCTCGGTGGCCGGGCTGAGCGTGATCGCGAAGCGCGCGGTGAGTTGCACCTGACCGTTGCCAAGCTCCGCCTCGGTTTTCAGTGGCTGGATGTCGCCCGCCAGCGCGGCCAGGCTCAGCAGCAGCGCGCACAGCGCCAGTCTGAGCCTAGGCGGACGCAGCATCCTTGCTGAAAAGCGCGTAATAAAACCCATCATGCTCCGGGGAGGGCAGTAACTGGCCGGCGGCAGGCAGGCTGTCGGGCAGCGGCAGGCGGCGGGCGTCCGGATGACGCGCGGCAAATGCGGCTGCGGACTCGCTGTTTTCCGCCGGAAAAACGGAGCACGTAGCGTACAGCAGTTTCCCGCCGACAGCCAGAAGCGGCCACAGCGCATCCAGCATGGCGGCCTGCTGGCGGGCAAAGCTGGCGAAATCCTCGGGGCGGCGCAGCCATTTGATGTCGGGGTGGCGGCGGGTGACGCCCGAGGCCGAACAGGGGACGTCGGCGAGGATGCGGTCAAAGGGCTGGCCATCCCACCAGCCTTCCGGCTGGCCGGCATCGCCGCAGCGCAGGGTGGCCGTGAGCTGCAGGCGGCCGAGATTGTCGGCCACGCGCGCCAGGCGCTCGGCGTTGTTGTCGATCGCGGTGAGCTGCACATCGGCCAGCTCCAGAATATGGCCGGTCTTGCCGCCCGGCGCCGCGCAGGCATCGAGCACGCGCTGGCCATCGCGCACATCCAGCAATTCGGCGGCGAGCTGCGCGCCGTAATCCTGTACCGACACCCAGCCCTCGGCAAAACGCGGCAAGTGCTCGACACCCACGGCCTTGTCCAGTTGCAGCGCCGCCTGGCCCAGCGGGCGGGCGGCAATGCCGGCCTCAGTCAGCAGGGCCTGGTAAGCGGCGGGCGTGCCGTGCCGGCGGTTGACGCGCAGGGTCATCGGCGGGTGGCTGTTGTTGGCGGTGAGCACGGCCTCCCAGTCGTCGGGCCAGGCGCGGCGCATGGCGTCCTGCCACCAGCGCGGATGATTCCAGCGTCCTTCGGCCTGTTCGGCCGCCTGGTTCAGCAGGGTGTCCTGCTGGCGCAGGAAATTGCGCAGCACTGCGTTGACCAGCCCCTTGGCGCGCCCGCTGCCGGTTTTGGCGGCGACCTGGACGGCATGGTCGACAATCGCATAGCTGGCCGCACGGCCGGCCGCCAGCTGCTGCAGGGCCACCAGCAGCAGGGTTTCGATTTCCGGCTCGCTCAGCGGCGCTTTCAGCAGTTGCCGCAATACCGCGCGCCATAGCCCGAGCTGGCGCAGCGTGCCGTAGCAGGCATCCTGGATCGCGCCACGCTGTTGCGGGCTCAGTTGCGGATGGCGTCGCCAGAGCTGCTGCAAGGCGTCGGTGAGATTCTGGCCGCCGAGCACGGCGTGCAGGGTCTGGCTGGCGAGCTTTTGCGTGAGGAACATGATTGATCCGGGTATCCGCCTGCGGCCGAATTGGTTAATGAGCTACAGGCGGATAGGGGTTGGGGTTTATGGGTGGCTTGGCCTGGCAGGGACGTGGCTCAGTCCGCGCCGAGGCGCTGGCCACAGGCCAGGCTGTTGCCGGCCAGAAAGGCTGCAGCATCAAGGCGCTTGCCACCGGCCTTTTGCAGCTCGGTCACCCGCAGGGCACCGTCGCCGCAGGCAATCAGGATGCCGCTGCGCTCGGTCGCGAGGATTTCGCCGGGCGCGCCGCTGGCGGCTTCCGGGCTGGCACGCCAGAGCTTCAGTGCCGCGCCCTCGAGCGTGGTCTGCGCGGAGGGGAAGGGGTTGAAGGCGCGAATCATGCGGTCCAGCTCGGCCGCCGGACGGCGCCAGTCGATGCGCGCTTCGTCCTTGCTGAGCTTTTCCGCGTAGGTGACGCCGGCCTCGGGTTGTGGCTGGCGCACCGCCTGCAGGGCCGGCAGGTCGGCCAGTGCGGCGACGATCGCCGTCGCGCCCTGGCTGGCCAGCTTGTCGTGCAGGCTGACGGCCGTATCGTCGGGCAGGATGGGGGTGACATGGCGCGAGAGCATGTCGCCGGTATCGAGGCCGGCATCCATCTGCATGATGGTGATGCCGGTTTCTGCATCACCGGCCAGAATGGCGCGCTGGATCGGCGCCGCACCGCGCCAGCGCGGCAGCAGCGAGGCGTGGATATTCAGGCAGCCCAGGCGCGGCAGATCCAGCACCGCTTGCGGCAGGATGATGCCGTAGGCCGCAACGACCATCACGTCGCAGCTCGCCAGGGGCGCCTGCTGTTCCGGTGTGCGCAGGCGCTCTGGCTGATAGACCGGCAGGCCGAGCTGTACGGCCAGCGCCTTGACCGGCGAGGGGGTGAGCTTCATGCCGCGCCCGGAAGGGCGATCGGGCTGGGTCAGCACCTGGACAATCTCGTGGCCGGCTTCGTGCAGCGCCGCCAGCGCGCTCGCGGCGAAATCCGGCGTACCGGCAAAGACAACTTTCATTTTTCAATCAATCCGGTCAAGTGCTTCTTTTTGGGTATGGGGCTGCAGCCCTTATACGGAAAAGGCTGTGTAACGATACCCGGTGTTGGATATGGTTCTGCCGCCTCGCGCCTTACGCCTCACAGCGTCTTGCGCTGGTTTTTCTTCAGCTTCTGGATAATGCGGTTCAGTTTCAGACGCGAGAGCTTTTCAACGAAGACCTTGCCGTCCAGATGGTCGATTTCGTGCTGGATGCAGATCGCCAGCAGGCCGTCGGCGTCCAGCTCGAAAGGCTGGCCGTGGCGATCCAGTGCGCGAATCTTCACCCGCTCGGCGCGCTCGACTTCTTCATAGATGCCGGGCACGGACAGGCAGCCTTCCTCGTAGGTGGTGATGCCGTCCTTTTCGAGGAACTCCGGATTGATCAGCACCAGCAGCTGATCGCGGCTTTCGGAAAGGTCGATCACAATCAGGCGGTAGTGATAATTGACCTGCGTGGCCGCAAGGCCAATGCCGGGCGCGGCGTACATGGTCTCGGCCATGTCGTCGATCTGCTTTTGCAGGGCAGCGTCAAAAACCGTCACCGGCTTGGCAACCGTGTGCAACCGTTCGTCGGGGTAGTGCAAAATGTTCAGGATGGCCATATTTTCTTGCGGGGAAAAAAGTTTCTATGCAGAATCAGGAAATCTGGCGATAGGCTTTGCGGCGTGATTGCACTGGCATTCGCCGCAAGGCTTTCGCAATTGTCGCCGGCTTGGTCTACCTTTGGGAAGGTATGGGCAATCAAACTGGCAAGGAATGGGCATACCAGCATGCGTAAAACAATTATATCGCTTCTTCTGTCGCTTGGTTCATTGGCCGGCGTAGCCAATGCCGATACCTTGCAGCTCGCCAAGGATGCGCCGGATCGTTACGTCGTCGTCAAGGGCGACACCCTGTGGGGCATCTCCGGCAAATTCCTGAGCCAGCCCTGGCGCTGGCCGGAAATCTGGCAGATGAACAAGGAAGAAATCAAAAACCCGCACTGGATTTACCCGGGTGACGTCATCCTGCTCGACCGCTCCGGCGCCCAGCCTCGCCTGCGCCTGCTGAAGAACGAGAAGGTGTCCGGCCGTTCGGTCAAGCTGTCGCCGACGGTGCGCTCATCGCCCCTGCAGGGTATGGCGATTCCGAGTATTCCCGCTTCGGCAATCGATCCTTTCCTCGACAAGCCGCTGGTCATGGCGGAAGCCGACTACAAGACGGCTGCCCGCATTGGCGCCGGTCTGGAAAACCGGGTGGTTTTCGGTACCGGCGACACGATCTACGCCGTCGACATGGCCGGCAAGGAAGGGGAAACCTGGCAGGTGGTGATCAACCGGGCCTCCATCCTTGACCCGGACAACAAGGAAAAGAAGATCGGTCTGGAGCTGGCTTACCTGGGCGACGCCATCGTTACCGCCGAGGGCGAAGTGACCACGCTGAAAGTCACCAAGGCCGTTCGCGAAATTCCGGTCGGCGCCCGACTGGTCCGTGCTCCGGAAAAACCCTTCATCAATTTCGTGCCGCACCTGCCGGAGCAGGCCATCGAAGCCAAGGTCCTGTCGTCCTATTCCGGTGCGCGCCATGTGGGGTCCCTGTCAACCGTGGTGGTGAATCGCGGTGCAGCCGATGGTATTGATCTGGGTACCGTGCTGTTCGCCTACAAGCCCGGCAAGCTGATCAAGAAGGAAAGCAAGGAAGAAGCCGACCGCATGACCCCGCCGGTGCGCAATGGCGCTGTATTCGTATATCGGGTCTTCCCCACCCTGTCTTATGGTCTGGTGCTCGACAGCACCGATGCGGTTACTTACGGTGACTTGCTGAAGGCGGAGCCGGCCAGCAGCGAATAAGGTTGCCGTCTTGTCCGAACACGACGCGTGGTTGCGACTGGCGCTGGCGCCTGGTCTGACCACGCGTCGTCGTTTGCGGCTCCTGCAGCTTGCCGGTGGGGCGCCACAGATTCACCCGCTGGCGGACAAGCTTCTGCCGGAGCTGGTTCGCCCCGATGCGCTGGCGCAGGCCCGTGCGTTTTTCGATCCGGATCACGAGCAGCCCGACGTCGCTGCGGCCTTGCGCTGGCTGGAAGACCCCGGCCATAGCCTGCTGACGCTGGGTGAGCCGGCTTATCCGCGCGCTCTCCTGGATTTGCCCGATCCCCCCGTGCTCTTGTTCGCCAAGGGCAATCCGGAGACCTTGCTGCATTTTGGTCTGGCCATTGTCGGCAGTCGCAATCCGACGCCACAGGGCGTGAATCATGCACATGATTTTGCCGCCGAGCTGGCGGGCCGCGGTGCGGTGATCATCAGTGGCCTGGCGGCTGGCATCGATGCGGCGGCGCATGCGGGCGCCCTGCAGGCGGGCGGTCTCACCGTCGCGATCGTCGGAACCGGCCTTGATCGGGTTTATCCTGCGGCCAATCGGGATCTGGCGCACCGGGTCGCCGAAACGGGTCTGTTGCTTTCCGAGCTGCCGCTTGGTGCGCCGCCCAAGGCCGAGCATTTTCCGATGCGCAACCGCCTGATCGCCGCTCTGGGGCAAGGCTGTCTGGTGGTCGAGGCCACCGAGGGCAGCGGCTCGCTCATTACCGCCAAGCAGGCGGCTGACCTGGGGCGCGAAGTTTTCGCGATTCCGGGCTCAATCCATTCGCCGCTGGCCAAGGGCTGTCACTGGCTGATCAAGCAGGGCGCCAAGCTGGTCGATTCGGTGAATGACATCAGTGACGAGCTGGCCTGGCCGGTCAGACCGCAAGCGGTGATCGGGCCGGCAGGCAAGGTCCAGTCCGGAACGCCGGTGCCGAACGAAGATGCACAAGACGCAGTATTGCTGCAGCAACTGGGCTGGGATCCGGTCGATCTGGATACGCTGGCCTTGCGTTCGGGCTTGACTCACGGCCGCCTGTGCGAGATTCTGCTCGGTTTGGAATTGCAGGGCGCCGTCCTTGTGCTTCCGGGCGGCCGTTATCAGCGCGTCGCCAATGACAGGGTAATGTGAATGCTGGACGTACTTGCTTTTTTGTTTGAAGAAAATGTCGATGCAGACACGCCGGACCTGGGGGCGCTCGCCCGCAAGCTGGATGTGGCCGGTTTTGCCGACGAGGATATCCAGGCTGCCTTGGCCTGGCTGGGTGAGCTGACCTCGCAGCAGGTGCCAACCCCGCTTGGTGGTCTGCAGTACGGCATTGCCTCCCGGGCGCTGCACCCGCAGGAGATGGAGCGCATGAGTGCCGAGTCCATTCATTTTCTGGCTGCCCTCGTGCAAAGTGGCGTGCTGTCATTTGACGAGCGCGAGCAACTGCTTGACCGGGTAATGCGCGAGCCAGAAGGCGAGGTCGCGCTGGAGCGCATGAAGCTGCTGGCCTTGATGCAGGTCTGGCGCAAGCAGGACCAACTGTCTAATCTTTGGGTCGAAGAGATCCTGTTCGGCCGGGAAGGGCAGACGCTGCAATAACGGCAAGCCACGTCATTTCCTGCCTGTAAACCAACACACACCGTTAGCCGGGGAGCCATGCCCGACAATCTTCTGATCGTTGAGTCGCCGTCGAAAGCGAAAACACTGCAAAAGTATCTGGGCAAGGATTTCCAGATTCTGGCGTCTTATGGCCATGTACGCGGTCTTGTCCGCAAGGATGGCTCGGTCGATACCGAGAATGACTTCAAGATGAAGTATCAGGTGATCGACAAGAACAAGAAGCACGTCGATGCCATCTGCGCCGCCGTCAAGGAAGCCAAGCACGTTTATCTGGCAACTGACCCGGATCGTGAAGGCGAAGCCATTTCCTGGCACATCATGGAAATCCTGCGCGGCAAGAAACTGGTCGCGCCGGAAAAAACCTTCAAGCGCGTGGTATTCCACGAGATTACCGAATCCGCCGTGCTGTCGGCGGTTGCCAACCCGCGCGACATCGACAATGACCTGGTCAATGCCCAGCAGGCGCGCAGTGCGCTTGATTATCTGGTTGGCTTCAACCTGTCGCCGCTATTGTGGCGCAAGGTGCGTACCGGCCTGTCGGCCGGCCGCGTGCAAAGCCCGGCCCTGCGCCTGATCTGCGAGCGCGAGATCGAAATCCGCGCCTTTGTCACCCAGGAATACTGGACGCTGCATCTGGATACCCACAAGGGGCGCCAGAAATTCGGTGCCAAGCTCTCGCAATGGCAGGGCAGGAAGCTTGAGCAGTTCGATATTCCCGATGCCGCCCGCCATGAAGAGATTCTGGCGGCCCTGCAGGGCAAGACCGCCCAGGTCAGATCGGTCGAAAAGCGCAAGAAGTCACGCAGCGCCGCCGCGCCGTTCACCACATCCACGCTGCAGCAGGAGGCCGTACGCAAGCTGGGAATGACCACTGACCGCACCATGCGTACCGCCCAGCAACTCTATGAGGGTATCGATGTTGGTGGTGGCACTGTCGGTCTGATTACCTATATGCGTACCGACTCGGTCGCGCTCGCCAATGACGCGCTGGTTGAGATCCGCGACTACATCGGCCAGCATTTCGACAAGGATTACCTGCCCAAAGAGCCGGTCGCCTACAAGAACAAGGCCAAGAATGCCCAGGAAGCGCACGAGGCGATCCGCCCGACGTCGATCTTCCGCACTCCCGATTCGGTCAAGGCCTTTCTGTCGCCCGAACAATTCAAGCTCTACCAGATGATCTGGAAGCGCACGCTGGCCTGCCAGATGGCCGCGGCCAAGTTTGATACCGTTGGCGTTGACATTGCCGTGGGCGACGAAGCCATGTTCCGTGCCTCCGGCCAGACGCTGGTCTTTCCCGGCTTCATTGCCGTTTATCAGGAAGATGCCGACGACGTCGAGGACGAGGATGAAGCCCGCCTGCCACCGCTGGAAGAAGGCGACGAGCTGCCCGTCGACAAGCTGTCCGGCGAGCAGCATTTCACGCAGCCGCCGCCGCGCTACTCGGAAGCCTCGCTGGTCAAGGCGCTGGAAGAATTCGGCATCGGCCGTCCGTCCACCTACGCTTCGATCATTTCCACGCTGAAGGATCGCGAATACGTCATCCTCGACAAGAAGCGCTTCACGCCCACCGATACCGGCGAAGTGGTCAACAAGTTCCTCACCGATCACTTCACCCAGTATGTCGACTACAACTTCACGGCCAAGCTGGAAGACCGGCTGGATGATGTCTCGACCGGCAAGCTGGACTGGATTCCGGTGCTCGACGAATTCTGGAAGAAATTCCACCAGCAGATCGAAGAGAAGCAGAGCCTGTCGCGCAAGGATGTCACGCACGAGGAAATCGACGAGGACTGCCCCAAGTGCGGCAAGAAACTCGCCATCAAGCTCGGCAAGCGCGGCCGTTTCATCAGCTGCACCGGCTACCCGGAATGCACGTACACGCGCAATCTGGGTGAGGACGCCGAATCGGCGCCGCTCGAGCCGGAAGTGGTCGAAGGCCGCACCTGCCCGAAGTGCGACTCAGCGCTGCACATCAAGACCGGTCGTTACGGCAAGTTCATCGGCTGTTCGGCCTATCCGAAGTGCAAGCATATCGAGCCGCTGGAAAAGCCCAAGGATACCGGCGTGGAATGTCCGGAATGCCACAAGGGTTCGCTGATCGAGCGCAAGAGCCGCTATGGCAAGCTGTTCTACTCTTGCAATACCTATCCGGATTGCAAGTATGCGACGTGGAATCCGCCCATTGCCGAACCTTGTCCGAAGTGCAACTGGCCGATCCTGACGCTGAAGACCACCAAGCGACGCGGCACGGAAAAAGTCTGCCCGCAGAAGGAATGCGGTTACAGCGAAGTCGTGATTCCGCCGGAAACAGCGGCCAAGGCCTGATGCGGTTGCGAGGAGGGCGCAGGTGTTTGTTCATCTAATGACCGGCAATGATGCGCCAGACTTCAACCTGCGCCACGAAGTCGCGATCTACCACACCTACTTCAATGCCTTTGACGGTGTGGTGGCCTCGCTGCTGGCGGCTGACGAGCCGGATGCGCTGGCCGAGGCCATTCGCATCCTTGGCGAGGCCTGCCGCTGCAGCCTCGCCACGCTCTACCTCAATACCCCGGATGGCGAGCATGCCCGGCTGATTGCCGCCTGGCGCGATGCCTCGGGCCGGGTGCCGCACATCATTCCCGATGTGTTCATGGAGCTGCATTACGCGGCGTATCCGCTGCTCGCCGATTCGCTCGCGGTGGGCATGGTGCTGAACAAGTCGCTGCTCGAGTTGCCGCTGTCGGAGCAAATGCTGCTGGCGCTGGCCGGTGGCCGCCAGCTGCTGTGCATCCCCCTGCTTGATCGCGGCGAGCCCTTCGGTTTTCTGGCTTTCATTTTTGAAGAAGTCGAGCACAGCCGCGACCCGGTCGAGCTGCGCCTGCTGGCCATGCTCGCCAATCATGTCGCCCAGGCGCTGCTCAAGCAGCGCATGGAGCAGCTGGTCGCCGCCAACCAGCAGCGCCTGCAGGCACTGGTTGGCGCCTTGCAGGACATGGTGTTCGAAATGGACGCCGATGGCGTGGTCGAGCGCGTCTGGTCGGTCTTGCCCATCCTGCCCGGCGCCGAGCGCCTGCAGGGACAATCGATCCGTACCGGCCTGCCTGCCGAACTGGCCAGCGAGCTGGTGCGGGTGCTGCCGCTGGTGCTGTCCAGCAGCCGCAGCGAAAGCTTCAATTGCGGCCTGCCGACCGCGCAGGGCATGGCCTATCTGCTTGTGCGCGTGCAGCCGGTGCTGGCCGAGAACGGCCGGCGCAATGCCGTGGTGCTGGTGCAGGATGTGTCCTCGCTGATGCAGGACGCGGCACGCCGCAAGACCATGCTTGATACGCTGAACCTGCTGGAAGAGGCCATCGTCGACCTGCTGCCCGGCGGCGAGATGGTCGAGCTCACGCCGGCATGGGCCAAGCTGCGCGGCATCGACCATCAGGGCTTGCTGGCCGCGCGCGGGCAAAACATCCTGACCTGGGTGCACCCGGAAGAGCAGGAGCTGCTGCTGGCGACACTGGCCAAGCTCGAGCGCACTGCCACGCCCGAGGCCATCCGTTTCCGCCTCCAGCAAAGCAATGGCAGCTGGCTCTGGGTCGAGGCCAGACTGATCGCGCACCGCAACCCGTCCGGCAATGTCACCTCGCTGCGCGGCATCCTGCGCGACGTGACGGTGGCGCACCTCAACGAACAGCACATCACGCGGCTGGCGCTGTACGACAACCTCACTCACCTGCCCAATCGCCTGCTGCTCGATGACACGCTGCACCAGGCCATCGACCGCGCGCGCCGCAATCACACCAAGGTCGCGCTGGGCTTCATCGATCTTGATCACTTCAAGCAGATCAACGACGCCTTCGGTCACAAGATCGGCGACGAGCTGTTGGTGAATGTTGCCCAGCAGCTGTCGGCCGAGCTGGGGGACGAGGCCATGCTCGCGCGCTGGGGCGGCGATGAATTCATCGTGCTGATTCCCGATCAGGATGATGTCGAGCAGGTGCGCAAGCTGGCCGAAGCGCTGCGCAATGCCGCACGCAAGGGCGTCACCATCGACGGGCTGGAAACGCGACCGACGATTTCCGCAGGGTTCGCGCTGTATCCCGACAATGCCGAATCGGGCGAGGAATTGCTCTCGGCCGCCGACCACACGATGTACCACGCCAAGCATGCCGGGCGGAACAATGTCTGCTTCTACAGCGACATCGTGCACCTGAAGGCGCTGGGCCGCGAGCATGTCGCCATCCAGTCGCGACTCTCGGACGCGATCCGCAATGGCGGCCTGCAGGTGTATTACCAGCCGGTGATCCACGCGCGCAGCGGCGAGGTCATGGCCGTTGAAGCGCTGGCGCGCTGGCAGGACGACAAGAGCGGCTGGATCAGCCCCGAGCTCTTCATTCCCATGGCGGAAAAGGTCGGGCTGATCCAGGAATTGTCCGAGCAGGTCATCCGCATGGCCTTCGAGCGGCTGCGCGCCTGGCGCGATGCCGGCCTCAAGCAGAAGCTGATGATCAATATCTCGCGCAGCCAACTTTTCTATCCGCGCTTCATTTCGCAACTGATCGACTGGCTGGACGAGCGCCGGCTGCAGCCCTCCGACGTGATTCTGGAAATCACCGAAAGCGTGGCGCTCACCGACTATTCACGCCAGCTCAAGCACCTCAAGCATCTGGTGCTGGCCGGCTTCCAGCTGGCAATCGACGATTTCGGCACCGGCTACTCCGCACTGTCGCAGCTGCATGAAATGCCCGCCCATCTGCTGAAGGTGGACGTGTCCTTCGCCCAGCGCCTGCATACCGAAGAAGGCCGGCGCGTGATGCAGGCCATCGTCCAGCTTGGCCAGGGTCTTGGTCTGCAGGTGGTCGTCGAGGGGGTGGAAAACCTCGAAACCGCGCGCTTCCTGCAGGGGCTGGGTGTCGATTACCTGCAGGGTTTCCACTTCAGCGAACCGGTGCCGGCCGGCGTTGTCGACCTCTATCTGCGCCTTGGACTGGGCAACAAGACCTGAAACGATGGGCGCTGCCGCGCTACGGTCGGGTTTTATTTGGCTATGTACCAAAACCTAGTTGTTGTCTTGAATTCGTCATTCCGGCGCAGGCCGGAATCCAGTGGTTCCGGTTAAAAATGCAGTCTGGATACCGGCCTTCGCCGGTATGACGAAGTGGTTTCTCATGCTTCTGTGACACAACATAGTTCTGGGGCAAAATCTTTTATTTCCTGGGTATGTGCCTGAAGCCATTGACCGGGATGGGTTCTGTACGTATACCCTGGCTTTTGTGGTTTCATTTGGCCTGTCGCAAGCCCTCCCACATTTGATCGCACCGCCCATCCCCCCACAGCGGTGCAGATTGGCTTGCCGGCCTGTATGGGCCAAGCCTAATATTCCTCTCGCGCCACCGGCGTACCTCAATACCAGCGGCATACCAACAACAAGCCGCAATAACGATGCGCAATGAGGAAACACATGAAGAACGTAAAGCGAACGGGCTGGGCCCTGGCGCTGGCGGGCGCCTGCCTGTCGCCGCTGGCGCTGGCCGATTGCGGCGGCTTTGCCGCCTGGCAATCCGGCAAGATCTATGTGGCGAACAATGTCGTCAGCCACAAGCAGGTGATTTACGAGGCGAAGTGGTGGACGCGCGGCGAGGAGCCGGGAACCACCGGCCAATGGGGCGTCTGGCGCACCCGCAGCGCTTGTCCGGCGCCTTCCGCAACGCCCACACCCACGCTCAAGCCCAGCCCGACACCGACCGCCACGGCTACGCCGAAGCCCAGTCCGACGCCCAGTGCGATGCCCACCGCGACCCCCAGGCCTTCCGCCACGCCAACGGTGACGCCCACCGCGACCGCCACGCCAAAACCCAGCGCGACGCCAACGGCCACACCGACGCCAGCCGCGACGGCCACACCCAAACCCAGTGCGACACCGACGGCCACGCCCACTTCCAGTCCAACGCCGACCGTAACGCCAACGCCGCTCACGGCGTCGCCAGACCTGAACGACCCCGCCTACCGCCTGACGAATGCCAGTCCGGTCTTTGATAGCGGCCGCAACTGGCCGTCGGGCTTTACCGTCCATGTACCGGTCGGCGCGCCCGTGCTGGATCCGCAATTGCGGGTCAGCGACATCGAGGATGGCGACCTGAGCGCACGCATCGTGCAGACGGCCGGCTACAATCCGGCGGTCAGTGGTGCATACACGCTAGCCTATACGGTCAGGGACAATGGCCATGCTGACGTTGGGGCGTATACCTCGAATTACTCGCTGAATGTCGTGGTGTACGACCCGCTGCAGCCGCCCACCCAGCCCATCCCGCTGCCGCGCCTGTGGCCCGCCGAGCTGCAATCCGCCGCGCTGGTCCGCAGTGCCGGACAAAGCTTCAGCCGCGTCATCAAGATCGACGGCGCGCAACTGCCCTGGCCCACGCAGCAGCTCGCGCTCAAGAGCCTGACGGTCAAGGAAACCCAGTGGGGAGGCTCGGCGCGGCAGTTCCGCCTGCAGATCAGCGATGTGGCCGCGGGCGCCATCGTCTATAGCGATGCCACGACGCTGCAGAGCGGCAAGACGCTGACGCTGACCGCCCCGGTGACCTTGCAGACCGGCCGCGACTACCGCGTCACGCTGTTCTACGACGCCGGCAATCCGCAAGGCCTGGCCGGCACCGGCACGGGCGAGCTGTGGCTGGAAGCCGCCGGCGAGCTGCTGAAGCCGGTTTACCCCTACGCCGACATCAGCGCGGCAGCAGGCAATCGCCTGGCCTGGGACCCGGGGCTCGCTGCGCCGCTGAAGGCCAAGCTGCTCGCCGCAGACGGCAGCAGCGAAACGCTGCGCGTGCGCAAGCTGCTCAACGGCCCGGCGCTCAGCTACCGCCTGCGCAATCCGGCACTGGCCGACCTGCGTGTCGAGGCGCAGGCCAATGGCGACGAGCTGCTGGTGCTGACCGGTCGCAATGCCGGCGAGACGGTGCTGGAGGCCTGGGCCAATGGCGCGCTGGTCGATGTGGTGCAACTGGTGGTCGCCCGGCCGAAGACCGTGACGCTGTCGTACAGCTATATCCGCCATCCGAGCGAAGCGGTGACGCACATGCTCAGCGACGGTCCGGCCATCATGCAGCAGATTGCCGCCTTCTACGTGCCGTATCTGGTCGATGTGCAGTGGGTGAATCAGGGCGTGATCGTCTACAACTGGGACGCCAACGGCAATCTGAACAACGATAGCGAGGAGAAGGCGCTGGCGCTGCAAAATGGCGCGATTCCGGGCGCTGCGGCCGTGTTCTCCAATGTGTTCACGATGCGGCAGAACCTGATCAGCAGCTCCGGTGGCAGCAACGGCGGCGGCTCGTCGATCGGCATGGGCGCGGCCGATGGTCCGGTGCGCGCCGCCTATCGCGGCACCACGCCGGACAACTACCCGTTCAACAGCGCGGTGACGCTGACGCACGAGCTGGGGCACAACCTGGGCCTGTCGCACTACGAGATCGGCTCGGCCAACCGCGATGGCAACTTCATGGCGATCAACAAGGTTGATCCGGCCTTCTATGCCTTCCAGTGGTCGACGATGCACGCGACGCTGGAGGCCAGGCTGGCCGCCGGCGATCCGGGGATCGCGGCGCGCTGACGGGCGTACTTCCCGATCAGGATGGCGCCGTGCGCGAGCATGGCGCCATTTTTACTGATCGCTGGGTATTGCCATGATGGTCATGCAGTAAATGGGGTGTGGCGATATACAGGTGGCTGTATAAAAGAGGCTAGCCCGCAGGCGCAACAGTCGCATCCCTGGTGCGGGCATTCGCGTTTATGCTGAAAGCCCCGAAAGCCATTCCGCCATGCCCGACCATGATCAAGAAAATCCCGCTCAGCGAACTCAAGCCCGGCATGTACATCCACGACCTCAATGTCGGCTGGATGGATCACCCCTTTCTACGCAACCAGTTCCCGGTCAACACTGAGGAGGAACTGACGCGCATTCGCGCCACCGGCGTGCGCGAGGTCTACATCGACACCGAGCTCGGACTGGATGTGGGCAATCATGCGCCCACCGCCGCCGAGGTGCAGGCGGGCATCGAGGCGGAAATCCTGCAGGCGGCAAGCGCCCCCGCGCCGGTGCTGCAAGTCTCGTTCGCCGAGGAGGTCCAGCGCGCCAGCCGCATCCACAAGCAGGCACACTCGGTGGTGAAAAGCGTGCTGCAGGACGTGCGCCTCGGTCGCGCCGTGCAGCTCGACGCTGTCGAGGAAGTGGTCGAGGCCATCACCGAGTCGGTGTTGCGCAATGCCGGTGCGCTGGTCGGCCTGTCCGCGATCAAGGACAAGGACGAATACACCTTTCTGCATTCGGTCAGCGTGTGCACGCTGATGGTCACCTTTGCCAAGAATCTGGGCTTTTCCCCGGACATGATCCGGCTGGCCGGCGTTGGCGGTCTCCTGCACGATACCGGCAAGATGAAGGTGCCCAATGAAATCCTCAACAAGCCCGGCCGGCTGACCGACGAAGAATTCGCCATCATGCGCTCCCACCCGGAGGAGGGCTGGAAAATCCTCAAGGACATCCCCGACATCGACGACATCACGCTCGATATCGCCCTGCATCATCACGAGCGCATGGATGGCAGCGGCTACCCGCACAAGCTGCCCGGCGTGGCGATCAGCAAAATGGCCCAGATGGCCGCCGTGGTCGATGTGTATGACGCCATCACCTCGGATCGCTGCTACCACAAGGGCATGCCGGCACCCGAGGGGCTGCGCAAGCTGTGGGAGTGGAGCAACTTCCATTTCAACCCGGCGCTGGTGCAGGCCTTCATGCGCTGCGTGGGGATCTATCCGGTCGGCTCACTGGTAAAGCTGGAGTCGGGAAGACTGGCGGTGGTGATCCAGCAGAACGAGGGCACGCTCTTGCAGCCGCTGGTCAAGGCCATTTTCAGTACCAAGTCCAACAGCTATATCACACCGGTCGAAATCGACCTCGCCCGTCCGATGGGCCGCGGCGGCGCCGACCGCATCACCGGCCACGAAGACCCCGCGCAATGGCGGATCGATGTGCAGCGCTTCATGTTCTAGCTTGGCTGAGGCGCCAGCCGTGCGTCCAAATAGCGCAGAAGCCCCAAACACCTGCACTTTCCTGCGTCGTGCTGCCGCACTATCCGCCAGGGGGCGCTACTGAACCTGTACCTAAGCACGTATATGGTTTTGAGCTTTTTTGGTGTTTGGCTTCAGAGATATACCCTGTTGATTGACCCTGATTGGGTAGTCGGCTCAGCAACTTGGCATGCCGGCGAAAGCCGGCATCCAGAGCGGCGCTCGAATGGGCATTGCTGCAGTAGCTATCGATTGATCCAGTCCTCTGATGTTGTCTCTCGAGCGAGCTTGCTCGCGATCAGCAGCGCCTCGCGAGCAAGCTTGCTCCTGCGGAAATTCAAACTGCTGAGGGCCGGATCAATAATCAGGTGATTGCTTGCATCACTCCAGGCTGGGTACTCCTCCTGGTCGCTGTCGCACTGACATTTCGACCAGCTCGGGTCTGGCGATGGTGAATGTCTCCTTGCTGTGTGTTGATTGGCTGCGCGCGCATGCGGTCATGGTTCTGTCGCCGCCCGTGAATTAGAATCGCACATGAACTGGTCCGCCCACATGTCATGAGGCTTCGAGGCCAGCCATCGGGAGACCCATGTGAAATCGATCTTGTCTGGCCTTGTCACCGGCCTGTTGTTGCTGCAGGGCTGTTCAATGACGCCGCCACGTTTGCCGGCTGTACCTCCTGAGTCTACGGCCAGGGCGGAAATTCCGGGAATGCCGGGGGTGCGCTATGTCGTCGGCGAGAGAGCCAGCGCACTCAATGACGCTGCGCAGAAGGCCCTGCAGCGCGAATTGCGCCATCTGGCCGCCCAGGGTCATCAGGGCGCCATGCCGCCTGCCGTCTTTCTGGCGATTTCCGGCGGCGGCGACAATGGCGCGTTCACGGCCGGCGTGCTCAATGCCTGGACACAGACCGGCACCCGGCCGGAATTCAAGCTGGTGACCGGCATCAGCACCGGCGCGCTGATTGCGCCCTTTGCCTTCCTTGGCCCCAAGTACGACGCGACGCTGAAAGAGGTTTACACAACCATTTCTCCCAAGGATGTCATCGAGTACCGCAGCTTTATCGAAGGGGTGCTCAGTGATGCGATGGCCGACAATTCGCCGCTGATCCGCCTGACCCGCAAGTCGGTCAATGCCGGCTTGCTGCAGGAAGTGGCCGCAGAGTACGCCAAGGGCCGCATGCTGCTGGTAGCCACCGCCGATCTGGATGCGCGGCGCGCCATCATCTGGGATATGGGCAAGATCGCCAGCCATGGCACGCCAGAGGCGCTGGATCTGTTCGTCAAGGTGATGATCGCCTCGGCATCCATTCCGGCCGGCTTTCCGCCGATGATGATCGATGTCGAAGCCGACGGCAGGCCCTACCAGGAAATGCATGTCGATGGTGGCATCGTGGCCCAGGTGTTTGCCTACCCGGCGGCACTGCGGCTGCAGCAGGGTGCTGCCGAGCAGGGGGTCGCCCGCGAGCGCAAGCTGTACGTGCTGCGCAATGCCCGTCTTGACCCGGACTGGGCGCAGGTCGAACGCAGCACCATGAGCATTGCTGCACGTTCGGTCGCTTCGCTCATCCATAGCCAGGGCATTGGTGATCTGTACCGCATCTATGCCACGGCCAACCGCGATCAGGTGGATTTCAACCTTGGCTACATTCCCGCCAGCTTCAAGGCGCCGCACAAGGAGGAGTTTGATACCGCCTACATGCGCGCCCTGTATGACACGGGGCACGCCATGATGCTGCAGGGCTTCCCCTGGCAGAAAACACCGCCGGGCTTTGTGCTGCCCGACGCGCCACGCGGCGCGGCGCAATAAGCCGGACTGCATAGCCGCTCAGCAAAGAACATCCGTCATTCCGGCGTCCCACGGGGATTCCCTGCGGTCAAGGCGGGAAGCCAGCGGCAATGCTTGTTCGAGCGATGCTCTGGATGCCAAGCAGCAAAGACAAAGGGAGGCGTTTGCCTCCCTTTGTCATTCCAGCTCTGGCCGGATTACTTCACCTGCACATTCCAGATGAATTCCACGCACTTGGCGTAGTCACCCTTGGAAATCGTGCGGAAACCGGTCTGGTAGTTCACCGGCTTGCACATATTGTCGCGCTGCCAGCCCCAGTCCTTGTCCCAGTACAGCGGGAAGGAGGCGGCGCCGCCCTCGCTGAACTGCTTCTGGGTCGCGCAACCGAGCTGCTCGTTCGCGGCGACGGCTACGCCCAGTTCCTGTGCGAAGTTCTGGTAGGCGTAGATGCGGTTCTGCGCCTGGCTGGTTTCGCCACCCTTCGAGCACTCGAAGCCTCCATTGATGATGTTGATGGTGGTGCCGAAGCTGGCAGTCAGGCCATTGGCCTGGTCAACCGCATTCGGCACCCAGCTGCCATCGATCACGTGGATCATGGCGGGTTTCGGCGGCTGGGTTTCCAGCATGAAGAACACCGACGAGGCCAGGTTCAGCCAGGTGTCGGCCACACGCTTCGGATCCTGCAGCAGCACATTCGGATCACCATACAGCACCTTGGAGAACGGTGCGTAGTTGTAGTGGTGGGTCAGCTGGTGTGCGCCACGGCCGTGGTAGGAGTTGTACTGGCCGTCAGGACGCTTCGGGCAGGTCCAGATCTTGCCCCAGTACGGGTCGCCGCAGCTGTCGGTGTAGCCCGAGAGGTTGGGGTTGTTCTGGTAAGCCACTTCCTCGACCCAGTACAGGCCCTGGCGCCACTTCGGCGTGTCGATCGCGCCGATGCCGTCCAGCCAGGTGGTGTTGGCGCCGGTTTCCTGCACCATGTGCGCAAACATCGTCGCCAGCAGCTTCGAGCAGATGGCGTCCGAATTGCGGCCATCGCTGTAGGTCTGGCAGAACGCCGGGAATTTGGCGACGGCCTTCAGGAAGTTCGTGTAGCTGTAGCGGGCGTTGCGCAGTGCGAACAGGTAGTCAAAGCGGGCAGCGGGCACGATGCGCTCGACGCGCTTGACGTTGTCCGGGTTGGTGGCGGCCAGCGGCGCGACCTGATCGACGATGCTGTCATCGATCACGCGCTGGGTTTCCTTGACCAGCGCCACATAGGCCGGCGCATTCTTGGTCAGCTCGATTTCCAGTGCGTCGGCCTGTGCCTTGCTGGGAACGGTGCCCGGGGTGTAGCTGGGCACGCTGCTCGGGTTGGCGGTCGGCGTAACTGTCGGTGTAATTGTCGGGGTGACGGTGGGCGTTACGCTCGGAATCTGCGTGGGGCCGCCCAGGCTGACGGTCTGTTCGTGGTAAACGCCGCAGTTGCTCGCGCTGCGCGGCGGCGCGGGCACGACGGCCGGCAACGGTTGCGGATCGATGCAGATCGCTGCCTTGTAAGTGCCGGCTGCTGCCGGATCAAGGCGGTAGCTGCCCAGGGGAACGTATGAATCGCCGCAGAAACCGGTGCTCGAACACGTGCCCTTGAAGGCCCAGCTGGCGGTGCCGCTGAAGACGGTCTTGCCGTCGGCAATGGCGAGCCAAGTGAGCGGGGTCTTGTTGTACCAGAGCAGATAAGGGCCGCTGCCCAGTTGCCAGCTGAACACGATGCTGCCCGGTGAGGCGGTGATCGTGGTCCAGCTGGGAATCGGCGGCGGGGTGATCAGGGCCGTGGGGGTGACGGTCGGGGTCGGTGTGCTCGCCGCACCGAGCGCGTTCCAGGGACCCCACGCGCTGGCGCCCGGTACGTCGCCCTGGGTCCACCACTTGGCTTCGTAGAGCACGCCGTTGTATACGACGCGCTGGCCACCGGTATAAACGGCGCCCTTGTCCCAGCTGTTGCCGGCCGGAGGGGCGGTCACAACCGGAGCGGTCGGGGTTACGGTCGGAGTCACGGTCGGGGTGATGACCGGTGCACAGATGCTGCCATTCCAGACCGCGCCTGACTGGCAGGTCGGTTGGCTGGACGGTTTGGGGGTGACCGTGATCGGTGGTGTCGCGATAGCAGTCGGGGTCGCCGTGGGCGCTGTCGTCGGACTGCTGTTGCCAATGGCTTTCCACAGCGTCGGCGAGGCGGCGGGATTCCAGCCGGTGCCGGCATAGGCGGTGTGGGTCACCAGGGCCGAGTAGTCGCTACCGTTGTAGCTGACGACGCTGCCGGCCGTATAGGTTGCGCCTTCCTGCCAGGCCGGGGCTGCGTGCGCAGCGACCACGGTACTGAACAGGGCGGCGCTTGCGAGAAGTCGCAGGCGTGTGTTCATTCATTGCTCCATCGTCTGATTGAATGACGGCTGTTGCCGTTCTTGCGCACGGGCCGGCTGGTGTAGTGGATATGTGCCGACTACGCGAGTGTAGCGATGGTGTAAGGCTGTGATCAAACAGGGGCTGCTTATGTAAGCAGATGGTCATGTTCTTGCTTGCCGGTGCGAGTGTCTCGCGCTTCTGAATGATGGGTATAGCCATGTAGCCATTTTTTTTAAATGGCTTTGGAGATATAGGGTGTTGGGTATTTTGCCTTGCTGCGGCTTGTGAATACCCGTCCGCCCGGCGGGCGTCGTGTTGGCGCAACAGCGGGCGGACAAACAGGCTGCCCGCTCCCGGAGTAGCGTCTTGATCCCGGCTGGCCGGCATGGCGGACGCGTTTGCCAGGGCGCGCTGCTGTTCTGTCGGCGCTTCCGCCTGAGTGCCTGAGCACCGGAACGTCAGAAGCAACAACGCAGATCAACAGAGCCTAGTGTTTCTGCGGACGGCTGATCCGTTCATTGAGCACATAAATGCTCAGTGCCGTGGCGCACTGCTTTTCGGCCAGGACCACCTGGTCGATCAGGTTGCGGTTGAGTACCGTGCTTTTGGAGAGCAGAAGGAAGCCGTCCGGATGCATGACATCGCGCGACAGCATCATGCCGTCCTGCAGATGTACCGCCGATACCCGCCGTTCTTCGACCTGGCTGTTCACTTCCAGGGTCAGCAGCGGCTCCATGAAATCGATGACCCGCGGGTCGTAGCGGTGGCCACGGTTTTCCAGCAGGAAGTCGAGGCTCTCGCGTGCGCTCAGCGGCGTGGTGGTCAGCAGGCCGGCGCGGAAGTCATCATAGTCGCTGGCCGCCGCGATGATGCGCGCACCGATCGGGATGTTCAGCCCGCTCTTGCCGGCCGGGAAACCGGTACCGTCGAAATACTCGTGATGGTCCTGGATCATGCCGGCAATGTGCGCGAGCGAATCGATCTTGCGCAGGATGTCGGCGCCTTGCAGGCAATGCCGGCGGTAGACGCCCAGTTCGGCCGAATTCATGGTGTTGACCGGCTTGTGCTGCAGTTCGTCCGGAAAGCTGATGTGGCCTATGTCGTGCAGCAGCGCGGCGATGAAGATGTCCTGCACTTCCTCGTCATCCAGCCCCAGACGGCGCGCCGTCTGGCGGGCGAGCTCGGCAACCCGGCGCGAGTGTTCGCCGATGCCGCCGCCGCGCAGTTCGATGATGCCGTTGATGGCCAGCAGGGTGCTGAAATAGCTTTTCTTCAGCTCGCTGTGCGCGGCTTCCTTTTTTTCCAGCGTCAGCTTCAGCGCCCGCGTGCGTTTCGCCACCTCTTCCTCAAGCCGGCTGTTCTGGGCCTGCAGGCGGTCGCGTGCGCTTTTCAGTTCGAGCTGGGTGTGGATGCGCGCCAGCAGGATGGGCGGGCTGATCGGTTTGGTGATGTAGTCCACCGCGCCCTTGAGCAGACCCTGTTGCTCGCTGTCGCTGCTGTCCATGGCGGTGACGAAAATCACCGGAATATGCCGGGTCGCGGCGTCCTTGTGCAGGATGTCCAGCACCGAATAGCCGTCCATGCCCGGCATCATGATGTCGAGCAGCACCAGATCGGGCTGGGGCGGGCTGGCGATGGCCCGCAGCGCTTCGCTGCCGGAGCGCGCGGCCCGCACGCGGTAATGCGGCTTGAGCACGGCGGCCAGCAGGCCGATGTTCGCCGGCTCGTCATCCACCACCAGAATGGTGGCCGGTTCACTGTGTTCGCTGGTGTTCAGGTCGGTGCTGTTCATGGCTGATCCTTCATGGAGCGGTGCGGCGCATGGGCGCCCAGACCCTGCGCGATGGCCAGTGCGGCAGGAAAGTCGAAATCGTTGAGGTGTTGCTCCAGCTCGCCAAGCCCAGCGCCGAAGGCTGCTTCCAGCGTGGCCCGCCCGGACTGGTAGAGATCCTGCGCGGCGGTATCGTCGCTGGCCAGCAGGGCGGCCAGCTGTTGCAGGATGGCTTTGGCCGCCTCGGCATCGGCCGGCGCCGCCGTGCTGCCGGCTTCGGCCGCAAGCTGGGCCTGCAGGGCCTGCAGCGTCTGTTCATGCCGGGCCAGCTCCTTGAGCAGGTCCGGCAAATCTTCATGCTGCTTGCTGCGCAGCCTTTGCTCGATGGCGGCGGCAAGTGCCTGGACATGCCGGATGCCCAGTGTCGCCGCTGCGCCTTTCAGCGTGTGGGCCCGTTGCTGCGCATCGGCGCTGCGGCCCTGGCGCAGGGCATCAAGCATTTGCCGGCTATCCGCCAGATGCTGCTGCATGAATTGCCGCAGGAGCTTCAGGTAGGCGGCCGCGTCGCCCCGCAAGGCCTGCAGCGGTTTGCGCGCGTCGATTTCGTCCTGCCGCTGCAGACAGACCGGCAAGGCCAGGTGGTCCTGTCCGTGCGGTGCGGGCGTCGCCGCCGGCAGCCAGCGCTGCAAGAGTTGCGCCAGTTGCTCGGGATCGACCGGCTTGCTGATGAAGTCGTTCATGCCCGCCGCGAGACAGGCGTCGCGGTCTTCGGCAAAGGCATTGGCCGTCATCGCGATGATGGGGATGTCGCGCCAGCGCGGATCCTGGCGCAGCGCGCGGGTGGCTTGCAGGCCATCCATGCCGGGCATCTGCATGTCCATCAGGATCAGGGCGTAGTGCTTGGTGGCCACGGCCTGCAGCGCGGCTGCGCCATCGCTGGCGGTATCGGCGGCCAGCCCCAGCTCGCTGAGCATGCGCACCGCCACCTCGCAATTGATCGGATTGTCTTCGGCGAGCAGGATGGGGATGTCATGCCAGTGTGGTGTGGCGGGGAGATCGGCCGCCGGCATGTCGCTGTTGGGGCGTGCCCCCTGTCCGGGCGTGAAGCGCGCGGAAAACCAGAAACGGCTGCCCTGGCCCACCGTGCTTTCGACGCCGGTATCGCCGCCCATCATGCGCGCCAGCTGCCGGGAAATGGTCAGTCCCAGGCCGGTGCCGCCATAGCGGCGGGTGATCGAGCTGTCGGCCTGCTCGAAGGGCTGGAAAAGCTTGGCCAGGTCGGCCGGGCTGATGCCGATGCCGGTGTCGATCACGTCAAAGCGCAGCCTGATCTGGCTGCCCGGCTCGGGCTCGGCGGTGACGCGCAGCGTGATGCAGCCGCGCTCGGTGAATTTCAGCGCATTGCTGCAGAAATTCATCAGGATCTGGCGCAGCCGCGTCGGATCGCCGTGCAGCCAGTCCGGCACGTCGCCGATGTCCAGCCTGAGCTGCAGCCCCTTGCGCTCCAGTCCTTGCGCCAGCATGGCGCACACGTGATCAATCACGTCCTGCAGCGAAAAGTCACAGCGATCAAGCTGCAGACGATCAGCTTCAATCTTGGAGAGATCAAGGATGTCATTGATGATCGCCAGCAGGTGCTTGCCCGAGGCGTCGATTTTCTGCAGCCAGTCATATTGCTCATCGCTGAGCCGGCTCTGCCGCAGCACGTGCGTCAAGCCGATGATGGCATTGAGCGGCGTGCGGATTTCATGGCTCATATTGGCCAGGAACGCACTCTTGGCCTTGTTGGCGGTTTCGGCTTCCTGCTGGGCGATCCGCAGCTCGGCGGTACGCTGTTCGACCAGTTCCAGCAGGTGGTGGCGGAAGATGTCGAGTTCTTCGCCCAGGGCCTTTTTCTCGGTAATGTCTTCCTTCACCGCCACGTAATGGGTGATTTGCCCGTTTTCCTGGATGATGGGGGTGATGACGGCCGATTCGATGTACTCGCTGCCATCCTTGCGGCGGTTGCAGAATTCGCCCTTCCAGGGTTTGCCCTGGCTCAGGGCCTGCCACAGGTCGGTATAGGTCTCGGCAGAGGTTTTGCTGGTTTGCAGGATGCGCGGGTTTTGTCCCAGCACTTCGGCGGCAGCGTAGCCTGAGGTCAGCTCGAAGGCCCGGTTGACGTATTTGATCGCACCGTCGACATCGGTAATCACGATGCTTTCCGAGCTTTGTTCGATCGCCTGCTGCATGATGCGCAGCTGCTGTTCGTTCTTCAGGCGCTCGGTGACATCCTGCACCAGAATCAGGCCGGCGATGTCATTGCCGAACATGATGGCCCGGCCGGTCAGCATGACCTGCATCACCGAGCCGTTCTGGCGCCGGTGCTGCCAGGGCCCGGTCTCGACCTCGGAGAGCAGGGCCTGGCCCAGGCGCTCCACGCCGTTGTCCGCCGCATCGCGCAGATGGAAGTCCTCGATGGTCTTGCCGAGCATGGCTTCACGGCTGTAGCCATACAGCCGCAGCGCGGCAGCATTGATGTCCAGAATGACCAGTGAGTAGAGGTCGTAGACGCACAGCGGCATGGGGTTGTTGTCGAACAGCAGCTGATAGCGTTCCTTGCTGACTCTGATCGCGGTGTCGGCTTCCTGCCGGGCGGCGCGGGCGTCCAGGTTGTCCAGCGCATTGCCGATGTCTTCGGCAAGTGCCATCAGCAGCTCGCGAATGTCGTCGTCAAAGGCATGCCGGTCATCGGCATAAATGGCCAGTACGCCATTGAGCCGGCCCTTTTTACGAAAGGGCAGGGCGGCGATGGCTTTCCAGTCGCCCGGCTGGCCTTGGCTGCCAGCCTGGCCCCAGACCGGGCATTTATTGCGAATGGCCTGCACCGCCGGATGCTCGCCCGTCTGTTCGCCTGCAGCCAGCGCAAGCGGCAGATTGGCAAGGTGGTCGCTGTTGTCTCCGTACCGAGCCAGCGGACGTATCGTCATGCCCGCTTCATCCAGCTGCCCCAGCCAGGCCGAGCGCATCCCGCCGAAATGCACGAGGGCGCGGCAGATTTTTGCAAACAGCTCCTGGACGGTTTGCGAACGGATGATGGCCCGGCTGCACTGGCTGAACGCGGCATTGAGCAGCGTGAGTCGCAGCAGCCGGATCTTGGTGCTTTCGTGCTCGGCAATTTCCCACTCCAGGCTTTGCCGCAGGGCT
Source organism: Chitinilyticum litopenaei DSM 21440 (assembly GCF_000428145.1). Classification (GTDB taxonomy): domain Bacteria; phylum Pseudomonadota; class Gammaproteobacteria; order Burkholderiales; family Chitinibacteraceae; genus Chitinilyticum; species Chitinilyticum litopenaei. The sequence goes on along the minus strand of NZ_ATZJ01000008.1, from coordinate 81,700 downwards.
TGCTGTTCCTGCAGGCTGCTGCCTTCGTCATCGCGGATCATGCTGTCGCCTCGTCTGGCAATGCGGGGATGGGCCCGGGGCCGTTTATGAAGTGCTTTCGATTTTGTTCATTCTAATCGTATTGAAATTTGTTTGTTCATTCCGTTTTCGGTAAGGAACTGTGCAGCAAGCGTTGCGCAATAGCGGTGGCGCGCAAAAAAAAACAGGCTCCCCGCAGGGAGCCTGTCATGACCGGAATGAACCGGATTACTTGGATTACTTGGTGTTGTCGATCACGATCTGGCCATTGTGCTTGACCTGGCCGCGGAACATGTAGTCCACGCAGGCCTTGTAATCGCCCGGGTTGGCGAGCGAGAACGGCATCTGGTAATCCACCAGCTGGCAGGCGTAGGACTTGCCGCCCGGGTAGTTGGCGTTGTAGCCCCAGTTCTTGTCGAGGTAGGTCTTGGTCGCGGCAGCAGAGCCGGTCTGGAAGCCCTTCATGGCCGCGCAGCCCAGCGGTTCGTCCGCCGGGATGGGTACGCCCATTTCTGCGGCAAAGGCCTGGTAGGCCGCGATGCGGTTCTGTACTTGCGGTTTTTCCGCGCCGCCGCCGCCGCACTCGATGCCGCCGTTGATGATGTGCACGGTGGCGCCGAAGCCCGGCTTCATGTTGTTGGCCAGATCGACCGCATTCGGTTGCCAGGTGCCATCGACGACCCAGGTCATCGGCGGCTTGGGCGATTGCGGGTACACGGCAAACCAGATGGCCGAGGCGAAGTTCAGCCAGGTGTCCGCCACGCGGGCCGGATTGTCGAGCAGGACGTTCGCATCACCGTACAGCGATTTGCTGAACGGGCCGTAATTGTAGTTCCACGACAGCTGCTTGGAGCCGCGGCCGAAGTAGTCGATGAACTGGCCGTTGGCGTTCTGTGCGCAGGGCGAGAAGATCGAGAAGATCGAGCTGCCGGCGCCGCGGAAGCAGTCCTGGTACATGCCTACGCTCTGGCCTTCGGTGGTGCCGTTTTCACGCAGATACCACAGGCCCTGCTTGTAAACCGGGATGGCGGTGTTTTGCGGCATGGTGGCCAGCACCGGATTGTTCTGCGCCGGATAGGTGCGTGCGGTGGCCGGGGTCAGCGCCGGCCAGTTGGCACCGGTTTCCTGTACGAAGTGGGCGAAGGAGGTCGCCAGCAGCTTGTTGCAGATGGCGTCCGAGTTGCGGCCGTCGGTGTAGGTCTTGCAGTAGGACGGGAACTTGGCCACGCCGCGCAGCAGGTTGGTGTAGGTGTAAGCGACATTGCGCACCGGGAAGAGGCTGTCAAAGCGTGCTTCGGAGAGCACGCGCTCGACGCGCTTCACATTGTCCGGGTTGGCCGGATTGCCGGGGGTAACGGCTTCGACTTCGGCATCGTTGCGGACTTGCAGCGCCTCGCGGATGCGGGCAATCGCGCCGGCATCGGTGCCGGCCTGGCTCATCAGCGCCTGTTCGGCCGCAGCCAGCTGGGCATCGCTCGGGCCGCCGGCCGGCATCGGCACGTAGGTAATCTGGGGCTTGTAGGCGGCAACGACACCCGTCGGCGTGGCCGTCGGTGTCACGGTCGGCGTGGCGGTTGCGGTCGGGGTTGCCGTGGGCGTGGCCGTCGCGGTCGGGGTTGCCGTGGGTGTGGCGGTTGCAGTCGGAGTTGCGGTCGGCGTGGCCGTTGCCGTCGGCGTAGCGGTTGGTGTGCTGGTCGTGCCGGCATTGCAGGCGCCCAGGTCTTTCCAGGGACCCCATGCGCTGTTGCTCGGCGCGTCGGTGGTCCACCACTTGGCTTCATAGTCGCGGCCGTTGTAGGTCACTTTCTGGCCGCCGGTGTAGGCCGTGCCGGATTTCCAGGCGGTGAAGCAGCCGCTGCTGCCGGTCGGCGTGGCAGTGACGGTCGGGGTGGCTGTTGCCGTGGGGGTTGCGGTCGGCGTCGCGGTCGGTGTGGCCGTTGCCGTCGGTGTGGCGGTGGCCGTGGGGGTTGCGGTCGGCGTCGGGCTGGTCGACGTAGTCAGGGCTTTCCACAGCGTCGGCGTCGACGCCGGGTTCCAGTTGGCGCCCACGTAGGCCGTGTGGGTGACCAGCGCCTGATAGTCCTTGCCGCTGTAGCTGACGACGGTGCCGGCGGTGTAGGTGACGCCTTCCTGCCAGGCCGTGGCCGCATGGGCCGTGGCGCTCAGCATGGGCAGCGGGGCCAGGGAGCCCAGCGCGAGCAGGCAGGCGCCTGCGAGAGTACGCATACGAGTTTTCATCAATCACTCCATCGTTGTTTTTGACGCTGCTTTTGCCTGGCGCAGCTTTTGGCCTGGACGAAGCGCGGGGTTTTTCCCCTTGAAATGTAGTGTGACCTCGACCGGCTACGGAATGGTAAAGCAACTTTGTCAGAATTGGGAGTCACGCGCCGGTCACAGTGATAAAAAAACGCCGGTCATTGACCGGCGTCTGGATTGCTTTATGGGTATTGGCTTGCAGCCTATTTTGGCAAATGGTTGTGGCTGCATAGGGTTTCGGGTATTTGGGCGCTTCCTGCCGCGCCCGGCCCGTGGCCTTACAGACGGTAGAGCACCCTGCTGTCGCGGTTTTGCCAGATCGGCTGCGTCAGCGGTTTGAGCGCCATGCCGCCCAGCGTGGTGCGTGTGGCGGCGTCAACCGCAATCCCCCATTGCTCGAAGAAGGGCGTCAGGTCGTAACCGGCGACACGGCTGGTTTCGATGATGAACGTCTGCTTCTCCGCGGCATCGGTGCTCGGGCGCAGGGCAGCCGGCATGTTGCGGTAGTTGGTGCCGAGCTTGGCGTAGAAGTCCTGGCCGAAGGTCAGGTCCAGCTGCCAGAACATCGTGGCGCGCACGAAGAGATCCGATTGCGTCGCGAAGTCGCGCGTCGGTTGCGCGAGGTAGGCGAAGGTCTTGGTCCAGGTGCCCTGCGTTTCATAACGCGAGGCATTGCCCAGCGCGCGCTGTACATAGGCCGAGGTCAGGTTGACGGTGACTTCGGTCTGGTCGGCCCAGGTGAAGGTGCTCATCTGATACTGGTGACCCAGCTCGTGCCACGGACCCCAGCCATCGGTGCGCAGGGTTTTGCTGTTGAGGACCGGGCGCAGTGCGCCGTCGGCCGAGGCGCTGGCCATGCGGTATTGCCACGAGTACATCCAGCCGTCATACGGCGGCAGCTCGACGTAGTGGAAGCGGTGCGGCGTCGGGTTGTGCGGCCAGGCATTGCCGGGCTTGATGCCGTACTGCTCGTCGGTGAGGCGCACGACTTCATCCCACAGCGTCATCAGCACGACCGGGTCGTCGACATGCTGCTTCACCTTGGGCAGCGTGGCCGTCAGCATCATGCGCTGGCTGACCAGCTCGCCATATGGCGCGTCGCTGTAGTTCGCCAGCATCTGTGCCCAGTCGGCGGCCGTGTGCTTGCCGAGCACGAAGCGCGGCATCACGCGTCCGCCGGACACCAGCTCGACCTTCAGTTCGCCATCGGTCGGCGTGTTGAAGGCGGCCACGTACACGGCGCCGGTCTTGCTGGCGGTGATGGTGGTGCTGCCGACATTGAGCTTCACCTTCTGGGCGGTGCTGTAGCCCCAGGTGTCGTCATCGATCGAGTGGATCCAGATTTCCGGGCCCTTGTTCGGGGCGCCGCCGGTGTAGTGGTAGTTCACCACCAGCACATCGCCGGTCTGCACCCAGTAGCCGGTGGACTGGAAGGGCGTGTGGTTGAAGGAGCGCTGCTGCGCGGCGCGCAGGGTGCCGATGTCGCCCGGTTGCTCCAGCGTCAGGGCGCGCGGCGGCACGAGGCTGCTGCCGACAGGCGTCGGCGTGGCGGTTGGCGTGGCACTGGGCTTCGGTGTGGCTGTGGCGGTCGGCGTTGCGCTGGGCTTCGGAGTCGCCGTGGCGGTCGGCGCGGCAGTCGGAGCAGCTGTTGGCGTGGCGCTCGGTTTGGGTGTGGCCGTTGCGGTCGGCGTCACGGTTGTGGCGCCGCAGGCGCCCAGATCCTTCCACGGGTCATAGGGGCCGGCCTGGCTCGGGTCGAAACCCTGGGTCCACCACTTGGCTTCATAATTGCGGCCCAGGCGCGATGCTCGCTGACCGCCGGTATAGGCCACGCTGGCCGACCAGGCCGCCAGGCAGCCATTGCCTGCCTGCGGTGTGGCGGTGGCACTCGGTGCGGTGGTCGGTGTGGCGCTGGGCGTTGCTGTGGGGGTGCTGCTGGGGCGCACGGTGGGCAGCGGGCTGGGCTGCGGCGTTGGGCTTGGCTGGTTGCCGCTGGTGCAGGCGCCGAGCAGTTGCCAGACGCCCCACTGGCCGGTCGTGCCGGGCTCTTCGCCGCGGGTCCACCATTTGGCGCGGTAATTGCTGCCTTGCAGGCTGGCCTGCTGGCCTTCGGTATAGGTGCTGGTACTGCTCCAGACCGGGCTGCACGGGTCGGCGGCGTGGCTGTTGAAGGCAGTCAGCAGCGACAGCAGGGCCCCGGCACGCAGTGCGTGGCGTGGTGTCATGCGATTCCTCTCGTCAGTTTTTTGTTTTTCTGCGCCGGCGGCCTGTGCTTGTGCCTGCCTGCGCATGCTTGCGTCATTGCGCCAGCGATCATACTGAAAAATTCGCAACTTACAGCATTTGCTGATGGATGGATCTTACAAGGTGTGGTCGCCAGGCCACGGCAGTTGCCAGGGCGCAGGCTGGGTCGCCAGCCAGTCGGCAAAGGCCGGCTCGAGAAAGTGCTCGCCGCCATCCGGCGGCAAGTGCCAGTGCAGGATTTCGCCGCGCCAGCGCAGGCGCAGCGCCCAGGCATGCAGATAAAGGCGCTCGGCGTTCGCACCACCGTAACGCGCATCGCCGAGAATGGGGCTCCCCAGGCTTTTCATCGCCACGCGCAGCTGGTGGGTGCGCCCGCTCAAGGGGCGCAGCACGAAGGCGCGCAGGCCATTGCCAAGGCCCGACGAGAAAAACTGCGTCACTGCCGGCAAGCCTTCGTCGCGGGTCAGGCGCCAGCTGCCATTGCGCCCCTTGAGCATCTTGCCCCTGACCCAGCCCTGTTTTTTCGCGGGCTGGCGCGGGCTCAGCGCCAGATAGTATTTTTCGATGCGGTGCTCGGCCAGTTGCTCGCCCAGTTCGCGGGCAGCTTCTGTGTGGCGTGCAAACAGGATCAGTCCCGAGGTGGCGGCATCGAGCCGGTGTACCGGATGCAGCGTGGCCAGGCCGGTCTGCTCGCGCAGGCGCTGCGCCAGGCCGGCGCTCTCGCCCGCCTGATGGCAATCGAGGCCGGCCGGCTTGGCGACCAGCAGGAAATCCTCGTGCCAGGCGCAAATGTGCAGGGAATTCAAAGGGGTATATCCTCAGGGGCTTTGATTTGTTTGGGCTGCAAGGCTATACATTGTGCTTGCGCGCGATGTTCTGCAAATTTTTGCTTGCCGCAAGCGGAACATGGCTTAATACGGTAAATCAGCAATGCATGATGCAATGGAAACGACGCAATTGACCGCCGCATATCGCAAGACGTCAGCCTGGTCCGGCCTGCGCGCCAAGTCGGTGCTGCTGTTTGCCGCCTGCGCCGCGATGATCGTTGCGCTGGCCACCGTGATCGGCCTGCAGGTGGTCGAAGTCATCAAGCGGCACTATGGCGAAGCCTTTGCCCGCGAGCACACGCAATTGTACAAGCAGCGTATCCTGGCGCCACTGAACCGCGAGCTGGCCCTGGCGCAGCGGCTGGCCAGCGAGGAGAGCATCCGCGCCTTTCTGCGCGAGGATGGCAATCCGGTCCTGCGCGAAGCGGCCTTTCGCGAGGCCGAGGCCTATCGGACACTGTTTGCCGGCAAGATGTATTGCCTCGCGGCCGCCGCGACCGGCCATTACTTCCTCAACGATCCTTCGCTGCCTTTCAGTACTGCACCGCGCTACACGCTCAAGCCCGCCAATCCGGACGACAACTGGTTTTTCAGCCTGCTGGGCAAGCCGGCGCCCTACCAGCTCAATGTGTCGCAGGATGCCCATGTCAAGACGACCAAGGTCTGGATCAATGTCATGGTCGGCGATGCCGGCAAGCGCCTGGGCCTGATCAGCGGCGGGCTGGACCTCACGGCCTTCCTGCAGGAATTCGCCCGCAGCGCGCAGGCTGGAGTGAGCTCGATGGTGCTCGAGGAGCAGGGCGCGATCATGGCGCACGCCGATCCGCAGCGCATCCAGTTCCAGATTGCCGGCAGCCGCAGCATCGACAAGACGCTGGCGCGCTACCTGGGCAGCGATGCCGACCGGCTGGCCGTGCAGCAGGCCATGGTCGAGGCCCGCGCCAACCCCGATGGCGTGACGATTGTCGAGGCCGTGCTCGACGGCAAGCCGCAGCTCTTTGCGCTGGCCTATATTCCCGAGCTGCGCTGGTATGCCGTCACTGCGCTGGATCTGCAAACGGCCAAGCTGATCGCCGTGGAGCAGTTCCTGCCCTGGCTGCTGGCGGCGCTGCTGCTGCTGGCGCTGCTCTTTGCCCTCCTGATGTATGGCGTTGACCGCGGGCTCTTGCGGCCGCTGGCTTCGCTGACGGAAATTGCCCAGCGCTTCGGGCGCGGCGAATACCAGGTGCGCATCGCCAGTCGCCGTCAGGACGAGCTGGGCGCCCTTGCCAATGTGTTCGACCGCATGGCCGAACAGGTCGACCGTCACGCCAGCGAGCTGGAGCAGAAGGTCGCCGACCGCACGCACGAGCTGGCCGAGACCAATGCCCGCATGGCGGTGGCGCACCAGCACATCCAGGAAAGCCTGCGCTATGCGCGGCTGATCCAGCGCTCGCTGCTGCCCGAAGAGGAATTCCGCCAGCAGTTCGGCGCAGCCGGGCTGGTCTGGCTGCAGCCGCGCGATGTGGTGGGGGGGGATCTCTTCGTGTATCGCAGCGATGCGTCCGGTACGCTGTTTGGCGTGATTGACTGCGCCGGCCACGGCGTGCCGGGGGCCTTCATGACCATGCTGGCGCATGTGGCGGCCGATCTCGCCATTGACGAGGCCGGGCTGACCGACCCGGCGCGCCTGATCGCGCTGATCGATGCCCGCGTGCGCAGCATGTTGCCCGCCGATGCGACCGGCAATCTGCTCGCCACCAATATGGACGCCGCCTTCTGCCATATCGACGCGGCGCGTCAGCAGCTGGTGTTTGCCGGAGCCAAGCTGCCCGCCTTCATCCAGCAAGGGGGCGAGGTCCGCATCCTGCCGGCTGGTCGGCGCGCCATCGCCGAGCGTCGCCAGGGCGAATGGCATAACCAGAGCGTGCCGCTGAACGGCGTGGCCGCTGTCTATCTGGCCACCGACGGCCTGTTTGACCAGTCCGGCGGTGAAGATGGCTTTGGCCTGGGCGAGGCGCGCTTTGCCCAGTGGCTGCTGCAGCTCTCGGGGCTGCCGGCCAGTGTGCGCGAGGAACGGCTGACCCGGCTGATGCTCGACTGGCGCGCCGAGCGCGAGCAACGTGATGACATGGCCGTACTGGGGGTGCTGCTGGGTGCGGCATCTGCGGCGGCGCAAGGAGAACCTTCAGCATGACCACCCTTGATATCCTGGGCTTGCGCGATACCTTCGAGCAGCACCGCATCCTCATGTGTTTCAACGGCCCCTTTTCCGCCAGCCTGATCGAAGAAATCGGCATGGCGCTGCGCCGGCATCTGGAAAGCGTTTCCGTTTCGCCGGGCTCGGTGATGGACGTGTTCGCCGTGTATATCGAGCTGACGCAGAACATCCGCCACTATGCCCGCGAAAAGTCGCTGCCCGACGAGCTGACGCGCGCCACCGTGGTGATTTCGCTGACGGCCGATGGCCGTTATCTGGTCAGTGCCGGCAACAAGCTCTTTGCCGCCGATGGCGAGCAGCTGCTGGCGCGCATCGAGGCCCTGGCCGCGCTGGACAAGGCCGCGCTGAAGGCCGCCTACAAGGAGCAGCTGCGCCAGCCGCGCGCGCCCGACGCCACTACCGGCGCGGGTCTGGGGCTGATCGACATGGCGCGCCGCGCCAGCGAGCCGCTGTCCGCCCGTCTGCAGCATCTGGAAAACGGCATGGCCTTTTTCAGCCTGGAAGTGGTGATCTGAACCCCGTGCCGGCCAGTCGGCCAATGTGCCTGCCGGCGCGGAAGACGTGATTGTGATGTGATTGAAAACCGATCGAATGCTGTGGCTGCTTCGACTTGGCCAGCTCCGGGCCTGACCCGGCGCCAGCCGAGCGACTCGACAGCGTGTTAGGAACCGACATGCAAGACTTGAATATCGCCGCCTCGACCTCCTCGCCCTCGATCCAGACCGACTGGAGCGCCGGGATGGTGCGCCTCGGCGGCGACTCCTACCCGGAAAATGCCTTTGAACTCTTCCGCCCGCTGCTGGACTGGGTCGGTGCCTACCTCGGTAGTGACCATGGCCCGCTGCAGCTGGAATTGCGGCTGCTCTACCTCAATACCAGCTCGATCCGCATCATGATGGACGTGCTTGATCAGCTGGAGGCGGCGCACGGGCAGGGGCGCGCGGTGTCGCTGCGCTGGTTCTATGACAGCCGCAATGCCCGTGTCGCCGATCTGGCCGAGGAGTTCCGCGAGGATTGCAGCTTCCCCTTCGAGATCGTCGCCGAATGAGCACGCAGCCTGATTCCAGGGAAGGCCTGGAGCGCGACGTCGAAGCCGCGCTGGCCGATCCCGCCACCTCCGCGCCCGTGCTGCAGGCGCTGCTGGGCGGGCTGTACGACGGCTACCGCGAACGCGGTGCGATGATGGCGCGGCTGATGCGCATTGCCGACCAGTATCAGCTGGCCGAGCGGGAGCGGGGGCAGACCTTTGCCCAGCGCTACGAGCGCCAGCTGCGCCAGCTGGAAAAGATCGTGCGCATCAGCGACCAGTACCAGCACATGCTGCGCGAGCTGAACAATGAATTGCAGCGCACGGCCTCGCACGACCTGCTCACCGGCCTCTACAACCGCCGCTATCTGTTCGACCGCCTGACTGCCGAGCAGGCCAAGGCCGCGCGCGGCCAGGACAGCTTTGCCGTGGCCATGGCCGACATCGATTTCTTCAAGCAGATCAACGACCGTTTTGGCCACGATGTCGGCGATGCCGCACTGTGCCATGTCGCCAGCGTCATGGCCGGCCCCCTGCGCGAATACGATCTGTGCGGGCGCTGGGGCGGCGAGGAATTCCTGCTGCTGTTTCCCGGTGGCGACATGGCGGCCGCCGAGCGCGCCATCGTGCGCATCCGCGAGCAATTGCGGGCCGAACCCTTTGTGCACGATGGCGAATCGTGCACGCTGACCCTGAGCTTTGGCTGCACGGCGTACCGGGAAGGCGAAACCATCACCGAAACGCTCAAGCGCGTGGACGAGGCGCTCTACCGCGCCAAATCCACCGGCCGGGACAGGCTGGAGCGGGTGTAAGCGGGTAGGCTTACCTGCCCGCTGGCCCGAAGCGGTCGCCGAAATTCACCAGCACCACGCCGATCACCACCAGCACCGCGCCCAGCAGGCGCCAGCTGTTGATGTCACGCAAGGGCATGCCCAGCAGTCCGAAGCGGTCAAACAGCAGCGAGGCCACGACCTGGCCGGCGATGATCAGCGAGAGCATGACCGCCACGCCGATTTTCGGCGCCAGCAGCGTGGTGCCGAACACGAACAGCGCCCCCAGCACACCGCCGAGCAGCATCCACCATTCGGCACGCGGCAGATTGGCCAGACCCTGCCATTTCTGCCCGGTCGCCAGCGCCACCAGCGCCAGCGTCAGCCCGCCCACCACGAAGGACACCAGTGCCGCCAGCACGGTGCTGCCGCCGATGACATGCTTGAGCTGATTGTTGATCGCAGCCTGCAGCGGCACGACCAGGCCTATCGTCAGGGCGAGCAGGGGATAGAGGGGATTCATGGCAACTCCTCGTGAGCGGACTGGCAGTGTACGCAGATTGGCCGTGCAGGCAAATGCCGGTTTGCCATCGGCCAGCGCCGCCGCGCGAAGCCCAGCCTGAAAACCGGTGGCTAGATTTGCTCGCACCGGGTTGGCAAGGCTTCTCAGCAAAAGCCGAATCAACCACAGAGACACAGAGAGCTCAGAGGAAGCAAAACCCTGAGGTGTTCCCATGACGTGTTCTTGCTTTTCTCTGTGCTCTCTGTGTCCCTGTGGTTCAGCAGATTCTTGTGGCTTGCTCAGAAGGTTCTCCACGCAGGAGCCCGCATGCGCTTTCCGGCCTTGCCGGAACATCCGGGCACCGCTGTGCATCACTCTCATGGTTACATAATTGGGTATGTCGCTGTAGCCAATTAAAGATAATGGCTACAGCGATATACCTGTTTACTGATCCTGATTATGTCCATCCTTTAGGACGCTTGAGCAACAAAGCCGCTGGTTAGTACGCTCTGCCCTGAAAGCCGCTGAGAAGCGCAGGTTTCCCCGCAGGGGGAGGATCAGGCGCGGGACGTGTCTGAGGGCGCAGCCCGAGTTGTCCCGCGTCCCCGGAAAAACGAGCATCGCAAGGTACCCCGCGTAGCGGGGCGGCTGGCCGGGCGTGCCTTGGGGGTGTCGGGGGGTTTGGCAAGACAAGCCCCCTGACGTGCCGCCGGGCACCCCCGGCATGGAAATACCGCGCCGCAGGCGCTGAAAACCTTGCTTCCTGAAGGAAAGACATAATCAGGTTACTGATTGAGCCGGAAAGTGATCGGCACCAGCACCTGGTCGGCCACCGGGCTGTCGCCGCGGCGCGCCGGTTCGAAACGCCACTGGCGCACCGCCGCCAGGGCGGCGGCATCCAGGCGCGGGGAGCCGCTGCTGCGCTCGACGGCAAGGCTGTCCACCATGCCGGCGGCGCTGACGCTGACGCGCAGCAGCACCTGGCCTTCTTCGTTGCGACGCCGTGCCGCATCGGGATACTGGGCCTGGGGATTGTCCAGTCTGGCGCCCTGAAAGCGGGCTGGCGTGAAGGCGGCGGCCTTGCCGGCTGTGGCCGCCGCCTCGCCAGTCAGGGCCGGTGTGTCGGCGTTGATCGGGCGGCTGGTCGGCGCCTCGGCGTCAGTGCGCAGCTCGCTGCTGGCGGCCTGCTGCGTCATCACGGGGTCTGGCAGCGCTGCCCTGCCCAGCTCTGGCGTGGCCTGGCGCGCGGGTGTGGCGGCCCGGCCGACCTGACCGGGCGTCGCACGCGGCCTGGTGGCCGCGGGGGCGGCGGCAGCGGGAGGCTGGGGGGCGGCCGGTGCGGACAACGCGATGCGCAGCGGCATACTGGCGGCGGGCGGCCGTGACGGCGCCGGCAAGGGCAGCCCGGCCAGCAGCAGGTGCAGGGCCAGGCTGCACAGCAGGATCAGCACAAGGCGCCGGGCGGGGCGCTGGTTCCGGGGGGCGGGCATGTCGGTGCAGCAGGGGCAAGAGTGACGGGGGCCGCCGTGCGCAGCCTCAGGGAGATGCCGGGATTCTACCCGCGCTGCTGCCTTGCTGCTCAGCTCGCCGTGCGCAGGCGGCGATCGGGCGTGCGATAGGGTTCGTCAGCGGCGACGAAATCGTCTTCGCGGCAGGCTTCCTCGCACCATTGCTGCAGCGCGGGCAAGGCCAGCAGGCTGTCGACATAGGCTTGCGCCGCCGCCGGCAACGCCACGGCGTGGCTGGTGAGCCGCAATGCCACCGGGGCGAAGAAGGCGTCGACCGCACCGAATGTCCCGCACAGAAAGGGGCCGGCATCGCCAAAGCGGCTGCGGCAATCCGTCCAGGCGGCCACCAGCCGGTCAATGTCGCGCTGCACCGCTTCGGTCATGCCAAGGCCGGGCAGGCTGGCTTCCACATTCATCGGCATGGCGGTGCGCAGCGCGCCAAAGCCGCTGTGCATCTCGGCGCACAGGCAGCGCGCCAGCGCGCGTGCTTGCGGGTCTTCGGGCCAGACGCCGGCGTCGGGAAAGTGCTCGGCCAGGTATTCGGCGATGGCCAGCGTATCCCACACCGCCTGGCCGTGGTCGATCAGCACCGGCACCTTGCCGGCCGGGGAGTATTGCAGCACCTGCAGCCGGAAATCCGGGTCATTGAAGGAGAGGCGGATTTCCTCGAACGGAATGTCCAGTACCCGCAGCAGGAGCCAGCTGCGCAAGGACCAAGACGAGTAGTTCTTGTTGCCAATCAGCAGTTGCAGCATGGGACAGGCTCCGGAAGTGGCGGGAGTCGTCATCATAGTCAGATTTTTGTCAGAGAGTAAGCGGATGGATACATGGTGGTGTATTCTCATAAAGCCTTTTATCGGCAATAGTTCTAGTCGTATACCCATTGATAGGTGTGGGTGCCGCATGCCGCTACCGGTCGCCACGCCTGGTAAATAGGTCAACTTGCGCCGCACTGGCGCCGGCGGGCTTGTTACCATGAGGGCCAGACGAAACCTGGAGGATGCCGATGCTGAACCGCTTGCCCCACTGGACCGTCGTGCTGCCGCTGGCCGGCTGCGCGACCCTGCTGCTGTCGCCCTGGCTGCCCGTTGCCGCACCCATGGTGCTGCTGGTCGCGCTGATTCTGGCCGGCACGGTCTTTGCTGCCGTGCATCACGCCGAGGTCGTCGCCCATCGCGTCGGTGAACCACTGGGCACGCTGGTGCTGGCGCTGGCCGTGACGGTAATCGAAGTCGCGCTCATCATCTCGATGATGGTGGGCGGCGGCCCCGACAAGGCTGCGCTGGCGCGCGACACGGTGTTTTCCGCCATCATGATCGTCTGCAACGGCATCGTCGGCATCTGCCTTTTGCTGGGTGGCCTGCGTCATCATGTGCAGGGCTTCCAGCTGCAAGGCGCAAACGCTGCGCTGGGGGTGCTGATTCCGCTGGCCGTGCTGACGCTGGTGCTGCCCAATTTCATGAGCAGCGAGGCCGGCCCGGCGCTGGGCGCCAGCCAGCTGGCTTTTACCGGACTGGTGTCGCTGACTTTTTATGGCGTGTTCGTGTTCGTGCAGACGATACGCCATCGCGATTATTTCCTGGTGCCAGGCAGCCATGACGAGGACGAGCATGCGCCGCCTCCCGGCAATCGCGCTGCGGCCGTCAGTGCGCTGCTGTTGCTGCTGGCGCTGGTGGCGGTGGTCGGGCTGGCCAAGCTGCTGTCGCCGACGATAGAGCGTGCCGTTGCTGCGGCCGGAGCGCCGGCTGCCGTGGTGGGGGTCATCATTGCTGCATTGGTGCTGATGCCCGAAGGGCTGGCCGCCGCCCGCGCCGCGCGGGCCGATCGCCTGCAGACCAGCCTGAATCTGGCGCTGGGCTCGGCGCTGGCGTCGATCGGCCTGACCATCCCCGCCCTGGCCGCCATTTATGTCACGCTCGGTCAGCCGCTGGTGCTGGGGCTTGGCACGCGCGATATCGTGTTGCTGGTGCTCACGCTGTTCGTCAGCACGATGACACTGGCCACCGGGCGCACCACGGTGCTGCAGGGCATGGTGCACCTCTTGCTGTTTGCCGTGTTCCTGTTCCTCTCGGTCGTGCCCTGAGTCGGCCGATCTGCCAGCCGGGCTGCTGGGATTAGAGGCGATCGGCCGCCAGCAGGTGGCGCTGCAGGAAGCGGCGGATGGCCTTCAGGTCGTCCTGGCGCGGATGGATGAATTCGATGCCATGCAGCACGACATCCTCGGAGGGCAGGCCGCTGTGTTCGTTGCGGATGATGCCCTTGAGCGTCAGCGAGGCATGGCCGCGCTCGGCCGCCAGCGCAAACCGCAGACGGATTTCGCTGCCCGGGTGGCCCAGCTGCGTGTGGTATTGCAGCAGGGCGCCGGTTTCCGACAGGTTCAGCATCAGCGCGCTGCGGCGGATGTCGCCGGCGCGCTCGACCAGCACCGGCTGGTGCACCGGCATGCGCGGACACAGGCGATCCTGCTGCAGCGTGACGGTGGCCGGCCAGCCCAGATGCAGGTGCCAGTAGGGTTGCAGGTTGACATGAGTGACCGGGCTGTCAAACAGCAGGACGTCCTGACCCACGGCAACGCGGACGCGCAGCAGTTCACCGGCCTGCAGTTTCAGGCGAATGGTCTCCGGGTGTTCGCCGGTGACCGGGACAACCAGCAGATCGGTGCCGGGCAGTTTGCCGATCAGGTGCGCTGGCACGGGGCCGGTGCGTTCGTCGCGGCGCGGGGTCAGAAACAGCGTGGCGCCCATGTTCAGCGGAAATTCGTCAAGCGAGACATGCGTCTTGATCGGGCTGGCCGGATGCACTTCCAGCTCGTCGATCAGCTCCAGATCGGCGATGCGGCAAAGCCCGATGGCCTGGATGCGCTGCAGCAGCGGGTGCTCAGCGATGCGCTGGCCTTTCTGTGCCAGCACCTTGCCATACGGGTCGCGCACTTCCACCGGCAGCGGTTCATTCATCACCAGCAGGCCGGGCGGCAGGGCGATCCACATCGGGGACTGAATTCCGGCCATGATCATCATCCAGGCGGCAAAAACGCACCTTCTTTATGGCAGATGCCGCAGTAAGCTGCGCCGGTGGATGGCTTACTGGCGGAAGCGGGCTGACACGTGGCGGCGCCGCAGGCGCAGGCCGCTCCTTACCCGTGTCGCGCCCTCGCCATGCTCGCCAAGACAGGGTTAGTGTGGTTGCTGATCAATACGGTGATATGTATTGCCTTGTGGTCATTTAAATGGAATGGCTATGGCTCTATACCCTGACATGATTGCCGGTCTGCGTCAGTGCCGAGCCGGCTGGCTGATCGGCCAAGCCCTTATTTGATGCTCGCGGGTTTTTCGCGGAAGAAGGTGATGGGCTGCGGCGTGGCCGGGATGATGCTGGGCGGTGCCGATTTGAAGATGTGCGGCTTCATCTTGCCCATCACGTGCATCTCGCACGGTTTGCAGTCGAATTTCAGCGTGTAGGTTTCGTTGCCGGTTTTCAGCGTCATCGGCTCGGCCCTGATCTGGCCCTTCACGCCGATGATGCCCTTGCCCTGCTTGGGACACAGGTTGTACGAGAAACGCAGGCAATGCTTGGTGATCATCAGGCTCACTTCGCCGGCTTCCTCGTGCGCTTCGTAGGCGGCGTCGATCAGCGCCACGCCGTGCTTGTGGTAGAACTCACGCGCCTTGTGGTTGTAGACGTTCGCCAGATACGACAGCGAGGTTTCCGGGTAGGGTACCGGCGGCTCGACAGCGGCCTTGCGGGTCGGGCGCTGCCAGCCGGCAATGCGCGTGGCTTCGAGCTGTTCGATCACCTCGCGGCGCAGCGCGTTGATCTGGCTGGCCGGCACGAACCACGGCTGGCTGAGCGACAGCTGCACATCGACGGCATTGAAGATTGTGTTGCCGAGCTTGGCGACATTGTCGCGCAGGCCGGCCATTGCCTTATCCGCGTTCTGTGCCGGCTCCAGCGCCAGCTCCAGCGTGCTGGAGGCGCTAAAGCCGTCCTCGTCCGTCGCGGTCAGCGTCAGTGCATGGTGCGAATCGGCGAGGGTCAGCCAGACATCGATCTTGCGCTCGGACGACTTCTTGGTCAGAGCCAGCTCCCAAGCGTGGTCGCGGTTGCGGTGGATGGTGATGCCGGGTTTCAGGCCTTCGAGTTCGCTCATCGCCTCGTTGGGGAACACGCGCCAGGTATTGGCCGCCTTGTTGATCAGCTCGACGGTATTGGCCTGCAGGCCCACCACTTCGCGCTTCTTCATGTAATTGAGCCCGTCGCCGTTGGCGAGTGCTTCAAGGGCTTCCAGCTCGAAGTATTTCGGTGTCACGCGCGTGACGGTGCCCAGCTCCGTGCCGACGAATTTCGGCGAATCGAAGGCGCCGATGTCGATCTTGCGGCCGGTAGCAAAATAGTCCGTGTGTCCGCGGTGGAAATTCTTGTCGACGTCCGGCGTGAAGAAGATGTCGGTCCTGCCGCTGGAGGCGCGCGCCAGTTCGGGCCGGCGGTTGAGGATCTCGTCGAGCAGCAGGCGGTAGTGCGCCGTGATGTTCTTCACGTAGCCCATGTCCTTGTAGCGGCCCTCGATCTTCAGCGAGCGCACGCCGGCATCCAGCAGCGCTTCCAGGTTCGCGCTCTGGTCGTTGTCCTTCATCGACAAGAGGTGCTTGTCGAAGGCCACCACGCCGCCATTCTGATCGGTGAGCGTGTAGGGCAGGCGACAGGCCTGCGAGCAGTCGCCACGGTTGGCGCTGCGGCCGTTGTCGGCGTGGCTGATGTAGCACTGGCCGGAAAACGCCACGCACAGCGCGCCATGGATGAAGTATTCGATGGTCGCGCGGTCCGCACAGGCATCCGAAATCTCGCGGATCTGCGGGATGGTCAGCTCGCGCGCCAGCACGATCTGCGAAAAGCCCGAATCGGCGAGAAACACCGCCTTGTCCTTGCCGCGGATATCGCACTGCGTGCTGGCGTGCAGCTCGATCGGCGGCAGGTCGAGCTCCAGCAAGCCCATGTCCTGGATGATCAGTGCGTCAACGCCGGCGTCGTACAACTGCCACACCAGTTCGCGCGCGGGCTCCAGCTCGCTGTCGTGCAGGATGGTGTTGAGCGTCGTGAAGATGCGCGCGTGGTAGCGCCGCGCGAACTGCACCAGCTCGGCGATCTCGCCGACGGTGTTCACCGCATTGTGGCGGGCGCCGAAGCTCGGGCCGCCGATATACACCGCATCCGCGCCATGCAGAATGGCTTCGCGGCCGATTTCGATGTTCTTGGCGGGGGCGAGCAGTTCGATCTGGTGGGGCAACAGCGACATGGGGCTTCCGGGGTTGATGCGGCAAGGGGCGGAAGTATATAGCAATCAGCGGCTTATGCGCATTCCGGTGCGCTCGCTGGCGACAGGCGCCGGCCGGCGCGATGGGTGGCAGCGTGGAGCCAGCACTGCGTGTCACAAGTGTGTAATATTGCGGGCTTTCGCGCCTGTTCATCCGGCAGAGCCCAAGCCATTTCCCACATTTCTCAATGACCTGCAATCAATGAACCACCTGCAAATCGACAAGCTGCACAGTGCAGCCAAATCCGGGCATGCCGAGCTCATCCGTCTCGGCATCGCGCTGCTGTTCATCGTCGGCATCATTTTCTACACCGCGCTGCGCGGCACGCCGCCCAATCTGATGCTGATCGTCGCCGCTGTCATCGGCGCCTATATGGCGATGAACATCGGCGCCAATGACGTGGCGAACAATGTGGGCCCGGCCGTCGGCTCCGGGGCGCTGACCATGGGCGGGGCGCTGATCATCGCCGCGATCTTCGAGGCCGCCGGCGCGCTGATCGCGGGCGGCGAGGTGGTGACGACCATCCGCAGCGGCATCATCGACCCCGCGCAGATTCCCGATCTGCAATCCTTTGTCTGGATCATGATGGCGGCGCTGCTGGCCGGCGCCCTGTGGCTGAATGTGGCCACCGCCGTCGGTGCGCCCGTGTCGACCACACACTCGATTGTCGGCGCGGTGCTGGGGGCCGGTGTGGCTGCTGGCGGCATGCAGATCGCCGATTGGGGGCAGGTGGGCACGATTGCCGCCAGCTGGGTGATTTCGCCGCTGCTGGGCGGCATTTTTGCCGCGCT
This sequence comes from Chitinilyticum litopenaei DSM 21440, assembly GCF_000428145.1. Lineage (GTDB taxonomy): Bacteria > Pseudomonadota > Gammaproteobacteria > Burkholderiales > Chitinibacteraceae > Chitinilyticum > Chitinilyticum litopenaei. The sequence continues at coordinate 64,248 of NZ_ATZJ01000008.1, read as the reverse complement.
GTTTCTCTACCTGATCAAGCGCACGATCACCTACAAGCAGGACATGGTGCGTGCCGCCAGCAGCATGGTGCCGCTGCTGGTCGGGCTCATGGCCTGGACATTCACGACCTATCTGATTCTCAAGGGGCTCAACAAGGTCTGGAAGGTCGATTTCCTGCCCGCCGTGCTCTATGGCCTCATCGTCGGCGTGGCCGTCGTGCTGATACTGCGCCCCCTGCTGAAAGCCCGGCTCGGCCAGATCAGCAATACCAAGCAGAGCGTGAACAATCTGTTCACCATTCCGCTGATTTTTGCCGCCGCCCTGCTGAGCTTTGCGCACGGTGCCAATGACGTTGCCAATGCCATCGGCCCGCTGGCGGCCATTCACGATGCACTGATGAGCGCCGGCGGCGAATTGCACGCCAAGGCGGCCATTCCGCTGTGGGTGATGATGATCGGCGCGCTGGGCATCTCGATCGGGCTGGCGCTGTATGGCCCGAAGGTGATCCGCACCGTGGGTAGCGAAATCACTGAGCTCGACAAGATGCGCGCCTTCTGCATCGCGCTGGCCGCGACCATCACCGTGATCGTCGCCAGCCAGCTAGGCCTGCCGGTCAGCTCCACCCACATTGCCGTGGGGGGCGTATTCGGCGTCGGTTTCCTGCGCGAGTACCTGAAGGCCAATCACGCGCGCACCATCGACGAGATCAAGGCCCACCATCCCGAAGATGACCAGGCTGCCATCGATGCCTTCATGGGGCGCTTCGAAAAGGCCAGCATCCAGGAAAAGGGCATTCTGCTCGCCGAACTCAAGGAGCAGGCGCGCAAGCAGCTCGATCCGGCGCATTTCTCCAAGATGGAGCGCAAGAACCTGAAAAAGGTCTATCGCCAGGAGCTGGTCAAGCGCTCGCAGATCATGAAGATTGCCGCAGCCTGGGTGATTACCGTGCCCGCCTCCGCCCTGATGGCGGCGATGATCTATTTCATGCTGCGCGGCATGCTGCTGAGCTGAGCGCCCGACCATTCATCGCAGCGCTCGCCCTGCGCCCCTGCCGCAAGCCGGCGGCAACGCCGTAGACTGGAGCAGGACCACGGACGGGAGACGGCGATGAGGCGTTACGGACATGTGCTGGTGGCCGGGCTGCTGGCGGGCCTGGCGGCGCTGGCCCAGGCGGCTGGCGGTGGTGGTGGCGGGCCGGCCAGCGGATCGCGGCCGGATGCTGCGACAGCGGTCCAGGAGCGCCAGCTGCAGGCCGCGCTGACGGCTCAGGATTGGCCGGTAGCGCTGGCGCTGCTGGCCGACTTGCGGCGCCAGCAACCCGAGAATGCCGACTGGTGGAACTGGACGGGCTACGCCGAGCGCAAGCGCGGCAATCTTGATGCCGCATTTCCGGCGTATTACGAGGCGCTGCGCCTGAATCCCGCTCACCTTGGCGCGCACGAATACCTGGGCGAGGCTTATCTCCAGGCTGGCCAGCGCGAACTGGCCGAAGAGCAGCTGAACGAACTTGGCCGTCTGTGCGGCGAATGCAGGGAACAGCAGGAGCTGGCCGCAGCCCTGCGCCACGATACCCCGCGACCGCCGGAGGCTGCTCAGTAATTAGTAATTTTGCAGGGTATTGCCTTGTAGCCCTTCCTGGTAATGGGTTGTGGTTGCATACCCATGAAAAAAGCCGCAGCATCCGCTGCGGCTTTTTTCATGTTGCGTGCTGGCTCAGGCCTTGTCGTACAGCTTGGCGCCGCCCTGCACGAATTCGATGGCCTTGGCTTCCATGCCCTTAGCCAGTGCTTCCTCGTTGGCTTCCAGGCCCTGCTTTTCGGCGAACTCGCGCACGTCCTGCGTGATCTTCATCGAGCAGAAGTGCGGGCCGCACATCGAGCAGAAGTGGGCAACCTTGGCGCTTTCCTTCGGCAGCGTTTCGTCGTGGAAGGAGCGCGCACGATCCGGGTCGAGGCCAAGGTTGAACTGGTCTTCCCAGCGGAACTCGAAGCGCGCCTTCGACAATGCGTTGTCGCGGATCTGCGCGCCCGGGTGGCCCTTGGCCAGATCGGCGGCGTGAGCGGCCAGCTTGTAGGTGATGATGCCTTCCTTCACGTCATCCTTGTTCGGCAGGCCCAAGTGCTCCTTCGGGGTCACGTAACACAGCATCGCGCAGCCATACCAGCCAATCTGTGCCGCGCCAATGGCGGAGGTGATGTGGTCGTAGCCCGGTGCGATGTCGGTGGTCAGCGGGCCAAGGGTGTAGAACGGCGCTTCGTGGCACCACTCCAGCTCCTTGTCCATGTTTTCCTTGATCAACTGCATCGGCACATGGCCCGGGCCTTCGATCATGACCTGTACGTCGTGCTTCCAGGCGATCTGGGTCAGCTCGCCCAGTGTCTTCAGTTCACCCAGTTGCGCTTCATCGTTGGCATCCCAAACGCTGCCGGGGCGCAGGCCGTCACCCAGCGAAAAGGCCACGTCGTACTGCTTCATGATCTCGCAGATTTCTTCGAAGTGGGTGTAGAGGAAGTTTTCCTTGTGATGCGCCAGGCACCACTTGGCCATGATCGAGCCGCCGCGCGACACAATGCCGGTCATGCGGTTGGCGGTCATCGGTACGTAGCGCAGCAAGACGCCGGCGTGGATGGTGAAGTAGTCGACGCCCTGCTCGGCCTGCTCGATCAGCGTGTCCTTGAAGATTTCCCAGGTCAGGTCCTCGGCCTTGCCGTTGACCTTTTCCAGTGCCTGGTAGATCGGCACGGTGCCGATCGGTACCGGCGAATTGCGCAGAATCCATTCGCGCGTTTCGTGGATGTTCTTGCCGGTCGACAGATCCATGATGGTGTCGGCGCCCCAGCGGATGCCCCAGGTCATCTTGTCGACTTCTTCGGTGATCGACGAGGTGACCGCCGAATTGCCGATATTGCCGTTGATCTTCACCAGGAAGTTGCGGCCGATGATCATCGGCTCGGATTCCGGGTGGTTGATGTTGTTCGGGATGATGGCGCGGCCGGCGGCGATTTCGTCGCGGACGAATTCCGGCGTGATCTTCTCCGGGATATTGGCGCCGAAGTTCTGGCCCGGATGCTGGCGCAGCATCATCTTGGCCATCTTCTCGCCCTTGGCGCCCAGCTTCTCAAGGCTTTCGATGTACTTTTCACGCTGCAGGTTTTCGCGGATCGCGACGTATTCCATTTCCGGCGTGACGATGCCTTTGCGGGCATAGTGCATCTGCGAAACATTCATGCCGGGCTTGGCTCGGCGCGGCTTGCGCTGCAGGTCGAAACGCAGATGGTCGAGGCTGGCGTCGGCCTCGCGCATGCGGCCGTATTCACTGGTCAGGCCGTCGAGGATTTCGGTGTCGTTGCGCTCTTCGATCCACGCGGCGCGAATGGCTTCGAGTCCCTTGCGGACGTCGATTTTGGCATTCGGATCGGTGTAAGGGCCCGAACAGTCATACACATAGATCGGCGGGTTCTGCTCGCCGCCGAACATGGTCGGGGTGTCGTCCTGGCTGATTTCGCGCATCGGGACGCGGATGTCGGCGCGCGAGCCTTCGACATAGACCTTGCGGGAATTGGGCAGCGGCTGGATGGCCGCTTCGTCGACCTGCGCGGTCTCGGCACGGAATTCGGTGGGCTTGTTCATGACTACTCTCCAGTGGTCTTGTTCGGCCCGGCACAGAGGGAGTAGCAGACGATGCAACTCGCTTCCCTACGCCGGTATTAACCGGATCAGGTTCCAAGGGTGATTCTCATCCGGAGGGCCGTGTCGAATCAGACACGGGGCCGGAACCCCTAGCGATTGATGTGTGTAGAGCTTAAAGACTTATGGGATAATTGCAAGTTATATGGCCGCAGGCCGACTGATATCTACGCAAGCTTTGAGGTTGAGCAAAAAATGGATTGGGACCACGCCCGCTACCTGATGGTAGAGCAACAGATTCGTACCTGGAACGTGACCGACATGCAGGTGCTGCAGCGTTTCCTGGACGTTAAGCGCGAGGACTTCGTGCCGGCTGACAAGAAAGAACTGGCCCTGGCCGATATCGAGCTGCCGCTGGGCGATGGAGTCTTCATGCTGGCCCCGAAGATCGAGGCGAAGTTCCTGCAGGAAAGCGCCATCAAGCCGACGGATCGCGTGCTGGTGATCGGCGCCACGACCGGTTATCTGGTCGCCCTGGCGGCAGGTCTGGCCAGTCAGGTGTATGGCGTGGAGGCGCGGGGCGAGCTGGTCGAGTTTGCCAATGCCGCACTGAAAAATGCCGGCATCAAGAATGCCCAGGTCGTCCAGGGCGATGCTGGCGCAGCGCTTGCCGGGCAGGCGCCGTTCGACCTGATCCTGGTGTGCGCGTCAGCCCCCGCCTTGCCGCAAGCCTATATCGATCAGCTGGCCGAGCAAGGCCGCCTGATCATGGTGGTGGGCGAACAACCGGTGATGACAGCTAGGCTGGTCACCCGGTCTGCAGGCGGCGCAGTACAGGAACGCGGCCTGTTTGAATACAATTTGCCTGCCTTTGCCGCACAGCGCGCCATTTTTGCGTTCTGAGGCTTGGCTAATGGCCTTGCCGCCTTGGGCGATTTGAGCTGTTTCAGGAGCGCACCCGTAAGGGGGCGCTCTTTGCTATTGCGGAAGGGGCGGGACGGGTGAGCTGGCACGGCGCTGTTCGGACAAACATTGCATGCTTGGGCTAAAATCTGGGCTTTGGTGAAAAGCTTTCGCGCTAGTGAGATAATGATTTACTTTTCGCTTTCTTTTTTTGCAAGCTTTTTGCTCTGTTTGGGCATCGTCCGCTATACCCACACGCATGCGCATTTGATTGGCGACAATGATTTCAGCGGTGCGCAGAAATTTCACGCCTATCCGGTACCAAGGGTTGGTGGGATCGCGGTATTGCTTGCGCTGATCGTGACGGTACCGGCTGTCTGGTTTTTCGAGCGGCCCGAGACTGCGCTGCCACTCTGGCTGCTGTTGCTGAGCGTATTGCCGGTATTTGCAGGAGGGCTGGCGGAAGACATCCTGAAGCAGGGCCTGATCAGGCTCAGGCTCCTGGCCATGCTGTGCAGTTGCTCCCTGTTTGTCGCCATGCTCGGCTGGCTGGTCTTGCGTACGGAAATCGGGCTGCTGGATGGCTTGCTCGCCCATCGCTGGCTTGCCGTCGGCGTTACGATTGCCGCAGTCATGGGGGTCATCAATGCCTTCAATCTGATTGATGGCTACAACGGCCTGTCTGCCGCAGTGGCGATGATCATGCTCAGCTCCCTGGCCTATGTTGCCTTCAAGGTTGAAGACCGCGCCATCATGGTTGCGGCCTTGTCGCTGATTGGTGCCTGCCTTGGCTTCATGATGTGGAACTGGCCGCGTGGTCTCATTTTCATGGGGGATGGCGGTGCCTATACGATAGGCTTTGCATTGGCGACTCTGGCCATTGCGATCGTGTTCCGCAACCCCCAGGTTTCGCCCTGGTATGCTTGTGTGCTGCTGCTGTACCCGATTGTGGAAACTGTCTTCACGATCCAGCGCCGCTTGCACCGCAAAGCCAATCCCGGCATGCCGGATGCGGCGCATCTCCATCAGCTGATCTACAAGCGCATGATGCGCTGGGCCGTTGGTAGCAGTTGTCCGGCCGAACGTACGATGCGCAACAGCATGACTTCGCCTTACCTCTGGTTTTTTGCCTCGCTTTCCGTGGTGCCTGCCACCCTGATGTGGCATTCGACGCTTGCCTTGCAGTTGACGGCGTGCGTGTTTGTGGTCGGCTATATCTGGCTATACCGGAGCATCGCCCGGTTTCGTTCGCCCAAGTGGTTGGTGTATCGCAAGGTTTCTGCTTTGGACAAAAGCTGATTGCCTCTGATTCGAGGAGGTCCCCATGATTCTGGTTACCGGTGGCGCCGGTTTTATCGGCGCCAATTTTGTTCTGGACTGGCTGGCGGGCAATGAAGAGCCGGTCGTCAACCTGGACAAGCTCACTTACGCGGGCAATCTCGATACCCTCAAGTCGCTGGCGGACGATGCCCGCCATGTGTTCGTGCGCGGCGATATTGGTGATCGCGAACTGGTGAGTCGCTTGCTGGCCGAGCATCAGCCGCGCGCCGTCATCAATTTTGCCGCCGAATCGCATGTCGACCGCTCGATTCATGGTCCCGATGATTTCATCCAGACCAATGTCGTCGGCACCTTCAACCTGCTGGAAAGCGTGCGCGCTTACTGGACCGGGCTGCCTGGCGGGGAAAAGGCCGCTTTCCGTTTCCTGCATGTTTCCACCGATGAGGTGTACGGCACGCTGGCAGCGACGGACCTGCCGTTTGCGGAAACCCACCCCTACGAGCCGAACAGCCCGTATTCGGCATCGAAAGCCGCAAGCGATCATCTGGTGCGTGCCTGGCACCATACCTATGGTCTGCCGGTGCTGACCACCAACTGCTCGAACAACTACGGTCCCTACCATTTCCCCGAGAAGCTGATTCCGCTGGTCATCCTCAATGCGCTGGCCGGCAAGACCTTGCCAGTGTATGGCGATGGTCAGCAGATCCGCGACTGGCTGTATGTGAAAGACCACTGTGCCGCCATCCGCCGCGTGCTGGCAGCCGGCAAGCCTGGCGAGACCTACAATGTCGGCGGCTGGAACGAGAAAGCCAATCTGGATGTCGTCAACACCATCTGCGCGCTGCTCGACGAATTGCAGCCGCGCGCCGATGGCCAGTCCTACGCCACGCAGATCAGCTTTGTCGCCGACCGTCCTGGCCATGATCGCCGCTATGCGATCGACGCGCGCAAGCTGGAGAGCGAACTGGGCTGGAAGCCGGCCGAGACCTTCGAATCCGGCATCCGCAAGACCGTCGCTTGGTATCTCGCCAATCAGGACTGGGTGCAGAACGTCACCTCCGGCGCCTACCGCGAGTGGCTCTCCACCCAGTACGGAGTGTGAGCGATGACCTTTCCGAAAATTCTGCTGACCGGGGCCGCCGGCCAGGTCGGCTTCGAGTTGCAGCGCACCCTTGGCGTTCTTGGCGAAGTGATAGCCATTGACCGCACCGAGTGTGATCTGGCCGATGCAGCGGCCATCCGCCAGCTGCTGGATGCCGTGCAGCCCGACCTGATCGTGAATCCCGCTGCCTACACCGCCGTGGACAAAGCGGAAGGCGAGCCGGAGTTGGCGCAGGCCATCAATGCCGATGTGCCCGCGGTCTTTGCCAACTGGGCGGCTGCGCACGATGTGCTGCTGGTGCATTACTCCACCGACTATGTGTTTGATGGCCGCAAGGCGGGCTGGTATGGCGAGGACGCACAGCCCAATCCGCAGTCGGTGTACGGCAAGACCAAGCTGGCCGGCGAAGAGGCTATCCGCGCCAGCGGCTGTCGCCACCTCATTTTGCGCACCAGCTGGGTGTTTGGCGCGCATGGTGGCAACTTCCTGAAAACCATGCTGCGCTTGATGCAGGAGCGCGAGGCGCTGAACGTGGTCGCCGACCAGATCGGCGCGCCGACCTCGGCAGCCTTGCTGGCGGACTGCACGGCGCAGATCCTGGCCCGCTACCTGCAGGCCGGCCAGCCGGCCGGTTTCCCTTTCGGTACCTACCATCTGGTGGCGGCAGGTGAAACGAGTTGGCATGGGTATGCGCTGGAAACCCATCGCCTTGCTGGGTTGCATGGCTATACCCTTAGGTGTGATGGTGAGGCCATCCGGCCGATCCCCACCAGCGCCTATCCCTCGCCAGCGCCGCGACCAGCCAATTCGCGGCTGGCCACCGACAAGCTGCAAAGCACATTCAATCTGCGCCTGCCGCCGTGGCAGGATGGCGTCCGGCAGGTGATGACCTTGCTGGCCCGCTGATTTCAGGAAGACAGACACCATGACCAAGCGCAAGGGCATCATCCTCGCCGGTGGCTCCGGCACCCGGCTCTATCCGGCCACGATTGCCGTCAGCAAGCAACTGCTGCCGATCTACGACAAGCCGATGATCTACTACCCGCTGACCACGCTGATGCTGGCCGGCATCCGCGAGATCCTCATCATCTCCACCCCGCAGGACACACCGCGCTTCGAGCAGCTGCTGGGGGATGGCAGCCAGTGGGGCATTACTCTTGAATACGCTGTACAGCCCAGTCCGGATGGCATTGCGCAGGCCTTCATCATCGCCGAGGAGTTCATTGGTGGTGATCAGGTAGCTCTGGTCTTGGGGGACAATATTTTCTATGGCCATGACTTTGCCGGTTTGCTGCAGACGGCTGCCGGCGAGAAGGGAGCCAGCGTGTTTGCCTATCATGTGAACGATCCGGAGCGTTACGGGGTTGTGGCGTTTGATCAGGCGGGGAATGCTCTATCCATTGAGGAGAAGCCGCTGCAGCCGAAATCCAACTATGCAGTCACCGGCCTGTATTTTTATGACAACGATGTGGTCAGCATCGCCAGGAGCATCAAGCCTTCGGCGCGTGGCGAGCTGGAAATCACCGACGTGAACGGTGAATACCTGCGGCGTGGTCTGCTTCATGTCAAGACAATGGGGCGTGGTTATGCCTGGCTGGATACCGGCACGCACGAATCGATGCTCGAGGCCAGTCTGTTCATCCAGACCATCGAGCAGCGGCAGGGTCTGAAAGTGGCCTGTCCGGAAGAAGTCGCCTATCGGCAGCAATGGATTGGTGTTGCGCAACTGGAGGCACTGGCCCAGCCGCTGAAGAAAACCGGGTATGGGCAATATCTACTGCAACTGGCAAAAGATCCTTGCGCCTGAAAGTCGCCTGTTTGCTTCCGGCCATTGCCGAGGATAGTGCACTTTCCTGTGCCTGTGATGGCCGCCCAGTCTTGCATTCCCTGCCGCAATGAGCATGGATTGCCTGAGTGCGACTGTTCTGGCATTCATGCCTGCTTGGTGAGTTTTACCGTTCAGGCCCCTTCCATTTTCCTTATTGCGATCCAGCATGCATGTGATAGACACTCCTCTTCCCGGATTGAAAGTTATTGAGCCCAAGGCGTTTGGTGACGAGCGCGGTTTTTTTTTCGAAAGCTTCAATCGTGCGTCCTTTGCGAGGATGCTGGGGCGCGACATTGATTTTGTGCAGGACAATCATTCCAGTTCCCGGCATGGCGTGTTGCGGGGACTGCACTATCAGCGTCCCCCTAATGCCCAGGCCAAACTTGTACGCTGTACGGCGGGAGCGGTTTTTGATGTGGCTGTTGACATGCGCCGCTCGTCAAGTGCCTTCGGGCGCTGGTTCGGTCTTGAGCTGAGTGCCGAAAATCGCAAGCAGTTATGGATTCCGGAAGGATTCGCACATGGTTTTCTGGTTACCGGCGAACAGGCTGAAGTGCAGTACAAGACCAGCGCTTACTGGAGTCCACAGGACGAGGAAATTCTGCTATGGTGTGACCCCTTTGTCGGGGTACGCTGGCCGGATGGCCTAACGCCGATCTTGTCCGAAAAAGATGCAAAGGGCCGCCGTTTCGATGATGCCCATCATTTTCCCTGATTGAGATGCAAGCATGACCATTACCCCTGTCATTCTGTGTGGCGGTTCCGGCACACGGATGTGGCCACTTTCGCGTGGTGGTTACCCCAAGCAGTTCCTCGCGCTGTATGGGCATGAAAGTCTTCTGCAGCAAACGGCCACAAGACTGTCCGGCCTGTCTGAGGCCGGTGCGCCTCTGCTGATCAGCAATGCGGAGCAGCGTTTTCTGGTGGCCGAACAATTGCGCGAGGCTGGCATCAAGGATGCACGCATTATTCTGGAGCCCGTCGGTCGCAATACGGCCCCCGCCGTGGCTGCCGCTGCGATTGTTGCCCTGCAAGGCAACCCCGAGGCAATGCTGCTGGTTCTGCCCTCGGATCACGTCATCCAGCACAAGGCTGTTTTTGCTGAACTGGTGCAACAGGCCGCGCAGGTGGCCGCAGCAGGAAAGCTGGTGACATTCGGCATCAAGCCAGAGTCGCCCCATACCGGGTATGGTTATATCCGCCGTGGCAATGAGTGCCGGATTGGTACGGCCAAGGGCGTGTATGACGTCGCCGAATTTGTGGAAAAGCCCGATGCCCAGCGAGCCGCGCTCTTTCTGGCCAGTGGTGATTACTACTGGAACAGCGGCATGTTCCTGTTCCGTGCCGATGCGTATTTGCGTGAGCTGGGACAATTTCAGCCGGCGATGCTCGAGCAGGTGAGGTCGGCGATTGCCGCAGGCAAATCCGATCAGGATTTTTTCCGCCTCGACGCCGAGTACTTTTCCGAGTGTCCGGCAGACTCCATCGATTATGCGGTAATGGAGCACACGAAAGAGGCTGCGGTCATTGCTGCTGCGGGTTTGGGCTGGAACGATATCGGTTCATGGACCGCGCTGGCCGAGGTCAGCGAGCCGGATGCCGAAGGCAACCACTTGCTCGGCGATGTGCTGGTTGACGATGTCTCCGACTGCTACATCCGCAGCGAGAATCGCATGATTGCGGCACTGGGGGTGCGTGACCTCGTGATCGTTGAGACCGCTGACGCCATTCTGGTCGCCCACAAGGACAAAGCGCAGGATGTGAAGAAAATCGTCGAGCGCTTGAATCAAGCGGGCCGCAGCGAATCCGTGACGCATCGTCGCGTATTTCGGCCATGGGGCTGGTATGAAGGGCTTGATGCCTGTGACCGTTTTCAGGTCAAGCGCATCATGGTCAGCCCGGGTCGTTCGCTCAGCCTGCAGATGCACCATCACAGGGCGGAGCACTGGGTCGTCGTCAAGGGCACGGCTGTGGTTGTCAATGGCGACAAAGAGCTCCTGCTGAGCGAAAACCAGTCCACGTACATTCCTTTGGGTATTACGCATCGCCTGGTGAATCCGGGCAAGATTCCGCTTGAAATCATCGAAGTGCAATCCGGCAGCTACCTCGGAGAAGATGACATTGTGCGATTTGACGATAACTATGGTCGGGTAGACTGAACGGGGATGGTCATGAATCAGCAACTGACATGTTTCAAGGCCTATGACATTCGCGGCCAGTTGGGGAGCGAATTGAATGAGGAGATTGCCTACCGTATCGGCCGTGCGTATGGCGAGTTCCTGCAGCCTCGCCGTGTTGTCGTGGGCGGCGATGTGCGTGAGACTTCGGCCGCACTGAAAATGGCGCTGGCAAATGGCCTGATGGATTCCGGCGCTGATGTCATCGATATCGGCATGACGGGTACCGAAGAAATTTACTTTGCCGCATTTCACCTGGATGTCGATGGCGGCATTGAGGTCACTGCCAGTCACAACCCGCTGGACTACAACGGCATGAAGCTGGTGAAGCGCGGCGCGCAACCGATTAGTGGCGACTCAGGTTTGCGCGAGATTCAACGGCTTGCCGAAGCCAACGAGTTTGCGGCACCTGGCCGACGCGGCTCACTCAGCGAACTCACCGTACTCGCGGATTACGTCCGGCATCTGCTGGCGTATATCGAGCCTACCCGCCTGAAGCCTCTGAAGCTGGTGGTCAATGCCGGCAATGGCGCAGCCGGCCATGTCATTGACGCCATCGAGCAAGAGTTTGCCGCCCTTGGCGTGCCGGTGAGCTTCATCAAGATTCACCATGAGCCCGATGCGCGTTTCCCCAATGGCATCCCCAATCCCTTGTTGCCGGAAAATCGCGCCGATACGGCCGAGGCTGTAAAGGCGCATGGTGCGGATATGGGCATCGCATGGGATGGCGATTTCGACCGCTGCTTCCTGTTTGATGAGAAGGGTGAGTTTATTGAGGGGTATTACATTGTAGGCCTTCTGGCTAAAGCGTTTCTGGCAAATACCCCTGGTGAAAAAATCATTCATGATCCTCGGCTTACCTGGAATACCATCGCAATGGTGCAGGAGGCTGGCGGCGTTCCTGTGCAGAGCAAGACGGGCCATGCCTTCATCAAGGAGCGGATGCGCAAGGAGGATGCCGTCTACGGGGGGGAAATGAGTGCTCATCACTATTTCCGCGACTTCGCCTACTGTGACAGCGGCATGATTCCGTGGCTGCTGGTAGCCGAGCTGATGAGTACCTCAGGGCAAGCCCTGTCCGCCCTTGTGGCTGAACGTATTGCCGCTTTTCCTTCCTCCGGTGAAATCAACCGCAAGGTCAGCGATGTCAAGGCAACGATTGCCCGGGTTCGCGCTGCCTTTGATGAGTCTGCTTGCGCGGTCGATGAAACCGATGGCATCAGCATGGAGTTTGCCAACTGGCGATTCAATCTGCGGGGCTCGAATACCGAGCCGGTATTGCGCCTGAATGTCGAAAGTCGCGGGGATGAAGCGCTGATGCGTGCACAAACCGCAATGCTCCTTGCCCTCATTGATCAGAACAGTGCAGTGTCTTGATGCACATTATTTTCTCGGCGAATTGCATCAGTCATCCCCTGACCGGGATCGGGCGTTATGCGGCGGAACTGGCTGCGAACTTGCCTGCTCAGCCGGATGTGGCAAGTCTGGAGTTCCTCCGGGGCGGCAAGCGCGTCAGTAGTGCCGAGCCTCCCGCCATGGAGAACCAGGCGCGGGCTCTTGCTGCACGACTGGGCCCTCTGCGCAGTGTGGCACGGCAGGCCAAGTTCTGGCTCGACCGTATGCGCGCCGAGCGCTTGCCAGCAGATGCAATTCTGCACGAGCCCAATTACATTCCAAGTCAGCTGCATGGCCGTACGGTCATCACGGTGCACGATCTTTCACATCTGCGGCATCCGGAATGGCACCCGGCCGAGCGCGTGCGCTTTCTCAACAGGTATCTGCGGCCCGCTCTTGAGCGCGCAGCCGGAATTGCCGTCGTTTCGGAGTTCACCCGGCGAGAGCTGCTGGACTGGCAGCCAGGCCTGGAATCGCGCGTGCGTGTCACGCCGAACGGGGTTGATCTCGTGCGTTATCAGCCCTCGGCGGCAGATCCGGCCGCCTTGCGGTCCCTCGGGCTGGCTGATACGCCATATATCCTGTATGTCGGCACGATAGAGCCGCGCAAGCGCGTTGTTGATGTTCTGGATGCCTGGGCGCGATTGCCCAGTGCGCTCAAGGAAGGTCGCCGTCTGGTTGTCGCTGGCAAATTGGGGTGGCTCAGTGACGAACTCTTGCCAAGGCTGAGTGCTGACGACGGCGTGCTGTGGTTGCGCTATGTCGATGAGGCGGCTCTGCCCGCGCTTCTGCAGGGCGCCCAGATGCTGGTTTACCCTTCCAGCTATGAAGGTTTTGGCCTGCCAGTGCTTGAAGCCATGGCGGTCGGAACCCCCGTCATTACCACTGCAAATTCGGCCATGAGCGAAGTGGGGCATGATTGCGTGCTGACCTGTCAGGCTGGGGCCGTCGAAGAACTGAGCGATGTGATCTGCAAATTGCTGGAGAGCCCCGAGTTGGGGCTGGCACTGTCCAAAGCGGCGCTGTTGCGTGCCAGTACTTATACCTGGCAGGCCTGCGCGCACGAGACTGTCGAGCTTTACAAGACGGTCTCGTAAGGTGACTTATCTTCTTGCCCTGCTGGCAATGCTGCTCCTTGCCTTGATTGCTTTTGGCTCGTTTGTCGATGTGACCGACAGGTTGCCAATTCGCAATGACAAGCTGCTGCATGCCATGGCTTATGGGACATTATCGCTGCTATTGCTCCAGGTTCTGCCCTGGTGGCAGGCTGCGCTGTTTCCAATGCTGGCAGGGATTCTGATTGAGTGGTTGCAGCCGCGGTTCGGGCGTCGTTGCTGTTATTGGGATGTTTTGGCCAATGGCGTCGGCATCCTGTTGGCCTGCGGTATTAACTTCATGGTGTTGTATGGGATTGCTTGAACGTTTGTGGGGCGCGCGCTGGTTGTTCCAGGCCTTGGTCAGTCGTGAATTGAAGGCCAGATACAGTGGCTCCATGCTGGGCTGGTTATGGCTTTTTCTGCCTGCAATTGTATTGATTTTTACTTACAGCGTAATTTTTGCTGATTTGATGAAATCCCGCTTGCCCGGTGTACAAACCACATATGGTTATACCGTCTATCTTACCAGCGGCATGGTAATGTGGCAGTTCATGTCCGAGCTGATTCTGCGCGGAAAACAGTACCTTGTGGACAATGCCAATCTGCTGAAAAAAAACGGTGTTTCAAAAATCATACCGCTTCTTGCTGTTGCAGCAGTTGCTGCATTTAATGCCTCTGTGATGGCTTTGATATTTTGGGGTTTCTTGCTGCTGATTGGTGAGTTCAACTTACTGATTGTTCCAGTGTATTTCCTGCAGCTGGTGGTTGCTGCTGGCTGGATTTTTCCTCTTGCTGGAATATTGGCCTTGCTGAATGCCAATGTACGCGATGTTGGACAGTTCGTCGATTCTGCAATGCAGATCCTTTTCTGGGCAACGCCTATTGTCTATTCAGTTGCGATTGTTCCCGCTTCAATCCGGGAAATTTTTCAGCTTAACCCATTCTTGTGGCTGATCGAGCCCGGCAGGGCTGTGCTTCTTGGTCATGAAATTCCTTGGTTTGCATTTGTAAAGGCCTTGCTGCTTGGCATCATTCTTTTTGCCATCTTTGTGCCATTCTATCGCCGAAATATCCAGAAAGTCATGGATGAGCTGTAATATGGGTACAATTGTTGTCAATCAGCTTAACAAGTGCTTCACGATCTATCGCGGGCGTCTTGCAAAAATACTTGCATTGTGCGGTATTAATGTGCCGGGCCGTGCATATCACAAGCAGGTGTTGCGTAACATTAGTTTCCGTGTCGCACCGGGTGAGGCGCTTGCCATCGTCGGGCGTAATGGCTCTGGCAAGAGTACTCTGCTCAAGTTGATTTGCCGAACCCTCGCGCCTACCTCGGGCCTGGTTTCCCTTGAAGGCCGGGTAAGCGCTTTGCTGGAGCTTGGTGTCGGATTTCATGAAGAGCTGACAGGCAGGCAGAATGCCTATATCTCAGGGCAGCTGCTCGGTTTCAGTCGTGATGAAATTCACGAGCATATCGATGGGATGATGGCCTTCTCTGAGCTTGGAGAGTACTTTGATGTGCCTATCAAGAAATATTCCAGTGGCATGCAGATGCGTCTGGCATTTAGCGTTGCTACGGCAATCCGTCCGGATATTCTGATTGTCGATGAGGCTCTTTCAGTTGGAGATGCCTATTTTCAGCATAAATGTTTTGATCGCATCAAGGATTATCGACAAAAAGGCACAACTCTGCTTTTTGTCTCGCATGATCCGCTTGCCATCAAATCAATTTGCAATCGTGCAATCTTGCTTGATCGGGGCGACATGGTCCGTGATGGTGATCCTGGTGAAGTGCTGGACTATTACAATGCCCTGATATCCGAGCGTGACAATGCCCAAATTAAAATTGTAAGCGAAGAAGGTGTGCGTTCTGGTACAGGCGACGCAGAAATTACCCAAGTCGTTTTGCAGAATGCCTCGGGACAATCTGCCGAGGTCTTGCAAAGTAATGCTCCGGCCCGTTTGCTCGTATCATACCGACTGAATCGTGTCGTTGACGATCTGACCGTTG
Organism: Chitinilyticum litopenaei DSM 21440; assembly: GCF_000428145.1. Classification (GTDB taxonomy): domain Bacteria; phylum Pseudomonadota; class Gammaproteobacteria; order Burkholderiales; family Chitinibacteraceae; genus Chitinilyticum; species Chitinilyticum litopenaei. The sequence continues at coordinate 48,847 of NZ_ATZJ01000008.1, read as the reverse complement.
GAATGCTGATAAAGGACCGCGTGGGAAATGAAGTTTTTGGCACCAACAGTTTCATCAAGGGGGTGGCACTTCCCGCTGGTGGACAGGGGGCAGATCATGTGGTTGCTTTCGATATAGCTGCTCTAGCTTTGGGGGCGGGAACATACAATCTGAGTGTGGCGCTGCATTCCAGCTACCACCATCTGAATGACAATTACGACTGGTGGGATCACGCCTGCACTTTCACCGTTTTAAGTGATGAGGTGTTTGCAGGTGTCGCCAGGCTGGAAACAACAGTTAGCCGGATAAGCTGATGACAAATATTGATGAAATCATTGCAAGGGTTCGTGATGAGGCTCGCCAGGTAGAGGCAGTGACTGATATTGACCCAGTGTATAGTGGCTCTATGCCTGATCTGCAGAAGGTCGAACTCCAGTGGCCGAGCTCCATGGGGGAGGTTCTATTCCAGCCCGCTGATCGGTTTTTTATTTGTGCGGCGAATCAATTACTCCTTGGCAAGATGCCTGAAACGTCAGCAATTCAAGGCCTGCTTCCAGAGATCAGTAGTGGCCGCTTGTCACGACTTGAATTGCTTTTTCGTCTTGCGACTCAGAAGAATTTACAACTCAGGCGCTTGGGTTTCTTAGATCGCATGATTGTCCGTGCGATTCGTTTTTTCAAGTCGAAGCCCGCTGCCTCGTTAACCATCAAGGTGACAAAGCTCGTTGCTTTGCTAATGTGGCGATTCACTACCAATCGCTCATTTGTGGCAATAATGGCCACTTTAAGAGAGCTGGATATTCAGGGGGAAAGGCTTGCTGTGCTTGGTCAAGAGCAACAGCAGCTTGCTGCGCAAGTCCATAAGGTATCAGTGCAGCACGCCGGTTTTCAAAGGGGCATGCTTGGAGCCATGCAGGCTTTTTCGAGTAGTGTCAGGCATGAGCAGCAAAGGCTAATTGCTTTTCAGGAGTCTCTTGCATCACGGTGCGTCGGTACTGATTTTGTAGATGATCTGCATGCAAAAGTCTCAGCTGATGATGATCTTTCACAGGATTTGGATCGATATTATCTGGCGTTTGAAGATCATTTTCGTGGTGACAATTCAGCTATTGCTGGCAGGCAACGGCTGTTTCTTCCGATCATTCGCCGCGCCTTGAGCCAATCCAGAGGTAGTGTGTTGGATATTGCTTGTGGTAGGGGAGAGTGGCTCAGTATTTTAGTTAATGAGAACATCCCCGCTTCAGGTGTGGACTTAAGTGCTGCCATGATTGATTATTGTTGCCAGCAGGGTCTTCAGGCATATGAGATGGATGCTTTGAGTGCTTTGGATGGCGTGCCTGCGAAATCACTTTCGGCGATCACATCCTTTCACCTTGTTGAGCATTTACCATTTGATGCATTGTTTCAAATGATTCAGAAGTCATTTGCAGCACTGGCTCCAGGGGGCGTCATGATTCTTGAGACCCCAAATCCTGAGAATGTTCTTGTCGGAAGTCATACCTTCTATCATGACTTTACTCATCGAAATCCCGTGACGCCGACAAGCTTGCAGTTTTTGGCTGAGTATCATGGATTCACTGATTGTGAAGTGCTCCGGCTTAATCCCTATCCAGATGGTGCGAAAGTGCCAGGAAATGACCCGCTGACGGAGCGTGTTAATGGTCATTTGTGTGGGCCTCAGGATTATGCCCTAGTTGCCTGGAAAAAGGCGCAGTCATGAGGGTGCTGGTAACTGCCAGCATTGCACCTTTTATTCATGGTGGGGCTGATTACCATGTCAATGGGGTGTGTGATGCTTTGCGTTCGGCAGGTTGTCAAGTAGAGCTTTTGCGCTTTCCGTTTACCTTCCAGCCTGAGCAGACCATCATGGATCTGATGGAATGGCTTGCTCGACTTGATCTGCGCGCACCAAATAATTATCGAGTCGATAAGCTCATCAGCCTGCAGTTTCCAGGTTATGGCGCTATGCATGATGATCATGTCGCTTGGGTAATGCACCAGCATCGAGCTGTATATGAGTTGTATGACCCCCAGACTGCAAGTCCGGAGCTTGCTGCACTGCGTGAGAAGGTGGTTGCCTATGATCAACGCAGTTTTGCGCGATGCAAGCGCGTCATGGCCAATTCGCAAACGGTTGCTGACCGTTTGCGTCGATTTAATGGTGTAAATGCCGAGCCACTTTACCATCCACCCCCACAGGCCGAAGCGCTTTTCCTTGCAGAGCCACTCGGCTACGTGTTTTGTCCAAGCCGAATTGAAACACTCAAGCGGCAAGATCTGCTGGTAAGAGCTTTGGCCCTGGCGCCAGAGTCGCTGCCAGTTCTTTTTGCTGGCGATGGCGGGCAAAGAGCGGCATTGGAAGAACTCATTGCAGAACTGAAACTCGAGAGCCGTGTTCGCCTGTTGGGGCGCATTTCCGATGCAGAGAAGAGGCTTTATTACGCGCATGCGGACGCTGTTTTTTTTGCCCCTTTTGATGAAGATTATGGCTATATAACCCATGAGGCGATGCTATCGGGTAAGCCAGTGATTACCTGCTCCGATAGTGGCGGGCCGCTTGAGTTTGTAAGAAATGGTGAGACTGGCTGGGTGGTCGAGCCAGATCCTCAGGCGGTTGCTGAGGTTCTTCAGCAAATCCGGCGCAGGCCGCAGGAAGTTAAGCGCATGGGGCTTGCTGCCCGTATGAACTGGTCGGAGTTCGGGATATCGTGGACCAATGTGGTCAATCGTTTGCTGGAGAATTGAATCGTGAAAGTTGCCTTGCTTGCTCCCAGTAGTGTTCCCTTTGTTTGGGGGGGGGCTGAAAATATCTGGCGCGGCATCTGGATACAATTGAATCAGACCCCTGGTGTTATTGCTGAAATGATAAAGCTGCCGTCCCCGGAGCAAGATTTTTGGTCAATAATTTCTAGTTACAAGCACTTCTCTGAGCTAAATCTCGATCATTTCGATAGAGTCATTACGACAAAATATCCGGCTTGGATGGTTGAGCACCGTGATCATGTTGTATACATGCAGCACACATTAAGGGGGCTTTATGATACGTACCCCGCTCATCTGAGCAAGCAAGATCCCGAACTCAGAGAGCGCTATGGAGCATTGTTTGCCCTGCTGGATGAGCCCGCACCTGACCGGATTAGCCTCAAGTCTTGTTTTGATGAACTTGATCGATTAAAGCAAGCAGGAGTGCTTTTGCCAGAGCATTGCTCGCTGCCAGGTCAATTGCTGCGTAGGGTTGTGCATTTTTTTGATCGGGTTGCCTTGCGCCCGAGTGGCATAAGCCGCTATATGGCAATTGCACATGAAGTTGCAGGGCGCGAGTATTACTTCCCCCAAAATGTGCAAATTGATGTTGCATATCACCCCAGCGCACTTGCTGTCTCGCCCTCTGAAAATGATGCTGCCGGAATGCATATTTTCACGGCCAGTCGACTTGATGCTCCAAAGAGACTAGACCTCTTGATCAAGGCATACAGGAAGGCTGGGCTCAAAATCCCCTTGAGAATTGCCGGAACTGGTCCACAGGCAGCCGAGCTTGAGTCATTGATTGCTGGTGATCCAAGCATTGAACTGCTTGGCCATGTTAGCGAGGTGCAGTTGGCTCAAGAGTATGCCAAGGCATTATTTGTCCCTTTCATTCCCGAGAAAGAAGATTTTGGGTTGATTGGGTTCGAGGCAATGCGTGCAGCGAAACCGGTGTTGACATGCACGGATAGTGGTGGAATTGTTGAGTTGGTCGAGGACGGTAAAAATGGCAGGATTGTTGAGCCTACTCTGCAAGCAATTGCTGGAGCCCTTGCCGATTTGTCAAATGTCAGCGTATCTGAGGAAATGGGCCGTAATGCTTCGTTGACTGTGGCTGGAATAACATGGCAGGGTCTTGCCGAAAATTTGTTGGCCCCTGCGCAACGTCACAGCTCAAGACGTTTGACCGTCCTGAATACTTTTCCCGTTTTCCCTCCAGTTAGCGGAGGGCAAGCTAGATTGTTCAATTTGTATCGAGAGTTGGCCCGCCTAGGTTTTGAAGTTCATCTCATCAATCTGGCACCGTCTGCCAAGGTTTCGAGCAGGCGTAGGCTTGCGCCAGGTTTGTTTGAGACATTGGTGCCGGTTGGCGTGGATTTTTTACGTCTCTGTGAAGAAGAAGAGAGACGGTTGGGAGTCTCGTGTGTTGACTGGGTTGCCGCAAGACATCCGGACATGCTGCCAGAGTGGAGAAAAGCTATTGAGCTGGCACTGGAGCAAGGAGGGCAGTTCATTTGCAGTCATCCGTATTCTCTGCCTGTCTTTTTACTGGCTGGTGGTGAAAAGTGGATTTATGAAGCCCATAATGTTGAAGCGGATTTAAAGGCTGCAATGTATAAAAACCAGCCTGATGTGGCCGAGCGTATCGCTGCACTTGAGGCACAGGCGTATCGCGATGCCGAGATGGTGATTTCATGCAGTGATGGCGATGCCGAACGCTTTGTTCAGCTGTACTCTGCGAAGAGTGATCCAGAACGTGTTGTCGTTATTGCAAATGGTGCAGATACAGAACGTGTAAAAATGACTTCTTTGGGAGCGCGGAAAGAAAAACTTCGTTCACTGCAGATGTCAATCGCCCCTGAAAAAATAGCACTATTCATGGGTAGTCATCATGGCCCAAATATTGAAGCTGCTTTTCATGTGCTTGCTGCCGCGAGAAAGTGTGAAGATACATATTTTATCGTGCTGGGAAGTGTCAAGGATGCGCTAGCAGCTGAAGAGTTGCCTGCAAATGTCCGTTGCCTCGGTGTCGTTGATGATGCGGAAAAGTGCCTTTGGCTTGAGATTGCAGGCGTTGCTCTTAATCCGATGGATGGCGGGTCAGGATCAAACCTGAAAGTGATTGAGTATGCTGCAGCAGGCATCCCGATTGTCAGCACTTCGTTTGGGGTCAGAGGGACGGCTCTCAGTCCAGATAAAGACTACATTGCAATTTCCTCTGAGGAATTGGCAAAGGGGGTCAGGGCTGTCCAGGCATTATCTGCGAGAGATTGGGAGAATATGACGGCGAGCGCCAGAAGCTGTATTGCTGCTACTCTCTCTTGGAGTTCTTTGGGGCGTGCATATGCAGATGCACTTCTCGTGCACTGAAAGACAATAGATTTTTTTGCTTTGTATTGTTGCGTTTTTAGAGGTGGTTTTTCTTGATCTGGGGAATGTGTCAGGATTTCTGGCGTAACTTGATATTTAAATAACCGCACTGGAAATGGCTGGTTTCTCAAGTGCGGCCTGCCCTCTTTTTTCGTGATTGGGCAATTCCGGTTAATTTGACGCTTTATGTTTTTATTGCATGCGTCAAGCCATGACTGGCAAGGAGTTGCAGGCCCTTTAAGTCTCTAATCAGCAGTTTTTTCCCATCTTTACGAACCAGTCCATCCTGGATTAGCTTTGCAATTGCACGTGAGACACTTTCGCGGCTGCAGTTGCACATGCCCGCCATGACAGCCTGAGGAGGAGGTTCAAGATATTCCACTCCTCCTGCTGTTGTTTTTTTAAAGCGCAGCAGCTGCATGCAAATACGCTGGGTTGTATCGTTGATGGCCAGGACTGCCCTGCTTTGTGAGGCAAGACGAACCAGAAAAGCCAATTGTTTGAGCATGCGCTCCGCAAGCAGAGGGTGAGAGTAGAGTAGCTGCAGGGCAAAGCTAGCCCCTAAGGCCCCCACCGCAGATGGAGTTATGGCGCTGACCGAGGTTGAGCGCACACCACCATCAATCACGGCCAGCTCCCCAAAAAAATCACCGGGTTGAATGATGTGAATGGTGATGCTGTGCCCGTCTCGCGTGACATCCTGCACCTGTAATGAGCCGGAGAGCAGGAAGAGAAGCTCTTCACCTTTGCTATCCTTTTGAATCACCGTATCATTCTTCCCGTAGTGCTTTACAGACAGTTCCGACTGGATGCGCTGCAGGATCAGTTCCGGCAGTCCTGCAAAAAGTGGTATGTGGTAGACTGAGAGCACGAGTCGATGTCCTGACAGGATGTGAAAACCGGGCCGCTGGCTGGGTCAAGCGTTCTTTCGTGGTGCGAGGTAAAACAAGATGACCAATTCATATACACGCATGCTTGTCGCTCATGTGACGGCGGCCCTTGCCATGCTGCTCATGCCGCAAGGCCATGCGGCCCCCCAGCCCATGGGTCAAGTGCTGAGTATAAACGGATCTCCCCAGCTTGAAAGAGGGGGGGAAGTATTGGCACTGCGGGCGGGTGATGCCGTTTATCCCGGAGATCGGTTAACGACAGCAGACAACGATTCGGCCTACATCAAAACCGTAGATCATGGATTTTTGGTTGTTCGCCCCAGCAGTCGTCTTGCCATCGAAGCCTACGGGGTTGATCTCTCAGGGGTAGAGCAGTACAAGTTCAGACTTGAGCATGGCGTCGTTCGTGCGGTGTCTGGAGCCAAGGTCAAGCAATCGAGAGACAAGTACCGCTTGAACACTCCGGTTGCCGCGATTGGCTTGAGAGGGACGGATTTCATTGTTCGTGCAGATGCAAGCACTACTCAGGTTGCTGTGCTGAGCGGTGGTGTTGTCATGTCTCCGTTTGGTAGTGACTGCAAGTTTGAAGGGGCGGGCCCTTGCGAGGGCTTTGCCGCAAGGGAGTTGTCGGCATCCCGCGAGAAAATGCTCGAATATCGACAGGGTGATGTCGCTCCGGTCATTCTGGAAAATGCGCAGCAGCAACTGCGGCAACTTGCGCCAGATCTTTTGTCAGCCACGCGCGACTTGGGTGGTGCTACTGGTGGCGGTCAGCAAAAAGACCAGGTTTCAGGAGGGGTTGATGACCTGAAAACCGGATTCAATGGCTCTGTCGTTGTTCGCCCGGAAATTGTCCAGCCGGATTTGACAGGGGCAAACGGTGATGGGGCAGTTAAGCCCAGGCAGATTTACTGGGGGCGGTGGCGTGATGTTGCCGGTCTGAAAAATCAGGTTTCGCTTGACGAGTTCCTGGCTGGGCGCGCACGTTTCTCGACAACGCTGGCGTATGTCGGGGCGTATTCGAGTGCGCGGGAGTTGCCTGAAGTCAAGACCGGGACGGCGAGTTTTGCCCTGGCTGAACATGAAGGGCTATTCATCGATACCCGGACAGGGTCGGCATTGAGCATGAGCGCCGAACGCGCAGCGCTCACGGTAGATTTTGCGCGTTCAACCTTCAATACCGAGCTTGATTTGAAGGGGCCTGGCATGGCTTATCAGCTCTCCGCCAATGGCACGATTGACAAACAGGGCCATATGCAGAACAGCCCGATCAGCAACGTGACCATCCAGGGGGTACTGGCTGGAAAGCAGGCTCATGAGGCTGGATATGTCTACCAGCAAGGCCTCGGAGAAGGCAAGTATCTTACCGGTGCTACCTACTGGAACAAGCTCGACAAATGATGCTTTCCATCAAATTTGCCCTGTGCCTGCAAGGTGCAGGGCATCTCTTGCGCATCGGTGTGGCCTGACTTTTTTGCGGCCCCCTTATCTAGCGTCTGTCAATTTTGCCAAGCCCACTTTTTTCTGAAAAACTGCAGCGGCAATTTTTGGGCTTGCGGCTTGGCTTGCTGCTTGGTGTCAGTGCATTGTTTGCTGTGATTTTGCACCTGTCACCAGGGGCGCTGCCGCAGCCCCTATCCCTGCTTGAGCGCTATCAAGATCATCTGTTGCTGGTGCATGCCAAGCCGGAAGCTGGCCCTCAGGTCGTGCTGATCGACATCGATGAGTCCAGTCTTGCCCAGTTGGGTCGATGGCCATGGGCGCGCAGCAGGATGGCGGATCTGCTTGATGCCCTGCTGCTTGATTATGGAGTTGCCCATGTTGGCCTGGATGTCGTCTTTCCGGAGCCGGCAGATGCGGAGGGTGATGATCGACTGCACGCCTGGGCAAAAGCCGGGAAGGTTACCCTTGCCCAGGTGTTCCAGATGGATGCCGGTGATGGCTTGCGTGTAGGCCAGTTGCAGGGCGGGGCGCCGATTGCCGGTCCTTCATTTCCTGCCGCTACCGGCTTTATCGGCAACCATGCCGGTCTGTCCGGTGCTGGATGTGTGGGCCATATTTCCCCCTTGCTCGATCAGGACGGCATGGCGCGCAGGGTGCCGCTGATGATTCGCTATCAGGATCGGAATTACCCTGCACTTGCCATGGCCATGCTGGGGTGTTGGCTGGATGGGGCTGGTGAGGCTGCCTGGCAAAAATCCGGCTATGGCTGGCGCATGCGCCCGATCAACGTATCACCAGGAATATGGCAAACCGATGCGGATGGGCTTTATCGCTTGCCCTATCAGCATGGCGTCTCTTCCTGGATTGCCGTGCCTGCGGCAGATGTCTTGTCCGGGCGTGTGCCTGCTGACATGCTGCACGGCCGGCTGGTGCTCGTGGGTTCAACCGCCCTGGGGGTTGGTGACTTCGTCGCGACACCGCATGGGGCCAGAACGCCGGGATTGATGCTGCATGCCGAGATGTTGCTGCAAGCCCTAGGGGAGCTGGAACGACCATCTCCCCCGCCGGTTCCCGTCTGGGCGCTGGTCATGCTGTGGTCGCTGGTCGTCATGCTCACGCTGGGCTTGTGGTGGCTGAACCGCCCTTTCCAGGCGCATGTGCTGTTGCTGTTGGGATTGGTTGCGCTGATCGCGGCGCTGGAGGCCGGCGCCCTGCGCGCGGACATTCGCTGGCTTGCCCTGCTCAGTAGCGGAACAGTCTTGCTGTTGCTGGCCGTGCTGCTGGACTGGTATGTTTCCCAGCGTTATGCCCGGCAGCTTTATGCGCTGTTTCGCGACTATCTCCCCAAGGAATTGATAAGGCAACTGGTAGACCGGAACGACCCCAGCGTCTTGCGTGCCCAGGAGCGCACCATTACCGCCTTGTTTGTGGATATTCACGGGTTCACAACCATGGCGGAAGTTTTGCGCACCGACGAACTGGTAGCGACTACCCGCAAGGTGCTGGGTGAGCTGACTCACTCGGTGCTCCAGTCCAATGGCACATTGGACAAATATATGGGTGATGCCTTGTTTGCCTACTGGGGTGCTCCGCTGGATTGTCCCTCGCATGCGGATCAGGCGCTTGATGCGGCTCGCGACATGTTGCGGCGCATTCACGATTACAACCGCGAGCATCCCGAACGCCCGATCAGCATACGGATTGGCATTCAGTCCGGGCTGGCCATTGTCGGCGATCTGGGTACCGATTTCCGCCGCAGTTATACCGCAATCGGTGATGTCGTCAATGTCGCCCAGCGTCTTGAGAAGCTGGCGGCCGAGTATCCGGGTGGCGTGCTTATCGGTGCTGGCGCACAGGAGCGTCTGACAAGGCATGCATGTTCTTACTGTGCCGACGTCAAACTCAAGGGACGGCAGGGACACATGGCGGTCTACATCCCCGACTTTGCAATTTATCGGGCCTATTCATGAGCGTGTCCTGCCGATCCGGCTGGCCTTCACTGGCGGCCGCCCTGTTTCTTGTCGCTGCGCACGCATGGGCCGAAGCGCCGTACGACCCGGACCATGACCCCCTGTATCTGCAAGTGGAGCAGGAAATCCAGTCCGGTCACTGGGAAGCTGCGCGCTGGCTGCTGGAGGAGTTTCTCCAGCGGCAGCCCGACCATTTTGGCGCCAGAATCGAGCTGATCAGCGTCTATTGCCGGCTGGGGCTGGTCGAGCAATCCCAGCTGCTGCACGAGCAACTGCTGGCTGACCCCGCGCTCAACGCCATGCAGCGCCGGGCCTTGAACCTGATCGCTGATGCCGGGTGTGTCCGCGTCAATCGTGATGAAATTACCCTGTCCAGCTGGATGGGCTATACCTCCAACCTCAATCGCAGTACCTGGCGTCAGGTATTGGAGATCACCACGCCCGATGGTGAAGTCACCTTGCCGCTGGATGATCTCAGCAAGCCCCGCCCCGCGGGTTTGCTGGGCGCACAGATCCAGTATCGCACCGGTAGCGAGGCCGAATGGCTGCTGCAGGCCGGCTATCACGGCAGCTTCAGCCCGGCTGGCTACCGGCAAAGCTGGCTCACGCTGGGCTGGCAGCCCCGGGCGGATCTCCGTGTGGAGTTGTCCGGCAACTGGTTCATTGAAGAAGCCTATCGCCAGGCTTTGCAGCTTCGCTACGAACCGGTGCTCAGTCAGGATGCCGGTCAGTTGCTGCGCGCGGAGCTGCAGTTCAAGCAGGAGCATTACACGGTCAGCCCGGACTATCATGCCAGCGATCTGGCGCTGGGCTTGCGGCATTACTGGCTGGCAGAGCAAAGCCTGCTTGATGTTGCCGTACATGCCGGCTATCTCCACGCACCAGATCGCCCCGGCGGCAGCCGCTCACGCCTGCATGCTGAAGCGGGTTATGCAACCGGCTGGCGCGATTACCGGATCGATGGCCGCCTGCACTACCTCTGGCAGCAGGACGCGCAGGGCTACAGTCCGCTGCTCAACAACAACCAGCGCCGGCAGGGGCAGGAATGGCGCATCAGCGCCGGCATCGAGTGGGGATGGCGGGAAAGCATCTGGCGCCTTGAGTACAGCTATCAGCAACTCACTGACCGCATTCCCCTGTTCAGCTATCGCGAACATGCGCTCTTTCTCAGCAGCGAGTGGCACTGGCGCTGATGCGTGCCCGGGCATGGATACTGTTGTTGCAGTGCACACTGTGTCCTGATGCGGGAAACACCTGATCAGACCGCTGGACCCCAGCCATGAACCGTTTTTGCATGCCGGGTATCCGTCTCTCACGCTTCGTCTTGCTGGCCTGCCGGGCTATACCTTGTGGTGTTTTTCCGGGGTGCCCCCGCTGGCTGATGCGGCGGGGCCTGCCCGTCAGCCTGGTGTATCCTTCAGCTGGTTAATCCTGGCGGATTTGCGGTATGATCCGCCCGCTGTGTGGGTTCTTGCCCGCAGGGCTTTTTGTGTCGCAACTCGGCAACAGCCGCGGCAGAAAAAGCAGAAATGTGACGAGAGTCACATTTTTTTGCTGGTCTGTTTCACATAATCCACCGCAAGCACATCTATAGCGTGCTTATTTTTTCTCTTTCAATGCATTGGAGTAAAAAAACAATGGCTTCTGCAGCTTCCCTCGCGAATGTGCAAAAACTCTACATCGCCTACTACGCTCGCCCGGCTGATGCCCTGGGTCTGGAGTATTGGGCTGGTCAAGCTGACGCAAACGGCGTAAGCAGCATCGTTAACGCGTTTGCTTCCTCCGAAGAATCCAAGGCCCTGTTTGCTGGTCAAACCGTTGCTCAGCAAATCACTTCTGTATACCAGAACGCATTCAACCGCGATCCGGATCTCGCTGGCCTGAACTACTACGTGGCTGAAGTTGCTGCCGGTCGTCTGACTGTTGGTCAGGTAGCTTTTGCAGTTTTGGAAGGCGCTCAAGGTGCTGACCAGGCCGAACTGGACGCCAAGCTGGCCGTTGCCGATGCTTTCAGCACTGCCCTGAACACCGTCGACGGCATCAACGGCTACACCAGCAACGAAGACGCAGTTGCAGCTCGCCAGTTCCTGGACGGCGTTACCGCTGCCAACAAGGACGCCAAGCTGACTGAAGTTCCGTCCGTTACTGATGCCATCATCAACAACGCCAGCAACAACACCTTCGTGCTGACCAACGGCACCGACAAGGCTACCGCCAACGTCTTCGAAGCCGGCCTCGTTTACACCCCGGGTGGCGACGACCGCATCAACAGCCTGCAAGACGAAGACGTACTGTCCGGCACTGGCACCAACGCTACCCTGAACGCTACGCTGGGTAACGCCAACGACAACGGCGCCAACATCATCACCCCGGCCCTGAGCAACATCGAAACCATCAATGTTGCCTTCTCTGGTTCTGGCGCGGATGCTGTGAAGGGTCTGGACCTGCAAGATGCTACCGGCCAGAAGGAAGTGAATGTTACCCGTGTTTCGCAAAGCATCAACGAAGCGGAAATCGGCAACATCACTACCGTGGCTTCCAAGCTGTCCCTGGCCAACACCAACGCCAATCAGGCCGGCACTGTTGAATTCTCCTACGCAGCTGGCGTACTGAAGGGCGACAATACTGCTGATCTGACTCTGAGCAATGTACAGATTGGTACCCTGAACCTCGGTGAAAACACCTCCGGCATCGGTGGTCGCGGTGTTTCGGTCAACGGTTTTGAAAGCCTGAACCTCGAGTCCACTGGCGCGGCCAATACCGTGGGTTCCCTGAACCTGCCGGCTGATACCGGTACCGCTGGCGAACTGAAGATCACTGGCGACAAGGATCTGACCCTGGCCAAGACCAACAACGTCATCAACCGCACCACGGAGAAGGTTGAGGCCGAAGAGTACACCGGTGGTGTCCTGCAGGCTTCCGGTCGTCTGGCCAAGATCGATGCCAGCGATTTCGAAGGTTCCCTGAAGCTCAACCTGGGCAACAACATCCTGTCGCAAGGCAAGGCTGACACTTCGGGCGTGGCTCAGAACGTGACGGTCATCGGCTCCAAGCAAGCCGATACCTTCTACCTGAACGACACCGTGCAAGCTGGCGACAGCATCGACGGTGGTGATGGCGAAGACAGCCTGGTCGTACTGGGTGGTGGTGTGGCCGGCACCGTCAGCAAGGTGGAAAATGTTGACATCAAGGCCAACAACGCCGCTGTGGCCATCGATTTCTCCAAGATCGCCGATGCCAAGCTGACCAGCGTTCGCAATATCTCGAATATTGATGGCGCCGGTCTGGATACGCGCAAGGATCTGGCTACCAGCTACGATGCAGTGGTTACCCTGACCAAGTTGACTGTCGATCAAGCCAAGAACATCACCGTTCTGCACGGCGTGACCGGCAACAACGACATCAGCGATCTGACCCTGAGCGCCGCGCTGGCGACCGATACCGCCAGCGACGAGCTGGGCATCACCATCGGTGAAGGCACCAACACCGACGAGCGTTTCAACTTCACCCTGGCTGCCGCCAAGTTTGAAAACCTGACCATCAGCAACGCTGACAGCGAGTCCAACACCGTTGAACTGGCCAATGCTGCTGATCTGAAGGGCAAGCTGGTGCTGAAGGGTGGCGTTGCTGGTACCTTCATCAACTTTGACACCGACACCGCTGCTGCTGATGACGCCAATGTTGGCCTGTGGCGCAAGGCTATCGGCGATGGCGCAAACGCCACCAACGACAACAAGAAGGTTGGCGTTGTGACCCTGGGTCAGGAAGACGTGGGTTCGCTGGCTACCGCGGTGCGTCTGGTTGCCGCTGAAATCGATGCATCCGCTGAAGTTTCCGACGTGATCGTGCGTGTTTCCACCACCGAAGCCAACACCTCCGGCGGTCAGAAGATCACCATGGGCGCCGGTAACGACACCGTGATCTTCGACCAGCTGACTGGCGAAAACGCTTCCAAGGCCGGCCTGACCGTCAAGGACACCGTGGTTGGCGGCGCTGGCGACGACACCCTGGTGATCGATGGCGACAATCTCGACATCCAGATCCAGAAGTCCGAGTGGGACAATGTGTCCGGCTTCGAAACCCTGTATCTGGCTGGCAACGGCGCAGGCAAGGCTTACTTCCTGGAAATCGACGACGACTTCATCAAGGCCAACAACAAGGCTGGTCGTCTGAAGATCGACAATGACGATGACTCCAGCATCAACGGCGCTGCCGGCACCTCCAATGCCGCCAAGAACACCGATGATGACATCGACAATACCGCGCTGACCCTGTTCGGCACCAAGCTGTCCGCTTCCACCTACTTCGAATACGATGGTGAAGAAGGTACTGGCTCCACGGTTGACCGTTTCGTGCTGAACGACAACAACGTCAATGGTGGCCACATCATCGACGGTGGTGAAGTTGATCTGGTCAACGACAAGACCAACGCCGAATGGTCGGCCGTGGACAACCAGTCCAAGGACGTGATCGAAGTGCGCGAAGAAGCCACCTTCGGCCTGGGCGATCTGGACAACATCAAGAACGTGGGCAAGCTGGTGATCAACAACACCGCTGGCGCGACCCCGATCTATCTGGATGTCAGCCTGAACAACACCGTGGCCGATGCGCTGTCCGATGCGGGTCACACCGCTTCGCTGTCGCAAGTCGAGCGTCTGGACATCATTGCTGACGAAGGCACCTACCGCACCGAAACGGGCACCAACCAGGCAACGGCGACTGCCGGTTCCGGTCTGAAGATCAAGGCCAAGGATCTGGGTGGCCAGTTCCAGCTGAATGTCAAGGGTGATCAGGACTCCAATGTTTCCGACAGCGTTGAAATGACGCTGAACATTGGCGGCGCAACCCAGATCATCGATCTGGATGGTACTGACTTTGCTAATGCCAACACCCTGGCTTGGACTGCGGCCGGTTTTGACGTCGCTGCCGGTGGCAACAAGCTGATCATCAATGGCTATGACGCTACCAAGCACACCATTGACGTAACAGACATTGGCGGCAAGGCATCGATCAAGTTCACCGATACCAGCAGCAACTCGCAGGTATTCACCCTGAACGACGCAACTGGCACTATTGCTGATTCGTCGACCGTGGTTGGTCTGGTGAATGCGGCGGGCGTGACTCACTACTACACGGGTGACGCCGTTACTCTGTCGCATATCGTGGGCACTTCGGCCGCTGATGCGCTGGGTACCATCGCTGCCGGCGTGACCGTGGTGGGTGGTGCAGGTGCTGATACCTACACCCTGGGTGCTGCTGCGCAGACCGTGGTATTCAATAGCACGACTGGCGCCGACACCATCACCGGTTATGCGATCGCCGATGATTCCATCCAGCTGAGCAAGTCTGTGTTTACCGCGCTGACTACTGCCGCTGGCGGGCTGACCGCTGGTGAATTCGTGAACGTTGCCAATGCCGCTGCTCTGGCCGGTGGTTCGGTGGCGGCTGCTACCAATGCTCAGCAGATCATCTTCGTGGCAGATACTGGTTCGCTGTATTACAACGCGGATGGTGCAACTGCCGGTGGCCTGACTCTGATCGGCGTTCTCGGTACTGGTCTTGGTGCTATGGCTGAAACTGAGTTTACCGTCATCGCTTAATCTCCCCGGAGAGACATCCCGCACTTCGGTGCGGGATGTGGCAAAGCAAAACCCCGTGGCTTCGGCCACGGGGTTTTTTTGTGGCCTGATCGCAATGCCACGGGTATTGCCATGCGGACAAAGTGCCGATTGGGGGGGGGGGGCGCAATACCCTGCCTGGAAACGCGCAGCTGCCTGCCTGCGGCTTGCCCGCCGGCGCCGGTGCGCGGTGCCGGGGCGGCTTGCCAGGCGGAGCAGGGCTTGTCCATGCCGGCAGAGCCTGCCGGCCATGGCTGGCGTGCATTTTGCTTCAAGGGGGCTGATGATAGTGGGAGAATCACCATGCATGTCGAATCGCTACGCACCACAACGAGCAGCGAGCGCAATGCCGTCGCCACGGCAGTCCGGCCGGGCGGCGCCTCTGCCTCCGCCTTCGCTTCGGCGCTGGCCAGCGCCCGGGATGTCAGTACCTTCCGTTCGGGACGCCTGGGCATCAGCCTGCACGAGAATGGCCAGCCCAATCTGGTGGAGTATTACGCGCCGGATGGCAGCCTGCTGACGCGCTCGAATTTCAGTGCCCCCGACATCCTGCGCACGACGCGCCAGTACGGCATTGCCCTGGACGATCTGACCGGGCTGGGCGCCCAGCTGGATGCCGCCGGGGTCGGCTACCGCCCTTATGAATTGCTGCCGGGCGCCGGCTCGGACCACGGCATTGACTTTGCCGATCTGCAGCGTGGCGGTCTGGGTACGGCCTATGACTGGCGCATTGATCCGTTGGTCGACCAGAAAGGCCGGTATGCCCGCCAGCGGCTGGCGGAAGACCGGCAACTGGCCAGCGAACTCGGCCTGCATGCCACCGTGGGAGTCACGCGTGGCGCGGCGGTCGCCGTGCCCGCCACCGCCGGACTCGCCACGGCAAATTCTGCCGGAGGGACGGTAACGCCGCAGCCGGCCGGGGCAAGCCTTGCCGCCGGCACGGCTGACGCGCAACAGGACGAGCTTCTGCAGGCCGGCGCAACCGCGCCGTTGCCGCAAGACGCCGCCCTGCCATCCGCGTCAGCCGCGTTCGGGCCGGAAGAGCAAGCCGCCACCACGCCGGCGCAGCGTGCGCTGGCCCATTTTGCGGATGGCCTGTGGCTGGCTGCCGGTCAGCGCGTGCGCGAACGGGCGGATCAGCACGCCAGCACCGGGAATGCCTTGCAATCGGCCCTGGCGCAGGCCTTGCTGGAACGCCAGCGCGTCTGAGCGGCCCCGGCGCTTGCGCATGAGGCGGGGCAGGGCGAGTCACTGTCGCCAGATAAGCTGGAAGACTGGTTATTGATTCGGCACTCTGATGTTTTTACTCGTAGGAGCGAGCTTGCTCGCGATCAGCAATCCTTCGCGAGCAAGCTCATCCAGCAGCAGTGTTGGCCTGCGGCGGTTTTCGGTAGAATGCGCACCTTTGTTATGAAGGAGCGCAATCATGTCCGAAATGACCGTGACCATCGCCGGTACGGAGTACGCCATCGCCGATCTGCCCGAAGCGGCCCGGCAACAGTGCGCCTTGCTGCAGTTTCTGGATGGCCAGCAGGCACGCCTGCAGAACGAACTGGCGGCGGTACAGCTGGCGCGCCAGAATGCCGTGCAGCTGCTGATGGCCCAGGTGGGTGCCCCCGAGCCTGCGCCGGCCAAGCCCAGGAAAGCCGCGTCGCGCAAGAAGCCGGCGTGAGGTCTTGGGCACGCACGCGGCGCGCAGCCGTGCCGGCGTGCCGGTAAGGAGCTGGCGATGAAGTTTCAGTTGTATTCCCCCAAACCCGACCACTGGCTCTGGCTGTGGCTGCCGCCTGAACAGGCCGCGGCGGGCTTTGCCATGGCGACGGCAGGGCTGCTGCAGGTACGCGCGGCCCTGTTGCGCGTGACCGCGCATGACTTGCCAGCCGGAGCGGTGGCCGAGGCGCGCCACTGGCTGCAGGAGGAACATTGTCAGCGCATTGCCGCGCAGCGGCCGGTGCGACAATCGGACGCAGCCCTGCCAGCGGACTCTGGTCAGTGCGATACGCTGGCGCGCCTCAGTCTGGGGCGTTTGCCTGATGGCGGCTTTTTGCTGGAGCTGCAAGGTGAGGGTGGCCTGAGTGCCAGTGCCGAGCTGGGGACGGGCGTCATGTATGGCCTTGTCAATCTGATTGATGGCGAGCTGGAGCGTATGCAAGCGCTCCAGCTGCGTGGGGCCTTGCAATGAGACCGGCAATTTGCATGATGCAGGGTAAACCGTGAGCAGGCGCGTGCTGTTTGTCCATCAGGGCTTCCCGGGGCAGTTTGTCCGTCTGGCGCCATTGTGCGCCCGGCAGGGGTGGGAAGTTGTGGCGCTCGGCATGCATGCCGCGCCACCGTTGCCCGGGGTGCGCTATTGCCGCTATGGCATCCCCGAGCGCCCTCGGGCGGATCTGGACGAGCTGTTGACGGGGCTGGATGCCAAGCGCCTGCGTGCACTTGGCGCCGGTAATGCGGCCAGGCAGTTGCGGGATTCGGGTTTCACGCCCGATGTGATTGTCGTGCATCCCGGCTGGGGAGAGTCACTGCTGTTGCGCGAGGTATGGCCGCAGGCTCTGCAGTTGCATTACTGCGAGTTTTTTTATCATCCGCATGGGCTGGATACCGATTTTGATCCGGAGTTCGCCCCGCCGGCGGACGACTGGCAGCTGAATCTGCGTTTCAAGAATGCCACCCTGTTGCTGGCGCTTGCCGACATGAATGCCGGTGTCGCGCCGACCCGCTTTCAGCGCCAGCTGTTTCCGACCCACCTGCAGGCCGCAATTGCCTGCATCCACGATGGGGTGGATACGGATCGCCTGTGTCCTGATCCGCAGGCCGAGCTGGTTCTGGATGGGGAGGTTTACCGTGCGGGTGAAGCGATCATTACCCATGTCAATCGCAGTCTGGAGCCCATGCGCGGCATCCATTCCTTCTTGCGGGCTCTGCCTGCCATCCAGGCTGCCCGCCCCGACGCGCGCGTGCTGATTGCCGGCATGCCGGCGCGCGGTTATGGTGTGGCCCTGCCTGCCGGGCATGCGGATTGGCCCAGTGTGCTGCAGGCCGAGTTGCAGGGGGCCGTGGACTGGTCGCGCGTGCGCTTTGCCGGGCGTCTGGATCACGAGCAGTTGCGGCGCTTGTATCAGGTGTCTGCCGCACATGTGTATTTGAGCTATCCCTTCGTGCTGTCGTGGTCCGTGCTGGAGGCCATGAGCTGCGGGGTGCGTCTGGTGGCGTCGCGCACGGCGCCGCTGGCGGAGCTGGTGCTGCATGGCGAAAACGGTCTGCTGGTGGATTTTTTCGACACCGCCGCGATTGCCGGCAGTGTGCTGTCGCTGCTGGCGCATCCCGAGCACTACGACGACCTGCGCGCGCGCGCACGCCAGACGGTGGTGGCCGGCTATGACTGGCAGCGCGTCTGTGCTCCGCGCTGGCTGGCCTTGCTGCGGCGCCTGGCTGACAGCCGGGTGGCGCCACGGTCAGTCTGACGCCCGCTAGGCTCTGCTGATCCGGCGCTCAGCTCGGCATCTCGGCAACTGATTGGGTGGCCAGCTCAGCAACTCGTCATGCCGGCGTCCCACGGGGATTCCCTGCCGTCAAAACCGGTATCCAGAACGGAGATTCCCGCTTTCGCGGCAATGACGAGTTGTGAATGACGAATTTGTACTTTGCTGAGGTCGCGACCTGATCAGGGGTGCCTTTGGGGTATGTCTTGGAAGCCATTTTCTGGAAAGGGCTCTACGCCAATACGTGGTGATGTTTATCGCAGGCATGGCCAAAAGTCTGTCTGCTGTTACCATTGCCTGCCCGGGCTGGCAGCCAGTCAGGGTACGAACGGGCAGGATGTTGTCGGTCGCCTGTGTTCCGGCCATGCAGGCCTTGTTTTTCTGATCGGATAGCTACTCGGCAAGTTGGCCGTGCAGCAAGACCCGCATCCAGCGCGCCACGCGAATGAGTGCAGCCGCTGGATTTTCAATGGCGCGGGAATGCGGAGCCGGGCTTTGCCGGGGCGGCTGTCTGATGAGATTTTTTCCGTTTTTGCGGCATATCGTGCAATCTTCCAATTTCTCGTATCAGCCCCGTCTCGATCAGCTGCGCGCGCTGGCAGCAGGCATTGTCTTCCTTTTCCATGTCTACCATTTCTATTACTGGCAGTGGCAGCCCGTACCCGGCAAGCCATGGCTGGCACTGATTGCCGAAGGACATACCGGGGTCGGCCTGTTTTTTGCGCTGTCCGGGTATCTCTTCATGCAGATTGCCCTGCATTCGGGCAGCATCGATTACGGTCGCTTCTTGCGCAATCGCCTGTTGCGAATTTTTCCGCTGTTCCTGGTGGTGTTTTTCGTAGCCATTTCGGTGGGCCGGGATGAATTTCGGGCCGCCGACGTCCTGTATCTGCTGTTTTCCAATCTGGGGCAGGCGCCAACTTCCAACTCCTTCATCACCGGCGCGGCCTGGACCATTTCGGTCGAATTTACCTTCTATCTGATCTTTCCCTTCCTGGCCCGCTTTGCACTCGCCGAGGGCCCAGCTTATCTGTGGCGCTGCCTGCTGCTGCTGGCCGTCATCAAGCTGGGAGCGTTTCTGGTGACCGAGCGCAGTACGCACATGCTGTATTCGACGCTGGTCGGCCGCCTCGACCAGTTTCTGATCGGCATGCTGGTTGCCCAGTATTGTCACCGG
Source organism: Chitinilyticum litopenaei DSM 21440 (assembly GCF_000428145.1). GTDB lineage: Bacteria > Pseudomonadota > Gammaproteobacteria > Burkholderiales > Chitinibacteraceae > Chitinilyticum > Chitinilyticum litopenaei. Next base: position 29,176 of record NZ_ATZJ01000008.1, on the reverse strand, counting down.
CATGCCAGCGTCATTGAGCGCTATGCCCTCCCTGTGCTCTGCTGCGGGATCCTGGGCATTTCGCTGGGGGTGATGGCCCTGGCGCAGTGGGCGAGTTATTTCAGCCCGGCTCCCAAACACTGGTTCTGGCTGGCGTGGCCAACGCTGGAAGCGGGAAGCTGGGCCTTGCTGATCGCTGGCTGGCATCACACGCGCCTGCCTTTGCCGAACTGGCTGGCGCGTGGCGCGCAGCAGCTGGGTGAAGTCAGTTTTTCATTCTATCTGTGGCATGGCTTGGTGATTTACATCCTGCATCGCCTGCTTGGCCCCCTGGCGCCCACGGGCATTTTCCACCTGGATGCCTTGTTAAATGCGCTGCTGCTGTTTGTCGTTAGTTTTGCCCTGGCGCGACTTAGCTTCCTGACTGTCGAGCGCCCCTTTCTCGGCATGCGTGGCCGTTATTCCGGGCTGGGACGTTAAGATAGTGTGCTGGCCTTCGCCTGTATTGGGGGCGCTGTCTTGCCGGGCAAGCCTGGCGATTTGTCGCTCAGGCCCGGCAATGGCCAAACGGCTGCGCCAGCCTGTGTCGTGCAGACTTACCGCAAGCAGAGCCTGATGTGCGGGTGCGTGTTGTCCGCGTGCAGGCAGCTTTGGCGATCAGCGCGCGGGAGCAGATAGAGACTTGGGCTCCCGGCCGGTGGCGGGAGTGCCGGCGTGGCTGCACTGTCCTGGCGGGCCTGCAGCGTGCGCGAGATATAGCGGGCCCCCCGCTGTGCCAACAGCCCATCCAGCAGGCGCTGTTCGGCGAGGAGCTCGGCGGGGAGTTCGCTGTAGACGAAGCGGCTCCATGGCTGGCCGTCCAGCACTCGCTGCAGCGCCTGCTGCTGCTGCCGTGCTTGCTCCTGCAACTGTGGATGCCGATGGCTGGCATGCGGGGTGGCGTGCCAAAGATCGGCCAGCTGCAAGGCGGCGGCCAGCAGGGCACCTGCCCACCAGCGTTTGCTGCCTGCAGTGCGTGACTGCCACAGCAGTGTCGCCAGCAAAATGAGGACGAGCGCCAGTGGAATGGCGAAGCGCCCGGCAACGCGGAAGCGCTGGTAAATCGGCGCGAGCCATTCCTGCAAGGGGGTCGTTGCCAGGTGCTGGCCCAGTATTCGCACTTCCCCGGCTGTGGCGATAATTGCCAGCAGCAGGGCGGGAGCAAGCAAGGGGGGTAAACTTTGCCAGTTGATATGGGGTGATGGGTATGCGGCTGTAGCCATTTTCTTGTAATGGATCAGGGCTAATACCCCAATGGCCAAGGAGCCGGTTCCCAAATAGACCAGTGCATCTTTCTGCCAGGGTTCATTCACGGCATAGGCATAGCCGCTTATCCCCCAGTTGAGTGACTGCACAAAGGCGGCCAGATCAATGCCCGTGCCGGCGGCGCCCTGTGCGAGTTGATAGGGCGCATGAAACACGCCAAATGCGGCAAGCAGGGCAAGCGGTACAAGTTGACTCAGCAGGGCGGCCAGCCATTGCTTCCGCATCACTAGTGCCAACGCGAGGATGCCGGATGCCATGACGCCGAGGTAGGCATGCGTAAGCCAGGCCATGCTGCAGGCCAGCACGCTCAGTGCGCAGGTTTTGCCTGCGGAGTCCTTGCTGTTGAGCGCCAATGCGCAAGCCCATACGATGACCCAGTTTCCTGCCAGCGCGATGTGCTGGGCGCCGAGCATTCGTGTCGGTGTAATCAGGTTCGCGCTGATCAGCAGGACAAACAGCCATTGACTGGGGCGGTGGTCGCTGACTTGCCGGATCAGCAGCAAGGCAAACAGGCCCAGCAGGCCCTGATTGATTACCAGCAGGCTTTCGAAGGGCAGGGTGATGCCGACGGTCTGCTGCAGTACTTTTGCGAGCAGGCTGAACCACGGCGCCGTATCGGAAAAATAGAGGTTTCCCCCTCCGAACATGGGATTCTGACCCAGCGGCCAGCGCCAACGGTCGTTCAGGTAGAACGTGTGGGCGGCGGCGCTGTTGGGATAATCGCTGGCGACCATGAGCTGACCGGAAAACAGCCCTGCAAGGCCGCCGCTATACCAGTGCAGGAGGGCGATGCCCAACAGCGTCGCCAGCAGGCATTCCAGGAATAGAGTACGACTGACCGGTTTCATGGTGTGCCAGGCTTGCCAAGCAGCTCTGCGTAGAGCTGGCCGTAGCGCTGCACCATTCGTGCGCTGGTGAATTCCTGCAGATAGCGTGCGCGGGCGGCAAGACCAAACCGCCGGCATTGTTCCGGCTCGTCCAGCAGGCGCTGCATCGCGTGTGCCAGTGCGACGGGTTCCGCTGGCGGCACCACCAGCCCGGTTTGTTCATGCAGGTTGATGTGGCTGGTGCCCGTGCCGATTTCACAGGAAATCATGGCCTTGCCATGCATGGCCGCCTCGACCAGGCCCAGCCCGAACGCTTCAGAGCGCAGGTGTGAGGGGAAGACGAACGCATGAGCGCCGGCCAGCAGGGCCGCCTTGTCGGTGTCGTCGATCTGCCCGGGAAAGTGCACGTGCGTCAGGCCGGCGGCGGCGGCCTGCTGCTGGTAACGGGCGCGCAATGGCCCGTCGCCGGCCAGCACGATGGGGCTGCGAATGTGGCGCGCTGCGGCCAGCAGAAAGTCCAGGCCCTTGTAATAGCGGAAGACGCCGATAAAGGCGAAATAGGGCGCGCCCAGCCGGGTCTGCCAGGCCGCTACGCGGGTCTGGTCCACGCTGGCGGCCTGATCGGGCAGGCCGAGCGGGATGATCTGGCACCGGTCGCGGTAGGGCGCCAGATCCTGACTGCTGGCCAGGTAGGCCGGGCTGGTCGGGCAAATGCGCTGGCTGTGCCGCAAATGCCAGTGAAACAGCGGGCTGTAGAGGCGCTTGAGCTGTTTCTGCTTGACGATGTCGCTGTGGTAGGTAACGACACTCGGTTTGTCGGCCAGCTGCAGGTGCAGCAGGTCGCCAAACGGCCAGGGTGCGTGGTAGTGAATCAGGTCATAGCCTGCGGCGAGCGCGCGAATCTGGCGCAGTGCCTGCCAGCTCATCGGTGTGGAGGCGATGTCCAGCGTGGTGGCGAAGCGGTGTATCCGGCTGATGCCGTTGTCAGCGAGGCCGGGTGCGGTTTGCCGGCTCAGTACGGCCAGATCGGCCTGATAGCCATGCTCTGCCCCCCCGTCGAGCAGATGCTCGATAACCTGCTCGACGCCACCAACGGTGTCGGGGTAGTACGTTTTATAGAGATGCAGAATGCGCACGCGGCCAAGTGTTCCATTGGTGACTGGCCGGCAGTTTAACAGCTGCTGCAAGCCTTTGGCTTGTCAGTACTTGCGCGGTAATGGTTGCCGCTTGCCGCGCATCACAGTACCTCGTACGGATTGATGCCAAAGCCGAAATCGATGATCTGGCCGACAAGCTCGAAGTTCTCCGGGCTCTCGGAGAAGTCGGCCAGCACTTTTTCACGGCTTTTCACGCCCCTGTCGAGTTCACCGACCCAGAAGTCCACGCCGCCCTGCTCACCTTCTCGCTGCAGCACGTTCCGATAAAGGGCGCGAATGTAATCCGTATTGCTGAGCTGGGTGCCGTAGATGGCCCGAAATTCTGCACTGTCGATAAAACGGGCTGCGACCTCGATCAGATCCATGCCGCCATCAAGCTGGTCAAGCCAGTAGCTGACGCCGCCCATGTCCGGAGTCCGTGCAAAGGCGGCCTGATAGATGCGGTATGCCATGCCGCCATTTTCACCAATGCCTACATCGAGTGCGTAGGCCTCCGAGTCATCAAATTGTACGCGTTCGATGTCATACAGCAGATCGGCGCTGCCACTGACATTGTTGACAAAGCGCCAGCCGCCATCGCCTGTGCGCGTCCAGTTGTAACCGAGATCCGGTGCAGAGTTGAAATGCCCGACATCAATACCGTTGCCGCCATCGAGGGTGTCATTGCCCGAATAGCCATAGAGCCAGTCATTGCCGTCATAGCCATAAATCACATCATTGCCGGCCATGCCGGCCAGGATATCGCCGGCAGTCGTGCCGTGCAGAGTGTCGTTTCCGGCCAGCAGAAAGCCATACAGGGCGGCGCCCTCGGTCAGTGTGATGCCATCGACAACCAGTGTTTCCGGCGCATTTGCCACAACATGGTTGAGACCTTCGATGTAGAGCAGGTTGTCGCCAGTCGTGCGATCGGTGATGGTGATGCTGTTCAGGAGAGTATTGCCGTCAAATGCCCCCGTAGCCGGGAAATTGCTTCCTTTCAGCTCGGCTTCGTATTGGTTGTCCCGCAGGGTGAGTCTGCTGCTGCTGCGATTGATGATGTTGATGTCTTCGGTATCCGGAAGTTGTGTGGCCAGCGAGTACCATGGAGTTGAACCGTAAATGGTTGCCATGTTTGAGTCCTTCAAGCGGATAGGGTGGGGCAGGGTTTGCCAGTTCTGACTGGACTCTGTCCTAGCCCCGGGAACTTTGGGTGTTCCCGGGTGCAGCAGCATTGTCCGGGGCGAACTGGCCGCCGACGGCACGATCACCCTCTGGGAATATTGTCAGAGGGATTTACCGAGTATTGGATGTGGACACTGCTTTTGGCAATGTTCGCGTGGCTTGAAGGTGGAGCTGACGCCTCTGCCGTTGTGACAATCCCCCGGTTTTGCCGGGGGATTGTCACGGCCAATCCGGAGGGTTAGGCAAGGGCATAACTGTTCTGGTCGTAGCCATAGCCGTTGTTGATCAGTACGCCGACCAGATTGACGTTTTCGGTGCTTTCCGCAAAGTCGGCAAGGACCTTGGCCCGTGATTTGCTGCCGCTGTCGAGCTCTCCGACCCAGAAGGTAATGCCGCCTGTTTCACCGTCGCGATTGAGTACATTCCGGTAGAGTTTCTCGACATAGCTGCGCGTGTCCGGGTTGTTGCCATACAAGGTGCGGAATTCATTGCTGTCGATGAAGCGCGCCGACATTTCGATCAGATCCATGCCCTTGTCCAGTGCGCCAAGCCAGTAGCTGAGGCCGCCAAGATCAGGTGTGCGATCAAAGGCCGCTTGGTAGATACGGTAGGCCATGCCGGCATTTTGTCCGGCAAGGGTGTCGATTCGGTAGCCAAGGCCATTCAGCTCGCCGCCTAGGTTGCTGGGCAGCGTGATCAGCTCACCATTGCCCACACGCAGCTGTTCGATACTTACAAGGATGTCGGCACCATCGCCGCTGTCCGCGGTCCAGGTGCCCTTGCTGTCAATGCTGAGCCGAACATCACGGCGCGATTGGCTGTATTCGGCCGTGTCGGTGCCGCTGCCGCCATCCAGCCAGTCCCAGCCGCTGCCGCCAAGCAGGGTGTCGTTACCACTTTGCCCCAAAAGGCGGTCGGCTCCTTCATTGCCGACCAGGCGATTATTGCTTTCATTGCCTTCTATCGTGTCATCACCACCACCTCCGATCGCGTTTTCGATCACGGCATTAATGGCGATCGCGATATTGTCCTGCATGCCTATGTTGCTGTAGCTGCCATCATCCAGTCTCATGGTTATGCCGGAGGTGAATTGGCTCGCATCCATGGTGTCGTTGCCGCCGGCGTCCCAGATGGTCTTGATCAGGGTTTCGCCGTCATTGAAGATGTAAATGTCGTCGCCGGTGCGGGTGGTGAGGTCGGCGCCATACAGGTATTGCGCTGCCTGTATGTCATACACCATGGGCGTGCTGGCCCATGCATAGCCATGCGGGGCGTAGTCGGTGTACGACATGATGGTATTGCTGCGGTTGTCCAGTTCGGAGCTGAGTCGTGTCACTCCTTCAAAGGGATGCTCAAGCCCTATTGCATGCCCGATTTCGTGCAGCATGGCTGTGAAGTCGTAATTGTCTTTGCCTGATTCCTTGAAATCACTGTTGCGCGCATAGACGGGGCTGATGCGTATGTCGCCCGAGTCTGCCCCTTGCTGAAACGGGTAGGTGGCCCAGCCCCAGGCCTCGGAGCCGACGGCGTTGGTCAGGTAGACGCGAAGGTCGCCCACCAGCCCGGTGTCCTTGGATTCTGTGATTTCGACGAAGGAGGGGGCGATGACTTCATCCCAGGCCGCAAAGGCTTTGCGGATCTGCGCACGCTGGGTGTCATTCAGCAGCTCCAGCCCCCATTGGTCCCCAGACTCATTGGCTGCACTGAACAGCTCTCGGGTAAAGGGAAAGCTGTAGCTGATGGTGGAGTTGCTCCAGTAATTGGTTGTTCCGGGCAGCCATTCCATCAGGAGCGTGTTGATCAGTGAGTTGCTGCTCCATGATTTGCTGCTTACCGGGTTTTCGTTTGCTGTGTAATGCGGCATGAGGACTGCTCCGGAGAGGGGTGACAGATGGTCGCTGGGTATGTGCTGTGAACTACGCTTTCTTTTGTGTTGTGAAATTGTAAGTCTTTGGTGGTGGAGGGATCAATAGGGGTTGCCCGCAGTTTCTCCGGAAAAGGCCACTGATAGATTTCATATAGGATGTTCCTATATGAAGTTTTGCGGTATAGTCCGGCGCATGACTTTGACCGATGCAGTCCCTCTATCGCTCAATCAGGAGCAGCGAGTGCGTTTGCAGGCCTTGCAGGATGAGTTCAGCAGGGCTTGCAATATTGTTGCGCCGGTTGCGCAGGCGCAGAGATGCTGGAATCGGGTCGCCCTGCATCACCTTACCTATCGTACCCTTCGCGACCAGTTGCCCGGGCTCGGCGCCCAGATGGCGTGCAACGCCATTTATGCTGTTTGCCGTGCTTACCGTGCGCTGTATCAGATGCCCGCTGCGCCATGGTCCGGAGGGGATACCCCCCTGCCGCTGGTGCGTTTTGCCAAGTCAGCTCCTGTTTTCTTTGATCGCCATACCCTGACGGTCAAGCCGGGAAGCCTTTCCCTTTTCACCATGGAAGGGCGTTTGCGCTTTCAGTTGACTCTCAGTGAGCAATTGACTTGGCGGTTTGCCAATTTGCGTTTGCGGGAAGTGATTCTGCTTGGGTCAGGAGAGGACTACAGCTTGCGCTTCATTTTTCTCGATGAAGGAGACGATGACGGTCTGCCAAATGAAAGCTGGCCAGATTATCTGGTGATAGTTGATCCCCTGCTGCGTGAAGATGCGCTGGGCGCAATGTCTGCACGAATGGGGTTTGTTGATTCTTTGCATAAAAATTCGTCTTCTTCCGGGGTTTGATATGAAGAAACACTTGCAGCCACGTACCGAGTTGGCTGGCGTTCTGTTTTCAATGCGGCGGTATTTCATCATCGCGGGTGCTTTCAGCCTTGTCATCAATTTGCTTGCACTGACACCGTCGATTTACATGCTGCAGGTTTATGACCGTGTTTTGGCGAGCCGAAACGAAGTTACGCTCTTGGCTCTTACGGTGATCATGCTGGGCTTGTTTGCCTTGTCTGGAGCCCTTGAGTTTGTGCGTTCACGCCTGTTGGTCAGAATCAGCAGCCAGATTGACGAAGCGTTGAACTCGCGAGTTTTTACCGCGGCGTTCGAGAATAATTTGCGTTCGGCGGGAGGGAATGCCGGGCAGGCCTTGGGTGACATGTCAACCATTCGCCAGTTTTTGACCGGTAATGGCCTGTTTGCTTTTTTTGATGCACCCTGGATGCCAATTTACCTGCTGATTCTGTTCCTGTTTGCGCCATTGCTGGGTTGGTTGGCCGTAGCCGGTGCACTGGCGCTGATCGGCCTGGCCATCGCCCAGGAAATTCTCACGCGCAAACCGCTCGCAGAATCACAGCTGCACGCCAATCGTTCCAGTAATTTCGCCACCAACAATCTGCGAAATGCCGAGGTGATCGAAGCAATGGGCATGCTTGGTGGCCTGATGGAGCGCTGGTATACCCACCATGGCAAGGCACTGGCATTGCAGGCTTATGCCAGTGACAAGGCGGGCTCGGTATCGACCTTGTCCAAGTTCGTGCGGATCAGCATTCAGTCTCTGGTTCTCGGCGCAGGCGCTTTGCTGGCCATCGAAGGCAAAATTTCGCCAGGAGCGATGATCGCGGGGTCGATCATCATGGGTAAGGCGCTTGGTCCGGTTGACTTGATGATTTCCACCTGGAAACAGCTGATTCAGGCCCGCACTTCTTACGCGCGTCTGGATGAGCTGCTGCAACGTTTTCCGCAACGTGATCCCGGCATGCCCTTGCCGCGTCCCTTGGGCAGACTGCAGCTTGAGAATGTCATGGCGCAGGCGCCCGGTACCCAGCACATGATTTTGCGCGGCGTGACTTTCGCGATCAATCCGGGTGAAGTTGTGGGGGTCATTGGGCCAAGCGCATCGGGCAAGTCAACCCTTGCGCGGCTGATGGTCGGAGTTTGGCCTGCCGTTGGCGGGAAGGTGCGTCTGGACGGGGCCGATGTTTTCACCTGGAACAAGGCCGAGCTTGGCCCGTACATTGGCTATCTGCCTCAGGACGTCGAGCTGTTCTCGGGCACCGTTGCAGAAAATATTGCGCGTTTTTCCGAGGTGGACAGCGCCGCAGTGGTGGAGGCCGCGCAACTGGCGGGAGTGCACGAGATGATTTTGCGCCTGCCCAATGGCTATGACACCCCGATCGGTGAGGGTGGCTCGAATTTGTCGGGTGGCCAGCGGCAGCGACTTGGCCTGGCTCGTGCGCTTTACCGGATGCCGAGCCTGATTGTCCTCGATGAGCCGAATTCCAATCTGGATGACGTGGGCGAGAAAGCCCTGGTCGGTGCGGTTTTGGCGGCGAAGCAGCGTGGCTCCACGGTCATCCTGATTACTCATCGCACGGCAATCCTCGCTGCTGTGGACAAACTGCTGGTAATGGCTGATGGTGCTTCACGGCTGTTTGGCCCTCGCGATCAAGTGCTTGCCAGTCTGAATGAAGCTGTTCAGCAGCAGGCCCAGCAATTGCAGCAGCAGGCACAAATCAAGGCGTCCTGAAGCGCCAGTCAAACTGAATACGGGAATTGACCGATGAAAAACTGGTTAAAGAAAATCCAAGGCTTGAGTGAGGCCGATGCCGGAGCCGTGCTGGCGCAAGGCCGTCCGCCCACTGACGCCAATAAGGTCGTGCGCGCTGGTGTCCTTGCCCTGGTCCTGGGCTTTGGGGGCTTTCTGGTGTGGGCTACGTTTGCCCAGCTGGATGAAGGGGTTCCTGCTCCCGGCGTGGTGAGTGTGGACTCCAAGCGCAAGGCGATCCAGCATTTGCAGGGCGGCATCGTCAAGCAGATCATGGTGCGCGATGGCGATCTGGTGAAGGCTGATCAGCCATTGCTGCAGCTTGACCAGACCCAGACTGCGGCGATGCTCTCTACGGTACGTACCAATTACTGGCAAATGCAGGCCATGTCGGATCGCTTGCAGGCCGAGCAGCTGCGGGCGCCCAAGGTCACGTTCAATCAGCGTCTCATTGATAGCGCCAAGACAGACCCCAAGGTTCAACAGGTGATGGATGCACAGCAGCAGCTGTTTGAATCGCGCAGAAGTGCGTATACAAATCAGCGCCAGATTCTTGCTCAGTCTGCCGCTGCGGCAGAAGAGCAGGTTCGTGGTTTGCGTGCGCTTGAGGTCAGCCGGGCTCGTCAGATTGCGCTGCTGGAAAAGGATATCGCTGGTTTGCGCAGTCTGGTTGATGAGGGGTTTGCGCCACGATCGAGACTGTTCGAGCTCGAACGGATGCTGGCGCAGCTCAATGGTGAGCGCAGCACGACGCTTTCGGATATCGAGCGAGCCAGCCGGATGATTGCAGAGGCCCGCTTGCGCAGTTCGCAGGTCGAGCAGGATTTCATGAAGGAAGTGGATACTCAGCTGACCCAGGTGCAGGGTGAGCTGAACCGCTGGAGCAACGAGTTGCGCAGTCGCGAAGAAGAAATGGATCGCACCGTTTTGCGCTCGCCTGCTGTCGGACGTGTTGTTGGCCTGAATGTGCATACGGTCGGTGGTGTCATCAAACCCGGTGAGGTATTGATGGAAATCGTTCCGGAAGACGACAAACTGGTGGTCGAAGCCCAGCTTCCGACGCATCTAATCGACAAGGTACATGCAGGGCTGGAGGCAGAAGTGCGCTTTGCCTCGCTGGGTACGCGTGGGCAGGTTCCTGTTCTGAACGGCGAGCTGGCCAGTGTGTCTGCGGATCGGATTGTTGATTCCCGTGGCTATGCCTACTACCTCGCAAATATCCACGTCAAAAAGGAAAGCCTGGCCGAGTTGAGCAAGATGAATCTCAAAATCCAGCCGGGCATGCCTGCCGATATCGTCATCAAAACCGGTGAGCGCAGCCTGCTTGATTATTTGATGCGTCCGCTCATGAATCATTTGGCCCCGGCCATGAAGGAACACTGAGAGGCCAGGTATGCTTAAGCTGAAAAAAACGCTTCTTCTTGTTCCCTTTGCCTGCGCATGCAGTGCAATGACATCTGCCGGTGAGCTGTTTGACCTGTACCAGCTCGCCCTCGGGAATGACGCCCGTTATGCGGCTGCCCGTGCGCAACAGCAGGCTGCCCAGCAACTGGTGCCCTTGGCGCGCTCGGGTCTTTTGCCCAAGATTGCCTTGTCGGGCAGCTATAGCCGTGAGGCGGTCAATAGTGAGTCACCGAATATCCTGGGGAGAATGGCGGAGCGTGAGTACCGCTTCACTTCCGAGAGCTATTCCGCCAACCTGATTCAGCCCCTCTATCGCCAGGCAAGCCTTGAGGAATATTGGCAGGCGCAATGGCAGGTTAAAAGTGCTGATGCCCTGCTGAATCGCAATCTCGATGATTTGAAGCGTCGCCTGACGGAGAGTTATCTTGAGGTGCAGTTGGCTCAGGCCAGAATCGCGCTGATCGAGCAGCAAAAGATCGCCTACGCCGAATTGCGCCGCCAGGCGCAACGCTCTTTCGAGTCTGGCTATGGAACGTTGACCGAGGTTGCAGAAAGCCAGAGCCGGCTGGATGAGTTGCTCTCAGAAGAGGTCTCGGCCAAGGCGGCATACGACAATCGGCTTACCGAACTGCGCAATATTATCGGCCGGCCAACTTATGTTACCAAGCTGGCGGAAGTTCCCGATTTTGTGCCTGACATGCACGCGGGAAAGAGCCGGGAAGACTGGATTGCCCTGGCCGAATTGAATGCCCCCTTGTTGAAAGAGCAGCAAGCAAAAGTAAAGGCTGCGGAGTATGAAGTCGGCAAGGCCAGGGCGGGTTTCCTGCCCACGCTGGATCTGCGACTGCAATACAGCAACCAGAAAAACCCCGGCTATACCAATATCAACACGACAAATGATTCGGCGTCAGTGTTGCTGTCCTTGAGCGTCCCGGTATTCGAGGGCGGGGCAACTTTGGCGCAGAGCCGCAGGGCCGCTGCCGAGCTGTTGGCTGCACGCGAGGCATCACGAGGCGTTGGTGATGACTTGCGTGCGACGATTGCCAAGGAGTTCGATACGGTCACTGCTCTGGCCGTTCGTATTGATGCGCTGGAAAAGTCCGTGAAGACCAACGAACTTCTGGTTCACGCGACCGAGAAAAGTGTGAGTGCCGGCGTGCGTACCAATGTCGATTCGCTGAATGCCCAGAGTCGCCTGTTTGAAGCCAGGCTGCGTCTGACCGAATCGCGCATCAGTTATCTGCTGTCCATGGTCAATCTGCGTACGGCAGCCGGTCTTGTTCAGGACGAAGAACTGCTCAAGATCGATGAGCTGTTGCGCAGCAGTACCGCCAAGTCTTGAAGGTAGTGCGGCATGGCAACAGGGCGACTTCAGTCGCCCTGTTGTCGTTTCTGGGGAGGGCGCTGAGCCCTGATGCGGGCTTTACACCAGCACCACGTCAAACTGCTCCTGCGAGTAGGCTGTTTCCACCTGCAGGTAGATGGGCTTGCCGATGAAGTCGGCCAGTTGTGCGAGGCTGGCGGATTCTTCATCGAGGAACATGTCGATGACGCTTTGTGCGGCGAGGATGCGGTATTCGCGCGCGCTGAACTGGCGCTCTTCGCGCAGGATCTCGCGCAGGATTTCGTAGCACACCGTTTCGGCCGTCTTGATCTCGCCGCGGCCCTGGCAGGTGGGGCAGGGCTCGCACAGCACATGCGCCAGCGATTCGCGCGTGCGCTTGCGGGTGATTTCCACCAATCCCAGGCTGGTGAAGCCGGAGACGGTGATCTTGGTGCGGTCGCGCGCCAGCGCCTTTTTCAGCTCGTCGAGCACGGCCAGGCGGTGCTCTTCGTTATCCATGTCGATGAAATCGACGATGATGATGCCGCCCAGATTTCTGAGGCGCAGCTGGCGGGCGATGACCTGGGTGGCTTCCAGATTGGTCTTGAAGATCGTGTCGTCAAAGGAGCGCGTGCCGACAAAACCGCCGGTGTTGACGTCGACCGTGGTCATGGCCTCGGTCTGGTCGATGATCAGATAGCCGCCGAACTTCAGATTCACGCGCCTGGACAGCGCACGCTCGATCTCCGGTTCGACGCCATACAGTTCAAAGAGGGGCTTCTCGCCGTTGTAATGGCGCAGGCGCGGCGCGACGTCGCTGACGAACTGTTCGGCAAATTCGACCATTTTCTGGTGATTTTCGCGCGAGTCGATCAGCACTTCGCCGGTTTCCTCGTTCACCATGTCGCGCAGCACCCGCAAAGACAGCGACAGATCCTGGAACAGCAGCGAGCCGGCCGGCAGCGTGTGGGACTTGTGGCGGATGTCGGCCCAGATCAGGTTCAGATAATCGATGTCGGCGCGCAGCTCGTCGTCGCTGGCGTGGTCGGCGCTGGTGCGGATGATGTAGCCGACATGATCGGCGGGCAGCAGGCCTTCCAGGCGGCGGCGCAGCGCTTCGCGCTCGCCGTCGTTTTCAATGCGCTGGCTGATGCCGATATGGTGTTCCTGCGGCAGGAATACCAGAAAGCGTCCGGCGATGCTGATCTGCGTCGACAGCCGTGCCCCCTTGGTGCCGATCGGGTCCTTGATCACCTGCACCATCACCGGCTGGCCTTCATGCAGCAGCTTTTCGATGCGCTGGGCTTCGTTGGGATTCTGGCGCTGTTCGATCACGTCGGCAATGTGCAAGAAGGCGGCGCGCTCCAGGCCGATCTCGATGAACGCCGACTGCATGCCCGGCAGCACGCGCTTGACGATGCCCAGATAGATATTGCCGACGAGCCCCAGATGTTCGGTGCGCTCGATGTGCAGGTCCTGCACGACGCCGTCTTCCATGGTGGCGACGCGGGTTTCCTGCGGGGTGATGTTGACGAGAATCTGGTCTTGCATGGTGGCTCGCGGCTGGTGATCCGCCGGCGGCAATGCGGGCTGCGCGGCGCTGAAGTGGGTGGAAGGCAAATGGCTGCTGAGCTTAGCCGGAAGTCATGCTTTTGTCAGCCATTTGCGTGTGGCCTGTCGTGGTGAGGGGGGACTGTTTATGGGCTGGCCCGATTGCTGAGCCGGCCCTCTGCAGTGGCATTCCTGCTGCGCGGTTTTCCCGGCTGGCAAGCCGTTCCGGCAAGTTACAAAATCCCAAAACCTCTCCTGATTAGAAACCCTTCTCAGCAAACCACAAAAACCTATTGAACCACAGAGACACAGAGGGCACAGAGGAAGCAAAACCCTGAGAATTGCCTGGACGTGCTCCGATTTTTCTCTGTGTTCTCTGTGTCTCTGTGGTGGATGTGGGTTTTGTGTGATATGTCTTTCTGGTCGAATTTGGGGTGGGTATTGCCGTGCAGCCCTTTTCAGTATTTGGCTGCAGCGTAATACCCTTGTTATTTGCGCCCGGCCAGCAGCGGCAGGCACATCTCGCGCAGCAGATCCCAGGCATCGCCATGACCGATGCCCTTGTTCAGCCGGTCGATGCGTGCGGCCTGGTCGAGCGCCTGGCGCAGCATGCTGGCGCTGAGCCGGTCCAGTGCGCGCGGCAGCAGTTGCTGGCGTGCGCCCCAGACACGCTGGCTTTTCAGCAGCTCCGGCATCGGTGTGCCGCGCTTGCGGCCCATGCCGATCTGATAGAGCGTGCGGATTTCCTCGCTGAGTGTCCACAGCACCAGATGCGGCGCTTCGCCCTCGGCCTTCAGGCCGTCGAGCATGCGGCAGAAGCGCTCGGCGTCGCCGGCGAGCAGCGCTTCGCCCAGCTGGAAGACGTCAAAGCGCGCCACATTGGCGACGGCGGCCTGCACGGCGGCCAGGTCGAGCTCGCCTTCCGGATACAGCAGGCCCAGCTTCTGGATTTCCTGATGCGCGGCCAGCAGATTGCCTTCCAGCCGGTCCACCATGAACTGCAGGGCTTCATCGCTGAGCTGCTGGCGCTGGCGCGCCAGGCGCTGGCGCAGCCATTGCGGCAGTTGCTGGCGTTCGATGCTGCGCGCCTCGATTACCTGGCCGTGTGCGGCCAGCGCCTGGAACCACTTGCTGTTGAGGCTGGTTTTTTCCAGGCGCGGCAGCGTCACCAGCGTGATGGTGTCGTCCGGCAGGCGCGCACAATAGGCTTCCAGCGCCTTGGCGCCATCGGTGCCGGGCTTGCCGGTGGGGATGCGCAGGTCGATCAGTTTCTGGCTGGCGAACAGTGAAAAGGAATTGCCGGCTTCCAGCAGCTGGTTCCAGTTGAAGCCACGCTCGACGGTGAAGACTTCGCGTTCCAGATAGTCGGCGGCACGGGCAGCGTCGCGAATGGCTTGCGCGGCTTCCAGTGCCAGCAGCGTTTCGTCGCCATGGATGACATACAGCGCCTGCAGTCCGCGCTGCAGCGCACCGCCAAGTTCGTCGGGACGCATTACGGGGCTGCGGCGCTGCTGGCTGCGCTGGCCTCGGCGCTCGTTTTGCGGGCCTTGCGGGCGGCCGCATTGATGCGGTGAAGCACCAGCGGCACGGCGTCCTGCGCCATGCTTTGCCACAGCATCGCTTCTTCCTTGTCCTTCGACAGCACGCTGTTGTCGTCCCAGGACAGCTCACGGGATACGCTGACCTGCGCTTCATACAGGAAGGTTTCACCATTGCTGCTGGCCGAGAAGGGCACGCGCAGGGTAAGGCGGTATTCGGCAACCTGACCGCTGCTGTTGATGCTGGAGACCTTGCGGTCGCGGGATTCCGGCAGCATGGTGATGGTCAGGCCGTTGCTGGTCGCTGCCGTACCCAGGCGGTAGCCTGCCTGGGATTGCAGGTAATTGCGCACCGCTGTCGCAACTTCGCCGTTGCCACTGACAAACACATCACTGTAAGGCAGTGTCGAGGCGCTGCCCTGGCCACGCAACTGGAAGCCGCAGGCAGCCAGCAGGCTGGCGAGCAGCAGGAGCAGGGTCGATTTCACAAGTGCAGCCATGGTGGTTTTCCGTGGTGAATGGGCCAAAGGCGGCTGGCGCGCGCCTTCGGCCCGGCCTGATCGGAGGATCAGGCGACGATATTGACGAGCTTGCCCGGCACGATGATTACCTTCTTCGGCGCGCCGTTCAGGTGTTTCTGCACGTTCTCGTCGGCCAGCGCAGCGGCTTCGATGGCGGCCTTGTCGCTGCCTGCGGCAACGTGGATTTCGCCGCGCAGCTTGCCGTTGACCTGCACCATCAGCTTGATCTCGTCTTGCGTCAGCGCATCGGCTGCCGGCTCGGGCCAGGCGGCGGTGGCGATCTGGCCGCCGTAGTTCAGCTCCTGCCACAGTGTGTGGGCGATGTGCGGCGCGGCCGGGTAGATCGCGCGCAGCAGGATGCCGAAGCCTTCGCGAATCACCGCAGCGTTGTCGCCCTTGTAGCCTTCCAGTGCGTTCAGCAGTTTCATCACGCCAGAAACCACCGTGTTGTACTGCAGGCGGTCGAAGTCGGCGTTGATCTGCTTGAGCGTGCTGTGCACCTCGAAGCGCAGTGCCTTGTCATCCTTGCTGAGTTCGATACCCGCCAGGCTATCGCCTGCCTGCCCAATAATTTCGGCGTGCTTGAAGCCATACCCCCAGAGGCGGCGCAGGTAGCGGTAGGCGCCTTCGACGCCGGAATCGCTCCAGGCCGCGCTCTGGTCCGGGGGGCCTGCGAACATGGTGAAGAGCCGCGCGGTGTCGGCGCCAAATTTCTCGATAATGTCCTTGGGCTCGACGACGTTGTTCTTGGACTTGGACATCTTCTCGATGCCGCCCATGATCACCGGCTGACCGTCTTCCTTGGCAATCGCGGAAACCGGGCGGCCCTTGTCGTCGTGCTGGACTTCGACTTCCGCCGGGTAGAACCAGCGCTTCTTGCCGCTGGCGTCTTCACGGTAGTAGCAGTCGCGCAGCAGCATGCCTTGCGTAAACAGGTTCTTGAACGGCTCGCCAAAGTTGATCAGGCCGGCGTCGCGCATGGCCTTGGTCCAGAAGCGGGCGTACAGCAAGTGCAGTACGGCGTGCTCAATCCCGCCGATGTACTGGTCCATGCCGCCTGCCGCATCCGGGCCAGCGCCCATCCAGTAAGCCGTGCCGTCGCCGACCATTGCGTCCGCGTTCTTCGGGTCGCAATAGCGCATGAAGTACCAGCTCGAATCGACGAAGGTATCCATGGTGTCGGTTTCGCGGCGGGCCGCCTTGCCGCATTTCGGGCAATCGACATTCAGGAAGTCATCGCGGTGGTTCAGCGGGTTGCCCGAGCCATCCGGGATGCAGTCGACTGGCAACTTAACCGGCAGGTCCTCGTAGGGCACCGGCACGTCGCCGCAGCATTCGCAGTGAATGATGGGGATCGGTGTGCCCCAGTAGCGCTGGCGGGAGATGCCCCAGTCGCGCAGGCGCCAGGTGGTTTTCTTCTCGCCCGCGTTTTTCGCGGCCAGATCAGCGGCGACCGCATCGACGGCCGCCTTGTATTCCAGGCCGTCATACTTGCCGGAATTGATGGTCACGCCGCGCGTTTTGTCGCCGTACCACTCGGCCCAGGCATCCGTGCTGAATTCTTCGCCTGCAACCGCGATGACCTGCTTGATCGGCAGGCTGTATTTCTTGGCAAAGGCAAAGTCGCGCTCATCATGCGCCGGAACGGCCATCACCGCGCCATCGCCGTAGCCCATCAGCACGTAGTTGCCGATCCACACTTCGACCTGTTCGCCGGTCAGCGGGTGGGTGACGAACAAGCCGGTCGGCATGCCGACCTTTTCCTGCGTGGCGATTTCGGCTTCCGAAACGCCGCCCTTTTCGCATTCCTTGATGAAGGCGGTCAGTTCCGGCTTCAGTTCGGCCGCGCGGGTGGCGAGCGGATGCTCGGCCGCCACTGCACAGAAGGTGACGCCCATGATGGTGTCGGCGCGGGTGGTGAACACCCACAGCTTGCCATCCGCAATCAGCTTGCCATCGGCATCCTTGATGTCGTGCTCGAAGGCAAAGCGTACGCCTTCCGACTTGCCGATCCAGTTGCGCTGCATCGCGCGCACCATGTCCGGCCAGCCTTCCAGTGTGTCGATGTCGTTCAAGAGTTCGTCGGCGTATTGCGTGATGCCGAAGTAATAACCCGGGATTTCGCGCTTTTCGACAATCGCGCCTGAGCGCCAGCCGCGGCCGTCGACCACCTGCTCGTTGGCGAGTACGGTCTGGTCAACCGGATCCCAGTTCACGATCTGGGTTTTCTTGTAGGCGACGCCCTTTTCGAGCATTTTCAGGAAGAACCACTGGTTCCACTTGTAGTAGTCCGGATCGCAGGTGGCGATTTCGCGCGACCAGTCAAACGCCAGGCCCAGCGGCTTCATCTGCGACTTCATGTCGGCGATGTTGGCGTAGGTCCATTCCGCTGGCGACTTCTTGTAGGCAATCGCCGCGTTTTCCGCCGGCAGACCGAAGGCATCCCAGCCCATCGGCATCAGCACGTTGTAGCCCTTCATGCGCAGGTGGCGCGCCAGCATGTCGTTGATGGTGTAGTTGCGCACGTGACCCATGTGCAGCTTGCCCGACGGGTAGGGCAGCATGGAGCAGGCGTAATACTTGGGCTTGTTCTGGTCTTCAGTGACTTCGAAAGCGCGCGTTTCTTCCCAGTGGGCTTGCGCTGCGGCTTCGACGGAAAGCGGTGAATACTGTTCTTGCATGGGAGTGCGCCGGATACAGATGAACGAAGGCAGCGATTATACCTTGCCGGGCTGGTGCGCGGCACGCGTGGCGGGTCGCGACATTTTTCTGGCAAAGTTCGTGAAACATCCTAATTTAAATTTCCCGAAACTGACTATTGGTGGAATTTGAATGGCGGGCAAGCAGGAAGGCGGGTTTACCCTGGTCGAGCTGGCTGTGGTGCTGGTCATCATCGGCCTGATCATGGGCATGGCGTTCAAGGGCAAGGACCTGATTGACGGCGCGAAGATCAAGAACATGCAGGCGCAGTATCTGAAGGTGCAGGCCGGCATCAATGCCTATTACAACAAGTATGGCGCCTACCCGGGCGATGGCTGTCCGGTGGCCGCGCCGGCGGCGGTGTCGGCCTGCTCTGGCGTGAAGAACGGCCAGCTGGATCAGACCGAGGCGCAGGCCGCGCTGGCGATTCTGCAGACCACGCAAATCCTCAGCGCCGCCGATGTGCAAAGCGTGTTCGGCCAGCCCTGGGCGATTTCACCGGCGACAGCCACGGCCAGTGGCAATTTCGAGGCCAATACCAGCTACCTCACCTTGCCGGTTTCCGCTGTCAGTACGGCGCCGGGCGCGCAGGCCGATGCGCGCATGGTCTGTGCGCTCGATCGCGCCATGGATGATGGCCTGCCGGCCAGTGGTGCGGTGCGCAGCGACGGCAGCTATGCCGCCAGCGACGATTGCTGGGCGCTGTCCGGTCTGCTGGCGGTGGGGATGCGCCTTTTGCCTTGATTGTGTCTGGGTATCTTGCTGCAGCCCTTTAGGGTAAAGGGCTATGGTGGCATGGGGTGTGGTGTATCTGCTGGGTTGCCGGTATCTGCCAGACTGGGTGTGGTTTTGCAGTTGTGGGAGCGAGCTTGCTCGCGAATCCTTGCTGATCGCGAGCAAGCTCGCTCCCACGGTGTTTTCTCTGCGCCTCCGCGCCTCTGCGTTGGGTTTTGTCCGTTTCCAGAGCCTAGAAATCGATGGCCAGTTGGGTCTGCTGGATGACGCTGCGCAACAGCGCCAGCGTCACCGGTTTCTTGCGTGACAGGGCCAGGGTGTTGACCTCGTCGAGATGGCGGTACAGGCTGGGCAAATCGCGCCGGGCGTGCAGCAGCAGGTAGTCGGCCATGTCATCGCTGAGCTCGAAGCCGAGCTGGCTGGCGCGCTGTTTCAGCGCCTGTGCCTTGTCGTCGTCCGACAGCGGCCTGATCTGGTACACCAGCCCCCAGCCCAGGCGGGTGGTGAGGTCGTCGCGCAGATTGAGCAGCATGGGCGGCAAGGGGCCGGCGGCCAGAAAAAAGCCGCCACCTTCCTTCAGCGTGTTGTAGTGATCGAAGAGGCGGATCTGGCCTTCGGCATCCAGCGCTTCGACATTGTCGACAAGCAGATGGATGTCGCCGGGTATCAGGTCGGGAAGCTTGCTGGTGCTTGCATCGATAAAGATGGCTTGCCGGGTATCCAGCTGCTGGCAGGCCGAGCGCAGCAGGTGGCTTTTGCCGGTGCCGGCCTCGCCCCAGAGGTAGATGCTGCGCGCGTGCGCGTCGTGCGCCAGCCACTGGCCGATCTGGTAGAGCGGCTCGGCATTGTCGCCGGCGACAAAGTCGGCAAAGCTGTTGGGGGCGGGCAGCAGCAGGTCAAGGACCAGTTGTTTCATCACCTGAGCCGGTTTTCCTGGAGTTGGGCTGGTTGCCGATAGTTGGGCGCACGTTTCATCACGACTTACGGTAAAATGCGGCGTTTTCAGCCAGAAGCGGCCGTCATTCTAGCGCAAAGCGCCGGGGCTGCCGCCGGATTTCCTGCACGAGGCCATTCTTTCATGACCAAGCAAAGCCTGAGTTACCGCGACGCGGGTGTCGATATCGACGCCGGCGATCAGCTCGTCGAGAACATCAAACCGTTCGCCAAGCGCACCATGCGCCCCGAGGTGCTCGGCGGACTGGGCGGCTTCGGCGCCATGGTCGAAATCAGCAAGAAGTACAAGGAGCCGGTGCTGGTGTCCGGCACTGATGGCGTGGGCACCAAGCTGAAACTTGCTTTCGAGCTGAACCGTCACGATACGGTCGGCATCGATCTGGTCGGCATGAGCGTGAACGACATCCTGGTGCAGGGCGCCGAGCCGCTGTTCTTCCTCGACTACTTCGCCTGCGGCAAGCTGGACGTGCCGGCGGCAACCGAAGTGATCAAGGGCATTGCCGAAGGCTGCGAGCAGGCTGGCTGTGCGCTGATCGGCGGCGAAACCGCCGAAATGCCGGGCATGTATCCGGTCGGTGAATACGATCTGGCCGGCTTTGCCGTCGGCGTGGTCGAAAAGAGCAAGGTCATCAACGGCCAGGCCGTGATCAAGGCCGGCGACGTCGTGCTGGGTCTGGCGTCCAATGGCGCGCATTCCAATGGCTACTCGCTGATCCGCAAGATCCTGCATCTCACCAACGCCGATTACACCGCGCCGTTTGAAGACGGCAAGTCGCTCGCCGACGTGGTGATGGCGCCGACGCGCATCTATGTGAAGCCGCTGTTGAAACTCATGGCCGAACTGCCGGTCAAGGGCATGGCGCACATCACCGGTGGCGGCATTACCGAAAACACCCCGCGCGTGCTGCCGGACGATGTCGTGGCGCAAATCGACGCCAAGAGCTGGACCATGCCCAAGCTGTTCCAGTGGCTGCAAGCGGAAGGCAATGTCGACGCGCAGGAAATGTACCGTACCTTCAATTGCGGCATCGGCATGGTCGTTGTCGTCGCGGCGGAAGACGCCGAGCGTGCCGCTGCTTTCCTGAGCGCCGAGGGCGAAACCGTTTACCGCATCGGCGCGATCCGTGCGCGCGTGGGCGACGAGCATCAGACCCAGGTCGCCTGAACGTCGTAACACCTTTCAACGCAGAGGCGCAGAGGCGCAGAGCAAGACAGGGGAGCTGACCAGTCTCCCGGTTTTCTCTGCGTCTCTGCGCCTCTGCGTTGGGTTTTGGGATATGTGAATGAAGAAACTTGTCATCCTGATTTCCGGGCGCGGCTCGAATATGCAGGCCATTGTCGAAGCGCGCATTCCCGGCGTCGAGATCGCCGCCGTGATCAGCAACCGCCCCGACGCCGCAGGCCTGGCCTGGGCGGCCGAGCGCGGCATCGCGACGCTGGCGCTGGACCACAAGGCCTATGCCTCGCGCGATGAGTTCGATGCGGTGCTGGCCGAGAAAATCGAGGGTATGCAGCCAGACCTCATTGTGCTGGCGGGCTACATGCGCATACTCACCCCGGCATTCGTCAGTCGCTTCGAAGGGCGCATGCTCAATATCCATCCCTCGCTGCTGCCGTCCTACCCGGGGCTGCACACGCATCAGCGCGCGATTGACGACGGCCTGAAAATTGCCGGCTGCACCGTGCACTTCGTCACCGCCCAGCTCGACCACGGCCCCATCGTGGCGCAAGCCGCCGTGCCAGTGCTCGACGACGACACGGCGGACATGCTGGCCGCGCGCGTGCTGAAGCAGGAGCACCAGATTTACCCGGCTGCGGTGCGCGATTTTGCCGCCGGCCTCCTGACGCTGGTCGACGGCAAGGTCAAGCGCAGCCAGCCGCTGGCTGCCGACGCCTGCCTGCGCGTGCCGGGCTGACATGCCGTTCTGGCTGCGCCATGCCGTTGTGCTTGCGCTGGTCCTGTCACTGCTGCTGCATCTGGCGGCGATGCTGGGCGGGCCGCTCTACACCTGGCTGACGCGGCCCGAATTCGCCGAAACCGAGTTGCGCACGCTGCGTCAGGCCTTGCAGGCCCAGGCGCTGGATGATGCCGACGCCGCGCGGCCGGCAGCCCTGCGTGGCGTGAAGCCCGCCGAGCAGCTCAGCGTGAGTCTGGCGCGCCCCGGCCTGCCTGCGCCGCCCCCCGTAACAGCGCAAGCGCGCGCGGCCAGTGCGCCACGACAGGCGCGCGCTGTGGCGTCGCCGCCGCTGGCCGCCAGCGCGGTGCTGCCAGCCAGCCAGCCCGTCAGCGCGGTCGCGACCGCCGGTGTTGCCAGTGCGCTTGCGCAGGCCAGTCAGCCGGAGCGCGTGGCCAGCGCCCCTGCCGCGCTGGCGTCCGCGCCGGCCCGGCTGGCGGCCAGCCGTCCGCGCGCCAGCACTGTGGCGGTGGCGCGCCAGGACGAGGTAAAGCGCTTTCCGCGCGATGTGAAGATCACCTATGTCTGGGGCGCCGTGCCGGCGCACATGCATTGGCAGATCGGCGACGAGCGCTACCAGCTGGATGTGGTTGGCGCCTTCGGCTTCAAGTCGCGCACCTTCCATTCCGAAGGGCGCATTGGCCCGGATGGCATCGTGCCGCTGCAATTCCGCGAATACCGCGACAAAAAACCCGAGCCAAAGTATCAGGTCGATTTTGACTGGACGGCGATGACGGTGCAGGTGGGTGAGCCTGGCCAGCGCAAGCAGGAGGAGCTGCACGAGGGCGATCAGGATCTGTTCTCGGCGGCGTTTCATCTGGCGCTTACCGGCGGCAAGCCGCAGACGCTGTCGCTGTATACCGGCCGCAAGCGCTATCCGGACATCCGCTTTGCGCCGGCTGGCGAAGCCACGCTGACCATCGGGCGCGAGCATATCGACGCCGTGCTGGTGCGCGGCCAGTGGGAAGACCGGCGCGTCGATTTCTGGCTGGCGCCGCAATGGAACAATCTGCCGGTGCGCATGACGGTGGACATTCCGAAAGAGGGCAGTTTCGACATCTGGGCCAATGTGGTTACGCTGGACGGCAAGACGGTGCTGGAAGGCCCGCAACCCGGCCGCATGGATGGAGCGCAGCGCCGGCCATGAACTACTTTGTCCATGCCGGCTGCTGGCTGGCCCGCTTCTGGCTGATCGTGCTGTGCGCCGCGCCCATGCAGGCCGCGCAGGCCGCGCCGGTCGGGCAGGGGGCGCTGCCGCAATCGGCGCGCATCCGTTACAGCTACGGGCCGTTTCCGGTCGAGCTGCACTGGCGCACGGCGGACGGTGCTTACCGGCTGGATCTGGCGCTGACCGTCCTGCACAAGGCGATTGCCTACCGTTCGGAAGGGCGGCTTACTGCGCAGGGCCTGCAGCCGCAGCGCTTTGCCGAATACCGCGATCACGCGGCCGAGCCGCGCTATCTCGCGGAATTTGACTGGCCCAAGGGCACGCTGACGCTGGGCAAGCTGGCCGAGCGCCGCCAGGAGGTGTTGCAGCCGGGCGATCAGGATCTGTTTTCCGCAGCCTTCCAGCTGGCGCAAAGCGGCGGCCGTGCCGTGCCCGGCGCCCTGATCAACGGGCGCAAGCGCTATGCCGGCGCGGTATTTGCCGCCCCGCAACGCAGTCGCCTGCAGCTTGGCCGGCAGGAAATCGACGTCATCGTGCTGCATGGCCGCATGGGCGAGCGTACAGTGGATTACTGGCTGGCGCCGCGCTGGGGCAATCTGCCGGTGCGCATGGCGCTGAGCCTGCCCGATGGCAGTTATGACCTGTGGGCCAATGAAGTCGAACTCGATGGCAAGATCGTGTGGCGCGCCGAGCCATCCCGCAAGAATCAATTACCAGAAAGCGCCCCGAGCGGGCGGGAGTAACCATCATGAATGCAGTGCAATTTTCCGCGACGCTCGACATCCTGAGTACCGCCCTGGGCTTTACCGCGCCGGTGGACGGCACGGTGTCGCGCTATTTCCGCGACCACCCGGAGCTGGGGGCCAATGACCGCAATGTGATTGCGGAAACCGTATTCGGCATTCTGCGCCATCTGCCGCAGCTGGAGTGGATCACCGAAGGCAATGCCAGCACGCGCGAAATCCTGCTGGCCTGGTTTGTCGGCGTGAAGCGCATGAATCTGAAAGAGCTGCCAGCCGCCTTTCACGACAAGGACAAGGAGCGCGCCGGCAACATGAAGGCGCGCGTGGTCAGGGATGCGCCGCTCTATGTGCGTGCCGCGTTGCCGGAATGGGTGGTGCAGGCGCTGCTGGACGAGGGGCGCGATGAGGCTTTTGTACTGGCCCTGGGGTATAGCCTGCTGGCCTCTGCACCGCTTGACGTTCGGGTCAATACCCTCAAGATGAAGCGTGACAGCGTGCAGCGGGAAATCGAGCGGCACGGCATGGCCTGCCAGCCGACGCCGTTCTCCCCCTGGGGGCTGCGCCTGGAAGGCAAGCCGGCGGTCAACCGCCTGACGCTGTTCAAGGAAGGCGTATTCGAGGTGCAGGACGAAGGCAGCCAGTTGCTGGCGCTGCTCACCGGCGCCAAGCGCGGCCAGATGGTGGCGGACTTCTGCGCCGGAGCTGGCGGCAAGACGCTGGCGCTGGGCGCCATGATGAATTCCACCGGGCGGCTGTATGCATTTGATGTCTCCGAAAAGCGCCTGAACAACCTCAAGCCGCGACTGGCCCGCTCCGGGCTTTCGAACGTGCAGCCGCAGCTGATTGCCAGCGAGCACGACCAGAAAATCAAGCGTCTGGCCGGCAAGTTCGACGCCGTGCTGGTCGATGCGCCGTGCTCGGGCATGGGCACCACCCGCCGCAACCCGGATCTGAAGGTGCGCCAGTCGCCGGTTAGCGTTACGGAGCTGAACGCCAAGCAGACCAGCATCCTCGCGTCTGCCGCCCGGCTGGTGAAGGCCGGCGGGCGACTGGTGTACGGCACCTGCAGCTTCCTGCCAGCGGAAAACGCTGCCATCGTCGCCGCCTTTCTTGCGGAACACCCCGATTTCGAGGTGCTCAACGCGCAGCAGCTGCTGGCCGACGCCAAGGTCGAGATCGCGCTGGATGGCGACTTCCTGCAGCTGTGGCCGCAGCTGCACCAGACCGACGCCTTCTTTGCCGCCGTACTGCAGCGCAAGGCCTGAGCGCGACGGCAATGCTGCTCTGTACTGGATTGGGGCGCTGCCGATTAACCCGGCTCTTTGATGTTTTTAGTCGTAGGAGCGAGCTTGCTCGCGATGAGTAGCGCTTCGCGAGCAAGCTCGCTCCTAAGAAAGTTCCAATTTCTGAGGGCCGGATCAATAGGATCAATTGAGCTGCCACTGCCCCTTGGCCGAACTCAGCTGCAGTGCAGACCGAAGCGTTTTTTCATGTCGGCCGCCACCGCCGGCGGCTCCTTGCTCAGCAGTGCGCAGGCGGTGAAATTGCCCATCATGCGGCCGCTGTTGTTATCCACATACAGCCAGTCGACGATCTCGCCCTTGCCAAACTGGTAAGTCTCGCCCGCTTCGACATTGCTGACCAGTTGTGGCTCATTGCTGATCTGGCCGCTGAATTTGCCACTCTTGGCGGAGAAATCGCTGATCCAGAAATACTCGGTCTGCTTGCCGTCACGAATGCCGACCTTGACCGCGTAATGGTCCGTGCCCTTGGGCGGCTTGGCGGCCTTGGCCAGAAAATCGTCCAGCGTGGCGCGGGCCTGCTGGAAAGCACGGCGCATGGCCGGGTCGTCATCCGGCATGAACACGACTTCATCGCGCTCGGCCTTGGCGGCAAGATCCTTGGCGTGCGCAGGCAGGCCGAGCTGGCAGGCCAGCAGCAGTGAGAGGGCAAGCAATT
Source organism: Chitinilyticum litopenaei DSM 21440 (assembly GCF_000428145.1). Lineage (GTDB taxonomy): Bacteria > Pseudomonadota > Gammaproteobacteria > Burkholderiales > Chitinibacteraceae > Chitinilyticum > Chitinilyticum litopenaei. Next base: position 3,719 of record NZ_ATZJ01000008.1, on the reverse strand, counting down.
TCTGCATCATGCATCCTTGGTGGGCTTGAAACAGGAGGTTATACCGCCCCGCTCTTTTTCTGACAACCCAAGAAATATTTTGGGCTCAGGCCACGCCGTCCGCTTTCCTGGCGACGCGGGCAAACAGCCACCACAGCGCCAGCGCAATGATCGCCAGTGCCAGCACCAGCGCCAGCCAGTAGCCCGGCGCGCCCCAGCCGGCCCAGCCCGGCCAGCCGTAGGTCAGCGCGTAGCCCAGCGGCAGGCCGACCAGCCAGAAGGCGAGAATGTAGGCGATCATCGGGCCGCGCGTGATCTTGTAGCCGCGCAGGATGCCGGCCAGAATCGCCTGGCTGGCGTCAAAGAGCTGGAAGATCGCGGCAAACACCAGCAGCTGTGCGGCGAGCCGGCGTACCGGCTCTGCGCTGGTGTAAAGCCCGGACAGTGCGTAACCGCCCAGCGAGAGCAGCAGCGCACCGCTGGCAGCGATCAGGAGCCCCATCATGAGGCCGGTATTGCCGATAAAGCGCGCCTCGTCCGGCAGGCCGGCCCCCAGTGCCTGGCCGACGCGCACGGTAAGCGCCGAGCCCAGCCCCAGCGGAATCATGAACATCAGCGAGGTGAGGTTCAGCGCAATCTGGTGCGCGGCCACCGTTGTGGTTCCCAGCGGCGCCAGCAGCAGCGCAACGCCGGCGAAACAGCTGACCTCGATCAGGAAGGTCGCGCCGATCGGCAGGCCCAGTTTCAGCAGGCGCAGCTGCGTGGCCCAGTGCGGCGCGATCCAGTTGCAAAAGGGCTGGGTGGCGCGATAGGCGGGCGCCTTCCAGACCCAGAGCATGGCGGCGATGGCGCCGATCCAGGCACAGATGCTGGATGCCACGCCGCAACCGACGCCGCCCATGGCGGGGGCACCCAGGTGGCCGTAGACGAAAATCCAGTTCAGCGGGATGTTCAGCAGCAGCGTCAGGAGTGCAATCACCATGACCGGCCGCGACTCGTTGATGGCCGTGCTGTAGTTGCCCAGCACGCGCTGGATGGCCAGGCCCGGCATGCCCCAGCCCACCGCCATCAGGAACTGGCTGGCCTTGTCGGCGACCTCGGTTTCCAGCCCCAGATGCGGATATACCCAGGGGCCGATAAACTGGAAAGCAATCAGGAACAAGACCCCGATGGCCATACCCTGCCAGAGTGCCTGCTGGACCAGGTGCGGAATGGCGTCGGCCTTGCCGGCGCCCACCTTGTGCGCCACCAGCGGGCTGATGGCCAGCAGCAGCCCCATCATGGTGACGAGCGCGGTGATCCACAGCGAGGCGCCAACCGACACCACGGCGAGGTCGGCGGCGGAGGCGTGGCCGGCCATGGCGGCGTCGATAAAGGCCATGCCGGTGCCGGCCAGCTGGCTGATGATCAGCGGCCAGGCCAGCGTCCAGGTCTGGCGGGTATCGGCAAGGCGGCGGGAAAAGGGCATGGCGACTCCGTGGCGGGTGGGGCTGAGCGGTTGGCGTTCCCGGAACCCGAACACGGCTCGGCGAACCAGTGCCCTGACTGGCAAGACTTCTTGGCAAAACCCCAAGCAGGCACAGAGAAACAGAGAAAAGCGGGGGCACATCATCGGCATTTCAATCTGGGCTGTGCTTGCGTCTCCCTGCCTGAACAGGTGTTTGTGGTTTGCCGGGCAGGGCTTCTATTGATCCGGCCCTCTGATGTTTTCACTCGCAGGAGCGAGCTTGCTTGCGATCAGCAAGGCTTCGCGAGCAAGCTCGCTCCTGCGGAAATTCAAACTTCTGAAGGCCAGATCAATAATCAGTAAGCTTGTTGCTCTGCGCCTGACCAGTGTTCCGCTTGGGCTGCCGCCCCTGCGGGCCAGTCCGGCCATCAGGTGCTGCGCACCCAGGGGCGCGCCGGTTCGTAGCGGATCAGCAGCCCGGGAAAGCGGCGCGCGAACAGCAGGGCTTCGTCGAGCGCCACATCGAGTACATCCAGGCTGCCATTGTCGTGCTGCACGACGGCCAGTCCGAGGCCGCTGGCGACGGCAAAGGCCTTGTTCAGCTGCAGGGCACCCGGGCCGGCTGGCGCCGCCAGTGTCAGGCGGGAACGGCGAAAATCCTGCAATGCGTGGCGGGCAGGGCTGGCCGACTGGGCCGGACGGAGCGCGGGGCGGATTTCTTCACTGACAGAGCAATCATACATGGTCGTTTCTCCTGAACGGTGTGGCCGGTCAGGTCGGGCCCGACCGACGCTTTAGCAGTACTTGTAGCGCGCCCTGGAAGTTGTCGCTTAAACGGCGCGTGCAGCAGAACAGCCCGGAAACAAAAAAACCTGCGCAAAGCAGGTTTGCGCACGCTTTAGCAGCATTTGTTGGCAGCGCCCTGCAAGCTGGGCTTCAAATCGGCGCTGTTGGTACGACGATTCTTCTCCTGCCGGACAGTAGCGTCAAGCACAGTGGAAAACGAAATCCACCAGTACAGATCGGTGTTTTGCGTGCGCCAATGCGCGGGCAGAACGGCGAATCCGCTGTGCGATGGGGCGGGCATCCGGAGCACCGCGCCCGCTGCCGCCCCGCTTTTCGGTGGCGGTCGGCTCAGCGGCCCCGGCGGGATTTCTTCTCGGCGTACATTGCCGCATCGGCCTGCTGCATGGCCTGCTCGGTCGTCATCAGCCCCGGATGAACCGCAACGGCGCCGATGCTGGCGCCGGCATAATCCAGCCGGCAACCCGGCAGCGTGTATTCGCCCAGCAGTGTGTTGCCAAGGCGGCTTTTCAGCATGGCGAGAGCCTGCCCGGCCTCGGTTTCGATTTCCGGCCCCAGGCCGATGGCAACGAATTCGTCGCCACCCAGTCGACCAAGCAGGTCACCCTGGCGTATGCCGCTCTGCAGGCGGGTCGCCGCCTGTTGAAGAAACACGTCGCCCGCGTCGTGGCCGTACTGGTCGTTGATCTGTTTGAAACCGTCGAGGTCGACAAAGGCGATCAGCACTTGCCGGCCACTGCGCTGGGCAATCGCGAAGAGTTGTGCCAGCCCGGCCAGGATGGCGCGCCGGTTCGGCAGCGCGGTCAGCGCATCGGTATGCGATTGTGTCAGCAATTCGGCATTGGCCTTGTGGAGCTGCTGGACAAGCTGCTCTTTCTGGATGTGCTGGCTAATCAGGTTGGCGAACAGCAGCAGCACCTGCTCGGCTTGATCGTTCAGCGGTTTGCGCTCCGAGCTGGCCGCACACAGCGTGCCGTAAAGGCTGCCGTCGTCGAGCAGGATGGGCATGCTGACACCTGATTATGTCTCTCCTTCAGAAAGAGAACGGATGTTCTATATTGAAATCCGGTTCAGCCAAGGAGCGAGATCATGATCAACGGCATCCAGTTCCAAAAAGGTCTTTCACTGCCTGAATTCGTGGCCAGCTACGGCACTGAAGCACAATGCCAGGCGGCGCTCATCAAGGCGCGATGGCCAGATGGCTTTCGCTGTCCGCATTGCCAGCACCCGCTGGCCTATGAATTTCAGCATGGTCACCATCGCTACTGGCAATGCCGCTCCTGCCAGCATCAAACCAGCCTGCGGGCAGGCACCATCATGGAGCAAAGCAAACTGACGCTGAGAACATGGATGCTGGCCATCTATCTGGTTACGCAAGCCAAGACCAACATTGCGGCGCTGGCATTGCGACGACAACTCGGCATCAGCTGGAAAGCCGCATGGTTGCTGAAACACAAGCTGATGGAAGCCATGCGCCAGCGGGAAGAGT
>NZ_ATZJ01000007.1 GCF_000428145.1 Chitinilyticum litopenaei DSM 21440 | reverse complement strand
AATCCCCGTGGCCAAGATCGCGTTTATCGGCCCCCTGATCGGCGCGCTGATCCGCCCGGTCGGCGGCACGATTTCCGACAAGCTCGGCGGCGCCAAAGTAACCCTGGTGGTCTTTGCCGGCATGGCAGCCGGCGTGCTCGGCGTGCTGTCGGCGTTGCCGGCCATGGCCGGCGGCTCGCCGGTCGGCGGCAACTGGACCATGTTCCTGCTCAGCTTCCTGTGGCTGTTCGCCTGGGCCGGCATCGGCAACGGCTCGACTTACAAAATGATCCCCACCATTTTCTCGACCCTGTGCAAGCGTGAAGCGGCAGGCAAGGGCGAGGCGGAAGAAAAGAAATCCTTGCTGCGCGGCGTGAAGGAATCGGCCGCCGCCGCCGGCTTCATCAGCGCGATCGGCGCCTACGGCGGCTTCTTCATCCCGCAGAGCTTCGGCCTGTCGATGAAGAATACCGGCGGCCCGGAAGTGGCGCTGTACTGCTTCCTCGCGTTCTACGTGACCTGCGTGCTGATCACCTGGTACTTCTACGCCCGCAAGAACGCACCGCTGCCGTGCTGAAACAAGGCCAAACCCGAACGCTCTGCACTCATACCCGCCGGTGACGGCGGGTTTTTTTCGTGGGATGGGGCCGGCGGTAGCGCGTGATTGGATTTGCCGGCGGCGCACAGAGCGACAACAATGCGCTCAACACGTCAACAAGCCCGTGTCGAGCGCAAGCGTGCAGTTTGTGCCAACACGGTCGCCATTTGGCGGGTAGATGAAGATGAGCAGTGTGCGATCTGCCAGCGTGATCCTGCCGAACTCGGCAGTTTCGGGAAAAGCGGCACTGGCATTGGCATGGACAAGATCGGCAGGCACCGGGTTATGTCGCAAGCGGCTGGCGATGTAATGCGCATGGGCAATCAGCGTGGCCTGCTTGCTGCTTTCCAGCTCATTCAACACCGCGCCGTACCGGCTGATCAGATAGATGAAACAGGCGAACACCAGCTCGATGGCCAGCAGCAAATGCGCCCAGACGGGCCCCCGTAGCTTCATTGCCGTGCACCTGCCTGCCTGTGGGGTGTGGCTGCTTCGATCCTGGCTTTGAGCTGCTGTACGGCATCCAGCTCGGCCTGTGCCTTGGGCAGGGCGCGGGCGATATCGAAACAGACATTGCAAAGCCACAAGGCAATGAGGGCAAGCGATAGCGGAGCAAGAGCACTGGGGAGGCGAAATCGGGGCGGGCGGGGCGCTGTCATGCGGTGGTTTGGGCGGTGATGATTGGCAGACCTCGACTGTAACGTAATTTCTGACGAATCGTGTCAATTTATGGATTTGTACTGCTTGCCTGTACGCAACAGCAGGCAGCGTCATCAGTCGTAGCCGGCCAGCCTTAATGGCCTTCCCCGCGCCAGCGCCCCGGCGCCTGCAGCAGACGGTCGTCGTGGTAGTGTTCGCGGCAGGCTTGGGCAAAGCTGGCTGCCTGTGCCGCGTCGGCCTGGAATCGCACGAATTCGGCCGAACTGATCGCGTAGTACTCCTCGTAATCCACCAGCGCATTGCTGACCGGGATGGACAGATAATGCTGGCCATTGCCGGCGTGCACGCCCAGCGCGTAGCGCTGCTGGCGGTCGTAAAACAGATCGCGGTAGGCCATGGTTATTTGCTATGTGTATATGGCTGCAGCCAATCCATGAAAAGGGCTGCTGGCAAATAGGGTGTGGTGTATGTGCGTCAGAAGTCAAACCACGCGCCGCCGTGCGCGCCGATCACGCCGCCGACAGTGGCAACCAGCCCCAGCCCCAGCAGCAGCCAGTGCAGGCGCTGCAGCAGGCTCATCGTTCCGGCCGGGTCGTGCCGGGCACGTTCATGCAGCTTGCGGTGCAGCACGATGGGCTCCAGCACGAAGAGCATCAGCGTGAACACCGCCCAGGTGGCGATCATTGCCCACAGCCACCAGGTATCCAGCAGCCGCGCCCAGCCGTCGGTCAGCCACAACATCGCCAGCCCCGAAACCAGAGTGAGCTGCGTGGTGATGCGCGCCTGCGTGGCAAAGCGCCGCTCCAGCGCATCAAACGTGGCGTAGTCGCTGCCTTGTCTGCGCAGCGCCGGCAGCAGCACGGTGGTGACAAACGCCACGCCGCCGATCCACAGCAGCACGGCCAGCACATGCAGGCCGCGCCAGAGTGCGTAGGCATTCCATTCCATTTCCTATGTTCTCCTGTAGGGGCGATCGGGTCGGCCTTCCATGAAGTCCTGGCGCCGGTCTTGCCGTCTGCTGTAAAGGGGGCTTCCGCGCCGCATTGGCAGGGCATCACCGCCAGGGATGCCCGGCATTTCGCCGTGTGCCGTGATGGCCTGCCATTTTCGGGGGCTGCCGCCGGCGCGGGCACTGGCTCGGATGAGTCCGGTCTGCCCGGTTCAGACAGGAATTTACTGCCCGACTTCCACTTCGCCGCTGGCGCGCGCAATGCCGCTGATCACGCTGCCATTGCCGACCCGCACGCGTACCGGGCTCCCCTCGGTGGCGTTGGCGAGCGCCGTGCCTTCGTTGGCGATTTCCATGCCATCTTGCCGGAATACCACCCTTACGCGCTGGTTTTGCTGGATGACGATGGCGGCACGCAGCATTTCGCGGCGCAGCGGCTGGCCGGCCGGCACGGCGGTATTGAGCGTGCGGCCGATGGCGTGCGCCGGGTCGAGAATCACCGAGCCGGGCAGGTTGGCCAGATCGCCCTGCTGGGCGGCCAGATCCTGCGCATCAATGGTCTGGTTGGCGGCCAGCGGGCGGGTGGCCGTGAAATAGGTCACCTGCATGCTGATCTGCGCCGGCACATTCAGCGACCAGCTCGCCCCGCCGGTGCAGCGCACGCGCAGCAGCACATTGCCGACCAGGCGCTGGCCCGAGGGCACGCTGACTTCCATGCTGCTGCAGGCATCGAGCCGCAGGCGCGAATCCACCTTGCCAATGCTGTAGGACGCGTTGCCCGGCACGGCAGCCAGCGCGTTGTCCAGCCATCTGGCCACGGTGCGCTGGATCTCGGCATGATTCTGCTGCGGGGCATCGGCGGCCTGCGCGGCGCCGGTGGCCAGCGCCAGCATCAGGGCGCTGCGGGTGAGGAGGGCGGCGGTTTTCATGTCCGCGATTATAGGCGCAGCAGGGGGGATCGCCTACAATCGGCGGACTTTTTGCCCGGGCTCTTCGGCCCGGCTCTCTTTCAGGAAGGTGTCAACCGTGATCGAACTGCTCTTTGGCATCAGCACCATTGTGGTCTTGCTGGCCGGTGCGCTGGTGGTGTTCCGGCTCAATGCGCTGGGACAAAACCAGAAACAGCTGCAGGAGCAGCTGCTGGCCGAACTGGATGGGCGCCACCGGCAATTGCTGGCCGAGCTGCAGCAGGGGCTGGCGCGCCAGAGTGAGGCCACGCACAGCGCGCTCACCCAGCACGGCGCGCTGCTCAATGACGCGGTCAATGCCTCCGCGCAGCGCCTGGGTGACGGCCTGGGCCAGGCCTTTGAGCGCCTGCGCGCAGGCGTGGGCAATGAACTCAACCAGTCGCGCGAGACGCTGCAGCGGCTGGCCGCCCAGCAGGCCGAGAGCAGCGGCGCGCTGCAACTGGCGCTCACCCGCAGCCTGGCCGAATCGCGCGAACTGCAGCAGGGCAAGCTCGCCGAGCTCAGCGACAGCCTGCAGCAACGGCTGGATGCGCTGCGCCAGAGCACCAGCGCCAGCCTCGGAGAAACCCGCGAGCTGGTTCTCAAGCAATTGTCCGACATCGCCGCCACGCTGCAGGGCAAGCAGGATGCGCTGCGCGAGGATGTGCTGCTCAAGCTCTCGACCATGCTCTCCGAGCAGGCCAAGCGCGAGATGGACATGCTGCAAAGCATGCTGACCGCCTCCACGCAGCAGCTCACGGCCAGCGTGGGTGAACTCACCAAGACCGCCGACGGCCGCCTGGCCGAAATTTCCGGCAAGGTGAACGAGCGCCTGGACGAAGGCTTCAAGAAAACCAACGAAACCTTCGCCAATGTGATGGCGCGGCTGGCCACCATCGACGAGGCGCAAAAGAAGATCGACGGCTTGACCACCAATGTCGTCAGCCTGCAGGAGCTGCTGGGTGACAAGCGCAGCCGCGGCGCCTTTGGCGAGGTGCAGCTGGAGCACCTGATCAGCAATGTGCTGCCCCAGCAGGTGTACGAACTGCAGGCCTCGCTACCCAACGGCACGCGCGCCGACTGCCTGCTGCGCCTGCCCGAGCCCACCGGCACGGTGGCCGTGGATGCGAAGTTCCCGCTGGAGAACTACCACCGCATGTTCGCCGCCGGCGAGGACAGAACGGTTGCGCAGCGCGCCTTCAAGGCGGATGTGAAGAAACACATCGACGACATCAGCGGCAAATACATCATTCCCAATGTCACGGCGGACGGTGCGGTGATGTTCGTGCCGGCCGAAGCGGTGTTCGCCGAAATCCACGCCTACCACCCGGAACTCGTGCAGTACGCGATGGGCAAGCGCGTGTGGATCGTGTCGCCGACGACGCTGATGGCCGTGCTCAACACCGCGCGCGCGGTGATCAAGGATGTGGAAACGCGCAAGCAGGTGCACATCATCCAGGAAGCGCTGGGCAAGCTGTCCGCCGAATTCGGCCGCTTCGACAAGCGGATGAAGAAGCTGGCCGATCACATCCGCATGGCGCATGACGATGCGCAGGAAGTCAGCATCACCAGCGAGAAGATCTCGAAGCGCTTCAGCGAGATCGAGCAGGTGAAGCTTGAAGACCTGCAGCCGGCAGCTGGGCAAGCCTTGCTGGAGCAGTAGGGCGTATGGGGCTACGAGCCTTTTTTTTTCAAAGGTCGTGGCGCCATAGGTCAAGGCATGAGGCCAAGGTGAGCCGCACTGTCTGAGAAGGAGCTGAAATGTTGCTACAGATGGGAGTGCTAGCCATCAGCATTGCGCTGCTGGCATACCAGCTCTGGGTAAGCCGGCTGGTGATTCGCTCAACGGCCTTTGATTCAAGGCAGAAATGCCTGCAGCTCGTACTTGTCTGGCTGGTCCCGCTGTTTGCTGCGCTGCTGGTGCATGCTGTTCAGCGGGCCGATGCGCAGAAGCGCACCTGCGATCCGGATCATCACTTCGTGGAAAACAGCCTGGATGTTAGTCAGGGGGGGCTGGACCGCTGAGCCTGTGCAGGTGCTCCGGTTTCATCCCCCTGACTCGCGTGTCCTATGCGAGCGGCCTTGCTTGCGGAAACACGCGCTGAAACAGGATGCCGAGCAGCACACCCAGCAGCGCACCGGCGCCATTGGCCAGCATGTCCGCCACATCGAAACTGCGATACGGCGTGAGCGCCTGCGCGAATTCGACGGCGACCCCCATCGCTGTGCAGGCGAGCCACACCGGCAAGGGGCGCGGGCAGTTCCACATTGCCAGCAGCGCCAGTCCGCCGTAGCCGGCGAAGTGCTGCAGCTTGTCGCCACCGGGGGCGACGGGGCCGGACAGCGGAATCAGCGAGCCGATCCAGATGGCCAGCGCCCACAGGCTGAGCGCAGCTCGGCGGGCGAGGGTCATGGCGCGCGAAGGCTGACGGGCATCAGCGCTCATGGTTGCCCTTGATCAGTACCAGTACCGCGCCACTGCCGCCGTCGAAGGGGCGCGCCTGGCAGAAGGCCAGCACTTCGTCGCGTTGCGCCAGCCAGTTTTTCAGTTTCAGTTTCAGCACCGGCTCCTTGTTCTTCGAGCCCAGGCCCTTGCCGTGCACGATGCGCACGCAGCGGCGGTTTTCCACGCGGCAGCGGTGCAGGAATTCGCCAACGACCGGGCGAGCGTATTCGCTGGTCAGCCCGTGCAGGTCCAGCTCGCCCTGCACGATCCACTCGCCGCGCCGCAGTTTTTTCAGCGAGTCGGGGCGTACGCCCGGGCGCAGATAGAGCAGTTCTTCACCGGTTTCCAGTTCGTCCCAGGGCCAGAAGTCGGTCATCGCATCGCGCATCACGCGCGCCTCGTCACGCCAGCGCTGTACCGGATGTGGTGAAGGGTATACGGGCGGGTGCTCGTAACGGTCATTGTTGTAGGGCAATACCCCCTGCATGGCTTGCCGGAACAGTTCCCGCTCGCTCAAGACCGGCGCCGGCTGCGCACGCGGCGCCTGCGCGCGCTCGAGCATCTGCTGGCGCGCCTGCGTTTTCATGGCGCGTGCCAGTGGCTTGAGCGCGTCGTGAAAGGGAGAGGTCTTGCTCGATTTGGCCATGGTGGCGCAGTCTAGCCAGTCGGGCGAGCGGCTACAAGCGTGGCCGGCTATGCTGCGTGTACGGTCTCTTGCGCGTGCCAGAGGCCAGCTTGTCCGGTGCCCTGCAGCGCATGCTGCATGCCGCTGAGCCGTCGTGCGCGTCGGCAGGTCAACCCTCAGAAAGCAATGGAAATCCCTTTCATGAACCATTCAACGGCGAACCATTCAACGACCGCGAATGCGGCTCCCGCAGGCTCCGGCCTGCGTTTTGACCTGATTGCCGGCCTGATCGCCGCCACGGTGGTGATTCCCAAGGCCATGGCCTATGCCACGGTGGCCGGGCTGCCGGTTGCGGTCGGCCTGTATACGGCCTTCGTGCCGCTGATCGTGTATGCCCTGCTGGGCTCGTCGCGAGCGCTGAGCGTCACGTCAACCACCACGCTGGCCATCCTCACCGGCACCCAGCTGGCGCTGGTTGTTCCGGATGGCGACCCGGCCCGTTTGCTGACAGCGGCAGCCACGCTGACCGCGCTGGTTGGCCTGTTGCTGGTTGCCGCTGCCGTCCTGCGCCTCGGCTTTGTCGCCAATTTCATTTCAACGCCGGTACTGACTGGCTTCAAGACCGGCATCGGTCTGGTCATCGTGCTCGACCAGCTGCCCAAGCTGCTGGGCATCCACATCCACAAGGAAAATTTCTTCCAGGATGCGCTGAGCATCGTGCAGCATCTGCCGGAAACGTCGCTGCTGACGCTGCTTGTAGCGGGGCTGACGCTGTTGCTGCTGCTTGGCATGGAAAAACTGTGGCCGCATTCGCCAGCGCCGCTGGTGGCGGTGGGCGGCGGCATCGCGGCATCCTGGCTGTTTGGCCTGCAGGGGCAGGGCGTCTCGACCGTGGGGCTGATTCCGCAGGGGCTGCCGGCACTGGTCATGCCCGATCTGGCGCTGGTGCAGCTCTTGCTGCCCGGGGCACTCGGCATCGCGCTGATGAGCTTCACCGAATCGATTGCCGCCGGGCGCGCCTTTGCAAGGCCGGACGAGCCGGCAATCAATGCCAATCGCGAGCTGGTCGCTACGGGGGCGGCGAATCTCGCCGGCGCGGTGCTGGGCGCCATGCCCGGCGGTGGCGGCACCTCGCAGACGGCCGTGGTGCGCGCTGCCGGCGGGCGCACGCAGAGGGCCAGTCTGGTCACTGCCGGTGTGGCGCTGGCGACCATGCTGCTGTTTGCGCCCTTGCTGGGGCTGTTGCCCAATGCCGTGCTGGCGGCAGTGGTGATTGTCTACTCGCTGGGCCTGATCCAGCCGGCCGAATTTCGCGCCATTCGCCAGATCCGCACGATGGAGTTCCGCTGGGCGGTCGTGGCCTGCCTGGGGGTGCTGCTGTTTGGCACGCTGCAAGGCATCGTGATTGCCATCATCGTGTCGCTGATCGGCCTGGCCAGCCAGACGGCCAGGCCGCGCGTTTCGGTGCTGGCGCACAAACCGGGCACCGACATCCTGCGGCCGGTTTCGCCCGACCATCCGGATGACGAACAATTTCCGGGCTTGCTCATGGTGCGCCCGGAAGGCCGGATCTTCTTCATCAATGCCCAGACGCTGGCTGAGGCCCTGCAGGATTTGCTGAAACAATACCAGCCGCAGGTGGTGGTGCTCGATCTGAGCCGGGTGCCCGATATCGAATATTCCGCCCTGCAGATGCTGATCGAAGGCGAGCGGCGCATGACTGCGCAAGGCGTAACGCTGTGGCTGGCCGGGCTGAATCCGGGTGTGCTGGATGCCGTGCGCCATGCCGGGCTGGATGTCCGGCTGGGGCGCGAGCGCCTCATCTTCAATGCCAAGACCGCGCTGGCGCACTATCTGGAACGCACTTCCTGATGGTATACATTGCCACCCATCGAACTGCAGCCTATTGCAGTGATGACCTTCATTTATATACCCCTATTTCATTCCTGATAATGTCTCTCTTTCAGAACCCCTTTTTCGTCATGCCCGCGAAGGCGGGCATCCTGAGCAACGCTTGATTTCACGCCGTCATCTGGATTCCCGCGTACGCGGGAATGACGATTCTGCAGCAGAGACATAATCAGGATTGCATTTGTGTGGCCTGGCTAGGCTCTGTTGAGGTTTGATTAATTTTTACGCGATGGGCTATTTTGCCCCAGTACCAGGCATTTGCCACGCCGCAGTACGGGTACTGTAAGTGGCAAATAACGCCGTAATGGGGCAAAAGAGCCCATCGCCCGCAGGGCAGCCCCGCCACTCTTGCCGAATGCTTTGTCGCCAATGCTCGTCAATACCCGTATTGACTTGCGCTTGGCTTCGCGCAGGCTACGTTGGCGGGGCTGCGTAAAAACTAATCAAACCTCAACAGAGCCTAAGCATCCGTTTCCGCAAGGGTGAGCGACCGGCAGGCGGCGTGCGGCAGGAAAAAGCCCCGGACTGCTGGCGCAGTGCGGGGCCTGGCGTGTACTGAGGCGCAGCTGGGGTGCGAAAGCGCGCTCAGTAGTGTTCCTTGATGATGCGGAAGGGATAGTTGCTTTCCTTGTAGCGGCCGATCTTGCGCTTGGGCAGCTTCACTTCTTCCTGCGGCAAGGCCTCGTAGGGTACCTGCTCCAGCAGGTGGCGGATGACGTTGAGCCGCACGCGTTTCTTGTCTTCCGAGCGGGCCACGTGCCATGGCGCCCAAGAGGTGTCGGTGGCGGCGAACATGGCATCGCGCGCTTCGGTGTAATCATCCCAGCGGTCGAAGGACTTGACGTCCATCGGCGAGAGCTTCCAGGTCTTGCGGCCGTCGTTGATGCGGTCGCGCAGGCGGCGCTCCTGTTCTTCCGGGCTGACTTCCAGCCAGTATTTCAGCAGGATGATGCCCGATTCGACCATGGCGCGCTCCATCATGGGGGCGACTTCAAGGAAACGCTCGACCTGTTCCTTGCTGCAAAAGCCCATCACGCGCTCGACGCCGGCGCGGTTGTACCAGCTGCGGTCAAAAATCACGACCTCGCCGGCGGCCGGAAAGTGATTCATGTAGCGCTGGACGTACATCTGCGTTTTCTCGCGCTCGGTCGGCGCCGGCAGCGCCACGACCCGGAAAATGCGCGGGCTGACGCGTTCGGTGATGGCCTTGATGGTGCCGCCCTTGCCGGCGCCGTCACGCCCCTCGAAAACGACGCAGACCTTCAGCCCCTTGGCAACCACCCACTGCTGCAGCTTCACCAGTTCGACATGCAGGTGCTTGAGTTCCTTCAGATAGCTTTTGTTGTCCAGTGCACCTGGCTCGCTGGCCGATGCGGTTTTTTTGCCTGACTTGCTCATGCGTTTTCCCCTTGTGAATTGGCTTGCCGGGCCTGATCGCCAGCGTAATCGCCAAGTATCTTCAATTAAGCACAAATCAGCCAGGGAAATATCGCTTTGCGCCAGGCTGGCAGGGTGTGGCGCGGATGATTGCTGCTTACTGTCACGCATTACTGCATGAGTTGGCATGCGTCTGCAGCGCCGGAAACAGCTCGCGTTCTTCAAAGCGCACGTGCGCTTCCAGCCGCTGGGCGAATTCCGCCAGTGCGGCCAGTTCGCCCTTGTGCAGCCGGTGCATCAGCGCGCGCAGCGCGGCGTGGTCGTCATTGAAGCGTGAGGCCAGTTGCGGCAGTGCGGCCAGTGCCGGTGCGAACTGCGCTTCTTCTTCAACAAAGTGCTTTTCCAGTTCGGCCAGAAAGGCGGGCGAGGGCTGCAGTGCAGCCAGCTCGCTGTCTGCTGCGCGCTGGATGCGCTTGGCCAGTACCAGCGCCGGGTGGTGTTCGCGCGAGAAGTGGATCAGTGCCGGGCTGCGTTTCATGGTTGTGCTCCTGACCTTGTTCCGGTTTTAAACATGCAAATATTTTACATGTTTAAAATGGCCGTGCATAATGTGCATACAAAATACATTTTATGATCAAGGAGAGTGCAATGGGCACATTGAGCAGGAGGTGGCGCGGCTTGCTGGCCGTGTTCGTGCTGTCGTTTGCCGTGCTGGGCTGGATCGGGCGCGAGATCTATCTCGCCAAGCCGCCGATCCCGGCGCAGATCGTCAGCGCAAGCGGCGAAGTGCTGTACAAGGGTGAGCAGATCCAGCAGGGCCAGTCGGCCTGGCAGGCAGCGGGCGGGCAGCAGGTCGGCTCGGTCTGGGGGCATGGCAGCTATGTGGCGCCGGACTGGTCGGCCGACTGGCTGCACCGTGAAATTGTCGGCCTGCAGGACGTGCTGGCGCAAAAGCAGTTCGGCCGAGCGTTTGCCGCGCTGAATGTCGCAGATCAGGCGGCAATCACCGCGCAGGTGAAAGCGGAAATGCGCCGCAATCGCTATGACCCGGCAACGGATACGCTGACCGTCAGCACCGAGCGTGCGCAGGTGATTGCACAGCTGGCGCGGCATTATTCCGGCCTGTTCGGTACTGATACGGCGCTCAATGGCCTGCGCGAAGACTACGCGATGATGCCGGGCAGCATCCGTGATGCCGCCGATCTGCAGGCCTTGCCGGCGTTCTTCTTCTGGTCGTCGTGGTCGGCCGCTACTGACCGGCCGGGCGAGACGAACCTCAGCTACACCAGCAACTGGCCGCACGAGCCGCTGATCGGCAATACGCCGACGGCGGGGGCCGGCATGTGGTCGATTGCCAGCGTGATCCTGCTGATTGCCGGCATCGCTGCGATGATCTGGTACCACAACGCGCACAAGGACGAGGGCGACCCGGTCGCACCGAACGCCGATCCGCTGTTCAATCTCAAGCCCACCGGCTCGATGCTGGCTACGCGCAAGTATTTCTTCGTGGTGATCACGCTGATCCTGCTGCAGGTGGTGATGGGGATTGTTTCCGCGCATTACTCGGTGGAAGGGCAGACCTTCTTCGGCCTGCCGCTGGGTGAAATCCTGCCTTTTGTTGCCAGCCGTACGATGCACACTCAACTGGGTGTGCTGTGGATCGCTACCGCCTGGCTGGCAACCGGGCTGTATATCTCGCCGGCGCTCTCAAACCATGAGCCGAAACTGCAGAAGCTGGGCGTGAACGTGCTGTTCTGGGCGCTGATCGTAGTGGCGCTCGGGTCGCTCGCCTGTGGCTGGGTCGGCACGCAGGAACGGCTGGGCAGCAGCTTTGCCTTCTGGCTGGGCAATCAGGGTCTGGAATTCACCAGCATGGGGCGCATCTGGCAGATCGGTCTGTTCATCGGCCTGATGCTGTGGCTGCTGCTGATGGGGCGTGCGCTGTGGCCGGCGCTGAAAAAGCCGGGTGAAAGCCGTGGCCTGATCGCGATGGTGTTCCTGTCGGCGATGTGCATCGGCCTCTTTTATGCCAGCTCGCTGATGTGGGGCCAGCGCAGCCACTATTCGATGATCGAATACTGGCGCTGGTGGCTGGTGCATCTGTGGGTGGAAGGTTTCTTCGAAGTGTTCGCCACCGCCGTGATCGCGCTGATCTTCAGCCGCCTGGGTCTGATCCGCTCAAGTACCGCCAATGCCGCGATTGTGCTCGAAACCATCGTCTTTCTGTTCGGCGGCATTCTCGGCACCTTGCATCATCTGTATTTCACCGGCACGCCGACGGCGGTGATCGCCATCGGAGCGGTGTTCTCGGCGCTGGAAGTGGTGCCGCTGACGCTGATCGGTTTCGACGCTGTGGCGATGTATCGCCGCAGCAAGGCCGCGCCCTGGGTGGCCGCGTATCGCTGGCCGATCCTGTGCTTTGTCGCGGTCGGTTTCTGGAACATGGTCGGCGCCGGCTTGCTGGGCTTTGCCATCAATCCGCCGATTGCACTGTATTACGTGCAGGGTCTCAACATGACCCCGGCGCACGGCCATGCCGCTTTGTTTGGTGTGTACGGCATGCTCGGCATCGGCCTGATGCTGTTCTGCCTGCGCGGCCTGTATCCGCGCGAAAACTGGCAGGACAAGCCGCTGGCCATCGCCTTCTGGAGCATGAATATCGGCCTGGCCATGATGGTGTTCATGTCGCTGCTGCCGGCGGGCATCTATCAGGCCTATCACAGCGTCAGCAGTGGCCTGTGGCTGGCCCGCTCGGCCGAGATCGTGCAGTCGCCGGTGATGCATGCCTTTGTCTGGCTGCGCGTGCCGGGCGACATCGTGTTCTCGATTGGCGTGCTGTTCCTGGCGCTGTTTGCCTGGCGCCTGCTGCTGGGCGCGCGTCGCCGCGCGGCTGAGCTTGCTGCTGCCCGCGTCTGATCGATTCATCCATTTTTTGGCAGGCCAGCCGGCCTGCCCTGCAAACCTTGAGGAGAAACACCATGGCCCACGATTGTTCCATTCCCGTCATCCAGGACGGCACCTACGGTTTTGACGCGCGCGGCATTGCCCGGCGTTTTCGCCATGCGGCGATTTTCGGCGCGCTCAACGCCTTGCAGCCCGGCGAAACCATGCGTTTCTGCAATGACCACGATCCGCTGCCGCTCTTGGCGCAGATCGAGCAGTTCTTCGGCGCGCGCGTGCGCATCGAGTACGTGCAGCGCGAGCCGGGCGAGATCGTGATTGATTTCCGCATTCTGGCTGCGGCCTGATTGCCGCCGCGATCTGTTTGCCAAAGCCGAAATCAACCACAGAGACACCGAGGCGCAGAGAAAACCGCTGGCAGCAAAGGCCTCCCGACTTTTCGGCGCGCTTCGTCTTTCCTCTGTGCCTCTGTGGTGAACGTTTTTGATTTTCTGGAGAGCCCACCATGACTACCCCGCAAATGCCCATCGACGCCGCGCAGGCCATCGGCCAGATCGCTGTGGCGCTGCCCGGATCGACTGCCGTATTCCGCCGCCTGAAACTCGACTACTGCTGTGGCGGCCAGATCAGCCTCAAGCAGGCGGCAGCCGATAAAGGGCTGGCTATCGAGCCGATTCTGATCGAGCTGGCCGCCTTGCAGCGCAGCGATGCTGCGCCGCAATTCGCCAGCGCTTCCGAGCTGATCGACCACATTCTGGTTCGTTTTCACGACGTGCACCGTGCCCAGCTGCCCGAGCTGATCGCGATGGCCAAGCGCGTCGAAGCCGTGCATCGCGACCATCCGGAAACACCAGCCGGTCTGGCTGCGCTGCTGGCGGAGATCGAAGGCGAGCTGCTGGAGCACATGCAGAAGGAAGAACAGGTGCTGTTCCCGATGCTGAAATCGGGCGGGAATCCCTTCGTCGTTCATCCGATCGGCATGATGCGCAGCGAGCACGTCGAACACGGCGCGAATCTGGACAGGCTGGCTGCGCTGACCCGTGACATGACGCCGCCGGCGGAGGCGTGCACGACCTGGCGCGCGCTCTACGCGGGCCTGCGGCAGCTGGCGGATGATCTCGTCAGCCACATCCATCTGGAAAACAATGTGCTGTTCCCGCAGTTCGAGGCTCCGCCGGCAGATACCGGCTGTGGCTCGGGCGGCTGCGCGTGCAGCGGGGAGTAAAACCATGAGCATCCGCCTTGAAAACACCTCTGCCGCCACGCCGTCGCCGGGTCTGTCCAGGGGCGGATTATCGTTGCGCCAGCTTTCGCTGGCCCCGCATCGCGCCGGTTTCTTTCTGGGCGGCGGCGTGCTGCTGCTGGCCTTGCTGTGGTGGCTGCTGGAGCTGGCAGGGCGCACCTTTGGCATAAGCGTTTCGCAGCTGCCGCCGAGTTTCCTGCACGGGCAGCTGATGCTGGGCGGCTTTTTCCCGGTGTTCATGTTGGGCTTCATCTACACCGCCGGGCCGAAGTGGCTGGGTGTAGCGCCGCCAGCCACACCGACCTGGCTCGCCGCCATCGTGCCCTATGCGCTGGGTAGCGTCGGGCTGCTGCTGGCAACGCGCTTGCCCATCCTCTGGGCTGGCGCCAGTGTGTTGCAGGCACTGGCCTGGCTGTGGGCCTGCCTGATCTGGGCCGGACGCATCCGCGCCAGCCACGCGCCGGACCGCAAGCACGCCATGCTGATTCTGGCGGCCTTCGCGCTGGGAGCAACGGCGCTGGCGCTGTACGCCTTTGTGGCCATCACTGCGCAGTGGCAGTGGCTTGCGCACTCTGAGACCCTGCTGCTGTGGGGGATGCTGCTGCCGGTGTTTCTGGTGGTCTGCCACCGCATGCTGCCGTTTTTCTCGGTGAACGTGCTGCAGCCCTATGTGTCCTGGCGGCCGGACTGGTTGCTTTACATGATGGTTGGCGGGGTATGGCTCCATGGCCTTTTAAGTGTATTGGCTGTAGCGACATACCCTGTTGATGCAGCGCTGGCCGCGCTGCTGCTGTACACCAGCTGGCGCTGGCAGTTGCGCAAATCATTCCGCGTGCCGCTGCTGGCGATGCAGCACATCGCCTTTCTGTGGGCCGGGCTGGGAATGGCGCTGCTGGTGCTGGAAACCGGCCCGATTGTTTCGCCCCTCAGCGGCTCGGGCCATGCCGGCCTGCACGCGTTGGCGCTGGGTTTCATGCTGTCCATGCTGCTGGCCTTCGTCACCCGCGTCACGCTCGGCCACTCCGGTCGCGCACTCGTCGCCGGTCGGCTGACGTGGACGCTGTTCTGGCTGCTGCAGACCCTGACGCTGCTGCGCCTCCTGGGCGAATGGCTGTCCGCACTGCGCATACCGTTGCTGCTGCTTGCCGGCGGCGGCATGGTACTGGCGTTCGCGCTCTGGTCCGCCCGCCACCTGCCGATCTATCTGCTGCCCAGGCCAGACGGGAAGGAGGGGTGATATACGGTCGGGTATATGGCTCTGTAGCCTTTAAAGGCAATTGCCTATGGAGGTATACCCGATGGTTTTGTGGCTTTCGCCGCAAATTGTGCTTCGCCAGGCGAAGCTGCATGCGCTGCTGCCGCCTGGTATGCGGAGGTGAAAAATGACACAGGATGCGATGGAAAAATGGACTCTGGAAACGGTGAGTATGCTGCGCCACTGGTCGCCCACCATGCTGTCGTTTCGCACCAGCCGCAGCCCCGGTTTTCGCTTCAAGCCTGGCCACTATGCCCGTTTGGCGCTGCCCGGGCCGGATGGTGAGCTGATCTGGCGGCCTTATTCGCTGGTGTCCGCCAGTCATGACGACTATCTCGAATTTCTCGCCATCCAGGTGCCCGGTGGCGCATTTTCTGCCGCACTGGCGTTGCTGCAACCTGGCGATGTACTGCGGGTGGACAAAAGCAGTTTCGGTTTTCTGACGGTCGATCAACTCGCGCCGGGCAAGGATTTGTGGCTGCTTGCCAGTGGCACCGGCCTGGGGCCGATGCTGTCCATCCTGCGCGAGCCAGCAGTCTGGCAGGATTTCAAACGGCTTGTCGTCGTGCACAGCGTGCGTCACGTCAATGAACTGGCCTACCGCAATGACATTGCCAGCTTGCAGGATGACCCGGTGCTGGCCGAAGGTGGCGCGCAGTTGCGCTACCTGCCGATTGTCACGCGCGAGCCGGGGGCGACTGCACTGGCGCAGCGCATTCCGCTGTTGCTGCAGGATGGCCGGCTGGAGTGCGCCGCCGGCTGCGCTTTGACGGTGCAGGATTCGCGGCTGATGATCTGCGGCAATCCCGACATGACTGCCGAATTGCGCCAGTTGCTGGCCGGCCTTGGCTTCAGCACGACCCGGTGCGGTGTGCGCGGGCAGATGGCGTTTGAAAAATACTGGTAGGAACTGCTGTCAGCTTTGGTTGATGTTTTTGCGCCGCGGCCCATTGCTGCGGTTTTGGCCTGAAACAAGACACAAGGACCATGCACCGTCGTTGGATGCGATGGCTTTGGAAGCCATGTGTCAGGCCAAAAGCGCGCCAGCGCGACCGCAGGCAAGGCATCAGCAGAACCCAGCCCCCCGGCTTGGCCGGGGGGCTGGAGGATCAGCGCAGGCTTTCCAGATAGCGGTCGGCGTCGAGCGCGGCCTGGCAGCCCGAGGCCGCGCTGGTTACGGCCTGACGGTAGATGTGGTCCTGCACGTCGCCGGCGGCGAAAACACCCGGCACGCTGGTGGCGGTGGCATTGCCGTCACGACCGCCCCTGGTGATGATGTAACCGGTGGCATCCATGTCCAGCTGGCCCTTGAAGATGTCGGTATTGGGCTTGTGGCCGATGGCGATGAAGACGCCGGTCAGCGCCAGTTCGCTCGTGGCGCCATCCTGTGCCGACTTCAGGCGTACGCCGGTCACGCCCGAGGCGTCGCCCAGCACTTCGTCCAGCGTCTGGTTCAGCGCCAGGCTGATCTTGCCGGCCTCGACCTTTTCCATCAGATGATCGACGAGAATCTTCTCGGCGCGGAAGGTGTCGCGGCGGTGGATCAGCGTGACGTGTTCGGCGATGTTGGCCAGATACAGTGCTTCTTCCACGGCGGTGTTGCCGCCGCCGACCACGGCGACCTTCTGGCCGCGGTAGAAAAAGCCGTCGCAGGTGGCGCAGGCCGATACGCCGCGGCCGGAGAAGGCTTCTTCGCTGGGCAGGCCCAGATACTGGGCGGAGGCACCGGTCGCGATGATCAGCGCGTCGCAGGTGTATTCGCCGGCGTCACCGATCAGCTTCTTCGGGGTGGCCTTGAGGTCGACGGTGTGGATGTGATCAAAGATCATTTCGGTGCCGAAACGGCGGGCATGCTTTTCAAAGCGCGCCATCAGCTCCGGGCCCAGTACGCCATCGGCGTCGGCGGGCCAGTTGTCCACGTCGGTGGTGGTCATCAGCTGGCCACCCTGGGCCAGGCCGGTGATGACGACGGGCTTGAGGTTGGCGCGCGCGGCGTAAACGGCGGCGGTGTAACCGGCGGGGCCGGAGCCGAGAATCAGCAGCGGGTGGTGGGTTGTGGCCATGAGCATCCTCCAGAAATGAACGGGGGCAGGGCGCTTCAAAAGCCGCCCTGCAAAATCGGCGCTAGTCTAGTCGAAGCGGTGAGCTTGCGGCTAATCGAAAAAAACAATCCGGCTTATAGCCTGGTTACTCAGTCCGAGGCTTGCGCACCGGTGTAGCCGTAAGCGACCGGCACGCGCAGCCAGGGCAGTGCCAGCTGTTCGGTGCTGATTGTGGCCAGCAGCCGGTCGAGCAGCTCCGCCGGGGCGATGATTTCCACGGCCACCGGCACATCGCCAGCCAGCTCGAAAAAGCCCTGGCTGTGCCAGCCATGACGACCGAAGCCGGCCAGGGCATGAAAGGCAGTGCCGCCGCTGGCCCCCAGTTCGTGCGCGCGGGCGAGCAGCCACTGATAGACGGGTGTCCCGGCGTGGCGGCGGTTCTGCTGTACGTAGAAGCGCAACAATTCCATGGCTGTCCTTTGTTTCGACTTGCTGTCAGCCCCGCGGCAGCAGCTGGTTGACGCTGAGTAGACCCAGCCAGGTCAGCGTCAGCGAGCCGGCCACATGCAGCGCGATCGTGCCCAGGCCCAGTGCGAATTGCTGACGCAGGAACATGGTTGTGGTTTCGGCGGAAAAGGTGGAGAAGGTGGTCAGCCCGCCCAGAAAGCCGGTGGTGATCATCAGGCGCAGTTCGGGGCTGAGCGCCGGCCAGTGCTGAAACAGGCCCAGTGCGATGCCCATGAGATAGCCGCCGATCAGGTTGGCGCTCAGCGTCCCCAGCGGCAGGCTGGGCAGCAGCGGGTTCAGCCAGAGCCCCAGCAGCCAGCGTGACCAGGCTCCGGCGGCGGCGCCCAGACCGATCAGCAGAAAGGCAAGGGGAGACATCAGTGTGGCGGCTCGGTATAGAATGCAGCGATTATATTCTCATCGCGCGGATCGGAGCTTGCAAAACTCGGCGGCATCTTCTTCCCTGTGGGCGCTCTGGCGCACGCTGCCGGCCTTGCGGCATGCGCCGGTGCGGCGCGTGTTGTACAAGCAGCTGTTTTTCACGGCCAACGAGGCCTATCTGCTGGTTTCGCTGATCGGTTTCGCGCTGGGGGCCATCGTGGTCGTGCTCTTGCACATGCAATATGGGCAGAGCCGCGACACCGCACTGCGCCTGCTGGGTTCGCTGACCTTTTCCGAATTTGCTCCCCTGCTGGCGGGGCTGGTGATGATTGCCCGTTCGTCCTCGGCGATTGCCAGCGAACTGGCAAACATGCGCATGCATGGCGAGTTTCGTGCCCTGCAACTGATGGCCATCGATATCCGCAGCTATCTCTTGCTGCCCCGTGTGCTGGGCATGGCGCTGTCTGCCATGCTGCTGTCGGCCTGCATGGCGCTGGCAGCGCTGGCTGGCGGCATGCTGGTGGCAGCAGGCAGCGATGTCAGCTACCAGATCATCAATCTGGAGCGTGTATTGTCCTGGTCCGCCGTACTGCTGCTGCTGCCGAAGTCGCTCAGTTTCGGTCTGGCTGCCGCCATGCTGGCCTGCCGGGCGGGGCTCAGCGTGGCCGCGCTGCCGACCGAGGTGCCGCGCGCGGCGTCGATGGCGGTCATGCACGGCATGGGCGCGCTCTTTACGCTCGATTTGTGCTGGGCCTTCCTGCGATGAGTCTCCATCCCGAACACCGTTACTGGCTGTATCTGCCGCCGCACGAGGCCATTGATCCGGCCATCGAGGCGCTGGCCGCGCATTGGCAGCCGCGCTTGCGGGGGCGTGTCAGCGTTCAGGAGGGGCGGGCGGTGCTGGTCAGCAACCTGCGGGTCTGGGAAAACATCGCCTTGCCCGCGTGGTACCATCAAATGGCCGAGCCGGCCGATCTGGAAGAGCGATTGCAGGCCAAGCTGGCCCTGCTGGATTGGGATGAGGCCGAGCTGCTGCGTTTTCTGCACGCCTTGCCGCAGGCCCTGGAGCCCGCCCAGCGTCGTCTGGTGCAGTTGCTGCGCGGTTTGCTGGCCGATGCCCGGCTGCTGCTGGCCGATGCGGACTGGTGGCGTCTGGCCGAGCAGCCCGGTCTCCTGCGTCGCCAGCTTGACCAGCATGGCGAGCTGGCCCTGCTGGTGGTCTCGCATCAGCCGGTGCCAGCCGGTTTTTGCCCCTGGGACGAAACGGCTTCCGGCGTCCTGAGTGCTTATCTGTCGGTGGATGAATGAATGGCTGTATCGATTTTGCGTGACCAGGATCCGCGTTTTCGCCTGCTGGGCTGGCGGGTGGGGCTGACGGCCTTGCTGCTGCTGGGCATTCTGCTGGTGCTGGCCGGTTTTCTCGGCGAGCGCAGTGGGCTCTTTCGCGACAAGACCCGCATCCAGTTGCTGGCGGAAAACGGCACCGGACTGGCGCCGGGCCTGCAGGTGCGCCTGTCGGGTTTTCGCATTGGCGTGGTCGATGATGTGCAGCTCAACAACGAGGCGCGCGTCGATGTCACCCTGCTGATCGAAACCCGTTACATGAAGTGGGTGAAGGACGATGCGCTGGCGATTCTCCAGCAGGACGGGCTGGTTGGTGACCACTTCATCGAGATCGCCGGTGGTTCTCCCGCCGCCAAGCAGCTGCAGGAAGACGGCACGCTGACCTTTGTGCCGGCCATGGGGCTTTCGGACATTGCCCAGGATTTGCGCAACCGCACCCTGCCGCTGCTCGACGAAATGCGCAATACCATGCAATACATCAACGACCCGCAGGGTGATGTGCGCAAAACCGTCGCCAATGTGCAGAACATGACCGCCGAGTTGCGGCAGACGCGCGAGCAGCTCAGCCAGCTGCTGCTCAACCTCAGTAATCTCAGTGACGGCGAATTGCGCCAGACGCTGCAGCACACCGATGCGCTCTTGCAGCGTACCGACCAGATCGCCGCCGAATTGCAGCAGCAACTGCCGGGCATGCTGGCCGACACGGCGTCTGGTCTTGCCAGCTTCAAGCAGACGGCCGCCGACGCCAGCGCCACGATGGCGCTGCTGCGCCAGACCGGCGAGCAGGCGGCGCCGCAAATTCCCGGCATGGTGCGCAATGCCGACGAGCTGCTTTACGATGCGGGCGCCACGCTCAACGGCCTGCAGCAGAGCTGGCCACTCAAATCACTGTTGCCGCCCGAACCGGTGGTGAGCTTCGTGCCGGAGAGCCGGCCATGAAGCGGGTGAGATCACTGCTGTGCCTGTTGCTCATCCCGGTGCTGCTGGCGGCGTGCAGCAGTACGCCGCCGCCGGTGACGCCGGCCCTGCGCCAGGAGCTGGCGCAGCACATGCTGGCTGCGCGTGCCGCCGAGCGCCAGGGGCGCTGGTTGAGCGCCATTGCCAAATGGCAAAGCGCCCAACAGACCGCGCAGCTGCTTGATGACTGGGCGGCACAGGGCACGGCGCGCCTTTCTCAGGCGCAATTGCAGATGCGCATTGAGGGGTATGCTGCTGCGGCCAAATTACTTGTTGAGCTGCAGCCCAATACCCTCTATCCGGAAGAGCAACAGGCCATGGCCGCGCTGCTGCGCGCCCGCTTGTCGCTGCTTGGCGCCGGCGGTGACGCCGCGCTGGAACTGGCGCGTGCCGAGGCATATTGCCGCAGTCACGCCTGCAGCTGGCAAGCCGCCATCACCAATCTGCACGCCCGCCTGCACCTGCGGGCCGCAGAACCAGTCCAGGCGCTGGCACTTGCGCAAGACCTGGCGGCGCACGCCGAGCTGGCGCCGGCCGAGCGCAGCCATGCCCTGCGCACGGCAGCCGAGGCGCTGCTGCTGCTGGGGCGGCTTGCTGAAGCGCGCTCATCCCTGCTGGCAGCATTGGCAATCGACCGCGAACTGGCCGAGCCGCGCTGGCTGCAGGACGATTACCGCCTGCTGATCCGCATTGCCGAGGCGGAGGGTGATACCGCGCTGGCCACCGAGGCGCGCCTGCGCCTGGGCAGCCTTTGCGCGGCCCTGCCCGGGGCTGCCTGTGCGGGTTCTTGAACCCGGCGCGCGAATCGGCTTATAATCTTGCGTTTTCCGCGCTGAATGGTTCGGCGCGGGTCAATCTCCCTTCCGTGCCGTCACGGGTGCGCCACGCCAAGTGCGAACAGGCCGTTCCTGCGGAAGGTAGTCCTAACCTTGTGACAAATCTGGAGAATTAAAGATGTCCGTTAGCATGCGCGATATGCTGGAAGCCGGCGTTCACTTCGGCCACCAAACCCGTTACTGGAACCCGAAGATGGGTCAATACATCTTCGGCGCACGCAACAAGATCCACATCATCAACCTGGAAAAGACCCTGCCGCTGTTCGAAGAGGCGCAAAAGTTCGTGCGTCGCCTGTCGGCCAACAAGGGTTCCGTGCTGTTCGTGGGCACCAAGCGCGCAGCGCGCGAAATCGTTGCCGAAGAAGCGCAACGCGCCGGCGCTCCGTTTGTTGATCACCGCTGGCTGGGCGGCATGCTGACCAACTACAAGACGGTCAAGCAGTCCATCAAGCGCCTGAACGACATGAAGGCTGTACTGGCTGACGAAAGCGCCGGCTATGGCAAGAAAGAACTGCTGGACATGACCCGCGAAGTTGAAAAGCTCGAGCGCTCGCTGGGCGGCATCAAGGACATGGGCGGTCTGCCGGACGCAATTTTCGTAATCGACACCGGTTACCAGAAGGGCACCATCGTTGAAGCCAAGAAGCTGGGCATCCCGGTTATCGGTGTTGTTGATACCAACAACAACCCGGAAGGCATCGACTACGTAATCCCGGGTAACGACGATTCCTCGCGCGCCATCCGTCTGTATGCCCGTGGTATCGCCGATGCGATCCTGGAAGGCCGCAACCAGGCTGTGCAGGAAATCGTAGCCGCCGCTGCTGCCAGCGACGAAGCTGCCGCTGCCTGATTGTTCCGGCTGCACTGATCGAAAAAGGGGCGATGAGCCCCTTTTTCGTAGCGTACGGATCTGTTGCGCCATTCTGTAATGGCGCCCGAATACACTGAACAAACCTGAATTATCTGGAGAATTGATCATGGCGGATATCACCGCAAAGATGGTTGCCGAACTGCGCGAGCTGACTGGCCTGGGCATGATGGAGTGCAAGAAGGCACTGGTTGAAACCGAAGGTGACGTGGCCAAGGCTGAAGAGCTGCTGCGCATCAAGTCCGGCAACAAGGCTTCCAAGATGGCTGGCCGTACCGCTGCCGAAGGTGTTGTGGTTGCCTTCATCACTGACGACAAGAAGACTGGCGCCATCGTTGAAGTGAACTGCGAAACCGATTTCGTGGGCAAGGATGAAGGCTTTGCCGCTTTTGCCCGCACCGTGGCCAAGGCCGTGGTTGACGCGAATCCGGCCAATGTCGAAGAGCTGGCTGCCGCCAAGACCGACTCCGGCGAAACCGTGGAAGACCTGCGCAAGGCCATCATCGCCAAGCTGGGCGAAAACATGACCCTGCGTCGCTTCGTGCGCTACACCACCGAAGGCCAGCTGGCTGCCTACCTGCACGGCGCCAAGATTGGCGTGCTGGTTGACCTGAACGGCGGCGACGAGCTGCTGGGCAAGGATCTGGCCATGCACATTGCCGCCAGCAAGCCGAAGGCGCTGGATGCGTCCGGTGTTGATGCCGAGCTGATCGAAACCGAGCGTCGCGTGGCCATCGAGCGTGCCAAGGAAGCCGGCAAGCCGGTCGACATGCTGGAAAAGATCGCTGAAGGCACCGTGCAGAAGTTCCTGAAGGAAGTGACCCTGCTGAACCAGGTGTTCGTGAAGGCTGAAGATGGCAAGCAAACCATCGAGCAACTGATCAAGGCCAAGTCGGCCACGATCAACCAGTTTGCCATGCTGGTTGTCGGCGAAGGCATCGAGAAGAAGGTTGTGGACTACGCAGCTGAAGTGGCTGCTGCTGCCAAGCTCTGATTTTTCGCTTATAAGTAGTATGTATTGCCAAACGCCGCGCGGTTTCGCGCGGCGTTTGTGCACCCGGCTATCCGCCGACAAGGCTGTCCACTAATTGAAAAGGAATATCGCATGAGCCAAGCGCCCAAGTATCAACGCATTTTGCTGAAACTCTCCGGCGAAGCACTGATGGGGGATGATAGCTACGGGATTAACCGGGGAACGATCGAGCGCATCGTCCAGGAAATCAAGGGTGTTGTTGATCTCGGTGTGCAGGTGGGCGTGGTGATTGGTGGCGGCAACATCTTCCGCGGCGTTGCGCCGGCCGCTGCCGGCATGGATCGCGCGACCGCTGATTACATGGGCATGCTGGCCACCGTGATGAATGCGCTGGCCCTGCAGGATGCCATGCGCCACGCCGGAATTGTTTCGCGCGTGCAGTCCGCCCTGACCATCCAGCAGGTCGCCGAGCCCTATATTCGCGGCAAGGCCATCCGTTACCTTGAAGAGAACAAGGTGGTCATTTTTGGCGCCGGCACGGGCAATCCCTTCTTTACCACCGATACCGCTGCAGCGCTGCGCGGAATGGAAGTCGGCGCGGACATCGTGCTGAAGGCCACCAAGGTGGATGGCGTCTATACCGATGATCCGAAGAAGAATCCGGATGCGGTGCGCTATCACACGCTGACCTTTGACGAGGCCATCGGCCGCAATCTGAAGGTGATGGACGCCACGGCTTTTGCCCTGTGTCGTGACCAGAAGATGAATCTGTGCGTGTTCAGCATCTTCAAGCAGGGCGCGCTCAAGCGCGTAGTGCTTGGGGAAGACGAGGGCACGCTGGTACACTGCTGAGTTTGAGTATCCGGATGCTGACAGGCGGCTCTGGCCGCCTGTTTTTGTTGTTGCGAGGAACAAGAGAATGATTGCAGAAATCAAGCAAACTACCGAAAGCAAGATGCAGAAGTCGGTCGAGACCCTGAAGGCCAACTTGGGCAAGGTGCGTACCGGCCGCGCCCATCCGGGTTTTCTCGATCAGGTGCAGGTGGATTACTATGGCAGCATGGTCCCGCTGAGCCAGGTGGCCAACGTGACTGCCTCCGACGCGCGCACCCTGGCAGTGCAGCCTTGGGAGAAGAGCATGGTGGCCAAGATTGAGAAGGCCATTCGCGACTCCGACCTCGGTCTCAATCCGGCGACCAATGGCGACCTGATTCGCGTGCCGATGCCGATGCTCACCGAAGAGCGCCGCAAGGATCTGGTCAAGGTTGTGCGCAGCGAAGCCGAAGATGCGCGTGTTGCCGTGCGCAACGTGCGTCGCGATGGCAATGATCAGCTCAAGCGCCTTTTGAAGGACAAGGAAATTTCCGAGGACGACGAGCGTCGTGGCCAGGACGAGATCCAGAAGCTGACCGACAAGTACATCGCTGAAGTTGACAAGCAGCTGGCCGACAAAGAGAAAGAGCTGATGGCCGTCTAAGGCGCCCGCTCATGGCTCTGTTCTCAAGCAATGCCCGGGAGGCGGCGGGTGCCGCTCTTCCGGTACCCAGGCACATTGCCATCATCATGGATGGCAATGGCCGCTGGGCCAAGAAACGCCTCATGCCCCGCGTCTACGGACACAAGAAGGGCGTGGAGGCGCTGCGCGACGTTGTGCGCGCCTGCGAGGAGCGCGGTGTTGACTACGTGACGGTGTTTGCGTTTTCCAGTGAAAACTGGCGCAGGCCCGCTGATGAGGTCAGCTTCCTGATGGGACTCTTCCTGCAGGCCTTGCAGACCGAAGTCGACAAGATGCGGCGCAACAATATCCGTCTCAAGATCATTGGCTCGCGCGAGCGCTTTTCGCCCGAACTGGTGGCGCTGATCGAGCAGGCTGAAGCAGATACTGCCGGCAATGACGGTCTGACGCTGACCGTCGCTGCCGACTACGGCGGCCGCTGGGATATCCTGCAGGCGACGCGCCGCCTGCTGGCCGAGCGTCCGGAGTGTGTCGCCGGCTTCGGCGAGGCTGATCTGCAGCCCTATCTTGCCATGGCCTATGCCCCGGAGCCGGATCTCTTCATCCGCACTGGCGGTGAACAGCGCATCAGCAACTTCCTGATCTGGCAACTGGCCTACACCGAGCTTTATTTCACCGATGCGTCATGGCCGGACTTTGACGGACCGGCCCTGAGCCAGGCCATTGAATGGTATCAGGGGCGCGAACGCCGTTTTGGTCGCATCAGCGAGCAATTGCAGTCTTCCGATTTACCGCCGCAGGGCTGATCAATGCTGAAAACCCGGATTCTTACCGCGCTGGTGCTGTTGCCGGCGTTTCTTGCGGCCCTGCTCTGGTTGCCCACGCACTGGTGGGCGGCCTTGTGTGCCGGTTTTGCCGGGCTGCTGGCCTGGGAGTGGGGGCGACTGGCCGGCTTGCGCGGCATCGTGCGCCAGATCTATCCGGGCCTGTCGGCCGTGCTGCTGGCGCTGATCGTATACAGCAGGCCGGATATTCACGTCCTGCTGGCCATGCAGCTTGCTGCTGCACTGTTCTGGTGTGTGCTGGCGCCATGCTGGCTGGCCAGAAAGTGGTCTTTGCGCGAGGCGGGGAATCTGAATGTCCTGCTGGGCTGGGCTGTGATCATTCCCGCTGTGACGGTGCTGGCCGTGCTGCGGGGTGACAGTGGCTGGGTGCTGCTGTCCCTGCTGGCGATCGCCTGGGTGGCGGATACGGCGGCTTATTTCAGCGGCAAGGCGTTTGGCAGGCACAAGCTTGCCCCGCAAATCAGTCCAGGCAAAACCTGGGAGGGGGTATTGGGTGCCGGGCTCTTTGTGGCCGTGTATTGTGTGGCAATACCCTATGCGTTTCCTCAAATACCCCATGCGTTTCCCCTTTTCACCGGTTTTGACTGGGCACGACAGCCGCTGGTGCAGCAAGCGCTCTGGGTCCTGTTCGGGCTTGTCCTCATGTGTGTCAGCATCGTTGGCGATCTGCTCGAATCCCTTTTCAAGCGCCAGGCCGGCATGAAGGACAGCAGCAATCTGCTGCCCGGTCACGGCGGGGTGCTGGATCGCACCGATAGTCTGCTGGCCTTGCTGCCCGTTGCGGCAGCCATCCAGCTGCTCTCCTTCCTTAATTCCTTTCCGCATTGAGTCTTGCCATGGCCGGGCCTGTTCGCCGTATCACCATCCTGGGGGCAACCGGGAGCATTGGCAGCAATACGCTGGATGTGATTGCCCGTCACCCCGAGTGTTATGAAGTCGTTGCCCTTACCGGCTCGTCACAGCTCGACAAGCTGGCCGATGCCTGTGAGCGTCACCGGCCGCGTTATGCCGCAGTACTGGACGAGTCCGCCGCAGAGCGGCTGTCTGGCCTGCTGCGCGCGCGCGGGGTCGAGACCGAGGTGCTGGCAGGTGGCGATGCGCTGATCAGGGTTGCCACCCTGCCTGAGGTGGATACGGTCATGGCCGCCATCGTCGGCTCGGCCGGCATGCCCGCTACGCTGGCAGCTGCTTGTGCCGGCAAGCGCGTGCTGCTCGCAAACAAGGAAACCCTGGTGCTCGCCGGCCAGTTATTCATGGATGCCGTGCGTGCCAGCGGTGCGGAGTTGCTGCCCATCGACAGCGAGCACAACGCCATTTTCCAGTCGCTGCCCGCAGCGTTTCGCGAGCAGCCCTATGCCATGTCCCTGCAGGATGCCGGCATAGCCAAGATCATCCTCACCGCATCAGGCGGGCCATTCCGGCAGCGGGATCTTGCCAGCCTTGCGGCGGTCACGCCGGAAGAGGCGGTCAGGCACCCGAACTGGTCCATGGGGCGCAAGATTTCCGTCGATTCAGCCAGCATGATGAACAAAGGCTTGGAGGTCATCGAGGCGCGCTGGCTGTTCAATGCGCCGGCAGACGCGATCGAGGTCGTTGTCCATCCGCAAAGTGTCATCCACTCCATGGTCGAATGTGTCGATGGGTCCGTGCTTGCCCAGTTGGGCAGTCCGGACATGCGCATTCCCATTGCCTACGGGCTGGCCTATCCGCTGCGCGTTGCAACCGGCGCCAAACGGCTCAATCTGGCTGAAATCGGCCGGCTGGATTTTGAAGCACCTGATTTGCAGCGTTTCCCCTGTCTGGCATTGGCTTACGAGGCGCTGCGCGCCGGGGGGGCGGCGACTGCGGTGCTCAATGCCGCCAATGAAGTGGCTGTTGCCGCATTTCTGGAAAGTCGGCTGCGTTTTACCGACATTCCCCGGGTTATTGCCGAGACGCTGGCGCTGCCGTGTGACTGCGACGCAGCTTCGATTGAATCCCTCTTGCTGGCCGATGCGTGGGCGCGCGAGCAGGCCGGCGCCTTGGTTGACAGGCTGCCATGCTGACCGTCGTCGCCTTCGTGCTCATGATCGCCATACTCGTGACCATTCACGAGTATGGCCACTACTGGGTGGCGCGGCGCTGTGGCGTAACCGTACTCAAGTTTTCCATCGGCTTTGGCAAACCCCTGCTGCAATGGCGACGCGGAGAGACGGTCTGGCAGATCGCCATGATTCCGCTGGGCGGTTTTGTGCAAATGCAGGGTGAAGACGAGGGCGAGCTGCTTGGCACACGGTCCGAGGGCTCGTTTTCCGGCAAGCCCGCCTGGCAAAAAATGCTGATTGTTCTGGCGGGGCCACTTGCCAACTTCTTGCTGGCCTGGTTGTTGTTTACCGGCCTCTTTGCCTATGGCCTGCCGGCCATTCGCCCGGTGATCGGTGCCGTCGTTCCGGATTCGGTGTCCGCACAGGCGGGTGTGCGAGCGGGGGACCAGGTGCTTGCCATCGGTGATCGGCCGGTTGCCAGCTGGGAAGAGCTGCGCATGCATTTGCTGATGCAGGCCGGGGCTGCGCAGGCGCTCGTGCATTTGCAGCGGCCAACTGGTGAGCGCTATATGTTGGCGCTGCCGCTCGATAAGGGCGGCTTCAGTGCTTATGATCCCGCGCTGGTGCAGAAAATCGGGCTGGAGGTTTCGGGCTGGGATGGCCTCGTTGCCGCCGTGACTCCGGCTTCACCCGCGCAACAGGCCGGATTGCAGGAAGGAGATCGGGTGCTTGCCCTCGAAGGGCGCCCGGTTGAAAGCTGGCGCTATTTTCAGCAAGTGATCCAGGGCTCGCCCGGCAAGGCAGTGAGCTTGCAGGTATTCAAGCGCGATGGCGAGACCGTCACGCTAGTCGTCACCCCGGAGCGTGCGGTTGCCAAGGGCGTGGAGTATGGCCGCATCGGCCTCTCGCCACGCATCAGCGAAGCTGAGCTTGCCAAGCGGCAGTTCACCAATAGCCAGCCACTGTTGGCGGCGGCGGGCAGCGCCGCGCGTTACACCTGGGAACTGACGATCCTCAGTGTGCGGATGATCGGTCATCTGTTTACCGGTCTGGCGGATCTGCAGCAAATCAGTGGCCCGATTGGCGTTGCCGAGTATGCCGGGCATAGCGCGTCATTGGGCTTGCTGACCTATCTGCAGTTTGTTGCCTTTATCAGCCTCAGTCTGGCCGTGCTGAACCTGCTGCCCGTCCCCGTTCTTGATGGGGGGCATTTCCTGTATCATACCGCCGAGCTTATCCGCGGCCGCCCCTTGCCGACCTGGCTGATGGAATGGGGGCAGCGCCTGGGTGTGCTCATGTTGATAGGCCTGATGGTGCTGGCTTTCTACAACGATCTCTCCCGTCTGATAACTGGCTGAACTGCCGAAGATCCGTGTCGATGAAACTTAAGCCGATGATTTTGCTGCTCGCCGCAGCGCTGGGTTCCCCGTTTGCTCTTGCGTTCGATGCCTTCACGGTTTCGGACATCAAGGTTGAAGGTTTGCAGCGTACGGATCCCGGTACGGTGTTCAATTACATGCCTGTCAAGGTGGGCGAGGACTTCGATGAGGCCAAGGCGCGCGATGCGGTAAAGGCACTCTTTGCCACCGGTTTTTTTGATGATGTCCGCGTGGAAGTCGACAAGAATGTCGTCATCGTCACGGTCCAGGAGCGCCCGACGGTTGCCCAGATCAACGTCAATGGCGCCAAGCTCCTGGAGAAGGACCAGATCAAGGCCGCCATGAAAAGCCAGAATCTCGCCGAGGGCCGGATTTTTCAGCAAGACACGCTGGATGGCGCCCTGAATGAGTTGAAGCAGCAGTATTTTTCCCGCGGTCGCTATTCCGTCCAGATCAAGCCGACTGTGACGCGACTTGACCGCAATCGTGTCGGTATCGAGCTGGATATTTCCGAGGGCGACGTTGCGCTGATCAAGCAGATCAACATCGTGGGAACCAAGGCATTTGCGGAAGACGACCTGATTGACGAGATCGGCCTGGAAACATCGGGCTGGATGACCTGGTACACCAAGGCTGACCAGTATTCCAAGCAAAAACTGTCGGCTGATCTTGAGAAAATCAAATCGTATTACATGGACAGGGGCTATCTTGACTTCAACGTGGTGTCGACCCAGGTCGCGCTGTCGGAAGACAAGTCGGAAATGTACCTCACCATCAATATTTCTGAAGGCGAGAAATATACGGTCAGCGGCATCAAGTTCGCGGGTGACACCATTCTGCCCGAGACAGAGCTGGCTGCTCTCCTGTCGATTGCACCCGGTCAGGCATTCTCGCGCGAAAAGACCAACAAATCCGTTGCAGCCATTGGTGATCGACTGGGGAGAGAAGGGTACGCATTTGCAAATATCAACCCGGTTCCAGAAGTTGATAAAGAGAAAAAAACAGTAGGCTTTACACTTTATGTGGATGCAGGGAAAAAGGCTTATGTTCGTGCCATCAATATTTCCGGCAACAATCTGACCAAGGATGAGGCTGTTCGCCGTGAGCTGCGCCAGCTCGAAGCTGCGCAATATGATCTGGAAAAAATCAAGCGCTCCAAGGAGCGTCTGCAGCAACTTGATTATTTCAGTGAAGTCAATCTTGATACTGCTGCTGTTCCAGATGCGGTGGATCAGGTTGACCTTAATGTTCGTGTTACCGAGAAAAAGACGGGTAGCTTCAACGTTGGCGCCGGCTATGGCCAGGATGAAGGCTTTGTGATTGCGGTTGGCTTGTCTGAGAACAACTTCCTTGGTAGTGGCAAGAAAGTCTCTTTTGACATCAATACGAGTCAGGCAAACCAGAATTACGTGTTCAATGTCACCAATCCCTACCTGACTCCGGACGGCGTATCGCTCGGTCTTTCGGCATTCAAGAAAAAGTCTGATCCGAATGAAAATGATCAGGAGCTTGGTGATTATTCGACCGACTCCTGGGGTACTGGTCTGACACTCGGGTTGCCGGTTAGTGATTACAATAATCTGCAATTCCGCCTGGATTACGAAAATCTCGACATCATCACGAACTCGGGTACGCCCGACTACATCGTGGACTATGTCAAGCGGCGTGGCGCCAATAACCAGACGTATTCGGCGGGCCTGGCATTCTCTTCCGATTCCCGTGATTCTGCCGTCTTTCCAACCAGGGGTAATTTCTTCAGGGCCGGTCTCGATGCCTCTTTGCCGCTGTCGGAAATCAATTACTACAAGTTGAGCATCAGCAACCGTTTCTACATGACGCCAATTGATGGCTTTACCTTCATGTGGAATATGGATCTAGGGTACGGTGACGGGTATTCGGATGGTGAATTGCCTTTCTACAAGAATTTCTTTGCCGGTGGTGTGAACTCAGTACGCGGTTACAAATCTGGCAGTCTTGGCCCCAAGGATAACAACGGCGACAGCAAGGGCGGCGATCGGCGCTTTGTCAACAATTTTGAAATTTTCACTCCGGTGCCCGGCATGAAGGACGACCAGTCAATGCGCTTGAGCGCCTTTGTCGATATGGGCGGTATCTGGGGGTATGGCGAGGAGGTTGACTCCAGCGGACTGCGTTACTCTGCGGGTGTCGGTTTTACTTGGCTGTCCCCGGTTGGCCCCATCAAACTGGTGTATGGCCAGGCGATCGGTGCCAAGGAAGGCGACAAGACCGAGAAATTCCAGTTCCAGCTTGGTCAGGTGTTTTAAGGAAACATGATGCGTTTTATTCTGTGTCTGCTCTTCAGCATTGGCATGGCCCATGCCGCTGACCTGAAAATCGGTTTTGTCGATACCGACCGGGTGCTGCGGGAGTCCGCGCCGGCGCTACGGGCCGCCAAACGGCTCGAAAAGGAGTTTGATGCACGCAAGGCGGAGCTGCAGAGGGTGTCCGCGCAGGGCAAATCCTTGCAGGCCGCGCTGGACAAGGGCAGCATCCCCGAATCCGAGCGCAGGAGCAGGGAGCGTGATCTGATCAAGCTGAATCAGGATTTTCAGCGCATGCAGCGTGAATTCAATGAAGATTTGAATGCGCGACGCAATGAGGAACTGGCAGGGCTGCAGGAGCGGGCCAATCAGGTGATTCGCCAGCTCGCTGAAACTGAAAAGTATGATGCCATCCTGCAGGATGCCATTTACAAAAATCCCCGGCTTGATATTACCGACAAGGTAATCCGCCAGCTTGCCGACAAGTAATGGCCAAGCCATGGAATTGAAACTTAGCCAGATTGTTGAAAAGCTTGGCGGTGAATTGCGCGGCGATGATTTGCTCATCGCTGGCTGTGCCGGCCTTCAGGAAGCTAGGGCGGGGGACATTTCTTTTCTGGCTGGTGCCAAGCATGCCGGTCAGGCGAGGGCTTCCCTGGCCAGTGCGCTGATTGTGAAGGATTCCGAGGACGACGGCTTTATCTGCTCCAGAATTGTCACCCGCGATCCGCTGCTGTATTTCGCCCGTCTGGCTGCCCTTTTTCATCCGGGAAAAACAGCCATTCCCGGTATTCATCCTACAGCGATCATCGCCAGCAATGCCGTGATTCATCCGGACGCGCAAATCGAGGCTGGCGTCATCATCGGCGACAGGGTGCGTATCGGGGCAGCAACACGTATCGGCGCCGGTTCCGTTATCGGTGATGACGTTCTTATTGGTGAGCACTGTCTGCTGCACCCACGCGTGACGATTTACCACGATTGCAGTGTCGGTGATCGAGTCATTCTGCATTCCGGTTGCGTGATTGGCAGTGATGGCTTTGGCAACGCCTGGGCCGGTGATCATTGGGAGAAAATTCCCCAGTTTGGCCGGGCCATCATTGGCAATGACGTCGAAATCGGCGCCAACACGACCATTGATCGCGGCGCGGCAAGCGACACGGTCGTTGCAGAGGGTTGCCGTATCGACAATCTTGTCCAGATCGCGCACAACGTGCGCCTGGGCAGGCATACGGCAATTGCTGCCAAGTCCGGAGTAGCCGGCTCCACACATATTGGCGATTTCTGCCTGATTGGCGGCAACGTCGCCATCAGTGGCCACCTGCAAGTTGCTGACCGGGTTACGGTCATGGGAGGCAGCAATGTCGCCAGCGACATCAGGGAAGCTGGCGTTTATGCCGGCGTGACCCCGGCAATACCCCATTCAAAATGGTTGCGCAATGCCGTGCATTGGCGGCATCTGGACGATCTGGCAAAAAAAATCAGGCAACTTGAAAAGCAGATTGCCGCATTGACTGAAAAGGGAGAGTAATAATGACGCCGATGGATATTCGCACAATCATGAGCCATTTGCCTCATCGCTATCCGTTCCTGCTGGTGGATCGGGTTATTGACCTTGAGGTGGGCAAATCCATTCGTGCCATCAAGAATGTTTCCATGAACGAGCCGTTTTTCCAGGGCCATTTTCCCTCCTATCCAGTCATGCCGGGCGTGCTGATTCTCGAAGCCCTGGCGCAGGCTGCCGGGGTTTTGACTTTCAAGAGCATTGATCCGGCACCGTCAGAAAATACCATCCTGTTTTATGCCGGGATTGACAATGCCCGTTTCAAGCGTCAGGTCGTTCCCGGTGACCAGTTGGTGCTGGAGGCGGAAATCACGGCCAGCAAACGCGGCATCTGGAAATACACCGCTCGTGCTCTGGTCGATGGCGAACTTGCTGCCGAAGCCGATCTGATGTGCGCCCAGAAAGAAGTAGAACGTTCCTAAGGATTGAAGCGTCGCAAGATGACAGCCATTCATGCAACTGCCATCGTGAGCCCCAGCGCGGAGCTGCACGAAAGCGTATCGGTCGGGCCGTATGCCGTGATCGGTGATCACGTCCGGATTGGCGAAGGCTCCGTGATCGCCGCCCATGCGATTATCGAAGGACACACGGTTCTTGGCTGTAACAATCACGTTCATGCGCATGCCTCGATCGGTTGCGCACCGCAGGACAAGAAATACCGTGGCGAGCCCACACGACTGGTGATCGGTGATGGCAATACCTTTTTCCAGTCCGTCACGGTTGCCGTCGGTACCGTGCAGGACGAAGGGCTTACCTCGATTGGCGATGACAACTGGCTGATGGCCTATGCACACATCGGCCACGACTGCCATGTCGGCAATCACACCATTTTTGCCAATAGCGCCACCCTGGGCGGACATGTGCATGTGCAGGACTATGCCATTCTGGGTGGCTTGTCGGCGGTGCATCAATTTTGTGTCATTGGCGCACATGCCATGGCAGGCGGCGGTTCCATCATCGTGCAGGATCTTCCGCCATTCACGATCTGCGAGGGCAATCGCGCCGTGGCGCGAGGCATCAATAGCGAAGGCCTGAAACGGCGTGGTTTTAGCGCCGAACAGATTCTTGCCATCAAGCGCGCCTACAAATTGCTTTATCGCTCGGGCAAAAGCTATGAGGAAGCGGTGGCGGAGATTCGCCTTGCCGCTGACACAGAGCCGGCGCTGGCTGCGTTTACGCGCTTTTTTGCCCTGTCCAGCAGGGGTATTCTGCGCTAGCCATGAGGGATCATTTGTTCGAGGGCAATACGGGGCCGCGTATTGCGATTGTTGCTGGCGAGGCATCCGGTGATTTGCTGGGAGCAGCACTGGTTGCCGAATTGCGCAAGCGGTTTCCCGACGCCCAGTTCGCCGGTGTCGCCGGACCAAAAATGCAGGCGGCAGGCGTCAAGACCATCGAGCCGATCAGCACACTGGCGGTGGGCGGCCTCGTGGAAGTCTTGCGCCACCTGCCTGGTCTTCTGCGCCTGCGGCGCAGGATAGTTCAGGCCTGTCTTCAGGAAAAGCCTGATCTGTTCATCGGTATCGATGCGCCGGATTTCAATCTGGGCCTGGAGCGCAGACTGAAGAAGCGCGGCATTCGCACCGTGCATTATGTGAGCCCTTCCATCTGGGCCT
This sequence comes from Chitinilyticum litopenaei DSM 21440, assembly GCF_000428145.1. Lineage (GTDB taxonomy): Bacteria > Pseudomonadota > Gammaproteobacteria > Burkholderiales > Chitinibacteraceae > Chitinilyticum > Chitinilyticum litopenaei. Next base: position 115,026 of record NZ_ATZJ01000007.1, on the reverse strand, counting down.
GGCGCCCAGAGCGCATCAAGAAAATTCGCGCTGCCGTCAACCACATGCTGCTGATCCTGCCTTTCGAGCAGGAGATCTATCGTACCGCCGGCATACCGGCAAGCTATGTCGGACATCCGCTGGCGGAAATGCTGCCGCAGCATCCCGATCGCGCTGGCGTGCGCGAACAGCTTGGACTGGCGGAAGACGCCCGCGTGATTGCCGTGCTGCCCGGCAGCAGAATGCGCGAGCTGGATGCACTGGCGCCCTTGCTGGTGGAAACAGCACGCAGGCTTGCCGAAAAAGAACCGGGACTGGTGTTTCTGGTGCCGCTGATCAGTCGGGAAATACGTGCCCACTTTGAGCGCGAAATCTGGCGCCAGGAGGCCCAGGATCTGCATTGGCGCCTGATGTTCGGGCATGCCCACGAAGCCATGATTGCCGCCAATGTCGTGTTGCAGGCTTCGGGTACGGCAGTGCTGGAAGCGGCCCTGCTGAAACGCCCGGCGGTCGTGACCTACCGGGTTTCCCCGCTCACCTACCGCATGGTCAAGCGCAAGTTTCTGCTGCCTTATGTCACCTTGCCGAATATCCTTGCCGGCAAATTCGTTATCCCTGAGTTTCTGCAGGAAGACGCCAACGCCGAGAACCTGTGTCAGGCAGTGCTGAATTATCTGCACGACAAGCCGCTGGTGGCCGCACTGGAAGCGCATTTCCACGCCGAGCATGAGCGCTTGCGCTGCAATGGCGCTGCCAAGGCGGCCGAGGCCGTGGCCGGAGTGCTGGCCGCATGAATGAGGCCCCCTTGATCTGTGGTGTTGATGAGGCAGGGCGCGGGCCATTGGTTGGCGCCGTTTTCGCCGCCGCAGTGATCCTTCCGCCCGGTTGCGTTCTGCAGGGGCTTGCCGATTCCAAGACACTGAGCGAGAAACGTCGCGAAATGCTCTTCGGGCAAATCCAGGAGCATGCACTGGCCTGGTCAATTGCCGAGGCCAGTGTCGAGGAAATCGATCAATTGAATATCCTGCATGCCACCATGCTGGCGATGCGAAGGGCAGTGCAGGGGCTTGCTGTCACGCCGACCGAGGTGCTGGTGGATGGCAACCGCCTGCCTCCCGGTTTGCCTTGCCCGGCCCGTGCGATCGTGAAAGGCGATGCGCTGGAGCCCGCGATTTCTGCCGCATCCATCCTCGCCAAAGTGGCCAGGGATCGATCGATGCATGAACTCGACCGTCAGCATCCGCAGTATGGGTTTGCCCGTCACAAGGGCTATCCGACGGCCGAGCATCTACAGGCTCTGAAGCAGTACGGCGTTCTAGCCAGCCACCGGCAGAGCTTTGCACCGGTCAGGCAAATCTCGGCTCAGGGTTCGCTCTGGTAACACCACTGTTCATGCAGGTCGGCTGGCTGAAGCTGTCGTGCCTTGGTCTGCTTTGGCCTGTTCGGGTTGTGGCCCCGATTCAGAGCCTCTAATATCTAGCCATGGCTGTCAGCAGCCGGGTTAACGCCGTCTCCCGCTCCGCAATCAAGGACCTTTTCGCGCATGTTTGTCATCGTCGGTTATGTGTTCATGTGTGTCTGCATTCTCGGCGCCTATGCATGGCATGGTGGTCATTTGGGGGTGTTGTGGCAGCCCAGCGAGATCGTGATCATTTTTGGCGGCGCGCTCGGGGGCATGATTGCGGCATATGGCGGCAAGCCCCTGAAGGCAACGATGAAGGCGCTGCCCAGCATCTTCAAGGGTAGCCCGTATTCAAAAGCCTTTTACATGGACCTGTTTGCCTGCATGTTCGAGCTGCTCTCCAAGGTGCGCAAGGAAGGCCTGATGTCCATCGAGGGCGATGTGGAAGACCCGCACGCTAGCCCGATCTTCTCGAAATACCCCAAGGTCTCGCACGATCATCACGTGGTCGAATTCATGACCGACTACCTGCGCCTGATGGTGGGGGGCAACCTCAATGCCTTCGAGATCGAGAATCTCATGGACGTTGAACTCGAAACGCACCACCACGAAGTTGAATTGCCGGCCACGGCCATCACCAAGCTTGCCGATGGCTTGCCAGCCTTTGGTATTGTTGCCGCAGTGATGGGGGTGGTGCACACGATGGGTTCGCTGCATTTGCCGCCCAGCGAGCTAGGCAAGCTGATTGGCGCCGCACTGGTCGGTACCTTCATGGGGATCTGGCTGGCTTACGGTTTTGTCGGCCCGCTGGGCACCCTGCTGGAAACCAAGGCCAAGGAATCAACTCAGGTCTTCCAGACCATCAAGGTGACCCTGCTTGCCAGCCTGAACGGTTATGCGCCGCAAGTCGCCGTCGAATTCGGCCGCAAGGTGCTGGATTCGACCGAGCGTCCCAGCTTCCAGGAGCTGGAAGACTTCGTGAAGAACGCCAAGAACAAGTAAGCCGGATCAGCAAACAGGCAGAGCAGCATGAGCGACGACTCCCAGCGCCCAATAGTCGTAAAGAAAATCAAGAAAGGTGGCCATGGCCATCATGGCGGTGCATGGAAAATTGCCTACGCCGATTTCGTGACAGCCATGATGGCATTCTTTCTGTTGATGTGGCTGCTGGGCTCGGTGTCCAAGGGCAATCTCAAAGGCATTTCCGACTATTTCTCGAATCCGCTGAAGGTCGCCAATGCCGGCGGTTCGGGGGCAGGGGATGCCGAGTCGATCATCCAGGGTGGCGGGCAGGATTTGAGCAAGCAGGCTGGGCAGGTCAAGAAGGGCGATGTGCCACCGCTTGAAGAATCTGCCAAGGACAAGAAGCGCCTGTCTGACCTGAAAAAGAAATTTGAAGCACTGATGGATGACAAGAGTCAGACGAACACCAAGCTCAAGCAGTTCAAGAGCCAGTTGCGTTTTGACATGGTTGCTGAAGGCCTGCGCATCCAGATCGTAGACGAGCAGAATCGTCCGATGTTCCGCTCCGGCAGTGCCGTGCTTGAACCTTATGCCCGCGAAATCCTGCATGAAATTGCAGTGCTGCTCAATGAAGTACCGAACGCGGTGTCCCTGTCCGGGCACACCGATGCTTCACGTTTTGCTGGCGGCGCAGCGGGGTTCACCAACTGGGAGCTATCCGCCGAGCGTGCCAATGCGTCGCGTCGCGAACTGGTGACTGGTGGCATGAGCGACGAGAAAGTCCTGCGGGTGAATGGCTTCGGTGACAAGGTGCACCTCGATGCCGGCAATATCTACAATCCCATCAATCGCCGCATCAGCATTGTCGTTCTAAATCGTGAGGCCGAGCAGGATATCAAGGAACAAGCCGGCCGTGGCGACGAGGCCGCGCCCGATGCCCCGGCGGCTTCTGCGGTCAGCGTCCAGTAGTACTCATGATGTTTCTTCGCTCGCAAGCTGCGGTCTTTCTGCTGATTGCTGCCTTGACGGCGACTGGTTTCGTGGGCTCGCAGGGATACGTTCCAGCTGGAGGGGCGCTTGCCATCAGCTGTACGCTTGCCGTCGTTCTAGCCTGGCGCCTGCACGACGGCCGGTGGTGGTGCCTGATTCATGCGCTGTTTTTGCCTGCCGTCGTTGTGGTTCATCAGCTGGCCTTGCCTGCCTGGTATTTTCTTGGTGCAGCCATCCTTTTGTGGCTGCTGTCCGGTTCGGCAATCCGTGATCGTGTGCCCCTGTATTTCTCGGGAGGCGGGGCCCTGCAGGTGCTGGTCGAACGGGTTCCTCCCAACGCGCGCCTGATTGATCTGGGAGCGGGGACTGGGCGCGTGCTTGCACACTTGCACCGGCATCGCCCCGATTTGCAGCTCAGTGGCATTGAGCGCAGCCCTTTGCTCTGGTTGCTGGGCCGCTGCAGTCTGCCTTCAGCCATCGACTGGCGGCGCGGGGACTTGCGCAGGCTGGATTTGTCGGCATTTGATTGTGTCTATGTTTTTCTGTCCAGCGAGCCCATGGCTACTGTTTGGGAGAAGGTCTGCAGTGAAATGGGCGAGGGGGGGATGTTGATCAGCAATAGCTTTGCCGTTCCGGATGTAAGGCCGGACGACGTGGTCGATTGTGGCGACTGGAAAGGCGGCAAAATCATGTTCTGGCGAATCGCATGACGCGCAGCAGCCCCTGGGTTGTCTTCTGGCAGCAGCATGCCTTGCCCATTCTGCAGGCCAGCAAGGAACAGCTTGCCGCCCTCAGACGCCGCGGCGAGCAGGCGCGCCCTGCCGATATTGTCGCGCTGATTTTGTCCGATCCACTGCTGTTCGTTCAGGTGCTGCGTTTCGCCAATCAGCGCCCGAAGAGCAGTCTGGCTGCGGACATTATCGCCATCGAGCATGCTGTCATGCTGCTCGGCGTGGTGCCGTTTCTGGAGCGTTGTGTGCAATTGCCGGCGCTGGAAACTCTGCTGCAGGGCAAGTTGTCGCACGGCCAGTTGCTGAACCTGATCGCCCGCGCGCGCCTGGCGCAGCGCCTGGCGCGGGAGTTCAGCATCCTGCGCAACGATGCCTATCCGGAAGAACTGGATGCCGCAGCCATGCTGGGTGTGCTGCCCGCTGTGCTGGCAGAGCTCGGGCCAGTGCTGCAGGCACCGCCACAGGGCGAAACTGGCTTAGCCGACCTGTTGCACGCCTGGCAGATTCCCTCCGTTTTGCACAAGCTCTGCATTCCCGAAGAGCTGCCCAGTGAGCGCGCCCGCTTGCAGCACAAGCAGCACGCCTTGGTGCAGGTACTGGAGCAGGGCTGGTGGGTGGCAGGCGTTGGCGAAAACCTGTCCGCCATCGCGGCCATCCTGAATCGCGATCCGGAAGAAATCTGGCAGCGCACCGTGCGCATCGGCGTGCAGTTTATCCGCCAGGATTGGCGCTACCCGCAGATTGCCATCTGGCCGGCATTTCTGCCGATGCAGCCGGGTGAATGGCCCAAGCCGGCAAGCAGCACCCAGACTCAGCCTGCGGCCCAGGCGGCCGAGGCACCACGCGACATACTGGCCGAGCGCCTGCAAGCCCTGCATCTCGCCGCTCAGCAAGCCACCGCCACCAACCAGATCATGTCGCTGGCAATGCGTGCTCTGGTGGAAGGCCTGAAGCTGCCCCGCATCGCTTTTATCCTGCTTCAGCCCGAAGAGCAGATGCTGAAGGTCCGCTATGCGCACGGTTTTGCTAATGGTGACCCGATGCGTGCACTGGCGGTATCGCTCAAGGAAAGCAGTCTCTTCAGCCAGCTGCTGCAAAAACCGCAGAGCATCTGGCTCAGTCCCGAACAGTACCCGCGCTACGCGCCGCATTTGCCGCCCTCATTCCGGGCGCTTGGCAGCGAGCCTTGCTGCCTGATGTCGATTTTTGTCGGCAACAAGCCCCTGGGCTTGATTTATGGGGACTGTCATGGCCAGCAGAGCCTTGGCGAGCGGCACTATACATATTTCAAGCAGGTCTGTACCCTCACGAGCCGCGCGCTGACCCGTTTTGCGCAGCGCTAGCGCTTGCAGTGATGCCATCACTGCCCATAGGCCGCATCTTGCCTCGTCCGCATGTATTCTCTGCGTCCTGCAGTGCAGGCGCCAACACAGAACAGGTTCGCAATCGTGTCCGACTTCATCCAGTCCGCCAGCAATCCGGCATTCAAGTCGGCACTGAAACTTGCCACGCAGCGTCGCGAACGCTTGAAGCAAGGCAAGACGCTCTTGGATGGCGCGCATCTGCTGGCTGCCTGGCTGGATGCCGGTCTTCAACTGGAGCGGGTGTTTGTCACTGAAGAAGGGCTGCATGACCCGGAAATCGCTGCACTATTGCGGCGTCATCCCGGTACGCCATGCGTACTGGCCGCGCCCTTGTATGCACAGCTGAGCGAATTGCCCAGCCCAAGCGGGGTGCTGGCCATTGCATCATTTGCCGACTTTGGGGGTATGCCGCTGCAGCGTGGGCTCTGCCTTGCTCTGGATGGCATACAGGACCCAGGTAATTTGGGGAGCATTCTGCGTACCGCTGCGGCGGCAGGGGTTGATCAGGTGTGGGCAGGGCTGGGCTGCGCGGATGTCTGGTCGCCCAAGGTGTTGCGGGCGGGCATGGGCGCCCATGCCGTCCTTGATATTTGCGACCGCGTCGAACTGCTGCCCTTGCTGGCCGGATTTTCCGGGCGCATCGCTGCGACCTTGCTGGATGGTGCGATCGACCTGTACCGGGCCGACTGGACGGGTGATGTGGTGCTCGTCATGGGCTCGGAGGGCACGGGGGTGAGCCCGGCCATTGCCGGTCTGGCTTCGCTGCGTCTGCGCATTCCCATGCAGCCCGGCATCGAATCGCTGAATGTCGCAGCCGCAGCCGCCATCTGTCTCTACGAACGAGTCAGGCAGTGCGGTTTGCCGGCAGGCGCTTGAGCCCCCGCAGCAGGGCGTACTGGCGCTTGCGGTCTTCGGGGCCTGGGCTCACGCCATAGCGTGCGCGGATGTAAAGCTGGGTAAATTCGCTGACCTGTGCTGCGGCCTGTGGCCACTCCATGGTGACACGTCTGGCAAAATCAGCCGGGCCTTCGTGCGGTAACCGGGTGTGGCCGCGCTTGCCAAGCAGGCGACAGAAGCGTGCGTATAGCTGCTGATCCGCATCCTTGGCGGCGCGCGCGGCAAATGGCCAGCGGCTGGCCAGTAAAAAACCGGCGAACAGGATCAGGGCAATGCCTCCCACTAGCCCGGCCAGAAATTCCCAGCTGAACACATCCGGAATCTTCAGTTTGCGCAGCACTTCCAGCTGGCGGCGGGCGTCGTACTGCACGACCCAGTTGTTCCACAGATACATCAGGGCATCGCTCTGCATGCGCAGGCCCTTGAGCCAGCCGGCTTCGGATTGCAGCATCAGCGGCAGCTCGGTATTGGCGGGCAGACTTTGCGCAAGTCCTTCCTGAATGCGCGCCGGAGCGATGACGGCGGTCGGATCGACCCGCTGCCAGCCACGACCGGCCAGCCAGACTTCCACCCAGGCGTGTGCATCGGCCTGTCGGACGATGTAGTAATTGCCCGTTTCGTTCTTTTGGCCGCCAAGATAACCGGTGATGACCCGGGCCGGTACACCGGCAGCGCGCATCAGAAAGGCATAGCTGCTGGCGTAGTGCTCGCAGAAGCCCCGTTTGCTGGAGAAGAGAAACTCATCGATGGGTTGCTGGCTCGTCAGCTTGGGCGGATTCAGGGTATAGCGAAAGCCGTTCTGCTGTAGCCAGAGCAGGCCCCGCTGCACGCGCTGGCTTGCCGGCAGGCCGCGCCAGCTGGCGGCCAACGCTTCGGCGCGCGGGTTGCTGCCAGCGGGGAGGATCAGCATGTCTTCGGGTACGAGCTGTTCGGCGCTGGCCCAGTCCAGTGCCGAAGTCAGCTGATAATTGATGCGCTTGTCGACATTCTGTGTGGCCAGTACTTGCCGGGCGGGTGTCATCCAGGCCCCGCCAGGTGGGCTTGTCGGTACATCCAGCGCCAGCAGCCAGCGCTGCTGATGGGCTTCCAGCGTCACGCTGTAACTGACTGTTTGCAGCTGACGGCTCAGCGGTTCGGCTGGCGCGCGAACCGGTGGCGCGGTCAGCCAGCGCTGCCCGTCAAACAGGCCAAACACCGGGCCGCGCCAGTAGAGCTGGGAGCGTGCAGGTTCGGCGCCGCTGAATTCGGCGCGGAAGGCCACCGATTCGTCGGTTGCCATTTCACTGATGCTGCCCGGATCCAGTACCTTGTCGGACAACCCGCTGATGGCCTGTGGCTCGGCAGGCATGCGCCACAAAGGGCCTGGCAAACGCGGAAACATCACGAACAGCAGGATTGCAAGCGGAATGGCCTCCAGGCAAAGCAGACCGGTGAGGCGCGCCTGACTGTGCAAGCCGCCAGCCGGGTTTTCTATACGCAGCGCGCACAGCAGCGTCAGGCCGATGGCCAGCAGGGACGATAGCGCCATCAGCGGGGTTTGCTCATGCAGAAATTGCCCGCCAGCGCTGAAAAAACACAGCAGTACGACCAGGCGGCCATCGCGCCGTGTCCGGGCTTCAAAGGTTTTCAGTACCACCAGGCTGGTGAAGATCGCCAGCCCGCCGTCCTGTCCTACCAGACTGCCCAACTCCTTCCAGACCACAAAAGCAGTAGTGGCTGCCATCAGCCAGACGAGCCAGCGCGCCAGCAAGGGTTGTCTGGCATGGGCGCGTCCGATATGGATGGCGAGGAGGATACCCAGCAATATGGCCAGCCAGCCCCCGAAGCTGAGCAGATGCGGCAGCGAGATCAGTGCCGTCAGCACCCCCATTTCCAGCTGCTGCTGGGCGGTCAGCGTCGGGCTGGTTTTCATGAACGGGCCTGCTCGGCAGGGAAAAGGGCCAGCTGGCCCAGACAGGCTTCGCGATGCTGGGGGCCGCTGCCCGGGCCAATCTGGCGGTGGGGCAGGGTGAGTGAATAGCTGCAGCCCGCCTCTTCCGCCGCAAGCACCCAGGCGGCCAGCCGCGACAGGCGGCTTTCCACGTCAGGCAATTCCAGGGCATGCCAGTCCAGATCGATCAGCTCGCCGGATGAAGCCTCCAGTTGCTTGCTGCTCAGCACGCCACTGCGTGCGCTCTGCTTCCAGGCAATGTGCTGAGCGGTGTCGCCCAGCTGGTAAGGCCGCAATCCGGCGACTTCTTCGCTGCCCGCGATCGCACGCATGCCCTGCGCGGTATTGCCGGCTTGCCTGGGCAGTGGAGGCGGTGCAGCTTCGGGGCGTGGATAGACGAGCACTTCGGCGGCCAGTTGCGCATAACTCCAGCAGCGAAACCAGCCTACAGGCGCCGTACTGACTATCCGCACGCGCGGCATGGCATGCCGTCCGCGCTGCAATGCCGGCATGCCTGGCCGCAGCACGCCTTCCCCATCCGGCGCCAGTTCGGTCAGCAGGCTGGCAGGGATATCGGCATGAATGCCGAGCTGGATGTTTACCCGCCGGCGGGCAACAGTGCTGCTGAGGCGCAGGCTGAACTGGGCGGTATCACCGGCAAATACCGGTGTTGCGCCAGCCGCTTCAAGGGTGAGCCGGTGCAGATTGAGAAAGCTGTGAATCAGTGCGCCGTGCGTGATGCCGGCAAGCAGGAACGCAGCAAAGAACATCAGGCTGTTCTGGTAATTGATTGCACCCAGCAAGAGCAGCAGGATCACCATCACCACCGCCAGCCCGTAGGGGGTAGGCAGGACGAAGATGTTCTTCAGGCCCAGCGTCTGGCAGGCCGAATTGACGGCGAGCCGGCGCTGCAGCCAGATTTCATAGCGGTGGGCGAGCGGGGCAGGCAGCTTCATCAGGGAATGGCAATCTGTTGCAGCAGCTGCTCGGCCAAGCCATGCGCGGGCTGGCCGGTGCTGCGCAAGAGCATGCGGTGGGTTGCCACGCCGGGAAAGATGGCCTGGACATCTTCCGGCAGGACGAGATCTCGTCCTTCTTGCCAGGCGTAAGCCCGTGCCAGGTTTAGCATGCCCAGCGCGGCCCGCGGGGAGAGTCCGTAGCTGATGTCCTGATGATGGCGGGTGGCATGCACCAGCAGCTGAATGTAGTCCAGCAGGGCCGGGCTGGCATGCACCTTGCGGATTTCCTGTTGTGCGTGCAGCAGTTCGCCCGGGCTGACCACGGCCGCGAGGCTGGCCAGCGTACTGCGGCGGTCTGCGCCTTGCAGCAGCGCGCGTTCGGCGGCAGCGTCCGGATAACCCAGCTCGACGCGGATCAGAAAGCGATCAAGCTGTGATTCGGGCAAGGGGTAGGTGCCGATCTGCTGCAGCGGATTTTGCGTGGCGATTACGAAAAACGGCTCGGGCAGGCGATGGCTGGTGCCATCCACGCTGACCTGCTGTTCCTCCATCGCCTCCAGCAGGGCTGACTGTGTCTTGGGGGAGGCGCGATTGATCTCATCAGCCAGTAGCAGTTGCGAAAAGAGCGGGCCTTCGTGAAAACGGAATTGTTCGCTGCTGCGTTCATAAACGGAAACGCCGATCAGGTCGGCCGGCAGCATGTCGCTGGTGAACTGCACGCGACGGAAATCCAGGCCGCAGCATTGCGCCAGTGCGTGGGCAAGCGTGGTTTTGCCAACGCCGGGCAGGCCTTCGATCAGCAGATGTCCACGGGCGAGCAGGCAGGCCTGGGCCAGCCTCAGGATCTGCGACTTGCCAAGAATGATGGTATCCAGTGTGGCCAGTGTTTTCTGGAAGGCTTGCTGCAATGAATTCATCTGCCGGACCTTGGAACGATTTCTTTCAAAATGACATGTCCGTCCTGCCTTGTCATCATCTTCTTTCGGTTTGCCGCTGTCAGGGCACGCGCGTAGACTAGGCTCTGTTGAGGGTTGATTAGTTTTTACGCAGCCCCGCCAACTGGCTGGGGCGCGAAGCCAAGCGCAAGTCAATACGGGTATTGACGAGCATGGGCGACAAAGCATCCGGCAAGCATGGCGGGGCTGCCCTGCGGGCGATGGGCTCTTTTGCCCCATTACGGCGTTATTTGCCACTGACAGTACCCGTACTGCGGCGTGGCAAATGCCTGGTACTGGGGCAAAATAGCCCATCGCGTAAAAATTAATCAAACCTCAACAGAGCCTTATAAAAGCAACAGATAAAAAGACGCGGCCGTCGAGCCGCAGGAGATGGCAAGGTGTCCGCATGGAATAGCGCAGGTGGAGCTACCGCCTATGTTTCTCATTCATCCTGCAGCATGCACGACATGGGCAAGGGCCACCCCGAATGCCCGGCGCGCCTGGCCGCCATTCAGGACAGGCTGATTGCCGCCGGGCTCTGGGACTATCTGCTGCATGTCGATGCCAGCCCGGCATCCCGAGAGCAAATCGAGCGTGTGCATGCCGCGGCCTATCTGGACGAACTGGCCACGCGAAGCCCGGCTGTCGGCACGGTACAGCTTGATCCTGATACCGCGATCAATGCCTACACGTTGCGGGCGGCCTATCACGCAGCTGGCGCCGGCATCAAGGCGGTCGATCTGGTCATGCAGGGCAAGGCCCAGAATGCCTTCTGCGCCATTCGCCCACCCGGCCATCACGCCGAACGGGCCCAGAGCATGGGCTTCTGCTTTTTCAACAACATCAGCATCGCAGCCCACCACGCGCTGGCCTGCCATGGCCTTGAGCGTGTGGCCATCGTTGATTTCGACGTGCATCACGGCAACGGCACCGAGGACATCTGTGCCGGCGATGCGCGCATCCTGATGGTCAGCATTTTCCAGCATCCGTTTTACCCCTACAGCGGCGATGTGCCCAAGGGCAGCAATATGGTGAATGTCCCGCTGCCGCGGGCCAGTACCGGGCAACAGTTCCGCGAAGTGGTCACGGAACGCTGGTTGCCGGCGCTGGAGGCGTTTGCCCCCCAGTTCATTTTCATTTCGGCCGGTTTTGACGCCCATCTCGAAGACGACATGGGCTCGCTCGGACTCGTCGAGGCCGACTATGCCTGGGTTACCCGGCAGCTGATGCAGCTGGCGGCCCGTCACGCCAGCCATCGCATCGTCTCCATGCTGGAAGGGGGATATGATCTCTCGGCGCTTGGGCGCAGCGTGGCCGAGCATGTGCGGGTGATGACCGGAGACTAGGACTATCGGCTAGAATGGACCACCTCTTCGCCCTGTTCGCCCACGGATGTCCAGCTCGCGCCTGATTCTTGCCTTGTTTGCCGCCGCACCGCTTGTTGCCATCGCGGCCGGCGACGAGGTCGCCGCCATTCGATACCGGGTGAGCGTGCATGCGTCTTCCGACATCGCCGAACTGCTGGAAAAGCACCTCGAACTGTACAAATGGCAAGGTGACAAGCGCGTCAGCGCCGAGCAACTGGCCCGTCTGGTCGACACCGCGCCGGAACGCATCCGTGCGCTGCTGGCCACCGAAGGCTACTTCAAGCCCGAAATCCGCATCGACCAGAACGGCGAAGCGGACAAACCGCATATTCAGCTGTATGTCGCGGAGGGCGAGCCGGTGCGCGTGACTTCGGTCAGCATCGCGCTCGCCGGCGATATCGAAAACAATGCCGAAAGCCTGCAGCGCCTGCGTGGCAGGCTGGCCGAAGCCTGGCCCCTGCCGGTTGGCGAGCGCTTTCGCCAGGCCCAGTGGGATCAGGCCAAGCGCGAAGCGCTCGACAGGTTGCAGGTGCGCGATTATCCGACGGCAAGCATTGTCGGCAGCCTCGCCGACATCGACCCGGAGCAGGGCACGGCCGCACTGACGCTGACGCTGAATAGCGGCCCGGCCTATGTGTATGGCCCCATCCTGATCGAAGGGCTGCAGCGCTATCCGGAACAACTGGTCAGCAATCACATCCGTTTTCAGGAAGGCGACACCTACCGGCGCCGCGACCTGCTTGGCTTGCAGACCGAGTTGCAAAACCAGGCCCAGTTTGCCTCTGTGCTGATCAATGCCGACTACCCCGAGACACCGCCCTACGCTGCGCCGGTGCATGTACGGGTGGAAGAGGCGCCCTTGCACAAATGGGGCTTTGGTGTCGGTTTCACCACCAATACCGGATTTCGTACCGCCGTCGATTATCGCTACCTCAACCTGTTCAACCAGGGCTGGGTGTTTGCCGGCAAGGTCAATCTCGAACAGCGCGAGCAAAGCTACAACGTGAATGTCGGCCTGCCGCGCGATGAATGGGGCTATGACCTCAGCGGCTATGCCGATCTGGTGCGCAGCGACATTGCCGGCCTCGACTCCCACAGTTACACGGCCGGGATTACACGCAGCAAGCAGGAATTCACCCTTGACCAGACACTGGCGCTGGAATACCAGACCGAGCAGCGGCAGGGTGATGGCATCGACCAGCGCCCGCAGGCGCTGACCGTCAATTACATCTGGAAAAGCCGCGAGATCGACAGCATTCGAGATCCTCGCGATGGCGAGCTGCTGCAGTTCGAAGCCGGCGGCGGTGCCAAGTCGCTTTTGTCGGATACCGACTTTCTGCGCTTGTACGGCCGGGCCGTGCGCTACCTGAAACTGAACTCCGAACAGCTGCTGATCGGCAGGCTGGAGCTGGGGCAGACCTTCACGCATGCGCCCGAGCTGGTGCCCAGCGACTGGCTCTTCCGTGCCGGCGGCAGCAATAGCGTGCGTGGTTACACCTATCAAAGCCTGGGCATCCAGAGTGGCGGCGCCACCTTCCCGGCGCGGGTGCTGGCCACGGCGGCCATCGAATTCCAGCAACAGGTCTACAAGGACTGGCGTGCCGCCGTGTTTGCCGATTATGGCGGCGCGCAGGATAGCTGGTCGGCGCTGGATCCGGTCGCTGGCGTGGGGGTGGGCGCACGCTGGATCAGCCCGGTCGGCACACTGGGCGCCGATCTGGCCTACGGGCTGGAACCGCGCAAATGGCGCATCAGCCTGGCGATGGGGCTGGCGCTGTGAGTGCACCTCCCACCCCAGCCTCACCACCACCTGCGGGCAAGCAGCGCTGGCCCTGGCACCGCCGCGTCCTGCGCTGGCTGGTCTGGGGGCTGCTGGCCTTGCTGCTGCTGCCCGCGCTGCTGCTGACCGCAGGCCTGGCCTGGCTGGACAGCAGTGCCGGGCGCAGCTGGCTGCTGGACAGGATCAATGCCAGCGGCACGGTGAAGCTGCAGGCGCTGGAAGGATCGTTCTGGTCGCGGCTGGAATTGCGCGGCCTGCAGGTGGAAACCCCGGCACAGCGCATCGCCATCGATCACGCCCTGATTGCCTGGGAGCCTTATTCCCTGCTGGTGCGTCGTCTGGATATCACTGAGCTGGATGTGGGCACGCTCGATTATCGCGCCAAGCCGCAGGCACCGGGCAAGCCGCCGGGGCCGCCGCCGACCGATCTCACCCTGCCGCTGGCCTTGCGCATCGATCGCCTGCAACTGGGGCGCTTGCATGTCGACCGGCAACTGGTGCTCAGTGCGCTGCAGGCCGAGCTGTCCAGCAGCGGACGCCAGCACCAGCTGCTGTTGCGGCAGTTGCAGCTGCCGCAGGGAATGCTCACGGGGACGGCCAGTCTTGATGGTCGCCAGCCCTTCGCACTGACCGCGCGCCTGGGTTTTGACGGCGAGCTGGAGGGGCATGCCTTGCAGGCTCGTCTGCAGGCGCAAGGGCCGCTGCGTGATCTGGCCCTCACCGCGCGGCTGGACGGTCAGCCGGTGCGCGCCAACGCCACGCTGAACCTTGATGCCTTTGCCGAACACGGCTACCAGATCGTGAAATCCGGCCAGGTGGCAGTGCGCGGGCTGAATCCCCGCTCGTTTGTCGCGACGCTGCCGCAAGCCGATCTGGACATTCATCTGACGCTCAAGCCCTTGGGGCAGGGGCAGGCCAGCGGCTCCCTGCAGTTGGAAAACCGCCGCGCTGCCAGCGCCGACCTGCACGCCATTCCCGTGACAAAACTCAATACTGCCGTTGAGTATAAGGACGAGGCCCTTTACCTGAAAGGGTTGCGGCTTGATACCCTGGGTGATGGCCGCATCATGGCCGATGTTCACCTCCAGAATGGGCAGATCCGCCTGGCTGCCACGCTCGCCAGTCTGGATCCTGCCCGATTCTGGTCACGCCAGCCCGCGGCAAAGCTGGGTGGCAAGCTGGCGCTCAATGGCCCCTGGCTGGCACCGGACATCGAACTCGCGCTCAGCGACAGCAGCCGCAAGGTCGACCTGCAGACCAGCCTGGGCTGGCTTAATCCCGAGCGCGAGCGCCGCCTGGCCATTCGCAAGCTGGCCTTGCAGCGCGGCAAGAGCGAGCTGGAGCTCAAGGGCGAACTGGGTCTTGGACAGGCGCTGGATTTCCGGCTGGACAGCCGCTTTCGCAATCTGGACCCCGCCGAATGGCTGGCGCTGCCGGCCGGACAGATTTCCGGCGAATTGCGCGCCACCGGCGCCGTGCAGCCGCAGCTGCGTGCCAGGCTCGATTACCGGCTGCAGGACAGCCGCTTCAATGGCGCCGCGCTGGCCGGGCTTGGCCAGCTGCAGCTGGACGACCAGCGACTGCGCGAGGTCGATGCCTGGCTGAGCCTCGGCAGCAACCGCGTCGAAGCGCGGGGCAGCCTGGGCCTGACGAGCGACACCCTGCGCCTGCAGCTGGCCTTGCCCGAGCTGCAGCAGCTGGGACGAGGTTTTGCGGGGCGCATCCAGGGCAGCGCCACGCTCAGCGGTGCGCTGCGCAATCCGCGCATCACGACCGAGCTGCAGCTGGGCGGGCTGAGCACTCCCTTCGGTGTGGCGCTGAATCAGGGCACGCTTGCCGCCAGCCTCAATCCGGATGGCAGCGGGCCTTTCAGTCTGGTGGCCCGGCTGCAGCAGCTGACGGTCGAAGGCACCGTCATCGAACAGGTCGACGCCGACATCGATGGCAACCGCGCCCGCCATGAGGGCCGGCTTGTGCTGCGCTTGCCGCAGCAAACGGGCGTTAGTGCCGAGCTGGCCCTGGCTGGTGGGCTGGACGAGCGCTGGCAGTGGCAGGGCCAGCTGCGCCAGTTCAACGGCCAATGGCACAAGCCGCTGCAGTTGCTGGCCCCCGTCAGCATTACCGCCGGTCCGGAGCGTCTGGATGTCGGCCCCCTGCAGCTGCGCTATGGCGCCAGCACGCTGGCACTGCAATACCTGCGCTGGGATGGCCGCAGCTGGTTGAGCCGCGGCGCCGTGCCGCAGCTCGCCATGTCTGACTGGCAGGCCTTCGCGCCGTTGCCCGCGCTGCGGGGGGATCTGCAGGCTGCCGCAGACTGGGATCTGGTCTACGACGGTGTGCTCAATGGCAAGCTTGGTGTGCGGCGTCTGCAGGGGGATCTGGGCTGGTTGCCAGCCCAACCGCGTGCGCGCACGCAATGGCTGGGGCTGGAACAGCTGGAGCTGAATCTGGCGAGTGTGGCCAACCGCTTGCAACTGGCGGGAGAGCTTCGTGCGAATCGGGTCGGGCAGCTGGGACTCAAGGGCAGTGGCCAGTTTGATACGGGTACAGGTATTGCCATGCAGGCCCCGGTGGCATTGAGTGTTGATGGCAATATCCCCGATCTTGCTCGCCTGGCTGGCCTGCTGGGCACCGATGTCAAACTTGGCGGCCAGCTGAAGGCCCGGGTTGATGTGTCCGGTACGCCGGCGCGCCCGGAATTCACCGGCAGGCTGACCGGCCAGCAACTGCTGGTGACCGATCCGGAAACGGGTATCGCCCTGCGCGAGGGCGAACTGGCATTGCGGCTCGATCAGCGCAAGATCCTGCTGGAGAAGCTGCAGTTCCGGGGCGGGCGGGGCAATCTCAGCGGCAGCGGCACGCTGGCGCTGGACAGCGAGCAGCTCAATGCCGTCGCCACGCTGAAACTGGAGCGTTTTACGCTGGTCAGCAAGGCCGACATGCTGCTGGTGGCTTCAGGGCAGGGTCAGCTGAAAATCGCCGACGGCGCGCTGCAGGTCAGTGGCGCATTCAAGGCCGATCAGGGGGACATCCAGTATGTCGACAATCAGGTGCCGCAATTGTCCGACGATGTCGTCGTGCGCGGGCGCGAGACGAAAAGCGATGAACGCCCGATGAAAATGGCCATGCAGCTCGATCTGGACCTCGGCCAGGATTTTCGCGTGCGCGGCTACGGTCTTGATGCCCTGCTGGCCGGCCAGTTGCGGCTGCGCGCACAGCCGGGGCGACCGCTGCACGGCGCCGGTACCGTGCGGGTCGAAGAGGGTGGGCAGTTCCGCGCTTACGGGCAGAAGCTCGACATCGAGCGCGGCATCCTGTCCTTCCAGGGACCGCTCGACAATCCGGGCCTGGACATCCTCGCCATCCGCCGCAATCCGCAGGTCGATGCCGGTGTGAAGGTCAGCGGCACCGCTCGCTCGCCCCGGGTGGCGCTGTATTCCGACCCGGTGGTGTCCGATACCGAGAAACTGTCCTGGCTGATGTTCGGGCACAGCGCTTCGGGCATGGACAAATCCGACAGTGCGCTGCTGCTGCAGATGCTCAACAGCATGGCCGGTAGCGGGGGCGGCAAGGGCTTGACCGATGACCTTCTGGATTCGGTCGGCATCGATGAGGTGGGCTACCGGACCGAGCGCAACGAGGACGGCAGCAACAGCCAGATTTTCTCGGTGAGCAAGCAGATGACGCGGCAATTGCGCGTCTCGCTGGAAAAGAGCGTCGATGGCCTGAGCGATGCGGTGAAATTCTCGCTGACGCTGAGCCGGCGCTGGGCGCTGGTGACGCGCATCGGTGTCGACAAGAGCTCGGTCGATGCCTATTACACGCTCAGTTTCGATTGAGGCGGCAAGCAGCTTCCTGAAGTGCGCCACCTCAACCGCGCCAGCCTTGCTGCAGGGCCAAGTCGAAACCCAACGCAGAGCGGCAAAGACGCAGAGTGAACAAAGCACATTGCACTTTTCTCTGCGCCTCTGCGTTGAAAAGGGTTGGCGCTGTATGCCCGCAGTGACACTCTGGCCACGTAAACCTTGTTCATCAGGCCGCTGAAGCGTATTCAAGGCCGCCGTCAGGCCGGGAAATCCCCCCCCGGTACGGCCGGACAGGCTAAGTTGCAAGCATCAGCCTTGCGGAGGCGGGCCATGCTGCATGCCGAACTCTTTGCCCAATACTGGTCCTTGCCGGAAGTCACCGCCAATCTGGTCATGGGCCTGCATTTGCTGGGCTCGATGCTGCTGGGGCTCCTGCTGGGGTATGAGCGCAGCTACCGTGGCCGCGCGGCCGGCATGCGCACCTATGGCCTGGTGTGCATGGCCTCGACGGCGCTGGTGGTTGCCGTTGGCTACCCGCAATACTGGTTTGGCGGTCAGCTGGCCCAGCACCTGGGGGGCGCGGCTGCCGCCGGCGATCCGACACGCGTCATCCAGGGCATCGTCAGTGGTCTGGGCTTTCTGTGTGCCGGTGTCATCATGCGCGAGGGCTTCAATATCAGCGGGCTCACCACGGCCGCTTCGCTGTGGGCTGCCGCCACCATCGGCATCCTGATCGGCCTGGGTTTTTACATGGCGGCGATGCTGCTGACGCTGCTGTGCGTCAGCAGCATGATGTGGGGCGGCCGGCTGGAGAGCTGGTTGCCCTCGCGCCCGGCAATCGCCGTGACGTTGCGCTTTGCCGAGGATGCGCGGATCAGCGAGGACGAGTTGCGGCAGTTTGCCCACGCGCACGGTTATGTCGTCGCCGGCGGCAGCATCAGCATCGAAATGAAACAGGGCTTGCAGGAGTGGCATTTCGTCTGTGTCGCGCTCAACAAGCGCGCGGGCTCGCCGCTGAGCCACCTCGCCCTGGTCTTGCCGCAGTTTGAAGGGCTGCGCGAGTACCGGCTGGGCCATGCCCGCAACTGAGCAGAGTCAGAGCCTCTGGCATTCACGATCGCTCAAGCTTCAAAGCTCGTCCGTGAAATATTGGGGTTTCGGCTCAGTTTGGGGTGAGGCTTTTGGTGCTGCAGATGGGGTAGGAAGATCATCGAATTCGGCATGCTGCCGAGCTTCTGGCCAATTGGGCAAAGAGGCGAGAGCCTCCTCTGCTAAATTTTCATTTGCGTTAATTTTTGCATAATAGCGATCAACTGCGGCTAGAAATGGAATTGCGCGCATATCATTCAAGCTGCGTTGCGAGTTCAGAAGCTCTGCAACAGCAAGTTGCCTATTTGCTGCCTGCCAAATTACTTGCAAGAAGATCGTGTCTATATCAAGGGATTTCTGGGATATGGCCTCTACACCTGTTTTCTGGTGGCGGCTGTCATAGCGACGAACGCCATACTCTTTTTCAAGTCTGCTTTCATGTAAGTTCCAGAAGTTATCGGCATACGTGGTGGTGAATAAGCTATTCCAAACTTCACCTGCAAAATCATAGTGCTCGGATGTTTTGATGATAATTTTTTTTATGTCGCTATCGGGGATTGATCGAAGTGATTCATCAACAGCTTGGTGCATATCGATTTTCTGATCTGAATACTGGATTTTATTCAGTCCTGAGCGAACCGCGCTTTGTAAGCGTCTAAGGGCGTGCAATGCTGAGTTAATTGCTATTTGCTCTTCTGAAAGAATTTTTGATTGTTTTGTTTGATTGGATGGTTTGTGTAATTTGTCGTAGCAAAATAGTCGTGTTTTTGCGTTTTTTATTGTGCTGCACTCCTCTGCATACGCGGCGGTTGTGAATATAATTGTAATTAATACGATGGTTTTTCGCATGTTTTATCCAAATTGAGGGAGTGCGGTTTTTCACCTGCAGCTGAGTTAACTGAATAGGCCCCGCACAATCCGGAGGGTTTTATTCGGGCTTGTCCGGCGCGCGGCTGGCCAGTGCGCGCGGCGTGCTCTGCAGGCATTCCTCGCCACGGCAAACTTCGACCACCAGGCTTTCCGGCAAGCCCCCGACTGGCAGGCGTGTTTCGCTGCAGTAGCTGACGGTGCTGATGGCCGGGGCCTGGCGTTCATTCACCTGGCAGTTGCGAATGCCGGTTTGCCAGCGACCCAAAGCTGCCGGTTCGACTATTTCGCGGCCGCCTTCGCCATCCAGCAGGCGCCAGCGTTCCGGCATGGCCTTGACCCTGGCCTGCGGAATCGACCAGCTCAGGATCATGCTGTCCGGCGTGCCGCGTTCCAGGCTGACTTGCGGGCGTACCCCCTGCTCGGGCGGCAGCAGCACCTCCAGATTGGCCGGCTGGCTTTCGGTACACAGCAGCTGGTTGCACAGGCGCACCGTCAGCTTGTGCACGCCGGGCAACAGCCCGCTGATGGCCATCGCGGCAGACTGGCTGTGCGGCGTGGATTCACGAAAGCTGCGCGACTCATGCATCAGCTTGCCATCCAGCAGCACTTGCCAGTAGCTGCCCGGCTTGCCCCACCAGATGTTCCACGCCAGCTCGAATGGCTCGCCGGTATTGATCTGCGGGAACCAGGCGATTTCCGGCGGGCTGGGCAAGCCTTCAAAGCTGGCCTCGCCATCGGCGCTGGCAGCTCCGCTTGCACCGTCGGCGTCTTCGCCGACCCAGGTGCTGGCCGTGACAACGGTGCAGACCGGCTTGCTGTTGCGATCGGTATTGCACAGGCGCACATCGAATTCATGCCGCCCCTCGGCGAGGCCGTCCAGCGTATGGCTGCCGCTTTGTACCGAAATCGTATCGATGCCGGCCAGTGGCTCGCTGCCTTCCGCCTGGTTTTTCAGCAGGCTGCGCTGGCTGAACTGTCGGCTGCGCACCCGCAACTGGCCGTTGTCCCAGATTTCCCAGTATTGCGCGGCGGTACCGTAGCCAATGTCCCAGGCAATGGTGACCGAGCGGCCCGGCAGGCGGGGCGGAAGCGGATCCAGGGTGGGGCGGTTGGGTTGATCGGTAAAGGGCGGGGGAAACTGTTCGCCGCTGAATTCATACTGCGGCAGCGGCACGATGCTGGCATCGTTGCCCGGCGCGACCGGGGCATCGAGCAGCATGCAATCCAGCAGGCCGTTGCTGGCCGGCTTGCACACCCGGTCGCCGAGCTGGTCGGCCTCGGCGGGCGTCAGCAGCGCAGCCTGTGCACTCAGGCTCAGCGCGAATTGCAGCAGGAGGGGCAGCACGGTGGGCAGCAGGAAGGAGCGCATACACTTGCTCGGGCAGCGAAGACAGGCTTTCAGCATACCGCGCCGGGCCGCGCTGCGCATCCTGAACATGCAGGATGGAATACGCAGTGCGGCATCCGGTTTGTTGCTGGTTATTGCTCGCAGGTATGTGGCTACAGCCTTTTTGCATGAAAGGCTGCAGGGCAATACCCATTGCTAGTATCAGGATCCCGCCCTGTTCAGCAGCTGGTCCAGCCAGCGTGTGGGCAGGCAGCGCTTCAGATACCAGAACACCTGTGTCGGCGTGGTGACGCGATAGCGTGCCGCCGGGCGCCGGTCCTGCAGGGCGCGCAACAGGGCGCGGCTGGTTGCTTCCGGGCCCAGGGTGAAGGCCGTGGCGTCGCCCTCAGTGGCGAGGCGCGCCTGCATCGCAGCATAGCGCGCGGCATGCAGGCCGGTCTGGCGCGCGGCCACCCAGTGCGCGAATTCACGCGCGGCATTGCGGCGGAATTCGCTGCGGATGGGGCCGGGCTCCAGCAGGATGGCATGTATGCCGGAGCCCGCCAGTTCCAGGCGCAGCGTGTCGGCAAAGCCTTCCAGGGCGAACTTGCTGGCGTTGTAGGCGCCGCGCATCGGCATCGCGGCAAAGCCGAGCACCGAGCTGTTGAACACGATGCGCCCGCTGCCCGCCTTGCGCATCCAGGGAAGGATGGCATTGCAAAGCTCGATGCTGCCAAAGACATTGGTGTCAAACTGGTGGCGCAGGGCCGCGCGGCTGAGGTCTTCCACCGCACCGGGCACGCCGAAGCCGGCGTTGTTGAAGAGTGCATCGAGGCGCTCACCCGTTTCGCCGGCCAGCCATTGCACGGCCGTTTCGATCGAATGACTGTCAGCGACATCAAGCAGGATGGCCTCCAGGCCTTCGGCGCGCAGGCGGCTGACATCTTCGATCTTGCGTGCCGAGGCAAACACGCGCCAGCCGCGCGCCTTGAGCGCATGCGCGGCATGATGGCCGATGCCGGACGAGCAACCGGTGATAAGAATGCTGGGCATTTCAGGGAAATCCGACGAATGGTGGCAGGCGGCGGATGATGCCACGCTGGAAAAACTTGGCAAAGCGCTTTTGACGGTCTAATGTGCCTGCTGCTTTTGTGCGCAAACCAGCCGCCAGCCATGACTGCGCGGCGAGACAACGAAAACCCTGGAAAAACAATGATCAAGATCTTGCTGCTGCTTGTGGCTGCCCTCTTGGGGCTGGCCATCCTGGCCTGGTTCATCCTGCGCGAGCGCGAACAGCGTCAGGCCGCCAAGCCGGAGAGTGCAGCGCCCGGCGTGCTGCTGACCGGCGGGCGCAAAAACGAACCTTAAGGCTGCTTCAGGCCTCGCCACCACCCTTTTTCATGACCTTGCCGTCGGCCACGCGCTGGCGGCGCACCTCCTTCGGGTCGGCAATCAGCGGGCGGTAGATTTCCACGCGATCCTTGTCGCGCAGCACCGTTTCCGGCTTCACCATCTTGGCGAAAATCCCGATCTTGCTGGCGGCAAGATTGATTTCCGGGAATTCGGCCAAGAGCCCCGAGCGTTCGATGGCCTGCGCGGCGCTACAGCCTTCCTCGACCCTGATGTTGACCAGTTTCTGTTTTTCGCGGGTGGCGTAAACCACTTCAACGGTGATCTGCGGCATGGTTTCAACCATAAAGCTTGTCGGCCTGGCGGATGAAGGCATCGACAAAGGTGGAGGTGATTTTGCTGAACACCGGGCCGATGACGGCCTCCAGCGTCTTGCTGGAAAACTCGTAGTCCAGCTCGAATTCGATCTTGCACGCATCGCTCATCAGCGGCGTGAACAGCCACTCGCCGCGCAAGTGGCGAAACGGCCCGTCCACGAATTCCATCAGGATGCGGTTGGGCTCAAGCGTATCGCGGGTGCGGAAATGACTGCTGATCTTCATGAACTCGATGCGCACGGTCACATCGAGCACCGTCGCGCTCTGCTCATGAATTTCCACGCCGCCGCACCAGGGCAAAAAGCGCGGGTAATCTTCACAGCGCACGACCAGTTCATACATCTGGTCGGCTGAATGGGGAACAAGTACGGATTTGCGGATGCACTGCATGCGGGCAGAAAGTAGAATGGCCGGCTTGAGTTTGTCAGCTGGCCCGAGTCCATGAATCTGCAAGATGCTACTGCCGCGTATGACAGCGCGCAACTGGAAAACCTCCGTCTCCCTCCGCATTCGGTGGAAGCCGAGCAATCGGTGCTGGGCGGCTTGCTGCTGGAAAACGGCGCATTCGACCGCATTGCCGACATCCTGTTTGCTGCCGACTTCTACCGCGATGACCACCGGCGCATTTTTGAAGTCATTGCCAAGCTGATCGAGCTGAACCGCCCGGCCGACGTGATCACCGTCTCCGAGGCGCTCGATTCCAACAACGACCTCGTCTATGTGGGCGGGCTGGCCTACCTCGGCAGCCTGGTGCAGAACACGCCATCGGCGGCCAATATCCGGCGCTATGCGGAAATCGTCCGCGAAAAGTCGGTCATGCGCCAGCTCGCCAGCGTCGCCACCGAAATCGCCGATGCCGCCTACAGTCCCGGCGGGCGCGAGGCCAAGGAGCTGCTTGACGAGGCCGAATCCAAGGTCTTCCAGATCGCCGAGCAGTCGGGCAAGGGCCAGCAGGGTTTTTTCGCCATGCCGCCAATCCTGAAGGAAATCGTCGAGCGCATCGATCACCTCTATCAGCAGGAAAACCCCTCGGAAGTCACGGGCACCGCCACCGGCTTCATTGACCTCGATAAAATGACCTCGGGCCTGCAGCCCGGCGACCTGATCATCGTCGCCGGCCGCCCCTCGATGGGCAAGACGGCATTTTCGGTGAACATCGCCGAGCATGTGGGCTGCGAGCTCAAGCTGCCGGTGGCCATCTTCTCGATGGAAATGGGCGCCACGCAGCTGGGCATGCGGATGGTCGGCTCGGTGGGGCGCATCGACATGCACAAGCTGAAAACCGGCCGTTTCGATGACGAGGACTGGCTCAAGCTCACACACGCCGTGGGCAAGCTCTCGGAGGCGCCGATCTTCATCGAGGAAACCGGTGCGCTGACGGCACTCGATATCCGCACGCGCTGCCGGCGCCTGGCGCGCCAGCACAATGGCAAGCTGGGCCTGGTGGTGATCGATTACCTGCAGCTGATGGCGGGGCGCGCCGGCGCGCGCGACCAGAACCGCGCAACCGAGCTGGGCGAAATTTCGCGCTCGCTCAAGGGCCTGGCCAAGGAGCTGAAGGTGCCCATCATCGCGTTGTCGCAGCTCTCCCGTTCGGTGGAGCAGCGTACCGACAAGCGTCCGATGATGTCCGACTTGCGCGAATCCGGCGCGATCGAGCAGGATGCCGACTTGATCATGTTCATGTACCGCGACGAGTACTACAACCCGGACAGCCCGCACAAGGGCCTCGCCGAGTGCATCGTCGGCAAGCACCGGAACGGCCCGGTTGGTCGCGTGCCGCTGGTGTTCCAGGGCATGTATTCGCGCTTTGGCAACGCCATGATCCGTCCGGACGACTGGAACAGCGATCTCGAATCCTGATTGATGGGTATGGGGTTGCAGCCAAGAAAGGTAAATGGCTGCAGCTACATACGGTCGAGCGTATTCCAGATTGCGCAGATCGCCGGCCAGACGGAAGCGGGGTCAGTCCAGCCCCAGCACGGCCTTGATGGTGCGCACCACGCCATTGTCGGTGTTGCCCGGCGCGAGATAATTCGCGCGTTCCTTCAGCAGCGGATGGGCATTGGCCATCGCGAAGGAGTAGGCGGCTTCGTCCATCATTTCCAGGTCGTTGAGGAAATCGCCGAACACCATGGTCTGTTCGCGCGTAATGCCGCGCAGCTGCTGGATATGGCGAATCCCGGAACCCTTGTTGACGCCCGGCGCCATGATGTCCAGCCAGTGCTGGCCGGACACCACCACCAGATGGCTGGCGCGCCAGGCGCCGAAGGCCGGCAGGATCAGCGCTTCCGACGAGCGCGGGGTGAAGAGGGCGACCTTGAGAATGTCATCGCTGACCGCCAGCAGATCGTCGACCACCTGCAGGCGCGGGTAATAGCGGTCCACCTCGGTACGGAAGGCCGCATCGGTCGCTTCGATATAGGCAGAGCGCTTGCCGCAGAGCACGACATTCACGTCGGCGTGCTGCGCATGCAGCGCGCGGTATTCGCGCAGCAGCGCGCGCGCGTCGTCGAGTGCCAGGCAGTCCGAACTGAGCTCCTCGCCCTGCTGGACGACATAGCTGCCATTTTCGGCGATGAAGACCAGCTCGTCGGCGACCGGCGCAAAGCGCTCCAGCAGGCTGTAATACTGGCGCCCGCTGGCCGGGCAGAACAGCACGCCGCGGCGGTGCAGCTCGTCGATCAGCGGCCAGAAATCGTCATGGATGGCGTGCTCGTCGTCGAGCAGCGTGCCGTCCATGTCGCAGGCAATCAGGCGGATGTCGGGCCGGTGATCCAGCTGAACCGGGTGGATGGTTGGGTCGGGGGATGGGGACATGGCGGGCCTGCTCGAAAAGGGGGCACGGCACACGGGGCCGTGTCGCCCGATTATACGGGCATTCAGCAGCGGCCAAAATGTGTCGACGGCCTGGCAGGTTCGCCCGGCAAGACCCGCACCACATCCAGCGGTGCCGAGATTCGTGGCTAAGGGCGCCGCAAACTGCGGCATTGCTCAGTATTTTCCCCGCAGCAGTGCCCCTGATGTTCAAAGTAGCGTTGTCTGACGAGCAGGGAGGCAGATCCGCGCGGCAGCAGCATTGGCGCAAGCGCAACTCAGTCGCTGTTTTGCTGGCTGCTTTTTCCCGGGCCCTGTCAGGCTGGAGCCCTGCGCACGGTATACTTGGCCTCCAGTCAGCATTTCTGCCCAAGATACTCATGCAGATCATCGATTTTCGCGCCACCGTTGCCGCCAGCCATGACGAGCCGCGCCCCGACCGCCTGCTCAGCCCGCATTCGCCCCAGCGCATCACCTGGGAGCACTATCAGAGTTCCGATCACGCGCTCAGTTGCGGCATCTGGGCCTGTGAGCCCGGCGAGTGGCGCATCCGCTTTGCCCCCGACAAGCATGAGTTCTTCTGCGTGATCAGCGGCCTGGTGCGGCTGCATGACGAGGCCGGCCAGAGCCTCACGGTCGGTCCTGGCGAGGCGGCGGTCATTCCGGGTGGTTTTGCCGGGCGTTTCGAGGTGGTCGAGGCCGTACGCAAGTACTTCGTCGTTTACGACTCGGCATCTGCTGCCTGATTGCCTGCGGCCGGCAAGTCCAGGGCGGCCTGACGCGGAAAGCGCAGTTCGAAGAGCACGCCGCTGCCGCCGGGCGGTGTTTGCAGGCGCACATCGCCGCCCAGCGTCCCGCTGATCAGCGAATAAACCAGATAGAGCCCCAGGCCGCTGCCACCCTGGCCAAAGCGGGTGGTGAAGAAGGGCTCGAACACGCGCTTGTGCAGCGCTTCGGGAATGCCCTTGCCCGTGTCCTGATAGCTCAGTACGCACTCGTCGGCGTCGGGCGGCGAGAGCAGGCTGATGGTGATGCGCCCGGTCTGTTGCGTGACGAAACCATGAATCAGCGAATTGCTGATCAGGTTGGTCATGATCTGTTCAAAGGCTCCCGGGTAGTTGTCCACCAGCACACCCTGCGGTACATCGAGCACGAACTCGACCGGGCGGTTCTTGTACTGGGGAGACAGCGCCCACAGCACCTCATCCAGTGTGGTGCGCAGATCAAAGGTGCGACGCTGGTTGGACGAGGTATCGACCGCCACCTGCTTGAAGTTGTTCATCATGTCGCTGGCGCGCCGGGCATTGCGCACGATCAGCTGGGCCGCTTCGCTGGCTTCGCCGGCAAAGGTTTCCAGCCAGCTTTTCTTCAGGCTGCCTTCGGCCATCAGCCGGGCAAGCTCGTTGACCTTGTCGATCAGCGTGGTGGCCGAGACCATATTGATGCCCAGCGGCGTGTTGAGTTCGTGCGCCAGCCCGGCCACCAGATTGCCCAGCGCGGCGATCTTCTCGGCCTGCACCAGATGATTCATGGCCTGGGCAAGATCATGATTGGCGTTTTCCAGCTCGGCGGTACGGGCGCGCACGCGCGCTTCCAGCAACTCATTGCTTTCGCGCAGCGCCACATTGAGCTTGGCGATGTCCTCCAGAAAGCGCTGACGGTCGAGATTGGCGATCACGCGGGTGGCGATGGTGGCCAGCTGGCTGGCATGCAGCAGCTCGTCGGCTGACCAGTTGTGCTGGCCGTCCAGGTGCTCGAACATGATCAGCCCGGTGCATTGTCCGTGCAGCTGCAGCGGCTGGCACAGCAGTGCCTCGATGCCCAGTGCGCCCAGGTAGTGTTCGTACAGCTGCCAGGTGTGCTGGTGATAACGGGCAACGTGGGCAATGATGCTCTCGCCGCGATCCAGCAAGCCGAACAGCACGGGAAACTGTTGCCGCAGCAGTACATCGCCGCGGCTGTCCTGCTGCCGGCGCTGGTCATGCCGGCAGATGCAGCGCAGCTGCTGGCTGTTTTCCTCGCGCAGCCAGATCGAGCATTGCGGAACATCGACAATGTCGCAGCCCCTGGCAGCCAGCTCGCCCAGCACCTCGTCAAGCTCGTGCAGCTCCAGCTGGCTGTCGGTGGACAGCTCCAGCAGCTGCCGGCTCGGGCTGGTGCGCAGGCCCGCCAGGTCTTCCAGTTCGCGCTGCTGCTGCGGATTGTAGCTGGCCGCCAGCACCTGCTGGTCAAGCTGGCTGGCCTGCTTGAAGGCTGCATAGGCCTGCTGCAGGTCGCCCAGCTGCTCGGCATGGGCCGCGAGCGCATGCCAGAGTCGCGCTTCGATGTGGGTCGCACCGGCATGACGCGCGTGCTCCAGTCCTTCACGTACCCGGCTGACGGCACTGGCGTGCTTGCCCTGTGCGGCCAGCGCATTGCCCTTGGCAAGACAGATGTTTGCCAGCCCCCACCAGTGGCTGGATTCGTGGCATAGCCGTTCGGCGGCGGCAAGCCCGGTCAGTGCCTCGTCGTACTGTTCGCGGGCAATGGCGATTTCGGCAAAGCGGAACAGCGTTTCGCCCTCGTCGTCCTTGTGGCCCAGTTCGCGGCTCAGGCTCAGCACGATGGCATAGGCCTTTTCGGCTTCGGCGTAGCGCCCCAGCCGGTACAGGTTGACGCCCAGATTGAGGTGGGCATTCAGGATCAGATCCGGATTGCGCTGGTTTTCCGCGTGCTCGGCGGCAATGGTCAGCACCTGCACGGCGGTTTCGGAATCATTGAGTGCGTCGTAAATCTGGCCGATGCCGATCTTGGCGTAGATCCAGGTAATCCGGTCATGCGCCAGGCTGGCGCTTTCCAGGCAGCGTGCCCAGGCCTGCATGGCCTGGCGGTATTCGGCCCGGGTGTAGAGCGAACGCCCGATCAGGTTGAGCAGTTTGGCTTCGTCGGCGAAGAGGTGATGGCTTTGTGCCAGCTGCAGGGCTTCATGGAGGATGTTGATCGCGGCGTCGGGATAACCCTGCTGGTCGATCAGCACGGCGTAGTGCTGGGCCACGACGATGAAAGCCAGGTCATCATGCAGTTCGCGCGCGCGCGCCAGCGTGGTTTCACACAAGCCGAAGGCTTCGGCACGCTTGTCGTGGCTCTGCTCGGCGATCAGGGCCACCGTGTCGAACAGTTCCTCGCTGATGCCCGGGGAATTCATTGCGCTACCTTCCTCTCTGGCGCGTGCGCTCAGCTGCGAGCACTGCCGGGGGCCGAGGCGCTGGCTTCCAGCATCGTGCGGATGATGCGGTTGAAGGGTTCGACCCAGAAGGCATCGAATTGCTGCTCGGTGGCATTGATTTCGGAAATGGCCCGCAAGACCGAGCGCTGCTGGCCGCGATGGCTGTGCTTGAGCATCACCGCCTCAAAGGCATCGACCAGTGCCAGGATACGCGCGCCATGATGAATTTGCGCCAGCTGCAGGCCATTGGGGTAGCCGCTGCCATCGGGGCGCTCGTGATGCTGCAGGCAGATTTCGGCGGCCAGACTCCAGCCCGGCATGCGCGCCAGCAAGCCGGCAGCCCAGCCTGGATGCAGGTGCATGTGCTCGTGCTGCTCGGCATTGAGCACGCCATTGTCCAGCCAGCAATCGGCCGGCAGCAGCATCATGCCCACGTCATGCAGATACACGGCGGCCTCAAGCTGTACCGGGTCGACCGGTGTTCCCGCCGCATGGTTGGTGTCGAGCGCGAGTTTCAGGTTGCGAGCCGTGCGTCCCTGAAAGAGCGGAGACTGGTTTTCCAGTTGCAGGGCCAGCGAATGAAAGAAATGCAGATCTTCCTGTGCGGCGCCGGGTGGCAGCTGGGCCTGCAAGCCCAGGCGTTGCGGCAGCTGCACCGTTGCCGGCTTGAAGCCGGTCACCGCCTCGATCAGCCGCGCAGCCGCGACATCCAGCGCAGCGCTGCTCTCTTCACCCAGCGCTTCCAGTCCCAGCTGCAGCTCGAGCAGCTGCAGCTGGGCCAGTGGCCGCTTGGCGGCCAGGTTTTCCACCGCCTGCTCGAGGCGATCCAGTGTCAGCAGGAGAATTTCGCCCAGCAGCTCGCTGCAGCGCAATTCGCCGGCACGTACGCGCGTGAGCAGGGTTTCGACGCTGTGGACCAGCGGGATGACAAAATGCACCTGGCAAAGGCCGGCATCGCCCTTGATGTTGTGAAAGCAGCGGAACAGGTCGGCGATCAGGACGGTGTTGGCGGGTTGCTGGCGCAGTTCGGCCAGCAGCTGCTCGATGCGCGGCGCGTAGTCGGCCAGCGCTTCGCGGAAGTCCTGAAAGCTCTCGGGGTCCTGGATGACCGGTTCGGTGAGGGAAAGGTCTGTCATGGCCTGGTCCGTCTGCGCGTAGTGCTTGCAGTATGGAAGCCGGCAGGCGATAGCGCCAGCTGGCCAGGCAGACCCCGGTGGCTCGGCGCTGCTTACTGGCGCGCGCCGCGCAGATTGGGGGGCAGTGCGCCGTTGTGGTTGGCGCGCCACGGATTGATGTCCAGCCCGCCGCGGCGCGTGTAGCGCGCGTAGACAGCCAGCTTCAGCGGCTCGCACTGGCGCAGGATGTCCATGAAGATGCGCTCGACGCACTGCTCGTGGAATTCATTGTGGTTGCGAAACGAGATCAGGTAGCGCAGCAGGCTTTCGCGGTTGATCGGCTGGCCGGTGTAGGCAATCTGCACGCTGGCCCAGTCGGGCTGGCCGGTGACGAGGCAGTTCGACTTCAGCAGATTGGACGTGAGGATTTCTTCAACGGGCCCCGCATCCGGGTGATCCTCGTCGAGGTCACAGCGCAGCAGCTGCGGCTGCGGCGTGTACTGGTCAACCTCGATGTCCAGATTGTCGATGTTGTAGCCGGCCAGCTCGCCGAATTTCAGCCCGGCAAATGCTTCCGGCTCGCGGATCTGCACGATCACCGGCGCGCCGACCGCTGCGGAGAGATCGCCGCGCAGCAGCTCGGCCAGCGCGCTGGCGTTGGCCAGCCTGGTCTGGTTGAAGCTGTTGAGATACAGCTTGAAGGATTTGGATTCGACGATGTTCGGGCTGTCGGCGGGAATCATGAAGACGGCAATCGCCACCTGCGGCTTGCCTCGGAGATTAAGCCAGGACAATTCATAGCCGTTCCAGATGTCCATGCCCATGAAGGGCAGGCGGCCGGTGATGCCGATCTCGTCGCGCTTGCCCTGGCGCGGGATGGGAAACAGCAGGGAAGGGCAGTATTCGGTCTGGTAGGCAACCGGCTTGCCCAGCGGGGAGAGGCTGGCGTCACTCATCGCGATGTCACCTGAAAAAGCAAAAGCCGGATTGTACCGGCTTGTGCTGCCTGCGTAAGATGCAGAATTGAATGTTCGAGGGTATCGCCATGTGGCCTAATCATTCAATTGGCTGCATGGTAATACATGTCACTGTATTGGCGCTCGCGCTCAGAACTTCAGCCCCAGCAGCGCCAGCACGCCCAGGCCGTTGAGCATCACCACCAGCACCAGCAGCGGCGACACATAACGCACCAGCACGAAGAGGATGCGCACCAGCCAGCCATTGGCCAGCCGTCCGCGATTGGACAGCTCGGCCTCCAGCTGCGGCAGGCCGTAAACCCAGCCGACGAACAGGCACATCAGGATGCCGCCCAGCGGCATCAGCACGTTCGAGCTGAGGTAGTCGAACAGCGCAAAGGGATTCATGCCGAACAGTTGCCAGCCGGCAGTCAGCGATTCCGACAGGATGGCCGGCGCGCCGGCCAGCGCCAGCACCCCCACCGACAGCAGCGTGGCATTGCGCCGGCTGAGACCAAAGCGCTCGTTGAGCACGGCGACCGGTACTTCCAGGATCGACAGCATCGCGCCGGTGGCGGCAATGGCGGCCAGCACGAAAAACAGCACCATGAAGATCTGCCCGCCCGGCATGCTGGCGAAGACCGCCGGAATGGTCATGAACACCAGCGAAGGCCCGCCGGCCGGCGCGAAACCGAAGGAAAACACCGCCGGGAAAATCGCCATGCCGGCCAGCATCGACACGGTGAGGTCGGCCAGCATCACGCGCAGGGCGGTGGCGGGAATGTTCTGCTCGGGGCGGAAGTAGCTGCCATAGGTCAGCATCGTGCCGATGCCGATCGACAGCTTGAAGAAGGCCAGCCCCAGCGCGGTGAGCACCACGCCGCTGGTGATCTTGGAGAAGTCTGGCGCGAACAGGAATTTCAGTCCTTCCATGGCGCCCGGCAATGTCAGGCTGCGCACGCACAGCAGCACCAGCAGCAGGAACAGGATGGGCATCAGCTTCTTGGCGACCGCCTCGATGCCCTTGGACACGCCCATGATGATGATGCCGCCGGTAAAGGCCAGCACGAACCACTGCCAGAGCAGTACCTGCAGCGGGTTGCTGACCAGTGCGCCAAAGGCGGCACCGGCGACCTTGGGGTCGGTCGTGGCGATGCCGCCGCTGATCGCCTTGAAAATGTAGGCGAACACCCAGCCGGCCACGCCGGTATAGAAGGCCAGAATCAGGATGGCGGAAACCAGGCCCATGAAGCCGATGGCCTGCCAGGCCGGGCGTTTCGGCGCCAGCGTGGCAAAGGTGCTGACCGCGTCGGCGCGCGCGGCGCGCCCGAGCATGATTTCGCTGATCATCACCGGCAGGCCCACCAGCAGTGTGGCCAGCAGATAGACCAGCAGAAAGCCGGCGCCGCCGTTTTCGCCGGTCAGGTAGGGAAACTTCCAGATATTGCCCAGCCCCACTGCCGAACCCAGCGTGGCGACCAGCACGCCAAAGGTTGAAGTAAAGCCGTCTCGTTGTCCTGCGCTCATCACCGCCATTCCCGTGGATGTTGCTGTAGTTTTTCGCAACTATCAGCCAGGGGCCAAAGCGGTGTCCATTCGGGATTACCCAAGTGGGGAAATCCCGGGCCACGCGCTGCAATCATGCCGCCGGCATGGCGGGTGCCGCGACAGCCTGCCGGGTGACCCTGGAATTACGTAGTAATGATTCAGCGAGCTGTGCTATAAGCTTTCCTCGCTCTGCTTGCTCCGTACACGAGGATGACACCATGTTGCGCTGGCTGACACGACTGATTGACAAGACCGACCTGCTGCCGCAGGAAACGCGCGGGCGTTTTCCGCCCAGCGAACTGTTGCCCGCTGTGAGCAGCAAGCCCGCCGAACACAACGAGCTGTTGAAAAAGTCGCTGGTCTACCAGATCAAGCGCGATGCGCTGCAGATCGTCGCCTCGCTCAATCAGGGCGTGCCGATGGAAAACTGCGAGCTGATGGCGCGCCAGCTCGCCTTCATCCAGAAAGAGCTGATCCAGGCGGCGTACCACGACGACAGCATCCCCAAGGAGCAGCGCATTGCCCTGGCCAAATATCACGCGGTGAACATTCGCCAGGGCCTGGGCGAGAAGCGCACGCAATCGTTGCGCGGCATCAACCCGGCCGGCAAGTAAGCACCGGCAACAAAACCCGGCCCGGCGACGCCGCTACGCCGGGTTTTGTTCGCTCAAGCAGGCAAAACCGCCGGACCGGCACGGCCCGGCATGATTTCAGGGTTTTCCGATGTGCAGCACGATCTTGCCGACCGTGCGGCCGCTCTCGCTGAGCGCGTGCGCCTCGGCAATGCGTTCCAGGCCAAATTCGGCGCCGATGAGCGGGCGCAGCTGGCCTGCATCGGCCAGTGTCGCCAGTTCGCGCAGGATGGTCGCGCTGGGCTGGATGAAGACAAACTTGCCCTGCACACCAGCTGCCGCGGCGCGTGCGGCATCCGGCGGCGCCACGATGGAGACCAGCGTGCCGCCGGCCTTCAGTACCGACCAGGATTGCTCCTGCACATCGCCGCCAACCGTATCGAACACCAGATCGACATCGCGCACATGTTCAGCGAACGGCATCGTGCGGTAGTCGATTACTTCGTCGGCGCCCAGGCTTTGCACCAGTGCAACATTGGCGGCCGAGGCGGTGGCGATGACGTGCGCGCCGCGCCATTTCGCCAGCTGCACGGCAAGCGAGCCGACCCCACCCGCGGCGGCATGGATCAGCACGCTCTGGCCCGCCTGCAGATTGCCCTTGTCGATCAGCGATTCCCAGGCGGTAATACCGGCGAGCGGCAGGCTGGCGGCTGCGGCATAGCCCAGCGTGCGCGGCATGGCTGCGACTTCGCTGGCGCGCACTGCGATGTACTCGGCATAACTGCCCTGACGGCTGATGTCCGGGCGCGAATAGACGCGATCACCAACCGCAACACCGCTGACCTTGCTGCCCACGCGCTCGACGATGCCGGCCACATCCCAGCCCGGCGTCAGCGGCAGCTTGTAGGGCAGCATCTCCTTCAGATAGCCCTCGCGGATTTTCCAGTCGACCGGATTCACCGCGGCGGCGATAACGCGAATCAGCACGTCGTCGTCGCCGCACTCGGGCAGCGGCGCGTCTTCGTAGCGCAGGACAGAACGGTCACCATAGGCGTGGATGCGGACAGCTTTCATGAAGATTTCCTGTTGGCGTGGGAAGAAGGGGCGCAATGGCCTGCCGGCTTAGGCGTCCGGCACAATCAGCTACGTGGGCGCAATCGGTGCACTTTCAAGTCAGGTTTAGCCCGTATTGATTCATCATCCAGTCCTGACCGTGCAGGCACTCGACGAATGCAAAAAGGCCGGCATCAAGCCGGCCCTTTGGGTATCTGTTTGCAGCCCAATCACTGAGATGGCTGCAGGGCAATACCTCAGTCTTCGCGGCGCATTTGCGGGAAGAGGAATTGAGCATTAAGTCATTGAAAATAAATGATTGTTGCCGATTTTTGTTAGGCGCATACCCCCATTGATACCCCCGGCAAGGTAAAAACCCATTCCTGATTGTTAAAGATCGGGGGTACTTGGCCACTTGAGAAATGGCATCACTCGGCTTGGGCTTGCCGTGCAAATGCATCCAGGGACTGGGTTTGCGCAATGAAGTCCAAGAGCTTGCCCACGGTCAGGCCGTGCCGTAGCGCCGTGTCACGAAATGCCGCGCGGGTGCTTTCATCGACTTCGGTATTCATCTGCACTGGCACCCAGACGTTATGTGCGCCAGCGGCTTTGGCTGCCTGGGCTGCATCGTGGCGGCGCTGTCGTGAATTGCGCTTGCGTTCTGCCGGTCCTGCCATGGGCTTTCCTTGAGTGACTAGCGGCAAGAGGATAGACAGGCTGCCATCGTCTGACAACGGTGTCATAAAGCCCAGGTACGGCGGCTCTTGATACAGGTGTGCCGGTAGGACGGCGGCGGGGGTGTTTGGTGGGGGTATTGGCAAAAAACGAGACTACTTTGTAAGGTCCCGGTTTTGCTTCTGCGGGGAACACACACACAGAGAAAAAGTGGTGTATTTGGTGTAGTATGCCGCTAAGTCATTGAATATAAACAAAACAGGCTGCACCATTTCCCCGAAAATCTACACCATTTGCCCAGAAAACTACACCATTTGTTTTTCGATTTTTCCGGGAAGTCGGGCGCAAAGCCAATGCTGGCGCGGGTTTGAGCGGTGAAGAGCTGGGCGCGCCAAAACTACACCATTTCGGTGCAGTTTTGGTTTGAAATGGTGTAGTTCCAAAAAGGCCCGTTTTTGAAATGGTGTAGTTGCCCATTTTTTACTCTCTCCGCTTTTCTTCTCTTTCTCTTTGAAAAATAAAGAAAAAAGAAGAAATAGAGAAAGTGTCGCAAAAAAGGTACGGTGTAGATTTTGCGGCAAATGGTGTAGTTTCCAAGGGTAAATGGTGTAGTTTTTTGGTGGTAGTGGTGTAGGGGGTCGCCTTAGATAATCAATAACTTAGCGAAAATCTACACCAAACTACACCAAATTTTTCAACTGCCTGTGACTTCCCAATGAGCTTTTGCAGGGGGCAAAACCACTTATCCACAGCAAAAAATAGGCAGCCTGCCTTTTCTGTCGTTTTGATCCGTTTCCTTTTTCATGGCGATATTTCACGTGCCGTAACTGAAAATGCCGGTTTATGGCTGGTTTGTAAGGATTTTGAGGTGTATAAGTACGGGTACTTATACGCGCATGGGCTTTTTCTAATCGTGAAATACATCCGGAAGGCCGCAAAAAAACTGGCGGCAGAGTGCGATATTCAGACGAATGACAGGGCAACTGACTTTGCCGAGCAGGCGCAGGACGCTATGGAAAGGCTCGCTGATGCCAAAACCGCAGGCGACCGTAGCGAAATGGGGGCCGCCGCTGCCGCGTATGGTGGCCTGATGAAGCGCTGGCGGCGCTACGTGATCCAGCAGCTCACGGAAGCGGCTTTTCTTGGCCTGGATACCAGCCGGGAAAAAGTGCGGGAATGGCAGCAGGGCTGTTTCGGGCAATCGCTGGCATCTGGCGAGCTGGCTTGCTATGCAAATCCCGCTCGCAGCGGTGGAGGCCGGACAGAGGCCAGTTTGCCACTGCCGACCATTACGCGGGAATGTGCACGCCAATTCGATGCGCTTCGGGATGAATTGCGCCGGATCGGCTAAAGGTTGTCGAGCTGGGCGAGATCGATGCGGATGATTGCCCAGCTGAAACCGGCAAATTCGGGGTTGCGCCAGTGCTCGGCATCCAGGCTGGGGCGTGGCAAGGGTCGCCCATCGGTGGCCAGACAAGACAAGTGCAGCGTGATCGCTTCCGCTGCGCTGGTGATGGCATCCTGCAAGGAGTCGCCACCCGAAAAGCACCCCGGCAGATCAGGAACAACGACGCCATAAGCGTGCAGGTCATCGCCCGCTTCAATGGCAACGGGAAAGCGCACGATGTCTTGTTGATCGCGGCTGGCAACCTGCCTGAGCGCCCTGGATAGCTCCATCATGTCGCCACTGGCCAGTGCCTGATTGAGAGGCGCCTGACTGGCAGCCTCGCTATCGAGGAGTGAGGCGACATCAGGCATTTTTGATTTCATCAAGCAGCTCAGGATGACGATCCAGCAATTTCAGCAGTTTGGCCAAAATTCGCGGTGGTTTGATCTTGCCGCTTTCATAGTCTGCGAACACATCATCATCGCGACAGGCCAAAATTTCATCGGCTTGTTGTTGAGTCAGGTTCAATTTTTTGCGCACGCTGGTAACGAACTCGGGAGTTGCGTAAGTCGCCGGTAGATAGAGTGGGGCTATAGTGGAATGAGCCTTCCCTCCAGCGCCGCAATCCTTGTTGCGACACCTGTAATATGTTTCTTTGCAGCTTTCGCTCATCATCCTGCTGGAGCGGACATGCATTTGATCGCCACAGTGAGGGCAGGTGAAAGACATGTAGGCCCTTGTTGCTTAATCAAAAATCGCCTGGACACGCGCCAGCACGTCAGCAACGACGTAATCCGGCGCGGTTTCGACAAATTTGGCCTGCCGGCCTTGCAGATCCACAGAACGAAGCATGCTGGCAACAACAACGCCTTGCGTTTCACAGCCAGAGCCCGACAGGCTGGCCGTGAATCCGGCCACGCGCGCAAAGTTGGCCCCCTGGCTGATCGGGGCGATAACAGCCACCCCGGCCATTTTGTTGAAGGGTTCAGAACTCAGCACCAGCGCCGGGCGCATGTCGCCCTGCTGTTCGCGCCCCACGGTCGGGTTCAGGCAAACCCGCACAATATCGCCGCGCCGGAATGCCTTCATACCTCCTCTCTCCCGATCGGCGTCATGTTTTCCCAAGCGGCCAGGTCTTCCGGTAGTGGCTGGCTGGCATCGCATTGCGCCAGCAGATCGGCCAGTTTGTAGCTGGGGCGGCGTGCCGGCTTGAGCAAAACGCCATCCTTGGTCACGGTCACATCCAGCGTGCTGCCGACCGTCGCGCCAATTTGTTCCAGCAGCGCAGCGGGCAGGCGAACGCTGGCGCTGTTCCCCCATTTCTGAATGGATAGCCGCATGACAGCACCTCCCATGTAATGTTTATACATTGTATCTACGGCATGGGCCGGATACAAGCCTGTCATCCTGCCTGTTCATGGCTGGGTGACAGGTGGATGTTGAATTGCCCCAGTCGCTTGATGCTGATTTCCTGCAGCTTCACCACGCGCCGGCCGGCAATCACCTTGGTGGCCTCATCGCCAATGACCGCACCGCTGGATAGCAGCTGCTGCTTGAAAACCCGGCTGGTTTTGATCGGCATGGCGTCAAATTTGGAGCGCAAATGGCTGGCCGTGGATAGGTGATCCATGATGTGGGCGGCTCGTACGCACAACACGGGTTCACCATCCCGATTGCTCCAGCAGTAGGGGTAATCGAAGCGGCCCGCTTCCAGCTCGGAGGCGAAAATTTCCATGATCCACACCCAGGGTTGTCGCTCGCTGTCGGTTTCCGTGATGTGCCGGTTCATTTCCGCCAGCAAGTCGTTCACGAAGTCGCCCTCGTCCTGATCCAGCCCGGTAAAGTCGCACAGCAGCGTCCAGGCGGTCAGGATGGCCGCGTAGTTCTCCCGCATCCGTGCCGCTGTTGGGTCTTGCTGGCTGGCGCGGCTGTAGTTGCTGCAGGTGGTCTGCCAGCGCTGGAAACTCTCCCGAATCGCGCCTGGCGCTGTCTTGGCCAGAAACTGCAGCCACTGCCAAAGCGGGAACTGGGGCAGGTCGCGCGGCAGCAGCGGGCCTTGTTTGGCCACTGACAGCGTGGTGCGGCAAATCTTTGACTGCAGCGATTGCACATCCACTTCTTCACCGGCCAGCAGCACCGGGGCGCACATCAGGTAAGGCAGGGCGCTGGCCCCGACCTTGGTGTAGCTGCTGCGGTAGGTACTTTGCAGCAGCTCGTCAATATCGCCCAGCACTGCGCGCGGCAGCTTGGAAAACTCGTCCCAGGCCACCGGCTGTGAGGTGTACGACACGGACATGCGGCGGCGGTGATCGGTCTTCAGCGATTGCCCGGAAAACACCGTAAACGCGGTATGGCGCTCCAGCGATTCCATGAGCTTGGATTTGCCCGCGCCTTTCTCCGCCTGCATCTGGAAGTGCGGGTAGAAATCCAGCACGTTTTTCAGGTGCGCCCCCAGCACCCATACCAGCGCCATGCTGGCCGCATTCTGCTTGAAGGTTTGCTGATAGGCGCGAATCACCCGCGCCGCCTGTTCTGGCGTGCCGCGCGGGAAGGTCAGCGCGGCATAGGGGCACTGCTTGTCCGGATCGAGAAAAAAGCAGTCCTTGCCTTCCCGCGCCGTCAGTTCGCCATTGCTCCAGGCCAGCCCGACGAAATTCACCACGCTTTGCTCATGCAGCCCAGCAGTACGCTCCAGAATGTTCACCATGCGCTTGAATTCGCCGGGTTTCCAGATCGCGCCAAAGCGCTGTCCCCACCAATCCAGATTGTGCAGTTTGTCCTCAGTGGCCACATGGCGGCAAAGCTGGTCGCCATGTCGCGCCGTCTGCGCGCTGATGCCGAACAGCAGCTCATAGCTGGTGTCTGGCATGCCGGAAAGCGTGGCCTGGTGGCCCTGGATGCGCAGGCGGGTCAGGGCGGCAATCCGGAATGAGCACAGGTCGCCCAGGGTTTCCCGTTTCGGCCCTTCGTCCTCATTGCCCTGCTCGAATTTTTCCACGTACTGGGTGAAGTCTGGCCGGCAGCGGAAGCGCCAGTAAACGCCAAGGTCGTGTGCGGGCAGGAAAATGCGCCGCCGTCCTTCCAGTTTGCTGCGGTCGGCTTCGCTCCCTGCCGGCATGCCGGCAATCAGCCAGGGCTCCAGCCGCTTCAGGCGCTTGGCCAGCTCGGCAGCGCCATGCTGCTGCAACACGTCATTGATGTCCTCGCCGTCCTCCCAGTCCATCATGTCGACAAACTGCGCGGCGATACCATGGCGCACCAGTTCATCGTTCAGAGCCCAGGCCGCTTTCAGCCCTGGACGCTCTCCGCTGACCGGGTTGACCGCATCGGCCTGATCCAGCGCCACAATCACCCGCTTGCCGTGCAGGAATGCCCAATCAATTTTCGTGGCATTGCCGGTGCCGCGCAGGGCCAGCGCGGCAAATCCTTTGCCAAGGCCGTGCTCTGCGCAGGTTTCAATGGAAAGCGCATTGATCGGACTTTCCACCAGGTACACCACATGCGCACGCAGCAGGCGTTGCAGGTCGCTGGTCCAGCCGATGCCGTCGCGTTCGCCCTGGCTGCTGGTTTTGTTGCCGCCATTCAGCGCCGGATCGGCATACCGGAGATCCACAGCCGCCACGCGAGCCGGGTTTTGCCTGCGCACAATGAAGGCTGCCGCCGGCCCGCCATGCCCAACCTGGCCAGCGGCAATGCTGCCACTTTGCCAGGTATTCCAGCCCAGCGTTTTTTGCTGGATGGCATGCCGTATCACGCTCTCGGAAATGCCGCGGCCCTTGAGGTAGTCCACGACCGCTTCCGGTTTTTCCAGGCAGCGCTCTGCGATAAATTCCGCCTTGGTTTTCTCTACCGGTTTGCCGGTTTGGCGTGCTGATGCGCTGGGCATGGGCAGGCCGTACCAGTCGCCCAGCAGGCGGGCGGCCTCAAGCGGGGTGCGCAAATCTGGCCGGCAAAACAGCGCCAGATCAATGCAGCTGCCTTGCGCTTCGCCGGAATGATCTTTCCAGGCGCGCCCGCCATTGAAGACCGAGAGCGATGCGCCTTTGTCCGGGTGATGCGGGCTGTGGTAATTGCCGTTCTGTCCTTGGCGTTTCAACCCCAGCTTGCCGGCCAGATCATGCAGGTCAATCCGGTCTTTCAGGGCGGAAAAATAGCCGCCAAGCTGGCCGGTTTCGTGAGTTCCCGGTGTCATGGCCGTCCTCCCCGGCGCAGTGCCGCATAGGCGCGCTCCAGATAGTCATTGGCCAGCATGCGTTCATCGCTGCCATTGCTGCTGTAGCCGTCGGCGCGCGGCTCGGCCACGTAGTTCCGCAGTTCGGCGGCATCGGCAATGAATCCGCGCAATACCCACTCGGCACTCATGTTGAACTGATTGCAAAGTTCGAAGAACTCCGGAGGGACTGGCAGCGTAAGCGGCCTGGTTTCATCGGGGATAAAGGCGCCTTCCGCGCCTGGGACAATATGTGCCGGAGCGCTGAATTCACCCAGCTGCTCGCAACGCCAGCCAAGTTGCAGTTCGTCGCCGTAGTGGCAATCCAGATCGGGGCAGCGCCGCAGGGATTGTTCCAGATAGGGTATAAAGCGCCAGTGCCCCTCGTCATTGGCATACTGCTCGGCAATGCCAATTTGGCCGATTTGCCGGGATTGCCAATCCCCGCCGCCGGGGGCGCAAGGCAGGATCAATTGCTGTTCGGTTTCGCCCAGGATCAGCGCTATGGTCAGCTGACCATCGGCTACGGCCAGCAGGGTGGCGTCATAGAGTTTGTTCATTGCGCACCTCCAGCAGTAGCAACAGCCTGCAGCACCATGGCGTGCAGACGGTTCAGCACCAGGCCGATTTCCTGTTCACTGATTTCGGCTCCTGTGAGTTGAAAAAGGCAGCCTTCGATGACGCCGCGACCAAATGCCATTGCAGCGGCAACTTCCAGTTCATCCTGCTTTCTTGCCATATCCAGGTCAATGTGGGCGAAGCCGAGCAGGTCTTTGCCAAGCTCGACACCAAGTTTTCGCCCGCAACGTTTGCCCAGGCGCGCCATTTCATTGGCCAGCGCTTGTTTGCTATTCATCATCTCGTTCCCCTCAGTCAATCAGGTTGTGCAGCGCGGTTGTGGTGTGCTGCAGGCGTGCCACGATGGGCATCAGCAGGCACTCCAGAAGGGCGCAATTGATGGATTGGGTTTCTGAGTAGCCAAGCAGAGTGAGCAAGGCGAGCAATCCCTCTTCCTGTTCTACGAGGGCATCATTCACGTGATGCAGTCGCTGGCTCAGGGACTCCAGAGCCTCAGCCTGGGCAGGGGATTGGGCGCTGGCCAGCAGCGCGCGCAGCGGGTGTTCTGCCACGGCGCATTCCGGCAGCGCAGGGATGGTGTAAAGATCGCGCTTCATGCCACCACCCCCACGGCAAAGCCGTTCGCGGTGGCGTGGTAGATGGCGCGTCGGCCTTGGCTGGCCAGCAAAGTGGCAAGCGCTCGGGCCTCAAGCTCGGTGGCAACGATGGATACAGGATGGGCGGTAGCGGGGAAAAGCGCGCGCAGGATGCGGCGGAACCTGGACATGGGGAGTCCTCCTTCTTGATGGGCGTGTAGCCCGCCGCTCCGTCGCCAAACGGAGGGGGCAGGCGCGTGGCAGGGTTGGCGAACCGGCAAGAAGGAACCGGCATACCCGAAGGTATCCCCACCACGGCCCGCCATCGAGGACGTACCAATGGTGTTGCAAGCGGACGCAAAAAAAGCCGCAGGGCGGCTGTCCGCCTTCTTGATCGGGTCGCCAAACCCGGCTGCGCGATTGAGCGCAGCTGCCGCATTTTTGGCCGGATTGGCCGGTGTGTCAAGCCGGACACGGGCAAATCGCGCTTGCTTACCGAAACGGTGTGATGCAGAATACATTGTCCTTTTACTCCGCGCTGCTGTGGGTAATTGGGTAAGGTGATTTAAAGGATTATTTGAGCCCCGTTCGCGGGGCTTTTCTTTTGTCTGTTGCATGGCATTACTCCTGAAAGTTGGCGGCATTGCCGCGTGCTATTTCCATTTCCTCATTCGCTGCCCCGGTGAGTGGTCAATTCGGTTGGCGATTGAAAGCGAACCCCCGCGCGCTTTTCAATCCGGCTGGTTAGCAATCGGTCTGCATGAAACCATCGGCGCTGTAGTTATTTCCAGTCATCCCTGATACATACGCCATGGCTTGAATGCGCGGTGTGGCGGTATATTTGAATTTCTGCTGGTTCAAATACTTGATGCAGTC
The DNA here is from genome assembly GCF_000428145.1 of Chitinilyticum litopenaei DSM 21440. Lineage (GTDB taxonomy): Bacteria > Pseudomonadota > Gammaproteobacteria > Burkholderiales > Chitinibacteraceae > Chitinilyticum > Chitinilyticum litopenaei. The sequence continues at coordinate 73,339 of NZ_ATZJ01000007.1, read as the reverse complement.
TTCGCAAATTTTCCCGGTGTTTTCATCAATGCGAATGGCGATGTTGTCGAAAATCAACGCCAGATTGCCATCCTTGGCATGGGTGATTTTCAAACCGCCAATCCCGTTATCATCCAACCAGCGCTGAATAATCGGGATTTGTGCGCTATCGGCAGCGCGCGCCGTAAAGATGCGCACCTCGTATTTGTCGTCATCAATCCACTGCTTGACGCGGGTTAGCATGCTGGCAATCGGATTGCCAATCTGCCGTGCGGCAATGCCGCCATATACACTTTCAGCCAAGGTGCCATCCAGATCGACACCAATCCACATTTTGTTAGACATTGCATTTCTCCAGGCTGCAAAAAACGGGCGCAGCAATTCCCGTACACTGTTGCCAGTGTAAAAATTAAAGAATGGGTTTCAGAATAAAATGGGTGGTGCTGCCTTATCAGGTTTAACCACGGGCAAAGAGCAGTTGGGGTTCGGGTGATTGGCGGGAACCACTGTTCGGATCAGTTCAGTAATGCCGATGGCAATATGGCCGCAATTGGCATTGCTGCAGCGGTAATATGCCTCTTTGCTGACTAGAGATGCCTTTTGACTGGTGCGGACATGCATGACTTTTCCGCAGTGAGGGCAGGTCATGGACATGGCTAATCCTCACTGCAGGCCCAGTGATTCTTTACGTTTTACGTATCCAATTGGGCTTAGCCACTCATAGTTATTGGCGCATGGTACGGGTTCGGAAATGTTTTCCAGTCCGGCGGGGATATATGCCGACAATTGCAATGATTTTTTCTCAATCTCTGTGAGAGCACCCTTGATGTCGGCTCCGCTGATCCCTCGCTCAAACCACGCTGTATTAGCATGAGATGCTGAAGCTGAGAATGTGGCTTGGTGGGGTGCGAATGTATAGTCGATTGGCTGGATGCGCAGCGCAGTCATCAGCAAAGCCATGGCTTGGCTTTGGCATAGCTGCTGAATGGCATAATTGCGGAGGATGATCCCGATATTCTCTCTGGCTTTGTTGCGCAGGTGAGCGGCTTTATTTCTGGCATCCATGGCGTTAAAAGCCAGCAATTCGCGTTCCTTGACCAGATCGGCACGCAATTCCTGGTAATCCTCGACAACGGCATAGGCGCTGCGTTCTTTGGCTTTCGCAGCCTTCAGTGGCTTGGTATCGCTGCCAAGCAGGGTGGCAATCAGCGATTTGCGCTCGCTGCGGGCGGCCTCGGCTTCGCTTTCCGCTGCGGAGATGGTCTTGTCGATGGCTGCCAGCTTTTCATCCAGCGCTTGCACTACTTCATGCTTGGCCAGAAATTCGGCCAGCGCCGTTTGGTAATCGGCTTGCAGTCGGGTTATTTCGTCCTGCTGTTCTTGCGTAAGAAAATCCATTTAACACCTCGTCAATTCTTGTTGGTTTGCTGATCCAGAATGCGTTGTTGCCAGGCAATCAGATCGCTTTCAAGCCAGGCAACGGCACGACCGCCGCAGCTGATCTGCTTCGGAAACTCGTTCCGGGCGATGCGGGCATAGATGGTCGTGGTGCACAGGCCGGTGATGCGGCGCACTTCGGGGAGCCGTACGAACCGATCCAGCTTGGCCGGATGGGTGGAGCTATGAGATTGGGCGGTGGCCGCCATGACATTTACCTCCTGCTGTTGTTTACCGGGAACCGCTGGCATGCACTGCCTTGCGGTATGGAGTAAACAATGCCGGAGCGATGGTGGCTGGTCATGCACTGGCCGCTGTGCCAGCGGCTGGCACAGCAAGAACCCCCGAAAATGGTTTCTTTCTGCATGCAGGCGCAAGCCGATGAAACCCGCAAGCGATGGTTTGGCGGATTTATGTGCGCGCATTGGCCAGGCCCTCGGTCGGGGTTAATGCGCTGGTTTTGCAGGCTGGCGGCGGATAAAAGAAGCCAGAGAGCCTTGGCGCAAGTGCTTTTTGCTGTTGCCCGGCTGAGTGCGCGATTTGCCGCTGTTTCTGTCGCGGCAACACCCCCTGAGACTGCATAAATCCGCAAGTTTTTTTCACGCCTTGCCGCCCCGCGCCACCCCAGAACTGGCGCGGGTTAGCGGCATTTATGCACCTGCATGGAAAGCGCCCCCTGAAGGGTGGGGGCGAGGCGGGGCTTCGATGGCGCGCCAGGGGTGCCAGCTCCTCTGTCCGGCTAATTGGTCATGACTGGCGCACAGCGGGCCTCTGTTGCGTTATCCGGCCCCGAATGGCACAAAGCATGCATTGGGCATGCAACGCGCCAGAGGCCGTTTATGGGGCAAACGGCGCATATCAACGGAGGATATGAAGATGGGTAAATGGACTGGCGTTGACCTGGACGGCACATTGGCCACGCATCACGGCTACATGGATGGCTGCATCGGGGAGCCGATCAAGCCGATGCTTGACCGGGTAAGGGAGTTGATCGCTGCCGGCAGGGAGGTACGAATTTTCACAGCCCGCGCCTCTGATCCAAACCAGGTGCAGCACGTGCGGGCCTGGTTGTCGGCGCAAGGCTTGGGCGAGTTGGCCATCACCAACGTCAAGGACTTTGACATGGTGGAGCTGTACGACGACCGGGCCATGAGGGTGAAACGCAATACCGGCTACATCTGCCCTGGCTGCTACCGCATGAAATACCAACGGGCTTGAGTCTGCGTAATTCTTTGGCAGGCCAGCAGATTGCCTGATTGGCAAAAGATTTGCCGCTCAGTCAGCCCCCTTATCCACAGAATCAGGGGATAACTCTGGCCGGTGCCAACAAGGGCAAAGCAGTACCTTCCTCTAGTACCCTGTCGAGGTAATCGGCCCAGCATTGCAGCATCGCCAAGCGCTCCGGCATGTAGTAGGCGCGGTTGTAGGCGGCGCGAACCTGGTTGGGCTCGCCATGTGACAGCTGGCGCTCCACCGCATCCGGATTGAAACCCGCCTCGTTCAGAATGGTGGAAGCTGTGGCCCTGAAACCATGCGTGACAATGTGGCCATTGCTTTTGTCCTTCCCGGCATAACCCATGCGCTCGAAGGTCTTAAGCGGTGTCGTGGCGCTCATGTGCCTGCTCTTCTTGCGGGCCATGGCCGGGAATACATAGGGGTTGCCGTCCTGCTGGAATTTCTGCAGCTTGGTGAAAATCTCCAGAACCTGCCTGGGCAGTGGCACTACATGCGGACTTCCCGCCGCTTTCAGCTTGTGTTTCAGCTTGCGGTTTTCCGGCGGGATTGTCCATTCCGCCTTGTCGAAATCGATATGCGCCCATTCAGCCATCACGGTTTCGCCAATGCGGGTAAAGCAGATCATCACCACCTGGATCAGATAGCGCGTCTGCAGTGCGCAATCCTCGGTGGAAAACAGTTGCTGCAGAAACGCTGGCAACTGCTCGCGTGACAGTGCCGCACGTGGTTTGCTGACTGGCGCCTGCAGAGCCCGCACCAAAGGCGCGGCAGGGTCGGATTCGGCCAGGCCGGACGCAATCGCCAGTGCAAAAATAGCCGAGCAGCGTTCACGCAGACGCTTGGCGGTATCCCGCTTGCCAGTCTGCTCAATGCGCCGCAACAAGGTCAGCAGTTCCGCCGATGTCACCGCGCGAACAGGACGCGCGCCAATGGCCGGGAAAAGATGAATTTCCAGCGTGCGCAAAACTGCACGCGCATGGCCGGGAGCCCATTGCGCGGCTTCAACCCGGTGCCATTCTCTGGCCACAACCTCGAAACTGTCGCGTGCGGCCATCTGACGAGCGAGTTTTTCCGCCTTGCGGGCGGCGCTGGGGTCATCACCTTGCGCCAATTGCAGGCGGGCGGCGTCTCGCCTTTGGCGAGCCTCTTTGAGCGACACCTCGGGGTACACGCCAAGGGCTAGCGATTTTTCTTTGCCGCCCCAGCGGTACTTCCAGCGCCAGTATTTCGCCCCTGTAGGCATTACCCACAGGGTCAGCCCCAAGGCATCCGACAGCTTTAACGGCTTGCCGTCCTCTCTTGGCCTGGCATTGTCTGCCTGCAATTTGGTCAGAGCCACAAAACCTCGCTGGGGGTATCTGCTGATGAAAACAAGCGAAATATACCCCTAAATATACCCCCAAAGATACCCGGCTTTTGCTGAAAGACAGCGGAACTCAGCGCAAGAAAAAACCCGCACAAACCTAAGTTTCATGCGGGTTTCGCGGGCCTTGGCGAAAGAGGTTGGTTAATCCTCTCTGCGCATTTGCGGGAAGAGGATGACGTCGCGGATGCTCGGCGCGTCGGTCAGCAGCATGACCAATCGATCAATACCGATGCCGCAACCACCGGTCGGCGCGAGGCCGTGCTCAAGCGCCCGGATGTAGTCGGCGTCAAAGTGCATGGCTTCATCGTCGCCGGCTTCTTTCAGGTCAACCTGTGCCTGGAAGCGGGCGGCCTGGTCTTCCGGATCGTTCAACTCGGAATAGCCATTGGCATGCTCGCGGCCGACGATGAACAGCTCGAAACGCTCGGTGATGCCGGCTTGCGTGTCAGATGCGCGCGCCAGCGGCGACACTTCGGCCGGATAATCGACGATGAAGGTCGGCTCCCACAGCTTGCCCTCAGTATTCTCTTCAAACAGGCTCAGTTGCAGGCCGCCAATGCCATCAGTAAGAACGGGCTTTCCGCCCAGGCGCGCAATTTCGGCCTTCAGGAAGGCGCGATCATGCAGCTGTTCGTCGGTGTATTCCGGGTTGTAGTGCTTGATTGCGCCGGCAATGGTGAAGCGGGCGAAGGGCTTGGACAGGTCGACCTGCTTGCCCTGGTATTCGACGACGGCGTGGCCGGTGGCTTCGATCGCGCAGGCGCGGATGATGCCTTCGGTCATTTCCATCATGCGCTGGTAGTCGGCATACGCCTCATAGAATTCAACCATGGTGAATTCCGGATTGTGGCGGGTGCTCATGCCTTCGTTGCGGAAGTTGCGGTTCACTTCGAACACGCGCTCCAGACCGCCGACCACCAGACGCTTCAGGTACAGCTCGGGCGCAATGCGCAGGTAGAGCGGCATGTCGAGCGCATTGTGGTGCGTGGCGAACGGCTTGGCCGATGCGCCGCCCGGAATCGGGTGCATCATCGGGGTTTCAACTTCCAGATAACCTTCGTTCACCATGTATTCGCGCAGGCGCTGCACGATCTTGCTGCGTTTGATGAAGGTGTTGCGCGACTGCTCGTTGGTGATCAGGTCGACGTAGCGCTGACGGTACTTGGTTTCCTGGTCGGTCAGGCCGTGGAATTTTTCCGGCAGCGGGCGCAGCGACTTGGTCAGGAGGCGCAATTCGGTAACTTGCACCGAGAGTTCGCCGGTCTTGGTTTTCATCAGCGTGCCGCGGGCGGCGATGATGTCGCCCATGTCCCAGGTCTTGAAGCTGGCGTAGACATCCTCGCCGACCGAGTCGCGGCTGACGTAGAACTGGATGCGGCCAGCCCCGTCCTGCACGGTGGCAAAGCTGGCCTTGCCCATCACGCGCTTGAGCATCATGCGGCCGGCAACGCTGACGACAATGGCCTTGGCTTCCAGTTCTTCCTTCTCGACTTCGCCGTATTTGGCGTGCAGGTCGGCGGACAGGTGCTCGCGCTTGAAGTCATTGGGGAAGGCGACGCCTTTCTCGCGGATCGCGGCCAGTTTGGCACGGCGCTCGGCGATGATCTGGTTTTCGTCTTGCTGGATGATTTGTTCGTCGGACATGGGTATCTGCCTGCGATTCTTTATTTATGGAGGTTACAGGCAGATACCCAGGCATCTGCCCCGAATTCGTAGGATGGGTTGAGGTCGTAGACCGATACCCATCAAGGTTTGATCCAGTTTGCGGTAGTGATGGGTATCGCTGCGCTTAACCCCTCCTACGCAATGCACACATTTAAACGCCCTGTTTCAGGCTGGCCTCGATGAAGCCGTCCAGATCGCCGTCCATGACGCCCTTGAGGTTGCCCACTTCATAACCGGTGCGCAGATCCTTGATGCGGCTCTGGTCGAAAACGTAGGAGCGGATCTGGTGACCCCAGCCAATATCCGACTTCCCGGCTTCGAGCGATTGCTGCGCTTCCATGCGCTTCCTCAGCTCCAGCTCGTAGAGCTTGGCGCGCAGCATTTTCCAGGCTTCGTCGCGGTTCTTGTGCTGGGAACGGTCGTTCTGGCACTGCACGACGGTATTGGTCGGGATGTGCGTCAGGCGCACGGCCGAGTCGGTCTTGTTGATGTGCTGGCCGCCGGCGCCGGAGGCGCGGAAGGTGTCGGTGCGTACATCGGCCGGATTGATCTCGATTTCGATGCTGTCGTCGACTTCCGGGTAGACGAACACCGAGCAGAACGAGGTATGGCGGCGCGCGTTGGAGTCAAACGGCGACACGCGCACCAGGCGGTGCACGCCGGTCTCGGTGCGCAAAAAGCCGAAGGCGTAGTCACCGGAGAGCTTGATCGTCGCGCTGGTGATGCCGGCGACTTCACCGGCGGATTCTTCCAGCACTTCAACGTCAAAACCCTTGCGCTCACCATAGCGTACGTACATGCGCAGCAGCATGCCGGCCCAGTCCTGGGCTTCGGTGCCGCCGGCGCCCGACTGAATGTCGATGAAGCAGGGGCTTGGATCCATCGGATTGTTGAACATGCGGCGGAATTCGAGCTTGGCGATGCGCTCTTCGAGCGCGACCAGGTCTTCCTCGATCGCGGCGATGGTGTCGAAATCGTCTTCGGCACGCGCCATGTCGAACAGCTCGCGGCCATCCCGCACGCCATTGCTGACATCGTCAAGCACCACGACCACATCTTCGAGCGCTTTTTTCTCGCGGCCGATTTCCTGGGCTTTTTTCTGGTCGTTCCAGAGTTCCGGGTCTTCGATCAGGCGCACCACTTCTTCGAGGCGGTCGACCTTGGCCGGGTAATCCAGATAACGCTTCAATTCATCGGCGCGCTGGCCGAGATCATCAAACCGGTTGGCGATCTGATTGAGCTGTTCCGCTTCCATGCAGTTCAGTCCGTTTTATCTTGCAAAACCGCCGATTATACCAGCCTCCCGGCGCGCTGGCTGCCCCTTGTCAGGCCAGCAGCCTTGCCCGCAGTTCGCGCAGGGCTGCCGTGATCATGGCGAGGTCGGCTTGCTCCTGTTGCAGCCCGGCAAAGAGACGATCAATGCGCGTCAGCGCCTCTGCCTGTCCGGCCAGCCAGTCTTCTGCCCGACCGGCTCCGGCGGCGCCCACGGCCAGCGTGAGTTCGGCCAGAATGCGGTTGAGTTCATCGCGCGCGGCCAGCCGCGCCAGGGTCTGCCAGCGATTGCCGCGCGGCAGCCCTTCGATGGTGGCCGACAGCCAGTCCAGCCCGAGCCGGCGATGCAGCGCCAGATAGTCGGCCAGCAAGGCGGGCAGCTGTGCGGGGTCGATCCCGGCAGGCAGCCGCTGCAGCAACTCCATCAGACCCAGTGAGTGCGGCAACAGCGTGCGCACCAGCCAGCCGGCACTGGCTGCGGCCGATACGCCGTGGCTTTCCAGTAGCGCAGACTGCAGTTGCGGCCAGCGCGCCAGTGTGTCGGCGCAGAGTCCCGGATGCTGCAGCAGCCAGCGTGCCAGCCGTTCGGTATGCCGGCGGATGGCCAGCAGCAGGGCCACCCGCTCGTCGCTGGGCAGCGGCGTCTCCTGCGCTTCCAGCGCGGTGATCAGGCCGGTACTGCCCAGCAGCGCTTCGGCCTGCAGGAGCGCGGCGATCACGCGCTCGTCGGGGCTCTCGGTTTCTTCGGTCAGGCGGAAAACGCAGGTCAGGCCGTAATTGTTGACGATGCGGTTGGTGAGTATCGTGGCGATGATTTCGCGCCGCAAGGGATGCGCCAGGATGTCCGTTTCGTAGCGCGCGACCAGTGCAGCAGGAAAATAGTGCAGCAAATTGCCCACCTGTCTGGGCTCATCGGGCAGGGTGCTGGCGAGCAAGGCCTGGTTGAGCACGATCTTGGCGTAGGCCAGCAGTACGGCGAGCTCGGGGCGCGTCAGGGACTGGCCGCTGGCCTGGCGTTCTTGCAGCACGCTGTCGGAGGGCAGGTATTCCAGCCGCCGCGAGAGCTTGCCCTGGCTTTCCAGTCTTTGCATCAGACGCTGGTGTACGGGCAGCAACGACATGCCCTGGGCCAGCTCCAGCGTGATGGCCAGTGTTTGCGCGGCATTGTCGGCCAGTACCTGCGCGGCGACGGTGTCGGTCATGCTCGCCAGCAGCTCGTTGCGCTGCTTGAGGGTCAGATCGCCGTTGCGCAGGATGGCGCCGAGCAGAATCTTGATGTTCACCTCGTGGTCGGAGCAGTCCACCCCCGCGGAGTTGTCGATGGCGTCGGTATTGATGCGCCCGCCCGCGAGCGCGTATTCGATGCGTCCGGACTGGGTGAAGCCCAGATTGCCGCCTTCAGCAACGACGCGGCAGCGCAGCTCGCGCCCGTCGATGCGCACCGCATCATTGGCGCGGTCGTTCACCTCGGCATGGCTCTGGTGGCTGGCCTTGACATAAGTGCCGATGCCACCGTTGTACAGCAGGTCAACCGGGGCACGCAGCAGGCGCTGGATCAGGGCGGCCGGCTCCAGCTCGGCCTCGGCAATGGATAGGACTGACTGTATCTGCGGGCTGAGCCTTATCTTCTTTAGGCTACGGGAATATACACCGCCACCTTCGGAAATCAGTTCGGGCGAGTAGTCCTCCCAGGACGAGCGGGGCAGGGCAAACAGCCGTTGCCGCTCGGCCAGCGCCACGACCGGGTCCGGGTCGGGATCGAGGAAAATGTGGCGATGGTCAAAGGCCGCCAGCAGCCGGATGCAGGGCGAGAGCAGCATGCCATTGCCGAAGACATCACCCGACATGTCGCCAATGCCGACCACGGTGAAGGCTTCGCTGCGCGTATCCAGCCCCATTTCGCGAAAATGCCGTTCGACCGATACCCAGGCACCGCGCGCGGTGATGCCCATTTTCTTGTGGTCGTAGCCGACCGAGCCGCCGGAGGCAAAAGCGTCATCCAGCCAGAAGCCGTATTCCTGGCTGACCGTATTGGCCAGATCGGAAAAACTGGCCGTGCCCTTGTCGGCCGCGACGACCAGATAGGGGTCATCCGCATCGCGGCGCCGTACCCGCGGCGGAGGCTGGATTTGTCCTTGTTGCAGATTGTCGGTCAGGTCCAGCAGGCCGCGGATGAAGTCCTGGTAGCAGGCCTTGCCCTGCGCCAGCCATTGTTCGCGATCGCTGGCCGGGTTTTTCAGTACGAAGCCGCCTTTCGATCCTACCGGGACGATCACCGTGTTTTTCACCATCTGTGCCTTGACCAGCCCCAGCACCTCGGTGCGGAAATCCTCGCGACGATCGGACCAGCGCAAGCCGCCGCGCGCGACTTTGCCACCGCGCAGGTGGATGCCCTCGAACTCGGCGCCGTACACGAAAATCTCGTAAAGCGGCGTCGGCTGCGGCATGCCCTGTACCCGTGCCGATGCGATCTTGAAGGACAGGTAATGCTTCGGTGCGCCATCGGCGGCCTGCTGGAAGAAATTGCTGCGCACCGTGGCCTCGCAGGCCGAGAGTAGCCCACTGAGTATGCGCTCGTCGTCGACGCTGGGCAGTGCCGCACAGGCCTGGGCGATTTCCTCGGCCAGCAGATCGGCCACGGCATCCTGCGGGTCGTCGGGCTGGTGGCGCAGATGAAACAGCATCACCAGCTGGCGGGCGATGCCGGCGTGCTTGAGCAGGGTGTCGGCCAGCAGGTCGGCTGAATGATTGAGCCCGACCTGTTTGAGGTAGCGGCAATAGGCACGCAGCAGCCGGACATCCTGCCAGTTCATGCCGGCCAGCAATTGCAGCCGGTTGAAGCTGTCATTTTCGGTCTGCCGGGCAAAAATCGCGGCAAAGCCGGCCAGAATGCGCTCGCGGTCCGCAGGATTTTCCAGCGACGCCCCGATGGGCAGGCGGATGCCGATGTCGATGATCCAAGCCGAGCTGTCGTCAGCCAGTGTGACGGCATGCGGGCGTTCGTCCAGCACTTGCAGGCCGAGGTTTTCCAGCAGCGGCAGACAGGCAGACAGCGTGATTGCCTGGGCGTGGTAGAGCTTGATGCGCCAGAGTTCGTGATCAAGCGGACCAGCCGGATGCAAGGCCAGCTGCAGTGCCTGGAGCCGGCAGGCGCGATCGGCATGCACAATGTCGTGCACTGCGAGTTCGGGCGGGTGTTCGGCGCAATAACCGGCGCTGAAGGCGTACTGGTAGCGCTGGAACAGCTGGTTGCCGTGCTCCTCGCCATGGCTTGCCACCAGGGCGTGCAGCAGCCCATCCTGCCAGCGCTGCGCAGCCTTGCTGATCCGCGCTTCGATCGCGGCGAAGTCCTGGGCGGGCTGCTCGCCACTGCGGCGATGCACGCGAAACTGGATGCGCGCCAGCGGGCCGTCACCCATGGCGACATTGAATTCGACCTGCTCGCCCGCCAGATCTTCGCGCAGGATGTCGACCATTTTCTGGCGGATGTCGGTGTTGTAATTGTCGCGCGGCACGAACACCATCACCGAGGTGTAACGCTGGTAGATGTCATCCCGGAAAAATGCTCGGACATGCTGACGCTCGTGCAGCCCCAGGATGCCGGTGGCGATGCGGGCCAGGTCATCTTCGCTGATCTCGATGAGCTCGTCGCGCGGATAGGTGTCCAGGATGTTGAGCATCGCCTTGCCGCGATGCCCGCCCAGATCGGCTGCCGTGCGCGCCAGCACGGCTTCGATTTTCTGGCGCAGCACGGGAATATGCCGCGCCGGTGTGTTGTAGGCGCTTGCGGCATACAGGCCAAAAAAGCGCCGTTCGGAAGTAAGGCTACCATCGTCGGCAAAGCGGCGCAGGATGACCAGATCGAGATAGGCCGGCCGGTGAATGATCGAGCGGCGCGCCGACTTGATCAGCAGGATGTTGCCGGTAAAGGCCCTGGCGCGCAGCGGCGGGCTGAGGTGCTGCCAGACGCGCGAGACTGTTCCGGGCGCGTCGCTGCGCAGGATGCCACGATCATGCTCGCTGCGGATCAGCAGCTCGCCATCGCTGAAGTGATAATCGCGGCTGCCAAGGAACACGAAATGATCGGCCAGCAGCCAGTCGAGAAATGCCGCGATTTCCGCATGCCCATCGGCGCGACTGGCCGCATACCAGGCTTGCTCTTCCTTGACGAGTGCCTGCATGTCCGGCCAGTCGTGCACGGCTTGCTGCAGTGCCTGCAGCGCCGCCTCGATTTCCGCGACAAGCGCATTGACACGCGGGCCAGTGACGCGATCCACTTCGAAGTGCATCCAGGCTTCGCGGCCTGCGCCATCCAGCTGGCCGGCGATGTGGCCATCGGACTGGCGGATGCCCGTCATGACCGGGTGCAACAGCACATGCACCCGCAAGCCCTGGCGGGCCAGCGCCATGGAAATGGTGTCCACCAGAAAAGGCATGTCGGGAATGACCAGATCAATGACGGTGTGGCGGCTCTGCCAGCCGTGCTCGGCAAGATCGGGGTTGCAGACATTGAGCCGATAGGCGCCAAGGTCGCCGCTGTCGCCCGCCAGGCGGACATGCATCAGGAATTGCCCCAGCCATTCGTCGGGCGAGCGCAGGGTGCGATCAGAGTCGGGCAGATCGCGGAAGTAGTGCGCAAGGCAGGCAGACAGCGAGTCGAGTTTGCGGGCAGCCAGTGCTGCGGTCAGATCAGTGGCAAAGCTAGTCATTGGCGACATCCGGCAGGGCTGCGATAGTTCAATCTAGCCAGCACACCGGGCGGGCAGCAAGCCGACTCGCCAGGCGACGAACAGTTGCCCTACGATGATTGACGGCGCCCGGGTTGAGTATTATGTTATGCTAATATTTGCTCATATTTAGCATGCTGCAGTAGCGCCCACCCGGGAGTCGCCATGAACCAGTCTCAGCCACAATCGTTTACCAGAGCGGGCCCAAGCATGCAGATGCCGGTTGCAGATCCCACCCTTGCCGCGTGTCGCGACCTGGCCATCCAGCTGCTCGGCCAGTCGCTGGACGGTTTTTTCACCCGGCTAGAGCAAACCTACCTCGATCTGGCCGACAAGACTCACGACCGCAAGCTGCGCGACACCTATTTCGCCGCCCGGGCGGAAATGCAGAAGAAACGCAGCCTGCTGGCCGATGAATTTCGGCAGCGCTTCATTGCGGCCTTCAATGCCCGCCTTGCGCACAGCCAGACGGTGCAGGCCAAGCATGATTTTTACAAGGTCAATGCCAGCCCTGCCGCGCTGTCACTGGTAGCCAACGACGAGTACGAAGAAAACCTCACTGCCACCAATCTGGCGCAAACGCTGAAAAACAACGGCGGCGAACAGCTCAGCCAGCTGGAGCAGCGTTTCGCCACCCTGATCGCGCCCGATGAAGCCACGGCGAATCCGATGAGCCCGGAGGCCATCTGTGAAGCCTTTCTGACTGCCTGCCGGCAGCTGGAAAGCGGGCTGGATGCGCGCCTTGTCGCACTCAAGGCCTTCGAAAACGAGCTGGCTGGGCAAGTCGCCCAGGTTTACCAGAGCGTGAACCAGTTCCTGATCCAGCAGCATGTCGAGCCGGTAATGCCGCGCACGCCGCGCGTTGCCGCCGAAGTCGCCCGCGCACAGAAAGCCGCGCCGGACGCCGCTGCCGGGGCAAAAGCGGAAGATGCACCCGGCAAGGCCGGGTTTGCCGGTGGTGTCCACCTGCCCCTGCCGCAGGCCGAGGCCCTGGCCGCTCACTTTGCCGCACTGGAGCAGCTGGAAATTGCCCAGCAGGGGCCAGGCGGCTCGGCGCTGCATGCCGAACACGCGCCGCCACCGGCCTGGCTTGATTTTCTGACTGCCCTGCAGCGCAGAAATCCCACTCTGGCAGCAAGCAGCGAGCTTGTGGACGAGCAGGGCGGAGAAACTCTGGCTGGCCGCAACATGGTCGCCATCCTGCGCTCGACCTCATGGGCCAAGAAGCTCTCGCAAGTCGATGGCATGACCCTGGATCTCGTGGCACTGCTGTTCGAGCACATGTTCAACGACAGCCGGCTGCCGGCATCGGTAAAAGGACTGATCGGGCGTCTGCAGATTCCGGTGCTCAAGGTGTCGATGCTCGACGGCAGTTTCTTTGCCAGAAAGAACCACCCCGCACGCCGCCTGCTGGACTGCATTGCCGAAGCGGCGCTGGACGCGCCGGAAAAAATGGAAACGGGTGATCGCCGTTTCGAGAAGCTGTCGTCCGTTGTTGCCTGGGTGGTTGCCAAATTTGGCGACAATGTCGAAGTATTCGAGCTTGCGCTGCAGGAGCTGGAAGCATTCCTGGCCGCCGAGCTGAAGGCGGTTGAAGCGCAAACCGCCGAAACCACCAGCGAACTGCTTGATACCGAAGTGCGCGAAATCGGCCGCGTCACGGCCGACACGATGGTGCGCGTGCGTTTCAGCACCCGCGAATTGCCGCCGCTGGTTGCCGACTTCATCGCGCAATACTGGCGCTCTGCGCTGGCCGCTGCCTATGGACCCGCCGGAGAAAGCGAGCCCCTGTTTGCGGCGCGCGTCAATGCCATGGACCAGCTGATCTGGAGCGTGTTGCCGAAAATCGGTCCCGAAGAGCGTCTGAAACTGGTCAATACCCTGCCGGAAATGCTCAAGGTACTCGAAGAGGGGGCGCGCGCGGCAGGTGCAAGCGAAGCCGATTGCAAGCAGTTTTTCTCGGAGCTGGTGCACTGCCATGCCGCAGCCATTCGCAGTGGCCTGAAGGCCCAGCCCGATGTGCAGCTGGATCTCTCGGCACCAGTCATCAAGGAGCAGGTGTCGCTGCTGCCCGAACCGGAAACGCTGCCGGCGCTGGTGCCGGTGCCGCAAGACGTGCTCCCCGAGCGGGGCGAGTGGGTCGAGTGGCTCCAGGATGGCGAAGCCGAGCCCATGCGCCTGCGTGTTTCCTGGATCAGCCCGCAGGGCACGCGCTTCCTGCTGACCAACCGCAGCGGCGGCAATGGCAAGACCCTGCTGCGGCACGAAATGCACGCAGCCTTGCGGCGTGGCCTGATTCGTCGCCTGCAGGAAGGCGGTTCGCTGACTGATCGCGCGCTCATCAGCGTGCGCGAAAGCCTGGCTGTCTGAGCACCGACCGGGGGTGGTAAACTCCCGGTCATGATCCGACTTAAAAACCTCACTCTCCTGCGCGGTACGAAGCAGCTGCTCGACCGCGTTGATCTCACCCTGCATCCGGGCAGCAAGACTGGCCTGGTGGGCGCCAACGGCGCCGGCAAATCCAGCCTCTTTGCCTTGCTGCGCGGCGAATTGCACGCCGATACCGGTGACCTGGAACTTCCCCCGCGCCTGACCATTGCCCATGTCGCGCAGGAAACGCCCGCGCTGGCGATCTCCGCGCTCGACTACGTGCTGCAGGGCGATGCCGAGCTGTGCCGCATTGAAAGCGAGCTGGCCACCATCGCCGACCATCAGGGCCATGAGCACGCCGAACTGCTGGCCAGGCTCGAAGCCATCGACGGTTATTCCGCGCGTGCGCGCGCCGGCAAGCTGCTGGCCGGACTCGGTTTTTCCCAGGAAGAAACCGCACGCCCCGTATCCAGCTTTTCCGGCGGCTGGCGCATGCGCCTGAATCTGGCGCAGGCGCTGATGTGCCGCTCCGACCTGCTGCTGCTCGATGAGCCGACCAACCACCTGGACCTCGAAACTGTCGTGTGGCTGGAAAACTGGCTGAGCTCGTACCAGGGCATGCTCGTCGTCATTTCGCACGACCGCGATTTCCTCGACAACACCGTGCGCCAGATCCTGCATATCGAACGCGCGCAACTCAACCTCTACACCGGCAATTACGCCGATTTTGAAGAGCAGAAGGCGCAGAAGCTCGCACTGCAACAGGCTGCCTTTGAAAAGCAGCAACGCGAAATCGCGCATCTTGAATCCTTCATCACCCGCTTCAAGGCCAAGGCCAGCAAGGCCAAGCAGGCGCAAAGCCGGGTGAAATCGCTGGAGCGCATGGAACGCATCGCAGCGGCGCATGTCGATTCGCCGTTCAGTTTTGCCTTTCGCGAACCGGATTCCAGCCCGAATCCGTTGCTGCGCATCGAAAACGGCTGTGCGGGCTACGATGCGGCCCGGCCCATTCTCAGCGGCCTGAATCTCAGCCTGGAGAAAACCGCCAGACTGGGCCTCCTGGGTGTGAATGGCGCCGGCAAATCCACGCTGATCAAGGCGCTGGCCGGTGAGCGCCCGCTCTTGTCGGGCCAGCTGGTCGAGGGCAAGGGCCTGAAGATCGGCTACTTTGCCCAGCACCAGTTGGAACACCTGCGCCTGGACGAATCGCCGCTGTGGCACCTGCAAAAAATCGACCCGGCCACCCGCGAGCAGGATCACCGCAATTATCTGGGCGGCTTCGATTTCCATGGTGACATGGCGACCGGGCCCATCGCGCCATTCTCCGGCGGCGAAAAGGCGCGCCTCGCCTTGGCGCTGCTGATCTGGCAAAAGCCCAATCTGCTGCTGCTGGACGAACCCACCAACCACCTCGACATCGAAATGCGCCAGGCACTGACGCTGGCCATGCAGGACTTCGAAGGCGCGCTGATCGTCGTCTCGCACGACCGGCATCTGCTGCGCGCCACCGTGGATGACTTCTGGCTGATCGAGAACGGGCGCGTGCGGCCCTTTGACGGCGATCTGGACGATTACACCCGCTACAGCCAGGAGCAGCGCGCCGCCGCCAGCAGCGAGTTGCGTGCCTCAAGCGCCGGGCAGGATCGCAAGCAGCAAAAGCGCGATGAAGCCGAAGCGCGGCAGAAGCTGGCCGTGCAGCGCAAGCCGCTGGAGAAGGAGTTGCAGCAGATCGAGCGCAAGATGGCGCCCATCAGCAGCGAGCATGCCGAACTGAGTCGCCGGCTTGGTGAAGAGGGCTTGTACGAGGCCGCGCGCAAGGACGAATTGCAGCAGGTGCTCAAGCGCGAAGCCGAGCTGAAAGCCGAGCTGGACGAGCTGGAATTGCGCTGGCTGGAGCTGCAGGAGCAGCTGGAAGCGCTGCAGGTGGTTTGATTGGGGGGCGTTTGCGGCGGTGATGCCTGCATGGCGGTCCCTGTAGCAAGACTGCTTGGCACACTCCAAATCGACCACAGAGAGCACAGAGAAAGGCGAGAGCACGTCACCGGCATTGCCATGAACGACCTGTTTCAGCTCGATCTTGGGTATATCTCTGAAGCTCAATTAATGATTGGGCTGCAGGCTAATACATTCTGATGTATTACTCCGCCTGCAGCAGCATGACCAGCTTGAGTGCCTGCTGCTGGGTCAGCGCAAAGCTGCACTGCAGATAAGCCAGTTCGCCGTGCTGCGGATGCTGGAAACGCCGCAAGCCGCCCTGGCGGTCGAGCACGTCATGCTGATGCCAGTAAGTGCGAAAGCGCTCGCTGGCTTCCATGCGCGCCAGCAATGCCAGAAAATGCGGATCGTCGAGCATGGCCCGGCTATCGGCGCGAAATTCCGCGACCAGGCGCTGACAGCGATTGTCCCAGTCGACGATCAGTTGCCGCGCATCCTCGGCAAAAAACACATATTCCAGCAGGTTCAGTGGCTCCCCCGAGCGCGGCCAGTGGCCAAACAGCCCGGCGGCGGCGGCATTCCAGGCCAGCACGTCCCAATACGGGCCCAGCAGGTAGCTGGGGGTGGCAATCGCATCGACCAGCTGCTGCATGATCGCCTGATCGAGCCGGCTTTCAGGATGGTGAGGCTGGGGGTCGAGCTTGCCGGCCAGCTCGAACAGATAGCCGCGCTGCATCGGATCCATGCGCAGGGCATTGGCCAGCCGGTCGAGCACGGCGACCGACATGCTGACTTCGCGCGCCTGTTCGATCCAGGTGTACCAGGTCGGGCTGATGCCGGCCAGCTGGGCGACCTCTTCGCGGCGCAGGCCCGTGGTGCGCCGGCGCGCGCTGCCGGCAAAGCCGAAGGCCGCCGGATCGGCGCGCAGCCGCACGGCTTTCAGAAAATCGGCAAGCTCTTGCTGGCGTGTGGACATGCGTGTTTATCCTGGAAGACTGTGGGAAGGCTGCTGAAAAACAACCTGTACTCGTTTTGCGCGGCGAAACCGGGGAAAACGCATGAAAAACAGCACTAAGTCCTTGATTGTGCAGAAAGTGATTGGTGCCGGGCTTTGCCCGGAGCGTGCTATCGGGCGAAAACCGATTTTCATCACCCTGTTAGCGTTTATACCAGTATAAACACTGGTCTTGTTCCGGTATCAATCCCTGAGTATGCTTGTCGACATTGTTGATCCACTTCTGAGCGGAACGCGCATGTCCAGCAAAACACTCTATGACAAGCTCTGGGAATCGCACATCGTGCGCCAGGAAGCCGACGGCACCTGTCTGATCTATATCGACCGCCATCTGGTGCATGAAGTCACCAGCCCGCAGGCCTTCGAAGGCCTGAAGCTCGCCGGCCGCCAGCTCTGGCGCAAGAGCTCCATCGTGTCGACCGCCGACCATAACACGCCGACCAACGAGTGGGACAAAGGCATCCAGGACCCGATCTCGCGGACCCAGGTGGAAACGCTGGACGCGAACATCAGGGAATTCGGCGCGCTGGCGTACTACCCGTTCAAGAACATCAACCAGGGCATCGTCCACGTCATCGGCCCCGAGCATGGCGCCACGCTGCCGGGCATGACCGTGGTGTGCGGCGACAGCCACACGTCCACCCACGGCGCGTTTGCCGCGCTGGCGCACGGCATTGGCACATCCGAAGTCGAGCATGTGATGGCCACGCAAACGCTGGTCGCCAAGAAGTCCAAGGCCATGCTGGTGCGCGTTGACGGCGAACTCGGTTTTGGCGTCACCGCCAAGGATGTCGCGCTCGCCATCATCGGCAAGATCGGCACCGCCGGTGGCACTGGCTACGCGATCGAATTCGGCGGCAGCGCGATTCGCGGCCTGTCCATGGAAGGCCGGATGACGCTGTGCAATATGGCCATCGAAGGTGGCGCGCGTGCCGGTATGGTGGCGTTTGATGAAAAAACAGCCGAATACCTGCAGGGGCGCGAATTCGCCCCCAAGGGCGAGCAGTGGGACAAGGCCGTCGCATACTGGAACACGCTGAAATCCGACGAAGGCGCGCAGTTCGACGCCGTGGTCGAGCTCGATGCCAGCGAGATCGCGCCGCAAGTGACCTGGGGCACCAGCCCTGAGCAGGTGTTGCCGGTGACTGCCGTGGTGCCCAATCCCGCCGACCAGGCCGATCCGGTCAAGCAGGCCAGCTATACCCGCGCGCTGCAGTACATGGGGCTGGAAGCCGACACCCCGATTACCGACATTCCGGTCGATAAGGTGTTCATCGGTTCCTGTACCAACAGTCGCATCGAAGACCTGCGCGCAGCCGCCAAGGTGGTCAAGGGCCGGAAAAAAGCCGATAACGTCAAACTGGTGCTGATTGTGCCGGGCTCCGGGCTGGTGAAGCGCCAGGCGGAAGAGGAAGGGCTGGACAAGATTTTCATCGACGCCGGTTTTGAGTGGCGCGAACCGGGTTGCTCCATGTGTCTGGCGATGAACGCCGACCGCCTGGAGCCGGGCGAGCGCTGCGCCTCGACCTCCAACCGCAATTTTGAAGGCCGGCAGGGCCAGGGCGGCCGTACCCATCTGGTCAGCCCCGAAATGGCCGCAGCGGCGGCGATTGCCGGCCACTTTGTCGACATCCGCAGTTTTGCCTGATTCAAAGGGGAATCCTCATGCGCGTTTTTTCCATTTTGTGTGCTGTGTTGCTGACGCTGACTGCCTGCAATACCGTGGAAGGCATCGGTAAAGACATCAAGAAGGGCGGTCAGGCCATCGAGAAGGCAGCACAATAAATGAAAGCATTCACCCAATTGCACGGTCTGGTCTGCGCGATGGATCGCGCCAATGTCGATACCGACGCCATTATTCCGAAGCAGTTTCTGAAATCGATCAAGCGCTCCGGCTTTGGCCCCAATCTGTTTGACGAATGGCGCTATCTGGATCACGGCGAGCCGGGCATGGACAACAGCCAGCGTCCGCTCAACCCTGATTTCGAGTTGAACCTGCCACGTTATGCCGGCGCGCAGATCCTGCTGGCGCGTGACAACTTCGGCTGTGGTTCCAGCCGCGAGCATGCACCCTGGGCCATCGAGGATTTCGGCTTTCGCGCGCTGATCGCGCCGAGCTTTGCCGACATTTTCTTCAACAACTGCTTCAAGAACGGCCTCTTGCCCATCGTGCAGCCCGCCGAAGTGGTCGATCAGCTGTTCCGCGAAACGCAGGAAGCCGAGGGTTATCGCCTGCATATCGATCTGGCGGCGCAAACCATTACCACCCCGTCCGGCCAGGTGTTCAGCTTTGACATTACCGAGCACCGCAAGGCCTGCCTCTTGAATGGCTGGGATGAAATCGGCCTGACCCTGCGTCACGCCGATGAAATTCGTGCCTTTGAAGACAAGCGCAAGCAGGAACAGCCCTGGCTTTTTGCCTGAACGACAGGAATGCGGCAGAAAGGCGCGGATTTCGTTTGCGTCAACTTTTCCGCCGCATTTTTGCCGTATAGTTATGCTGTTCTTTTCTAGTCAATACCGGAAACACTTCACATGATCCTGCATAAATTCAAAAACCAGGCGGACCTTGATCGCGCCGCAGCCGATCTCATCATCTCCGCCGTGCGCGCCAAGCCGAACGCCGTGCTGGGCATGGCCACCGGCGGTACTCCGGTTGGCCTGTACAAGGAAATCGTCAAGTCTTACCAGCAAGGCCTGGTGAGCTTTGCGCAAGCCAAGACCTTCAATCTGGATGAATACGTCGGCCTGCCGATCACGCATCCGGAATCCTATCGCGCCTTCATGCAGCGCAATCTGTTCGACCACATCGACATCAAGCCGGAAAACACCCATGTTCCGAACGGCAATGCCGCCGATGTGGATGCCGAGTGCCGCCGCTACGACGAAATGATGTACGAGCAGGGTCCGGTTGACCTGCAACTGCTGGGCATCGGCCACAACGGCCACATCGGCTTCAACGAGCCGGATACCCAATTGTCGCGCTTCACCTACAAGGTGACCCTGAAGGACGAAACCCGCGAAGCCAACAAGCGCTTCTTCAACAGCCTCGACGAAGTGCCGACGCACGCCGTGACCATGGGCATGGGTTCGATCATGCAGGCCAAGGCCATCCTGCTGGTGGTGAAGGGCGCCGAGAAGGCCGCCATTCTGGATGCCACTCTGAATGGCCCGATCACCACGCAAGTGCCGGCTTCGCTGCTGCAAACGCACCCGCGCGTGATCGTGATGACCGATTGCGACGTGGAATACAAGCGCCAGCCGTAAGACTCGACCGCCTGGGCAGGAAAGAGGGGCTAGCCCCTCTTTCTTTTTGGCATGATTGCTGAATGAAAGGCATTGTCCTTTAGGTATATGGCTGTAACCTATTTAAATAATGGCTTATAGGCCTATACCCTGTATTGATTGACTGGAGAACACCTATGAAAATTCTGGTACTGCCCGGTGACGGCATTGGTCCCGAGATTGTCGCGCAAGCGAAGAAAGTGCTGAACAAGCTGGCTTCTGAGGGAATGCCCATCGAGTTGACCGAGGCGCCGCTGGGTGGGGCGGCGTACGATCAATTTGGCAGCCCGTATCCGGAATTCACGCAGAAGCTGGCGCGCGAAGCCGATGCGATCCTGCTCGGTGCCGTTGGCGGCCCGCAATATGACAAGCTGGATCGTCCGCTGCGTCCTGAGCGCGGCCTGCTGGCCATCCGCAAGGATCTGAACCTGTTCGCCAACCTGCGCCCGGCCATTCTGTATCCGGAGCTGGCCAATGCATCCACGCTGAAGCCCGAAGTGGTGTCCGGTCTGGATATCCTGATCGTGCGCGAATTGACTGGCGACATCTATTTCGGCCAGCCGCGCGGCATCCGCGTGAACGACAACGGTGAGCGCGAAGGCTTCAATACCATGCTGTATGCCGAGTCGGAAATCCGCCGCATCGGTCACGTCGCCTTCCAGGCGGCGCAAAAGCGCGGCAAGAAGGTGTGCTCCGTCGACAAGGCCAATGTGCTGGAAACCACCGAGTTCTGGAAGGAAATCATGAGCGACGTGGCCAAGGAATACCCGGATGTGGAGCTTTCCCACATGCTGGTCGACAATGCCGCGATGCAGCTGGTGAAGGCGCCCAAGCAGTTCGACGTGATGGTGACCGGCAATATCTTCGGTGACATCCTCAGCGATGAAGCGTCGATGCTGACCGGCTCCATCGGCATGCTGCCCAGTGCCTCGCTGGACGCCAACAACAAGGGCCTGTACGAGCCCAGCCACGGTTCGGCACCGGACATCGCCGGCAAGGACGTCGCCAACCCGCTGGCGACCATTCTCTCGGCCGCCATGCTGCTGCGTTACACCTTCAACGAGGAAGCTGCGGCACTGCGCATCGAAAATGCGGTGAAGAAGGTGCTGGCCGACGGCCTGCGCACTGCCGATATCTACGAAGCTGGTACGACCAAGGTCGGCTGCTCGGCGATGGGTGATGCGGTGGTGGCGGCGCTGTAATCCCTGTGTACTCACAAGGTATTGCCTTGTAGCCCATTACTGCAAAGGGCCATAGGGCAATACCCAATAAAAAAGCCGGCAGCGCTGCCGGCTTTTTCTGTGCCGCGCAGCCCATGCGGGCTGCGTGGGGATCAGCGTTGCGTGATGTCGAAAATGCGCAGCGAATTGGCGCCACCGCCGGCCGGAACGCCGAAGGTAACGGCGATGCGATCACCGGCGGCAACCTTGCCGGCGCGCAGCAGTTCGGCCTGCACATGGACGATTTCCGCTTCGCGATCGGCGATCACCGGGATCAGTACCGGCTGGATGTGGCGATACAGCGCCATCTTGCGGTAGGTGTCGACCGAGTTGGTGAAGGCATACACCGGCACCTTGCCGATATAGCGCGACAGCCACAGCGCGGACGTGCCCGAATTGGTCAGCGCGGCAACCGCCTTCAGCTGCATGTGGATGGAGGCATACACCACCGACATGGCCACGGTCTGGTCGATGCGCTTGAAGCTGTCGGCCTTGGCGAATTCGCTGTCGACGCGGCTTTCACCGGAACGCTCGGCCTCGATGCAGGTGCGCACCAGAGCTTCCACGGCCTCGACCGGGTATTTGCCGGCGGCCGATTCCGCCGACAGCATCACCGCGTCGGTGCCATCCAGCACGGCGTTGGCGCAGTCGGACACTTCGGCGCGGGTCGGTACCGGGCTGTTGACCATCGATTCCATCATCTGCGTGGCGGTGATGGTGACCTTCTGCTTCAGGCGCGCGCTGCGGATCATCATTTTCTGCAAGGCCGGCACGGCAGCGTCGCCCACTTCCACGGCCAGGTCGCCACGGGCGACCATGATGCCGTCGGAGGCATCAAGAATTTCGTCGAGGTTGGCCACCGCTTCGGTGCGCTCAATCTTGGCGATCAGGCCGCCGGTGCCGCCCGCCGCACGCAGCAGGGTGCGGGCCATATACATGTCGGCGGCAGACTTGGGGAAGGAGACGGCGATGTAATCGGCCTTCAGCGCCGCAGCCGTCTTGATGTCTTCCATGTCCTTGGCGGTCAGCGCCGGCGCGGTCAGGCCGCCGCCCTTGCGGTTGATGCCCTTGTTGTTCGACAGCACGCCACCGAACAGCACGGTGGTGTGCACTTCGGTGCCCTTGACCGCATTCACTTCCAGCTGGATTTCACCGTCGCCCAGCAAGAGCAGGGCGCCTGGCTCGACATCGTTGGGCAGTTCCTTGTAATCGAGGCCGACGCGGGTCTGGTCGCCCAGTTCGCAGGCGGCATCGAGAATGAAGGTTTCACCCTTCTTGAGTTCGATCTTGTTGTTCTTGAACTTGCCGATGCGAATCTTCGGGCCTTGCAGATCGGCTAGGATGGCGACCGGGCGGCCCAGCTTGTCGGCAATCGCGCGCACGGTATTGGCGCGATCGGTGTGATCCTGGGCCGTGCCGTGCGAGAAGTTGAGGCGCACGGTGTTGACGCCGGCTTCGATCAGCTTTTCCAGCACGGCCGGATCGGTCGATGCCGGGCCGAGGGTTGCGACGATCTTGGTGCCGCGGGGGAGGGAAGTGGTGTGCATGCAATGGTTCCTGGGTATGGGGAAAATGCTTGGCGCCGATTATAAACCTGACGAAGCCTTGCGTTTTGTCCTGCTACGTAATTTTCATTCAAATAAGCTTGCCGGCCTTGATGCGCGTCAGCACTGCTGAATTGCGCGAGCGCGGGGCGCGCAGAAAAAAACACCCGTGACGCAGGTCACGGGTGTTTGATCGTCAGCCGGGCAGCATCACTTACTTCGCCTTGGCTTCTTCACGTTGATAGGCTTCGACATACGGACGACCGTAGTAGGTGTCGATCAGGATCTGCTTCAGTTCCGAGATCAGCGGGAAGCGCGGGTTGGCGCCGGTACACTGGTCATCGAAGGCTTCTTCGGCAATGCGGTCGACCTTGGCGAGGAATTCCTCTTCGTTCACGCCGGCATCCTTGATGGAAGCCGGGATGTTGAGGGTCTTCTTCAGTTCGTCGACCCAGGCTACCAGTGCTTCAACCTTCTGGTCATCGTTCTTGCCCGGCAGGCCGAGGTGTTCGGCGATGTCGGCATAACGGCACTTGGCTTGCGGACGGTCGTACTGGCTGAAGGCAGTCTGCTTGGTCGGAATGTCGACCGCGTTGTAGCGGATGACGTTCGAGATCAGCAGGGCATTGGCCAGACCGTGCGCCAGGTGGAATTCGGCACCGATCTTGTGCGCCATCGAGTGACATACGCCAAGGAAGGCGTTGGCAAAAGCCACACCGGCAATCGTTGCGGCGTTGTGCACGCCTTCACGCGCCTTCGGATCCTTCGCACCGTTGAGGTAGGCGGAGGGCAGGTGCTGCTTCAGCAGCTTCAGTGCCTGCAGCGCTTGCGGATCGGAGAACTCGTTGGCCATGACCGATACATAGGCTTCCAGCGCGTGGGTTACCGCGTCGATGCCACCGAAGGCGGTCAGGCTCTTCGGCATGTTCATCACCAGGTTGGCATCAATGATGGCCATGTTCGGGGTGAGTTCGTAATCGGCGATAGGGTACTTCATGCCGCTCTTTTCATCGGTCACAACGGCGAACGGTGTGACTTCGGAACCCGTACCGGATGTGGTCGGAATCGCGATCAGCTCAGCCTTGATGCCCATCTTCGGGAAGGTGTAAATCCGCTTGCGGATATCCATGAAACGCAGTGCCAGGTCTTCGAAGGCGACGTCCGGATGCTCGTACATCACCCACATGATCTTGGCCGCGTCCATCGGCGAGCCACCACCGAGCGCGATGATGACGTCGGGCTTGAAGCTGTTGAGCATGGCCACGCCCTTGCGCACGACGGCCAGCGTCGGGTCGGCTTCCACTTCGTAGAATACCTCGACCTCGATGCCCTGGTTTTTCAGGATACGGATGGTTTCATCCACATAGCCGTTGTTGAACAGGTAGCGGTCGGTGACGATGGCGGCACGCTTCTTGCCGGCCAGTTCTTCAAGGGCAACGGAGAGGCTGCCGCGACGGAAGTAGATGCTCTTCGGCAGTTTGTGCCACAACATGTTCTCGGCCCTCTTGGCAACGGTCTTCTTGTTGATCAGGTGCTTCGGACCGACGTTTTCGGAAATCGAGTTGCCGCCCCAGGAGCCGCAACCCAGTGTCAGCGACGGCGCCAGCTTGAAGTTGTACAAGTCGCCGATACCGCCTTGCGAGGAGGGCGTATTGATCAGGATACGGGCGGTTTTCATCTTGTCGCCGAAGTAGGCGATGCGTTCACCCTGCAGATCCTGGTCGGTGTACAGCGACGAGGTGTGGCCGATACCACCCAGCGCCACCAGCGCTTCGGCCTTGGCAACCGCGTCGAAGAAATCCTTGGCGCGGTACATGGCCAGCGTCGGCGACAGCTTTTCGTGCGCAAAGGCTTCTTCCTCGCCAACGGAGGTCACTTCGCCGATCAGCACCTTGGTGTACGGCGGCACCTTGATGCCGGCCATGTCGGCAATTTTCACCGCAGACTGGCCAACGATCTCGGCATTCAGCCCGCCATTGACCAGAATGACCTTGCGCACAGCCTCGGTTTCCTTCTTGTTGAGGATATAGCCACCGTTGCTGTTGAAGCGTTCCTTTACCTGTTCGTAGATGCTGTCGACGATGATGACCGACTGCTCGGAAGCGCAGACCACGCCATTGTCGAAAGTCTTGGACATCAGGATGGACGCCACGGCGCGCTTGATGTCGGCGGTTTCGTCAATCACCACGGGGGTATTGCCTGCACCCACACCAATGGCGGGCTTCCCGGACGAATACGCTGCGCGAACCATGCCCGGACCGCCAGTTGCGAGGATCAGGTTCAGATCCGGGTGGCGCATCAGGTGGTTGGACAATTCCACGGTCGGCTCGTCGATCCAGCCGATGATATCGCGCGGGGCGCCGGCGGCCACGGCGGCCTCCAGTACCAGGCGGGCGGCTTCACAGGTGGATTTGCGCGCACGCGGGTGCGGGCTGAAGATGATGCCGTTGCGGGTCTTCAGGGCGATCAGCGCCTTGAAGATTGCCGTGGAGGTCGGGTTGGTGGTTGGCACGATGCCGCAAATGATGCCCACCGGTTCGGCAATGGTGATGGTGCCGAAGGTCTTGTCTTCCGACAGGATGCCGCAGGTCTTCTCGTCCTTGTAGGCGTTGTAGATGTATTCGGAAGCAAAGTGGTTCTTGATCACCTTATCTTCAACGATGCCCATGCCGGTCTCGGACACGGCCATCTTGGACAGCGGGATGCGGGCATCGGCAGCTGCCAGTGCCGCTACCCGGAAAATTTCGTCGACCTGTTCCTGCGAATATGTCGCGAACAGTTGCTGCGCCTTTTTAACCCGTGCGACCAGTGCGTCGAGTTCTTGTACATTGGTGACTGCCATCGTTTTCTCCTTGCATGCGCATTGTGTGATGCGCTGATTCTAAAAACCTGGATCGTCGATACCGCTGACGGTGTTGCCTGAGTTGTTGACGTCAGCATAGCGGCGCATGTGTGGACATTATTTGATATTCCTCAGATGTAGCAAGGCACATATTCACAACATCGCATAATGTATATTATGTTAAGTAAACACCCCAGAAAGCGAAGTGCGCGACTGTCGCGCATCCGACACACTACAAGGCCCGCAAATCGCGGGCTTTGTCATTTTGGAGGATCAACAATGCGTCACTTCCCCGTCCTGGAGAACGGAAAAAGCCCTGATGAACTGCTGATTGCAATGGCAAAAGGTGATGACGTAAGGGAGCTGGCAAACATCGGTATAAACCGCTGGCGCGAGATGAAGTCAGGGGCAAGACCGGTTTCCATGCGCGAATTCGAGTTGCTGCGCTTCCTGTGCGGTTTTGCGGCCCCGGCGTCATGGGGTGAATGGTCAGACGTGAAAATCACTCAGGAACGGCTGTATCTGGCCGGAATGCATCCGAAAGACGGCATCACGCGGGAGGAGCTGAAAATGGTGCAGATGACCCGGGCCGACCTGAGGATGGTTTGGGGTCAGAGCGAGCTTATCGAGCGCCTCAAGGTGGAACGGGATTTTTACAAGAAGCAATGCGGCTTTGAGGCTAAGCACGGGCTGATGCTGTGGCGCTGCTTTGGGGACTAGGCATTGCCGGGCTGAACTACCCCATGCAGCGCAGATCCCGCATGCGCTGCTGCAAGTAGTCGGCCTGCTCGCGCTGGCCATTGCTGAATGCTTGAAGGCGCAGGCGGTTCAATTCGCTGCATTGGCTGAAATTCTGATTGCGGTGTTCTGAAGCTTCATCGCGGACGGCCAAGACTGCGGGGCCATGCGATTGAGGCTCAGCGGGAGGCAATGCGCGGTCGGTGTTGGCAAGTCGCTCAACAACGACCAGATTCCCCTCTTCCATCTTGCTGCCGGTGCCGCCGACTGCGGCGCAGCTCTGATCTGTGTAGATGGTGCGGGCACCCACTTTGCACTTGTTCACCTGGCCCGACTCGGGCGCGGTTTGCAGGATTTGAGCCAGATCCTCAGAAGGGCCAACACCCACGACCTCGACGGTTTGGCGGATGGGGTCAGCGCGATAGGTCTGGTATTTGGCCAATAGAGGGGCGCGGTAGTAATAAGCACCGGCTGCAATAGCCAAGATGGCGACAGTGAGAGGCAAGCGCATATCGACCCTCCGTTTACGATGCTTGCAAGTTTATCAGGAAAGGCTAAGAAGCACGCGGCGCAGCCGCGAGCAGATCAGTAGGTTTGCTGTACGAGCAGGGCGACGCCGCCCTGCTCTGCTGAACGATCAAGCCAAGCCCGCGGCGCGTTGGCCGCAGGCTGGCCCGGCTAAGATCGTCCGTCAATCGGGTGCTACCGATTGCCAGACTCAGAGCCGGGGCGCTACCGCGCCTTAATGGTGCAGCTCAAGGGGCGCATGGGCTTGCAAAAGGAGAATTGGCGGGGTGGTGGACGGTTGGAAAATTTGCGCCGTTCATCGGTTTCATATCATACATATCATTATTTATTTGATATCGTAACATACGTATCGTATAATAAGTACAAGTTGATATGTATGTTTCTTTCTAGGGGTGGTGACATGGCACGAATCAGCGGTTTGACAGTGGCAACAGTATCGGCGGCCGTTGAGGCCATCAAGGCGCGTGGTGAACGGGTGACTCTGCGTAGCGTCCGCGGCGAGCTTGGGGAAGGGTCATTGACGACGATACAGCGATTGCTGGGCGAGATCGGCGAAGACCGCCCCGCAGCCAAGGAGAAGAAAACAGAAAGCGCCACCACACTGCCCGCTCGGATTGCTCAGGCAATCAACGCGGAGATTGAAGCTGCCGCAGAAGCCGTGCGCAGCGAGATGCAACTCATAATTGAGCGCCTACAAGCCGACCTTGAAGCCAGCATGCAGGAAAACGCCCGTTTGCAAGAGCGCGCGCAGGAGCTGGAAGAAGAAACTGAAACCTGCCGCAGAATCAGCGATGCACGCATGGTAGAGCGTGATGCAGCAGAAAAGCAGCTGGCAGCGTTGAAGCTGGAAAAGAAGGAAACCGAAGAAAAGCTAGAGATTGAACGCGAAAAACGCCAAAAAGCAGAACTACTGGCCGGCGAACAATCAGGCCTGGCGAAGCGCATGCAAGATGTGGCACTTGAACTACGCAACCGGATTGATCAACTTGAAACCGACCTTAAAGCAAGTGTGCAAGAAAATGCTCAATTGCAAGAGCGCGTGCAAGAGCAAGTGAAAGAGATAGAAAAGGAAAAGGAAAACCGCCGCAGGATCAGCGATGAGCGCATGGTAGAGCGTGATGCAGCAGAGAAGCAGCTGGCAGCGATGAAGGTGGAAAAGAAAGCAACCGAAGAGAAACTTGAAGCCGAACGGGAAAACCGCCACAAGGCAGAGCTGCTGGCTACCGAGCAATCCGGCCTGGCGCAACGCATGCAGGATATTGCTATCGAGCTACGCCAACGGATTGAAAAACTGGAAGCAAAGCCTAAGCCCGCCCCACGGAACAAAACAAGCAACGCCACAGGCAGCGGCAAATAAGCAAAACGGCTCAGAATATGAGCCGTTTGTTTAACCTGGTCAGATCCATTTTTACAAAATATGACCTCATCCAGTGCCGGCTGTTGACGCAAGTTCAGGGCCGAGCTTGGGCACATCACAGCGCACAAAGAACGGATCGGCCTCAGGGTATTCGATGCGGGCAGCGCATTCGGAAATGGCTGTGACGGTATACCCGGAGGATTTGAAGTCATCACTAGTCTGGATGCTAACGGCCTGCCCGTTTTGGGCTAGGACGAAGCTGTAAAGCATTCTGCCGGGTTTGCTGACCGATCCGGCGATGTGAACTGAAAGGCCCTCGTAGGGGTGTTTCTGTGCCAGCACGGGCGCAGAAGCGTGGGCATTGGGGGGTGAAGATTCAATCTTGTGGGGCACGGGCAAAGGGGTCGTTGCTGGCGGTGTGACATAGGTCAGGTCGGGCACCTCCCCGCTTGCGGGGGCCCCTCCCGCCCTGCCCTCCGCCACCGCTTCCGGCTGCGCCGGCTTTTCCTTGAACCATGTCTGATAGATAGCAAAGCAAAGCCAGAGGGCGGCAAAGGCAAGAACAAACATGGCCCGGCGGCGCCAGATCAGATATGCCGGTTTGATGTCCTTGGCGTCAGCCTCAAGAATCGCGGAATTGCTGGCGGTATGGGATTTGTAGAACGGGAAGTACTTGGATTCATAGTCCCGCTCCTGAATGGACATCACTTCGCCGCGGATACCGTCCTGGACTTTGCGAACGTACTGATCAGGCCGACCGAAGGCGACTTTTTTACTAACCCGGTAGCAAACCTGAACCATGTCCCGAAGATCGGCATGTAATTTGCCGTAACTTTGGGTGATCAGGAGAAAATCAGCGCCAGTATGGCGATGGCGAGCGAACCACTCAAGAACACCACTATCGCAGCCCAGCCGAGGATATAGCTCATGGCATTCATCAAGGACGTAAACAGGGCCGCGATTTGTCGACGGACAGCGCCAAGGGTCGTTGAAATGCTCGGCCTTGTTGAAGTGGCGGGGTTCATGGTTGACCTCCAATAAACGCCGGGAATCGGGTATGACGGCATGAAAGTGCTCAAGGTTAAGGGGCAAATTGGTGATGACTTTGCGGCCGTCCTCAAGGTTCGGGAGAATATGAAAGGCGACGGCCTCATATGATTTACCGCCGCCCGGCTTGCCAATGATGAGGTTAATCATCGCCGAATTTCTCGTGATAAATGCAGGCCATTTCCTCAGAGTGATCGTCGCCCTCAGATTCTGCCTCAGCAAGAATCATATGCGCAGACTCTTGGTCGCCGTCCTCGATTGCCTCTAAAAACTCTTCATAGAAATCGGACATTTAAGAACCCAAGCGAGTGAAAGGGATTAGCTGCAAAAGCAGCTTGACGAGGATTGCAGCAAGAATAATTCCGAGTGAAGTATCAATACCAAGAGCGCCAAGCACATTTTGTATTTCAGCAGGAATAGGAATATACTCGGATGGATTTAAAAAAGTCAAATCAATATCGAGATTATTAAGAATATAAACAACCAGCTGCAATATTTGCTCAAAAAGCCATTTGCCCAAGTCGGTGCCGAGAAGCCAGAGACAAACAAAAATAGCTGTGAGTGCAACAAGTATCCAGCCTGTAATAGTTGCAATTTTGGTAGCAATCGCAACGAGAAAAGGAATCAGAATGGGAGCGGCCATGATATCACCAGATAATTTTACGAGCTGTAAAGCAAGCAGTAATGATTAAACAGGCCTTGATAAATGCAACAATCTCAGGAGGTATCTGGATTTGATGGGAGGTAGAGAGGCCAATAGCTGAAAAAGATAGTGTAAGGCTTGGCATAGAGCCAGAGCCACCAAACGAAGGGAATGAGTCCTTTACAGACTGAATAAAGTTAGAGCCAATCAAATCTTCTTTATTTTCATCCCATATTTTGCCAAACGTCTTGTCCTTATATTTGGACTGATAGATTTTTTCAGAATCAACCTCAGAAAAGCCCTCGATATTGAAGCCGCCAGCACCGTCGTCGCCGGCTGGGCAATCTTCACCAGTACAACCGCCATTTACAGTGTCGCCAGTAGTGCCACCACCTTTGACGCCATCACCCTGCTGACCATCACCATTGACACCGCCACCATTGCCTGGCTCCGGTGACTTACCGCCCGGATTGCCATCATTATCGACATCCCATGATTTGCAATCACCAGATGCACAGGCCTTACCATCATTTGGACTCGGAGGGTCAGAAGGTTTAGGCGCATTTTTAACGCACATAGGCTTGTTATTCACTTTGCCAAATGTCGTTCCAGGTGGACAGTCGTTTTGTGATTTAGGGCTTTGAGTCCCGGAATTTTGTTCAGGCTGTGACTGGCCATTGCTGCCTTGAGGTACGGTGTCGCCAGACTGTTTGCCTGAGCACTTTTGACCGGTGTACTTCATTTCAGCCATGACATACAGGGTGGATTTTCCAGAGAAAGCATAATTGTCATTCCAATCAACTTTTGAATGATCACCACTCATTGCGCAAGTGCCATCGCATGACTCCATGCCGCCTGTTGACCAAGTGACAAAACATTGCTTGTCCAGAATCTTAAAACCTACCTCCTGATTTTGGACGCAAGGGACAGGGACATATTGGGAGCCTGCAGACTTTCCAGCCTTTTCAGCGCATGAGTTGGGAGCCTCACAAACACCAGTCTGTAAGTTTATAACTTTTCCATCAGTGCACTTATTAACATTGCAAATTAAAAGCTGACCACCACTTCCAGAGTTACTACCACCCCAGCCGTATTCAACATGCCATGAATATTGAGTTTTTTCAGCGTTTACATAAGGATTGGTTAAGGATTCCCGACAGCCGTTTGCGAGGTTTTGGGGGGTGCAAGCTAAATTACCAGTATTGACCGGAGGAGGAATTGAACTGCCGGCATCCCTGCCAAGAAATGAGCATGTTATATCCCTTGAGTGTGCATTTATTGACAAAAAAAGGAATAAAACAAAAATAATTGCTTTCATGATCGAATGGCCAAAACAAAAACAAACGCGCTCATTGCCCCAATCAGGGCAATCAGCGAATAAAAGAGAGCAACAAGCGCGCCTGTAATCATGGCAGGTTAAGCCTTGCGAACGCCGCGCTTGGCAAGGTCAATGGCCTTGAATGCCATTGCAATGCCAACAATGGCGATGCCGATAGTGCCAACCCAAGTTGCTACGGAATCAAAATCAACCGAGGCAGCGATGGTGTCAAAAGCACCAGCAGCATTGGCTGAAGTGGCAACAGCGGCAACAGCGAGAGCGGCGCCAAAGCGCAGAGCAGTTTTGCGATATTTCATGGGGACTTCTCCTTGAATGCCCTTACGGGCGGTTATGCCTTGCGGATACCACGAACCACACAGGCGACAAAAAAACCTATTGACCAAAAGACAATGACACTACCAAAGCCCCACATATAGACCTCGAAAATATCAGGGCCATTAATGCCGATAAGAGCAAGTGATTCGGCAGTGACTTCGGATGCATTCATTATTTGCTCAATATCTGGCATTCAAGCCAGTTCAAATCATAATCGGCACAAGTCTGATTGTTGAAATGCAAAGCCCATCGGGTTTCCCGGTAATGGGCGTCTTGCATGGGCGAAGCACAGCCAGCCAGCGCGAAGGCGAGGAGAATTATCTGGATAAAGGGAATCATGCTGCGACCTGCTTAGTTGAATCATTGGCGGCTTGTGCAGTCATGCGCTCCTGATGCTGCCAGTACCAATTAGGGGCATCGTTGAGGGGCATGATTTCCACCACTTTGATTACAGCGGTGAGTTTCTGGTCTTTCTGGAGCGGCTCGTTAATGTCGAGGCCATATTGCTTGAGACGCTTGGCGTAATTGCGGAACGTGCGTTCCTTGCCTGCAAGAATCATGGCTGCCCGTACATCCTCGCCGCGCAAATAGGCCATTGCCGCAGCAAGACAACCTGCTGGAACGTCAAAAGATGACGGGTCAATTGTGGTGATGTCATCGCGGACACGATCAGTAATTTCGGAGACATGGCGAGAGAAATGTTCTGTGAGCTTTTGCATGGTGCATTCTCCGAGGTAATGGAGATGGTTTTCCTTAAGGAATGAATCGCCGTATTCGGCTTCGAAACGAACTACGCCATTTTTCAGGCAGAACTGATAAACAGGGTCGTTTAATACTTGCTCTTTGGATAAGCCGTGCTGTTTGCAATGCGCAAGCATTTCGAGGTGCTTGATATAGGCTTTGAGATATACGCGGCGGCCTTTACTGCCCCATGCCACGCCAGAGGATGCGTATTTGTTGCGCTTGATGCGCTTGGCGGACTGTGTTTGCAGCCATGACATGAAGGCTTCGGCATTCTGTGCGGAGCCGGTGACAAAATTCTGTGTGAGGTGCAGCTTGTTGATGCGGGCGCCGGTGTAGTAGTAGGTCAGGCCGTGCTTGCGATCGTATTCGGTGAGCTCTGCGCCCTGCCGGTGACCATCGGCGTAGTCTGTTTTGTCCATACGATCACCAACGGTGAAGCCCTGCCCTACTCCCAGCGCCTGGACAAAGCGTTGTGCGGCTTCAATGGTGTCGTGCAGGTCCAAGCTGAAAAGGTTATCAGGGCGATTCCAGCGACCGATATTGCCGTCGAGGATCAGGCGGGTACCATCAGACTTGACCATGACATGGCTTTCGTAGGAGCCGCGGCAGGATTTGCGGGCGTTGGTGACCCATTCGGGGTCGTCCTTGTATTGACCGGTCTCTTCGTCGCGCTCAACCTTGATGATCACGCCGCCATCGATGACGGGGATTCCGTTTAAGTGCTCAATGACGGATGGACGCGGGCCGACGAAGGACATAGACCAGAATTCGGGCATGGTCAGGAGGTTGCCGCGAGCGTCAGAGGCGGGCCGGTGTTGCTCAAATTCTGCCGTGTTCATTTCACGACGGACGAGGACAGACGGGTAGGTCTGTTCAAGCTGGATCCAGTCGATGAAGGGGCGAAAATTCATGGCTTTTTTGTCGGCGTTTGTGGAGGTCGGAGAGGTCAAAAACGGAAATATTTTCCGAAGAGGCGGGAATTACCAGCATCCCGCCTCGGGTCGCGGTCCTCGTCACTCGACTGCGAGGAGGTGCATAACGACCTTTTTGCCCTTGGTCTTCTCGCCGGTTTGTTTGTCGGTACGATCGTAGGTAGTTTGATAGCCGCCCGGAGTGCAGGGGATTTCGATAACGTCGCCACGCTGGCCGATGATGCGATGTGATTTGACGGTGACGAATTGCGCCGAGGCAAAGGGATCAGTACTGGGGAGAACGACCGTGGTGTAAAAGTCCTGGCTGAAGCGCTCAAAGGACTCGATACGGCCATAGAGGCTCAGGATGTTGCGTTGGGGTGCGGCTTTGCCGGCTTGGCCTTGATCGGGATTCGACATGGGTTATCATCCTTGGGAATTTGTAAGCTAATGCACGAAGCTGCGTGCACCTGAATTGCACGCAGTTGCGTGCAGCATGTCAAGGAAGGATGCGTGAAAACCTTTATCGAGTACGTAGACGAGCTGAAAGAAAAGGAAGGGCTTAAGAGTGATAACGAACTTGCACGCTTGCTAAGCGGCAAGGACGAAAGGAGCAGCCTTGTAAGCGGATGGAGGACAGGCAGAAGACCTGAAGACTACTACTGCATTGTGATTGCACAGAGACTGGGTATAAACCCATTGGAAATCATCGCTGCCGCAAATATGGAGCGAGAGCAAGACCCGGCGAGGTTAGACTGGTGGGAGGATTTTTCGAAGCGTCACGGCTTCAAGGCCCTCCCCGTGGCGCTGATTAGTATGGGATTGGGCTTACTTTACAATAACTTATACTTTCTTGAATCTGTACCGAAACTGTATATTATGTAAAGTTGTGCCGGCATGAGCACGGTTGCCATGCTTCAGGACTCCATGCTATTGATTCGGCTGGCAATGCTTTGCCCCCTGCTGTTGCACACCTGCTCATAAGCTGACTGCACTCTCTGTTAGGCCCGCGCCAATGGAGTCACAGGGATCAGCGGGGTTGCCCCAGTATGAGGTAGGCACGCATATCCTTGTTGTCGCCATAAGCGAGGCCAAGGTAGACAGGCCCAAGGAAGGTTTTGTTGCCCCAGTACAGCATCCCCGAATACCGCACCTTGTCTGGCACAAGCGCTTCAATGCCGCGAATCATACCGGTTTCCAGCAGCAGGCCCAGCTGGCCGCTTTTGAGTGGATGGCGCAGGTTCAGGCCGGCCAGCAGTTTTTTGGTGCCAAAAAGCTGCTGGGAGTGATAGCTGGACAAGTTCCTGAAGCCTCCCAGATAGGCAAGCTGATTGATGGGCAGCAGCCCTTCCCCCCAGCGGGCATCCAGCAGCAGTTCCGCCTGCAGTGGCCCGTTGCTGAATGCAAAGCGCCAGCTACCGCTGATATAGCTGTAATCGCCATAATCCCCGCCGCCGCCCAGCGCATGATAGGCATTCAGGTGAATCATGCTGCCCTTGGTCGGAAAGAAATAATCATCCAGCTGGTCGTAATACAGCTCGGCTTGCAGGCCGTAATCATGGCTGGACAATTCGGAGATCAGCGGCAGGCCAACCGTGGATCTGGACTGGTTTTCATGAAAGACCGGCCCAAAGCGGAACTCCTCACCCCGATTCAAGAGGCTGGTTCCGATGTCGAGGCCAGCCAGCAGCGTGCGATTGGTGTAGGTACTGTACTTGGTTTCGCCTAACCACAAATCCTGGTCATCGTTGCGATAACCGATGAAGGGTGCGACAAACCAGCCGCGATCAATCGACAAGGGCTGGTAAAACTCGCTGTACACATTCACATCGGTACCGAATTGCCCGAGCAGTCGCCATTCCGCGCCCAGGGAATTCAGCCAGGTCCTGCGATACTGGGTGCTCAGCTCATAGGCTGACCAGCCATCGAAGTCGGAACCATAGTTGAGCCCCAAGGCCAGATAATTCGGCCCCCAGGATTTTTCGATCGGGTGAATCATCAGTTGCTGCCCAAACTCACCGGGCAGCAGCTGGTAATTGACCTGGGAAAAATCACCGGTGCCATACAGTTCGCGCAGACTCTGCTCCAGCGCTTCACGATCCAGTGGCGCATCGACGGGCACCAGGATTTCCTTTCTGACACTTTCCGGGTTGACGGTGCGCATCGGTGCTATTGCCACCGAGGCGATATTTTGCGAAACGGGCTTGATATTCAGCCGCTTGGTGTACCAGGCGGCGTAGCGGTCTTCATTCAGGCTGTAGCGCCTGAGGCGTGGCAAAGCCTCGCGCGCGGCCGCCTCCCCCAGGCTGATGAGCTCGGCAGCCTTGTCAAAGTCCATCGAGGACAACTTGCCCAAGCCGGGTTCCAGCAGCACATCTTTGTCGGTCAGTGAATCCAGCTGGGGCTTCACGTTCTGGTTCATCATCAGCCGGGTGTACTGGTCGGCGATATTGACCACATCGGTCAGTTCGGCAGGTTCCAGCAAGGGCGAGCTGACATTGACCGCAATCACAACATCCGCGCACAAATCGCGTGCGATATCGACCGGTACATTGCGCACCAGGCCGCCATCGGCCAGCAGGCGGCCGCGATCATTCACCGCCGGGAATATCCCGGGAACAGCCATGCTGCCCAGCATGGCCGTCACCAGATCGCCATCGCGCATGACGATCATCTCGCCGGTTGCCAGATTTGTCGCAATGGCGCGATAAGGAATGGTCAGCTGATCGAAGCTGGTCACGCTGGCCGCATTGGTCATGTCACGCAGAAAAAACTCCACCTCCTGTGTCGAAATGGCGTTGCTGGGCAGTTGCACCGTCTTGTTGTTCAAGCCCACTTCCAGCGCAATGTTCAGGTCGGATTGGCGCTTGTTCTGATAACTGCTCGCGGCGCGATTCTGGTACGGGGCCAGCAGCTTGTCCCAGGGGGCGGCGACCACCAGTCGCTCCAGTTCATCCGGTGTACGGCCCACGGCGTAGCCCCCGGCTACCAGCGAGCCCATGCTGGTGCCGACCACGCAGTCGATGGGGATTCGCGCCTCTTCCAGCACCTTGAGCACGCCGATATGGGCAAGCCCGCGCGCGCCCCCTCCCCCCAGCACCAGCCCGATGCGTGGTCGCTCGCTCGCCGTTGCCGCCATGGCAGGCAAAGCCGGCAGCACGGCAGCGGATAACAGGACAAGGACAAGAAGCGGGCGCAGGTTGAGGCGCAAAAGAGGCATGGGCAGGGTCTGGCAAATTTCAGCAGGCACCATTCTAGTGAACTGCACGCTGCAGGGGTATGACCGCTGCCGAATCACCTGTTCTGTTGCATTTCTGCGCATCGAAATGCAACAGGCCCGACAATCTGCCGGGCCTGCCTTCGCTGCAAGCGGAGTGATCAGGCCGTATGGCCCATCTGGCGCTGCCGCCGGCTTTCAGCCAGAACAATGCCGCTGGCCACGGAGACGTTCAAGCTTTCGACCGAACCGAACATCGGGATCGACACCAGCACATCGCACAGCTCGCGGGTCAGCCGGCGCATGCCGTCGCCTTCCGCGCCCAGCACCCAGGCCAGCGGACCGGTTTGCTGGAAATGGAACAAATCGGTCGATCCTTCCGCTGCCGTGCCGGCAATCCACACGCCCTGGTCTTTCAGGTCGCGCAGCGTGCGTGCCAGATTCGTCACCATGATGTAGGGGAGCACTTCTGCAGCGCCGCAAGCCACTTTGGAAACGGTGGCCGTCAGGCCTACCGATTTGTCTTTGGGGGCGATCACGGCATGGGCGCCCATGGCGTCGGCCACGCGCAGGCAGGCACCGAGATTGTGCGGGTCGGTCACGCCGTCGAGAACCAGCAGGAGCGGCGGCTCCTGCAGATCATCAAGCACGTCTTCCAGCGCCACATAGCTGCGGCCCGCGTCGATCAGTGCCGCCACGCCCTGATGGCGCGCATGGCCGGTCAGGCCGTCCAGACGGTCGCCGCTGACACCATGCACCTTGCGCCCAGTGCGTTCGGCAAGCTGCAGCACATCCTTCATGCGCGCATCATTGCGATCGCTGGAGAAGTAAATCTCCAGCACGCTATCGGGGGTCCGGCGCAGTCGCGCGAGCACGGCATGAAAGCCGTGGATGGTTTTCTTCTGCATCAAATAGTGTCCTGATTCCGGGGGCTGGCCACACTCAGCAGGCCAGTGCCAGCTGTGCGTCCCTGCTCAGCTGCTGGGGCAGTTGTGTGCCAGAAAGCGCCGGACTGTAATGAAAGCCCTGGGCAACGTGGCAACCCAGGCTGCCCAGATAATCGGCCTGGGCTGCGGATTCTACTCCTTCCGCCACCACCGTCAGCCGCAATTTCCGCGCCAGCGCAACAATGGCTGCCGTTATCGCGGCATTGTCATCGTCATGCGGCAGGTTGCAGATGAAGGAGCG
This sequence comes from Chitinilyticum litopenaei DSM 21440, assembly GCF_000428145.1. Taxonomy (GTDB): domain Bacteria; phylum Pseudomonadota; class Gammaproteobacteria; order Burkholderiales; family Chitinibacteraceae; genus Chitinilyticum; species Chitinilyticum litopenaei. The sequence continues at coordinate 35,419 of NZ_ATZJ01000007.1, read as the reverse complement.
GTCAATCTTCAGCGCATCCAGCGGGAAATTGCGCAGATTGGACAGCGAGGAATAGCCGGTGCCGAAATCGTCGATCGACACCTTGACCCCCATGGCACGCAAATCGCGCAGGATGGCCACGGCTTCTTCCGGGTTTTGCATGATCATGCCCTCGGTGATTTCCAGCTCGAGGCGCTGAGCCGGAATGCGGGCCTCGTCCAGAGCCTTGCGCACCATATCGACCAGCTTGTGCATCACGAACTGGCGGGGTGACAGATTCACCGCCACCACAGGGATGTCCACGTTCTCGTCAAGCCAGCTGCGCATCTGCAGGCAGGCCGTGCGCAAAATCCATTCGCCCAGGGGGATGATCAGCCCCGACTCTTCGGCGGCTGGAATGAAATCTGCCGGGCTTACCGGGCCGCGGCTGGGCGAATGCCAGCGCAGCAATGCTTCCACGCCGATCAGCTCCTGAGTGCTCAGACTGTACTGCGGCTGGTAATGCAGCTGGAATTGGCGCTCGCGCAGCGCCCGGCGCATTTCGCCCTCAAGTTTCATGCGCTCGCTCACGCGGGTATTGAGTTCGCTGGCGTAGAACTGGTAATTGTTCTTGCCCAGCTCCTTGGCCCGATACATGGCGATGTCGGCGGTGCGCAGCAGGCTTTGCGCATCGTCGGCGTCGTCCGGATAGCGGCTGACGCCGATGCTGCAGGTCAGATAAAGCTCGTGCCCCTCCACTCGGTAAGGGCGGGCCAGTTCGTCGACCAGGCAATCGGCAATCGTCGCCAGCGTGGCGTGGCACGGCGCGTCATCAAGCACCACGGTGAATTCATCACCGCCCAGGCGGGCGATCAGGTCCTCATCCTTCAGGCTGGTGCGCAGGCGTCCCGCCACCTGCTGCAGCAGTGCGTCGCCAAGCGCATGCCCATAGCTGTCGTTCACACCCTTGAAGCGGTCCAGATCGATGAACAGCAGTGCCAGCGGCTGATGGCTTGCCTGGCTCTGGCCGATATGGCGGCGCAGCTGTTCCTGCAGACCGGCGCGATTCAAGAGGCCGGTCAGTGTGTCATGATTGGCCAGGTAATGCAGGCGCGCTTCACTTTGCTTGCGCGCCGTGATGTCGCTGAACACGCCCACGCAGTGCGTGACGCGCCCGTCATTGCCGCGCACGGCGCTGATCGAGAGCCAGGCCGGATAGCGCTCGCCGTTGCGGCGACGATCCATCATTTCGCCCTGCCATTGCCCGCCCTGCTGCAGCGTCTGCTGCAATTCGGCATTCTGGCCCGAAGCCTGTGGCACGAACATGCGCGAGCGGCGACCGATTACCTCGGCGGCGCCATAGCCGGTGATCTGGCAGAAGGCCGCGTTCACGGCAATGATCACCCCGGCGCCATCGGTGATCAGGATGCCTTCCGAAGCATTGTCGAACACCTTGGCGGTAAGGCGCGCCTGCTCGTCGGCCAGCACCCGCTCGCTGATGTCCGAGGCGGCAAAGCCGCGACCGTAGACTTCGCCCTGGCTGTCGCTCAATGCAAAGCAGCTGCCCAGCAGCACATGCTCGCCGGTGGCGCCTACCACCTGCCATTCAAAGGGTTGCGGCCCGACCACGGGCTGGTGCCCCGGCTGGCTCAGCGAGTCGCAGAAGCTGCTGGCGGGCTGACCGATCAGTGCCTCGGCTGCGTGCCCGGTCAGCGCGGCAAAGGCGCGGTTGACATAGGTGAAACGCCCTTGCAGGTCTTCGATGAAGATGTAGGTCGGCACATCGTCGAGCAGGCGCGCCAGCTTTTGCTGCTCCTTGAGCAGTGCGCGCGACATGTCCAGCTCATCGCTGCCCGAGGCCGCCAGCAAAAAGCCGGTGGCCAGCAGCGCATTCAGGAACAGCAGGTGGCCCAGCCAGTCCCAGGCGCCGGGAGCATGGACGCTGTGCGTCAGTGCCAGCAGGGTGGCCAGTGTCGCGGCGAAGCCCACGGCCAGAAACCCGGGATAGAGCCGGTGCTGCGTTGCCCAGATCATCAGCGGGAAGACCAGAAACAGCAGGCCCGGCAGCGTCTGGCCATCGCGCGCAGCCAGCGCGCAGGCGGTGGCCGCCAAGGCCGCCTGCAGCAGCAGCTCGCCCGCCGAAGACCAGCGCCAGCGGCGGCGCTCCCATGAGTGCAGCAAGGGCAAGAGCAGCAGCATGGCCAGGCTGGTCGCCGCCATATTGATCAGCGTGGCCTGTGACCAGTCCAGCAGGTTGCTGCCGGCATCGCGCACCAGCACGGTGACCAGCAGCGACACGAGCAGCGAAGACGCCAGCACGCCACGGATGAGCAACTGGCGCACATCGGGCAGGTGGAAGGTGCGCAGCCGGTTGGGCAATGCCGCCGCCACCCAGATGCCACAGGTGAAGAACACAGCCGCCAGCAGCAAGGCCGGCAGGACGGGGAAATTCAGCAGGAAAAAGCCAAGCAGGCCGGCGAGCACCAGCAGCTTGCTGCGCAGTCGGCCGGTGGCAAGCACCGGCACGCTACAGGACAGCAAGATACCGTAACAGGGTATTGCCCCATAGGCTCCGCCGTACAAATGCAGCAGAACCATACCCGTAATGAAAATGCCAGACACTAAATAATGGCGCACACGGTCGGAAGCCGTTTCGGTCATGATCGTTTTTCTCTCCCCCCGCCCGTCGGCAACGGGCAAGGGCAATGATTCGGCAAACGCCCCAAAAAATCAATTGCTTCCGAGCGGTGGCGGGCGCTGGGCTATAATTGCTCCCTTTTTTGCATCACCGGCACTACACATGACCCTGCCCGCCCTGCCCAAGCCCGGCGAACGACTGCGCGTGGCGCAGCCGCCCGGTTCGGCCGATGCCCTTGAACTGGCCGCGCTGGCCGCCCAGGCCAGCCCGCTGATCGTCTTTTGCGCCCAGGCCCAGGATGCGCTGCGCCTGAAGGACGAGCTGGCCTGGCTTTTGCCCGGGCAGGCGGTCGCCCTGCTGCCGGACTGGGAAACCCTGCCCTACGACCATTTCAGCCCGCATCAGGAGCTGGTGTCCGAGCGTCTTGCCGCGCTGTGGCAGCTGCGCAATGGTCAGGTCGATATCCTGCTGGTATCCGTCCAGACGGCAATGGGGCTCTTGGCTCCCGTCGAATACATCACGGGGCATAGCTTCTTTATCCAGAAGGGCCAGAAGCTCGATCCGGAAAAGCTGCGCGGCGACCTGGTGTTTTCCGGCTATAGCCATGTCACGCAGGTTTATGGCCAGGGCGAGTTTTCGATCCGCGGCGGCCTGATCGACCTCTTTCCCATGGGCTCGACGCTGCCGTTCCGCCTCGACCTCTTTGACGACGAGATTGAATCGATCCGCACCTTTGACGTCGATACGCAGCGCAGCCTGTATCCGGTGCCGGAAATCCGCCTGCTGCCCGCGCGCGAGTTCCCCACCGACGACGCGGGCCGCAGCAAGTTCCGCCAGCGTTTCCGCGAGGTGTTCGAGGGTGATCCGAGCAAGAGCCGGCTCTACAAGGATGTCAGCAACGGGCTGATTCCCGCCGGCATCGAATACTACCTGCCGCTGTTTTTCGACGGCGCGGCGACGCTCTTTGACTATCTGCCGGCGCAGGCGCTGCTGGTCATGCATGGCGCCATCCACGACGCTGCCGCACAGTTCTGGCTGGACGTGCAGGAGCGCCACAAGCTGTCGGTGGCCGACCCCGAGCGGCCGGTGCTGGCGCCGCGCGAACTTTTTCTGATGCCCGATGCCTTTGCCGGTGCCGCCAAGGCCTGGCGACGCATCGAGATTGGCAGCATTTCCGACGCGACGACCGAGCCCGCCTACCAGAGCCTGCCGCCGCTTGACGTCGACCGTCGCGCGGAGAATCCGCTGGCCAAGTTGCAGAACTTCCTCGCCAGCCACCCAGGCCGCGCGGTGATCTGCGCCGAGAGCCTGGGGCGGCGCGAAACCATGGCGCAATACTTGGCCGAATATGGCATCAAGGTCGTGCTGGCGGAAACCTGGCAACAGGTGGCAACACTGCGCGACCCGGTGCTGCTGGTCGCCAGCCCGCTGGTGCAGGGGTTTATCCGCAGCGCCGATCGCGTGGCCTTTGTCACCGAGGCCAATCTCTACGCCAGCGCCGCCAACGGCCGCAACCGTCGCCAGCAGAAACGCAGCAATACCGATGCGATGCTGCGCGACCTGACCGAGCTGAAGGTCGGCGACGCGGTCGTGCACGAGGCGCACGGCATCGGCCGCTATCAGGGTCTGATCAGCATGGATTTGGGCGACGGACCGACCGAGCTGTTGCTGCTGGAATACTCCGGTGGCGACAAGCTCTATGTGCCCGTCAGCCAGCTGCACGTCATCAGCCGCTATTCCGGCGCCGCCGGCGATGCCGCGCCGATGCACAAGCTGGGCAGTGGCTCCTGGGACAAGGCCAAGCGCCGCGCCGCCGAGCAGGTGCGCGACACGGCGGCCGAATTGCTGAATCTCTACGCCCGCCGCGCCGCGCGCGAAGGCCATGCCTTCGATTGGACGCACCGCGATTACGAAGCGTTTGCCGCGGGGTTCGGCTTCGAGGAAACGGCCGACCAGGCCGCCGCCATCGAAGCGGTGCTGGTCGACATGCGCATTGGCAAACCGATGGATCGACTCGTCTGCGGCGACGTGGGCTTTGGCAAAACCGAGGTCGCGCTGCGTGCGGCCTTTGCCGCGGTGGCCGGCGGCAAGCAGGTCGCCGTGCTGGTGCCGACCACCCTGCTGGCCGAGCAGCATTTCCAGACCTTCAGCGACCGCTTTGCCGATTGGCCGATCAAGATATCCGAGCTCAGCCGCTTCCGCTCGGGCAAGGAAACCGCCGCCGCGATCAAGGGGCTGGCGGAAGGCACGGTCGACATCGTCATCGGCACGCACAAGCTGGTGCAGCCGGACGTGGTATTCAAGAATCTGGGCCTGGTCATCATCGACGAGGAGCACCGCTTTGGCGTGCGCCAGAAGGAACAATTGAAGGCGCTGCGCGCGAATGTCGACGTGCTCACGCTCACCGCGACGCCGATTCCGCGTACGCTGGCGATGAGCCTGGAAGGCATCCGCGATTTCTCGGTGATCGCCACCGCGCCCTCGAAACGCCTCTCAGTCAAAACCTTTGTCGCCAAGTTCTCGGACGGCATCATCCGCGAGGCTTGCCTGCGTGAACTGAAGCGTGGCGGCCAGGTGTTCTTCCTGCATAACGAGGTCGACACCATCGACAATATGCGCGAAAAACTCGCCGCGCTCTTGCCCGAGGCGCGCATCGGCATTGCCCATGGCCAGATGCGGGAAAGAGAGCTTGAGCATGTGATGCGCGATTTCTCGGCGCAGCGCTTCAATGTGCTGCTGTGCACGACCATCATCGAAACCGGCATCGACATTCCCAACGCCAATACCATCGTCATGAACCGCGCCGACAAGTTCGGCCTCGCGCAATTGCACCAGATGCGCGGTCGCGTCGGGCGCAGCCACCACCAGGCCTATGCCTACCTGCTGGTTCCCGATGTGGAAGGCCTGTCGGGCGATGCAAAAAAGCGCCTGGAAGCGATCCAGCAGATGGAAGACCTCGGTTCCGGTTTCTATCTGGCCATGCATGATCTGGAAATCCGCGGCGCCGGCGAGGTGCTCGGCGATTCGCAGTCGGGCGAGATGCAGGAAATCGGCTTTGCGCTCTACTCGCAGATGCTCAAGGAAGCTGTGAAGGCGCTGAAAGCCGGCAAGGAGCCCGATCTGTCGCAACCGCTGGGCGTGACAACCGAGATCAATCTGCACGCGCCGGCGCTCTTGCCCGATGATTACTGCCCGGACGTGCACGAGCGCCTGAGCCTCTACAAGCGGCTCGCCAACTGCGAAACGGCCGATGAACTGGATGAACTGACGCAGGAACTGATCGACCGCTTCGGCCTCTTGCCCGACGCCGCGCGCGTGCTGCTCGATTGCCACAAACTCAGAATGCTGGCCAAACCGCTGGGCATCCAGAAGATCGACGCGGCCGATACGGCCATTGTGCTGACCTTTGCGCAGAACACCGTCATCGAGCCCTTCCGCATCATCCAGCTGGTGCAAAGCAAGAAGCATTACAAGATGCTGCCGCCCGACCGTCTGCGCATCGACGGCAACTGGCCGGAGCCTCCGCTGCGCACGGTACGCGTCAAGGAGCTGCTGACGGAGTTGCAGCAGAAATAATCATGGGTATTGCCCTGTAGCCAATTGCTGCAAAGGGCTGCGGGGCAATACCCTGTGATGGTGTTACTCTGCATCACCTCGGTGACAAGGGTGCGCCGGCCAGGGGCCTTGCAGCACGGGCAGCCGGCCGCCAGCCTGCTAAGGTAAGTGCATGATCCGCTACCGGAAATGCCCATGTCCGCCCTGCTCGCTCACCTGCTGAAAAGCCTGCACACCGTTGCCCTGCTCGTCGAAGCTCGCGATGCCTACACCGGCGGTCATCTCTGGCGCGTCGCGCAGTTTTCCCGACTGCTCGCCGAAGATGCCGGGCTGGACGGCCATGATGTCGCGCGCCTGGCGCTGGGCGGCTTTCTGCACGATTTTGGCAAGGTTGCCGTCCCCGACGCCATTCTCAACAAGACCGGGCCGCTGAGCGACGGGGAATACGCCATCATGCAAAGCCACCCGTCGGTGGGCGAGAAAATGATCGTCCAGCACCCGCTGGCGCCGCTGATCCGCAGCAGCATCGCCATGCACCACGAGCGCCCGGACGGGCGCGGCTATCCTTATCGCCTGGTTGACGAGGCCATTCCGCTGGATGCGCGCATCGTCGCCCTGGCCGACGCCTTTGACGCGATGACCTCCAACCGTCCCTACCGCAAGGGCATGCCCATCGACAGGGCTCTGCAGCAGATTCGCGAAAACCTGGGGACGCAGTTCGACGCGGACTGGGGCGAGCGCTTGATTGCGCTGGGGCGCAGCGGCCGCCTGCACCATATCGTCGGCCACAGCGAACCCGGCATTCCCTTGCAGAACTGCCCGACCTGTGGCCCGACCGTCAGCGTGACACGCCGCTCGCGCTCGGGCGACCGCGCCTGGTGCCCGGCCTGCCACGCCGAACTGCGGGTGATCGGCCGCGACGGTGACTGGCACATGAGCGCCACCGGCAAAAAACTGGACTACTTTCCGGTACAGGTCGACGAAGAGCTGCTGGGCGAGCTGAGCCGCGACATCGGCCAGCAGCTGAACCTGCGCGTCATCGAGGCCATCGGGATTCCGATCTGAGGGAACGCGCGCCGGCCAGGTCACCCCGGCAGGCATCGACCGGACAGACTCAGCGAGCCTCCCGCCGCCCCATGCCCAGCCAGGCGATCAGTGCGCCCAGGCCGGCGGTGAGGGCCGCTGCGGCAAACACCCACTCCCCGCCCCAGTCCGGCCAGACCCAGCCGGCCAGCATGCCGCCGGCGCTGCCGCCAAGACCAAATGAAAAGGCAATATTGAGCGCCTGGCCCTTGGCCTGGTGCCTGCCCTGAAAATGCTTGTGGATATAGGCCATGCTGACCGCATGGTGGCAGCCGAAGGTAAAGCCGTGGCCCAGCTGGGCCAGTAGCAGCAAGGCCGGGTGGCTGACTCCCCAGGCAATCAGCACAAAGCGCAAGGCCGCCACCAGCAGGCCGAAGATCAGCAGGCTTTTCAGTGCAAAGCGCCGGGTCAGTTGCGGCATCAGCCAGAACACGGCAATTTCGGCCAGCACGCCCAGCGTCCACAGCCAGCCGATGGCGCTCTTGCTCCAGCCGTGGTCGGCGACGTAAATCGAGAAAAAGCTGTAATAGGGGCCGTGCGCCAGCGCCATCAGAAAACAGGTGGCCAGCAGGGCCTGCACCTCGCTGCGGCGCAGGATGTCGGCAAAGCCCGCTTCCTCCCCCCGCGCGCTGGCGCCGGCATCGCCCTGCGGCACCAGAAAACTGTACACCGCCAGCCCGCTCATCACGCTGATCACGGCCCAGGGCAGCATGGCCACCCCCAGCACTTCGATCAGGTAGCCCGCCACGACCGAGGCGACCACAAAACCGATCGAGCCCCAGATGCGCAGCCGGGCATAGGCGCCGCCATCGCCGCGCAGCAGGTTCATTGCCGTGGCCTCGACCAGCGGCAGAGCCGCGCTCCAGAAGAAGCTGGCCAGCAGCACGCCGATGAACAGCGGCCAGAAGTCGCGGCTGAACAGCAGCACCGTGAAGCCCAGCAGCGCGGCGACACCGGCGATGCGCAGAATCAGCGACTGGCGTCCGCTGCGGTCGGCCAGCCAGCCCCAGATCGTGGGGGCGTAGATGCGGTTGATCTGTGTCAGCGAGGTGAGAATGCCGATCTGCCAGGCGGGAAAGGCCAGCGCGGCCAGATACAGGCCCCAGTACGGCGAAAACAGGCCATTGAAGGCGAAGTAGCAGAAATAGAAGCCGGCAATGGCCAGCAAGGCAGCGCGCGGTGGCGTGGTGTGGCTCATGTCGCGGTGCTCAGCGGATTATCCGCAGTGCCGCGCAGGCAGGGACCGGCGATCCGCCTGCCTGTTGCCCGGCGCGGGCTGGAACAATCGCAGGGTATGTATTGGCGGGCTATTTGCCTGATGGGTTGTGGGCGCATACTTGCCGGGGTGTGCGCCTTAGCCGTGTTCGCGGAACTGTTCGGCGGCCACGCGCAGGTAGTAGAACATCGAGACAATCGTCAGCACGCCGGCGATATAGAGCGCGGCCAGGCCGATCCAGCGGGTGGGGATGCCCGGCAGCAGCGCATCCCACCACAGCAGAAAGAGGATGGCAATCATCTGCGCGGTGGTCTTGAACTTGCCGATGGTGGCAACCGCCACGCTCTTGGACTTGCCGATCTGCGCCATCCATTCGCGCAGCGCGGAAATGGTGATCTCGCGGCCGATGATGATGACGGCCAGCCAGGCCGGCGCACGCGCCAGCTCGACCAGCAGGATCAGCGCTGCGCCCACCATCAGCTTGTCGGCCACCGGGTCGAGGAAGGCGCCAAAGCTGGAAGTCTGGTTCCAGCGCCGCGCCAGAAAGCCGTCGAACCAGTCGGTGACGGCGGCCAGCGCAAACACCAGCGTGCCCAGCATGTTTTGCGAGTGCAGCGGCAGCAAGTCGTGTGGCAGATAGAAAATGCCGACAAAGATCGGAATCAGCGCGACGCGCAGCCAGGTAAGCAGGATGGGCAGATTGAGTGGCATGCGTGGCGGCGGGCAGAGGGAATGACGCGGCATTTTAACAGGAAGCCGCCCCTTGCTGTGTCCTGGCTGTTGCACCGCCGGCAGTGCGGCGCTCAGGCCGCGCCGCCCTGCCCCGCCTCCGGCAGCAGCACACTGCGGGCACTGGCCACCGCCAGGCGCGACAGGCGCTCAAGGCGCGGCGACTGCACTTTCCAGCGGTGCCAGTACAGCGCGACGTCGACCGGCCAGTCCGGCGCCAGATCCACCACGCGGCCGGCGGCCAGTTCCGGGCCGGCCTGCAATTCGGGAACCATGCCATAGCCCAGTCCCAGGGCGATGGCGGCCAGAAAGGGTTCGGTGGCCGGCACATGGTGACAGGGGTAGCTGCCGGGCGGCAGGCCGAAGTGGCGCTGCAGAAAATCCGCCTGCAGGGCGTCCTTGCGGTTGAAGACCATCACTGGCGCCGTACGCGCTTCCTCGCGGCGAAAACCGTGGGGAAAGCAGCGGCGGGCGTATTCCGGCGCCGCCAGCATGCGGTAGCGCATGATGCCCAGCGGTTCGGCCACGCAGCCGCGCATGGCCTGGCGCTCCGTGCTGACGCAGGCCAGCGCCTGCCCGGCGGCCAGCAGGGCATAGGTATGGTCCTGATCGTCGACAGTGACGTCGATGAGTACGCGCTCGGCAATCAGAAAGGGGGCGAGTGCCGGCAGCAGCCAGGTGCCCAGTGTGTCGGCATTCACCGCCAGGGCGATGCTCAGCGCGGCCTGTTCGCCACCGCTGAATTCGGCGTGGAAGTCTTCTTCCAGCAAGCGGGCGCGGCGCAGGTATTGCAGCAGTTTCTGTCCGGCGGCCGTGGCGTGACAGGGGCGCGCGCGCACCAGCAGGGTGGCTCCCAGTCCGGTTTCCAGCGCCCTCACCCGCTGCGACACGGCTGCCGCCGTCAGGTGCAGGCGGCTGGCGGCGGCATCGAAACTGCCGCTGTCGATGACCGCCAGAAAGGCTTCGGTTTGCCGGTGATCGAGTTGCATGGCGATTCCTTGCTCGGATTATCAGATTCTGTTGAGGTTTGATTGGTTTTGACGCCGCCCCGCCAACTTGCCGGGGCGCGAAACCAAGCGCAGGGAAATGCGCGCATTTTCGAGCATTGGCGACAAAGCCTCCGGCAAGCATGGCGGGGCGGCACGCGGGTCAGCACGGCGCTTTCATTGACGCTGGTCAGGTGCTGAAACGCCTTGCCAGGCAGGGTGCATATTAAAAAATTTTTAACTTGTCGAAATAATTTTAACCATTCTTTGGCTGAAATGCGGATTGCGGCAAGCTGGCGGCATTGTCACTTCACCCGGATTGCCTGCATGTCTGCCAGTGTCTACTTCCAGGGGCTGGGCCTGTGCGCCAGCCTGATCATGGCCATCGGCGCCCAGAATGCGCATGTACTGCGCATGGGGCTGGCACGCCAGCATGTGCCGCTCACCATTGCCATCTGCATCGTGCTGGATTGCGTGCTGATTGCGCTGGGCGTGGCCGGAATGGGCAAGCTGATCGAAGATACGCCGCTGCTGCTGGGCCTGGCGCGCTGGGGCGGTGCGGCGTTTTTGCTGTGGTATGGCCTGCGTGCCTGGCGCAGTGCACTGTCGAGCCAGAGCATGCAGCACGGGCTGGCGCCAGCCATCGACCGGCGCACCGCCATCCTTAGCGTGCTGAGCCTGTCGCTGCTCAATCCGCATGTGTATCTCGATACGGTGCTGCTGGTGGGCAGCATCGGTGGCCAGCAGGCGCCCGAGGCGCGCCCGCTGTTCATCCTCGGCGCCTGGACGGCGTCCATCCTGTGGTTTGTCAGCCTGGGCTTCGGCGCGCGCCTGCTGGCGCCGCTGTTCATGCAGCCGCTGGCCTGGCGCATTCTCGACGGGCTGATCGGCGCGGTGATGCTAGCAATTGCCGTGGCGCTGCTGAATTACTGAGCGGGCAAAAGCCATCAGTACATACATGCTCCTGATTATGTCTCTGCTTCAGGAAGCCTGAGCAACAAAGGCGCTGATTAGCACGCTCTGCCCTGAAAGCCGCTGAGAAGCGCAGGTTTTCCGGGATCAGGCGCGGGACGTGTTTGAGGCCCGCAGGGCCGAGTTGTCCCGCGCCCCCGGAAAAACGAGCATCGCAAGGCACCCCGCGCAGCGGGGCGGCTGACCGGGCGCGCCTTGGGGGTGTCGGGGGGCTTGGCAAGACAAGCCCCCTGACGTGCCGCCGGGCACCCCCGGCATCAAAACACCGCGCCTCAGGCGCTGAAAACCTTGCTTCCTGAAGGAAAGACTATAATCAGGTACATGCGTGAGGGTATTGGCCTGCAGCCATTTCCAGATTTTGGCTGCGGCCCAATACCCCACGATGTAAATTTTGCACATTTTGCATCTGGCCGGTGAACCACAGCCGCCGCGTTTGCGACTAAACTGGCATGGATTTCAATTTCTTTACCCCCATGCTCAGCAAATTCCTTCCCGCCTTCATCGACAAGGCGCTCCTGCAGGACCTGGTCGCCACGCTGATCTTCATCGTGCTGCTGCTCATTCTGCGCAGCAGCGTACGGCACGCCATCCTGCGTCGCGACGATCTGAGTCCGGACACCAAGCGGCGCTGGCTGATCACCGTGCGCAACAGCGCCCTGCTGGTCTTCCTGCTGGGTATCGCGCTGATCTGGGCGCAGCAGATCGAAACGCTGGCGGTCTCGATGGTCGCGATTGCCGCCGCCTTCGTGATCGCCCACAAGGAGCTGATCCTGTGCATGCTGGGTTCGATCTATCGCACCAGCACGCACGCCTTCCAGGTGGGCGACCGCATCGAGATCAAGGGCATGAAGGGGCTGGTGCTCGACACCCGGCTGCTGGCGACGACGCTGCTGGAGTCCAGTCATGCCGGTCAGGGCAAGGGCACGGTGGGGCGCACGCTCACGATTCCGAACAGCCTCTTGCTGTCCGAGCCGGTCTTCAATGAAACCCGGCTGGGCAGCTATGTGATCCAGACCATCCATATCGAACTGCCGCGCGCCGCCGACTGGGAAGCCGCCGAGTCCGTGCTGCTGGCGGCGGCCGGCGACATCGTGGCCGCCTATGCCGAGGACCTCGAGCGCCATCGTCGCGACATTGAGCAGGGCTTCGCGCTGGAAAGCCCGTCGCTCACGCCGCGCGTGCGCCTGTCGCTGGATGAGCACGAGACCATCACCCTGCATCTGCAGCTGCCCGTGCCGCTGGGCCAGCGCGCCCGCGTCGAGCAGGACATCCTGCGCCACTACCTGCGGGCAACCACAACAGCAGGCAAAGTACAATAATTTCGCAAAAGAGTTGCGCAGAACGCCACACCCGGTATAATGCGTTCCGGTAATGCCAAGCCCGCCTGCTGCGCGGGCTTGTTTGCTTCTCACAAGCAGTTACCCTGTGCATCGATCCTGACCTTATTCCCGCAAGCAGTTAGCGCGGTGTGACGTGGTTGGCGCGATGTTTATCTCCCGCCGTTCGTGAAGCGCGGGCCAACCCATCCTTTTCAGGACACACCATGACGCATTCCATTGCAGATACTGCCATGGCAGAGACTTCTGCTGCCGCCATCATTGCCACCGACATCGCCGCTACCGACAGCCTCAATGCAAGCCCCAACGGCTTCCTGGCTCTCGGCCTCGACCCGAAGCTGGCCAAGATGCTGGCCGACAACGACATCACCCAGCCGACCCCGGTGCAGGCCGCAACCATTCCGGCCCTGCTCGAAGGCCGTGACGTGCTGGCTTCCGCTCAGACCGGCACCGGCAAGACCGCAGCCTTCCTGCTGCCGGCGCTGCAGAAGCTGATGTCGCCCGCCAAGAACAATAGCCGTGGTCCGCGCATTCTGGTGCTGACCCCGACCCGCGAGCTGGCCGAGCAGGTCTCCAAGGTTGCCATTTCCTTCTGCCGCCCGATTCCGCGCTGCAAGGTCGTCTGCGTGGTCGGCGGCGTACCGTATCCGGTGCAGAACCGCCAGATTTCCCAGCCTTATGAAGTGCTGGTGGCCACCCCGGGCCGCCTGCAGGACCTGATGGCCTCCGGCCGCATCGACTTCCGCCGCCTGGAAACCTTCATCCTCGACGAAGCCGACCGCATGCTGGACATGGGCTTTATCGAAGAGGTCGAAGCCATCGCCGCCGCCCTGCCGGAAGAGCGTCAGAATGCGCTGTTCTCCGCCACGATTTCCGCCTCGGTCGAAGACTTTGCCGCGCCCATCCTGCGCGATCCGCAACGCATTACCGTGGCGCCGGCCGAACGCGAGCCGATCGCCCAGGCGCTGCATTACGCCGACGGTTACGACCACAAGCTGAAGCTGGCCGCCTCCTTCCTGAAGAGCCACAGCACCCAGCAGGCGGTGATGTTCACCGCCACCAAGGCTGACGCCGATCAGGTTGCCGACTGGCTGAAGCTCGAAGGCATCCGCGCCGCCGCCATGCACGGCGACCTGCCGCAAACCGCCCGCCGCCGCACGCTGGATCGCGTGCGCCGTGGTGAAGTCGATGTACTGGTCGCCACCGACGTGGCCGCCCGCGGCATCGACGTGGCCGGCATTGATCTGGTGATCAACTTCGATCTGCCGCGCGCCGCCGAAGATTACATTCACCGCATCGGCCGCACCGGCCGTGCCGGTCGCACCGGCCAGGCCATTTCGCTGATTGGCCGCAACGATGCCGTGCCGCTGATCCGTATCCGCAGCACCTACAAGATCGACTTTGAAGAACTCAATGTCGAAGGCCTGGAGGCCAACTTCCGCCCGCAGCAACGCAAGGCTGGCGGTGGTCGTGGCGGTCGCCCGCAAGGCGGCGGCAATGGTCGCCGCTTCGACAACAACGGTGGCGGCAACGGTCGCCGCTTTGAAGGCAATCGTTATGAAGGCAACGGCGGTGGCCGTCGCTTCGAAGGTGGCAATGGCCGCAATGAAGGCGGCAACCGTTTCGACGGCGGCAAGTCCTTTGACGGCAGCGTGCGCTTTGACGGCACGCGCAGCGATGCCGGCGAGCGTCGCCGCGAGTTTGGCGATGCGCCGCGTCGCAGCGAAGGCGGCCCGCGTCATCACGAAACCCGCGGTTTCAATGACAGCCACACCCGCAAGCCGCACGCCGAAGGTCGCGACAGTTTCTCCAGCGGCCGCCCGCCGCGTACCGGCGATGCGCCGCGCTTTGATGGCGCCAAGCGTTTTGATGGTGAGCGCGCACCGCGTCGCGATGGCGCCCCGCGCGCTGATGCCCCGCGTGGCGACGCCTACGGCAAGCGCTTTGAAGGCGAGCGTGCACCGCGTCGTGAAGGCGGCGAGCGCAGCCAGTACGACCGCGGCGGCAATCGCGGTGCGGCCGGCGAAGCCCGTCAGGATCGTCAGGGCGGCGAGCGTCGCCCGGGCAGCTTCAGCCAGAACAAGCCGCGCACCCCGCGCTTCGGCTAAGCCCGAGCAGCCATAAAGCAGAAAAGGATACCCAAGGGTATCCTTTTTTGTTATATATGGGGCATAGCTTGTAGGCGGATACCCATTAGGTGTATGTCATTTCGGGCAGGCACTTCCTGTGCGGCCGCAGCTCAGGCGTGCGTAACGACAACGCGCTGGTAAACCCCGCCGAAGAAGGTCTTCTTCTGCCAGGCAAATGCCGCCGGATTGCGGGCGTAGGTGCAGATTTCCCGATCCCACAGCGCCTTGGCGAACGGCTCCAGCCAGGCATTCACGCCGCGCAGCAGCCAGCCTATCGGCTGCAGCGGATGCGGGCGGTGATAATCGACAAATACCGCCTTGCCGCCCTTGGGCAACTGGTCGAGGATGTTGTTCACGATCAGGTATTTCTTGTCTTCCGGCACTTCGTGCAGCAGGAAGAAACTGCAGATCAGATCATAGGGCCGGTCTTCGGCCTGCCAGTGCGCCGCATCGGCACGCACCACGCGCGTCCACGGCTTGGCGGCGAGCTTGCGGCTGCCATGTTCGATCTGGATTGGCGTGATGTCGGTCAGATGAAAGGCGCCGGCGGGACCAACCTTGTCCGCCGCGCGCGCCACCAGATCGCCATACACGTGGGCCACTTGCCACACCCGGCTGCCGGGAGTGATTTCATCCAGATAGGACTGCATCAGGCGCTGGTCATTGGTGAACAGCAGGGTTTTGACCACGCTGTTGCGGTCAAGCAGGCGTACCCGCTTCGGATCCACATAGGCCCAGTCGTAGACCTCGGTCATGTAATCGGGAACGCCTTCGTAATACAGATCTTCATCAAGCTTGGGGTGGTTGCGGGTCATGGTCATGGCCTCGGCTGGGTAATTGAGAAGCAGCTTAGCGATTCCGGATGACGCCCGCTTTGCGCTGCACCAAAGTTTGCCGCGGCAAGCGCATGACTGAAGGACGATTCGCGCGGGGTTCACTGCCCGTTCAGCACCCCGCGCCTATCGTGGCATTGCAGCGTCCGGCAATCTCTATGCCGCCCGTGTGCAGACTGGCCCTGGAGTCCGCCATGAAATCCTTGCCGCTTGCCCTCCTCTTGCCCTGTGTGCTGTCAGCCTGTGCGGCGTTGTCCGAGCGCGAATGCCGGCAGGCAAACTGGCAGGCACTGGGTCTGCGTGATGGTCAGCTCGGCAAGCCGGTACAGTTGCAGGCATATGCCGAGGCCTGCCGGGAGCTGGGGATCACGCCTGTGGCGGCCGACTACCATCGCGGGCGCGACCTCGGCCTGCAGGCCTATTGCACGCCCGAGCGCGGCTACCGGGCCGGGCTGGCCGGTGAAACCAACCACAATGTCTGCCCGGCGGCCAGCCAGGCCGGATTTCTGCGGGCCTATCTGCAGGGCCGCGACCGTTATCTGCAGCTGCGTGACATCAATGCACTGGAAAACCGCCTGCTTGGCGCCCGCCATGACGTTCGCAAGCTGGAAGACCGGCTGGCCCGCACCAGCGATGACGGCGAACGCCGTCGGCTGCAGCGCCGGATTGCCGAGCTGGAGCGCCAGCAAAGCCGCGACCGGCTCGAGCTTGACCGCTTGCGCCTGCAATTGCATGGCCAGCCCCATGCCTACTAGGCTCTGTTGAGGGTTGATTAATTTTTACGCGATGGGCTATTTTGCCTCAGTGCAAGGCATTCGTCGCGCCGCAGTACCAGTACTGTCAGCGGCGAATAACGCCGCAATGAGGCAAAAGAGCCCATCGCCCGCAGGGCAGCCCCGCCATTCTTGCCGGAGGCTTTGTCACCAATGCTCGCAAGTACTCGTACTTGCTGTAGCGCTGTTTCGCACCCCGGCAAGCTGGCGGGGCTGCGTAAAAACTAATCAAACCTCAACAGAGCCTAAGCAATCCCCTGCTGAGCCATCCCGCGCCCGTGCGGCCTGATGCCCTCCGCGCTGCGTCCCCCACTCTGGTCACGTCTGCCAGCGAAAGTCCGGGCAGCCTCGCGCGGCCGTCCCTCCCGACCCCGCTACAGTCAGCTGCTGCGGCATGGCGGCGGCCGGCCTGCCATAAGGGATACTCGCAAGTGTTATGCACAGCAGAAGACGTTATGTTTGCATGGTCGCGTAACTGTTACGGCATAATCTGCGGCAATCTGATTCCCTCCTTTGAGGTTTTGACAAGTGGACCACCTCCTCCAACACCTGATCAATGGCCTGGTGATCGGCAGTGTGTATGCGCTGATCGCACTGGGCTACACGATGGTGTACGGCATCATGCAGCTGATCAACTTCGCCCACGGCGAAATCGTGATGATCGGCGCCATGGTAACGATCACCTGCATCAACATGCTGCTGGGCGCCAATGTGGCACTGCCGGGCATTGCGCTCCTGCTGCTGGGCCTGGCCATGGCCATCCCGGTGTCGATGGCGCTGGGTTACGGCATCGAGCGCGTCGCCTACCGGCCCTTGCGCAATGCGCCGCGCCTGGCCCCGCTGATCACGGCGATTGGCGTCTCCATCGTGCTGCAGCAGCTCGCCACGCTGATCTGGGGCCGCAATTACCGCCCCTTCCCGGCGATTCTCGACATCAAGACCTTCGAAATCGGCGGCGCAGTGATCACCAATCTGCAGGTCGCCATCATCGTGCTGGCCATCCTGATCATGGCGGCGCTGTTTTTCCTGATCGAGCGCTCCAAGCTGGGCCGCGCCATGCGCGCCACGGCACTGAACATTGATGTAGCGCGCCTGATGGGGGTGAATACCAACACCATCATTTCGCTGACCTTCGTGCTGGGCTCGGCGCTGGGCGCGGTGGCTGGCGTGATGGTCGCCGCCAACTATGACCAGGCGCATGCCTATATGGGCTTTCTGATCGGCCTGAAGGCCTTTACCGCCGCCGTGCTGGGCGGCATCGGCAACCTGGCGGGCGCGGTCGTTGGCGGCTTGCTGCTGGGCATCATCGAGAGCCTGGGCGCGGGTTATCTGTCGGATCTCACCGGCGGCGTGCTGACATCGAGCTACAAGGACATCTTTGCCTTCGCCGTGCTGATCCTGGTGCTGCTGTTCCGTCCGAGCGGCCTGCTTGGTGAACGTGTCGCGGAGCGGGCGTAACGATCGTGCCTACTTTGCGAATTCAAACCTTCACAAGCACCCGGCCAAGCCGTGCGCAAACGCGCTGCGGTGCATTGCTGCAGCCCGTTCTTGCTGACTCTCCCCACTCCCCCCGCCCTCGCCGCCGCGAGGGAGCCTCGCTGTGCTCGGGTCGTGGCAAAAACAACCTCAACGCCAAGGATTGACATCATGACCATGGCCAATTCCATTGCCGGCTGGTTCGGCGTCGGCAAACAGGGGCAGCATGCCAGGCTGCTGCTGATTCTGCTCACCGCCTTCATGCTGGTACTGCCCTTCATGCTCTCCGCCGGCTTTGACAGCGGCAACTCCTGGGTACGCACCGTCGATTTCGCCCTGCTCTACATCATGCTGGCGCTGGGGCTGAATATCGTCGTCGGCTACGCCGGCCTGCTCGATCTCGGCTACATCGCCTTCTATGCGGTGGGCGCCTATCTGTACGCGCTGCTCAATTCGCCGCAGATTGCCGCGCTGCTGCCGGCCTGGATGATGTACCCGCCGCTGCTGGTGATGCTGCTGGTGGCCGCTGTCGTCGCCGGATGTTTTGGCGTGATGCTGGGTGCCCCGACACTGAAGCTGCGCGGCGATTACCTCGCCATCGTGACGCTGGGCTTTGGCGAGATCATCCGCATTTTCATGAACAATCTGGATCGCCCGATCAACCTCACCAACGGTCCGCAGGGCATCAACAATATTGAGCGCGTGTCACTGTTCGGCCACGAGTTCGGCAAGCCGCTGGAAATCCTCGGTGTGCAGATTCCCATGGTGCATCAGTACTACTACCTGATCCTGGCCTTCTGCGTGCTGATCATCTTCGTGTCGATCCGCCTGCAGCGCTCGCGCATCGGCCGTGCCTGGGTGGCGATCCGCGAGGACGAAATCGCCGCGGCCGCCATGGGCATCAACACCCGCAACGTGAAGCTGCTGGCGTTCGCGATGGGCGCGAGCTTCGGTGGCGTTTCCGGTTCGCTGTTCGCCAGCTTCCAGGGCTTCATTTCGCCGGAATCCTTCATCCTGATGGAATCCATCCTCGTGCTGTGCATGGTGGTATTGGGCGGCATGGGGCATATTCCCGGCGTGATTCTGGGCGCCATCATCGTGTCCATCACCCCCGAGGCGCTGCGCGAGGTGGTCAACCCGCTGCAGGACATGCTGCTGGGCAAGCGCGTGGTCGACCCGGAAAACCTGCGCATGCTGCTGTTCGGCATGGCCATGATCATCATTATGCTGCTGCGCCCCGAGGGGTTGTGGCCGTCGCGCCGCCGCAAGGACGAACTGCACCCGGCGACCAAGCGCATTACCAAACAGGAAGACGCAACCCTGGACGAGGCGGAGCGCGAACATGAGTGAAGTACTGCTTGCCATTGAAGGCATCCACAAACGCTTTGGCGGCCTGCACGCGCTCAACGACGTCGGGCTGACCATCCGCAAGGGCGAAATCTATGGCTTGATCGGCCCCAACGGCGCCGGCAAGACCACGCTGTTCAACGTGCTGACCGGCCTGTATCAACCCGACGAAGGCAAGTTCACCTTTGCCGGACGCAATCTCTTTCGCCAGAAGCCGAACAAGGTGGTCGAAGCCGGCATTGCCCGCACCTTCCAGAACATCCGCCTCTTCGCCAACATGACGGCACTGGAGAACGTCATGGTCGGCCAGCACATCCGCAGCCTGACCGGCGTGCTGGGCGCCATCCTGCGCACGCCGAAGGCGCGTGCCGAGGAAAAGGCCATCCATGATCGCGCCCACGAGCTGCTTGCCTATGTCGGCATTGACCGGCATGCCGGCGAGCTGGCGCGCAACCTGTCGTATGGCGATCAGCGCCGCCTGGAAATCGCCCGTGCACTGGCAACCCGCCCGACGCTGCTGGCGCTGGACGAGCCGGCAGCCGGCATGAATCCAAAGGAAACCGAAGACCTGAAGGCGCTGATGGAAAAGATCCGCAATGACGGCGTGACCATCTTGCTGATCGAGCACGACGTAAAGCTGATGATGGGCCTGTGCGACCGCATCGCCGTGCTCGACTACGGCCGCAAGATCGCCGAGGGCCTGCCGCAGGATGTGAAGCGCGATCCGCGGGTCATCGAAGCCTACCTGGGCGTTGCCCACGAATAAGGAAGAAAGCACATGACGACAAATACTTCGCCGCTGCTTTCCGTGAAAGACCTGAAAGTGGCGTATGGCGGCATTCATGCCGTCAAGGGCATCAATCTCGAAATCAACAAGGGTGAGCTGGTGGCGCTGATCGGCGCGAACGGCGCCGGCAAGACCACCACGCTGAAAACGCTGGTCGGCATGGTCAAGCCGGCGGGCGGCAGCATCGAATTCGACGGCCAGGATACCTCCCGCCTCGCCGCGCATGACTTTGTCAGCCGTGGCCTGGTGCTGGTGCCGGAAGGTCGCGGGATTTTCTCGCGGCTGACGGTCGAGGAAAACCTGCTGATGGGCGCCTACTACCGCAACGACAAGGCCGACATCGCGCACGACATGGCGCGCGTGTACGACCTGTTCCCGCGCCTGAAGGAGCGCATGAAGCAGCTGGCCGGCACGCTGTCCGGTGGCGAGCAGCAGATGGTGGCCATCGGCCGCGCGCTGATGAGCCGCCCCAAGCTGCTGCTGCTCGACGAACCGTCCATGGGGCTGGCGCCGATCATCGTGCAGAAGATCTTCGAAATCATCCGCATGGTGGCTGCTGAAGGCGTGACCATGCTGCTGATCGAGCAGAATGCCAAACTGGCGCTGGAAACCGCCAATCGCGGCTATGTGATGGAATCGGGAGTAATCACCGTCGCCGACGACTCCAAAACCCTGCTCGCGAATCCGGCCATCCAGAGCGCCTACCTCGGTGAATGAAGCCGGGAAACCAACAACAGGGCTGCCGCTGGCAGCCCTTTTTGCTGCCTTTTCTGCCTGGCCAGGCATCTCGGGACAACCCCGATCAAGCGCATGCACAGCTGCAAAACCGGCACCAGCAGCAAGATGGCACGGCGCAAGCAATGCGCGCCAGACGTCAAATCCGACATACCTAACGCTGTATTGCTTCAAGACCCATTTAAATATTAGGCACTGGGAATATACCCATGAGGTAATCTGCTGGCGCAGGAGTCCGGCGCAATAAGCACGCCGGCGGGCATGCAGACAAAACATCAGCAGCACCCAAAACAGCGCAAGCACTTGGGCAGATCAGGGCTGCGATAGCCTACCCCGCAGGCAGCGCAAGCCCGGCTGCGGCGGCCCTGGACCAGTCAAGCGCGGCTTCGAGCGTGTCGGCCAGGCGATCAAGCTCGCGCTCGAGCAGCTCCGCGGTGGCTGGCAGCCGAGTGGTACTGCCCTGCCAGCCGGCCCAGTGCAGCAACTCGGCCAGCGCGGCCGGTGTATCGAACAGCCCATGCAGATACGTGCCGGCAATCTGGCCGTCGGGCGACAGCACGCCATGCTGCTCGGGCTCGGCACCATCGGCTTTCAGAGCCATCAGCGGTGGCCAGTCGGCGTTCAGCGTGCTTTGCCCGAGGTGGATTTCATAGCCGCTGACCGGGCTGCCACCCGCCAGCAAATGGCCGTGGCGCTGGCGCAGCGTCTTGCTGCCGGCGAGTAC
This sequence comes from Chitinilyticum litopenaei DSM 21440, assembly GCF_000428145.1. Taxonomy (GTDB): domain Bacteria; phylum Pseudomonadota; class Gammaproteobacteria; order Burkholderiales; family Chitinibacteraceae; genus Chitinilyticum; species Chitinilyticum litopenaei. The sequence continues at coordinate 14,141 of NZ_ATZJ01000007.1, read as the reverse complement.
AGTATCCATGGGTATTAGGCCAAGGCCCTTTGCCATATTGACATCGGACTCCATACCCTGCGGATCGGCAATGGTCTCCCCCAGCATCTGGTAGCCACCACAAATGCCGATCAGCTTGCCGCCGTAACGCAGGTGGCGGGCAATCTGCGCATCCCAGCCCCAGGCGCGCAGGCTGGCCAGATCGGCGATGGTGTTCTTGCTGCCGGGCAGGATCAGCAGATCGCACGGCGGCAGCGGCTGGCCCGGGCGGGCATAACTGCAGTGCACGCCGGGATTGCGGCGCAGCGGCTCGAAATCGGTGTGGTTGGCGATGTATGGCAGGGTCGCGATGACGATGCGCAAGCCGGCATCGGCCGCGCCACTGGCTGGCGCACGCGGCAAGGCATCTTCGGCGGCAATGTCGAGATCCTGCACAAATGGCACCACAGCCAGCACCGGCTTGCCGGTCTGCGCCTCCAGCCAGTCGAGCCCATCCTGTAACAGGGCCGGATCGCCGCGAAAGCGGTTGATGATGAAACCGCGCACGCGAGCCTGTTCGCTGGCGGAAAGACAGGCCAGCGTACCCAGCAGATGGGCAAAGACGCCGCCACGATCAATGTCGGCCACCAGCCACACGGGGCAGTCTGCCTCTTCGGCGAAGCCCATGTTGGCAATATCGCCGGCGCGCAGGTTCACCTCGGCCGGGCTGCCGGCGCCTTCGACCAGTACCCAGTCGTACTGCCGCGCGAGCCGCCGCCAGGATTCGAATACCGCAGCGCGTGTCCTGGCCTTGTAGTCCCGGTAATCCAGCTGGTCGAGATTGCCCAGCAAACGGCCCTGCACGATGACCTGTGCTCGCGCCGCGCCGGCCGGCTTGAGCAGGACGGGGTTCATGTCGGAGTGCGGGGCAAGGCCGCAGGCCTGCGCCTGCACCGCCTGGGCGCGACCGATCTCGCCGCCGTCGGCGCTGACCGCCGAATTGAGTGCCATGTTCTGCGGCTTGAACGGCGCGACGGCAATGCCGCGCCGCATGAGCAGGCGGCACAGCGCAGCGGTGATCGTCGATTTGCCGGCATCCGACGTACAGCCCTGGATCATCAGGCTTGGCATGCTGGCCTGTTTGACGGTGTGTTGAGTTGATCCTGACAAAACCATGCTGGCCATGCTCCTGGCAACAGGCTGCGGCAGGCCACACGATTAGCTTGGTATCCTAGTGGCCTCATGCCCGTACCGCTGCTTTCGGGCGGAATGCCGCAATCACTTCAGGGCGCGTTTCCAGGTAAGGGCCTTCGAGCAGCTGCACGCAATACGGTACGGCGGCGAACACGCCGTTGACCAGCACCCTGCCCTCGCCGTCCTTCACGCCTTCCAGGGTTTCCTTGATCGACTTGGGTTGACCCGGCAGATTCAGAATCAGGCAGCGAGCACGGATCACGCCGACCTGGCGGCTGAGGATCGCGGTGGGAACGTAGTGCAGGCTGACCTGACGCATCTGCTCGCCAAAACCCGGCATCACACGGTCGGCTACCGCCAAAGTCGCATCCGGCGTGAGATCGCGCAGCGCCGGCCCGGTACCGCCGGTGGTCAGCACCAGATCGCAAGCTTCCTCGTCGACTAGTTCCTTCAGCGTCGCCTCGATCACGGCCTGCTCATCCGGAATCAAGCGCTCGACGAATTCACAGGGGTTGAGCAAGGCAGCGGACAACCACTCGCGCAGCGCCGGAATGCCCTTGTCTTCATACACGCCGAGGCTGGCGCGGTCGGAAGTGGAAACAAGGCCGATTTTGACGGGATCAGGCATGGAATAACTCGCAAAAAATGGACCGTAGGGTGTGCAAAACCCGCAGGGATTTGCGCACCACAGCACGTTTCAAATAAACAAAATGCGTTTGCGGCTCATGCCTGCGTTCACAAACCTTATGATTTGCAAACACTGCATCACTTGCACGGGCCGCACTTGCTGCTCTCAAAATTTCAGATTTCGCAAGCTAGATATATTCAGCCACCAAGCTTCTCGGAAATAACAAAGACCTGAACTGGAGACATCGAGCATTCTTTACTGGATGCTTCATTGCTCGTAATAACCTCAATCTGATGACCAGCCTTTTCCACGAAAGTCACTAGATGAATCTGCCGATACACATCGCTTGATAGTTTTTCCGATGCCATGAGTTTGACTTTGGTTTTGGAAAAATCGATAGCTTCGTTGCTGATTAGCTTGGCATTTTTGAGGTGAATATGCGCCATCGCTGCAGCCCAATTATTGGGGTCTGAGCACTCAGGGTTTTTAGCCATCGAAAAGCCGGCAACAGAAGAAAAAAGAAAAACTGCCACGAGTAATTGCATTTTTCACCAATTAAAAATACCGGCGATCTAGCCGGATTAAATGAAGCCCGGCATAGCCGTCAAGATTCAATTGGCTTGGCCTTCTTGGTTCTTGTCTCTTTCCAAGCCGAAAATCTATCCGAGATAACACGATGAATGATCGTTTCATTCTCTAGTGTGTACTCAACATGAAACTCGCTTGGCAGCTCTTTTTGCAAATACTGATGGTAATCATCCAGGTATTCTCCTTTACTGAAATCAAAATAAGCTTTGGCAAAGGCATTGCCCTGCATGTTCAGCATGTCAGAAATCAAGCAAGCATCCCACCAGCCATAGATTTGATTGATGCTCGCCTTGCCTTCGCGGTACTCAGTCAAATCCTTCTCAACATCAGAACAGAAAGAGGCGCTCATCAGCTCGTTTTTGATAAGCCATGACAAGAAAAAAGTCGTGTGGTGGTATGCATGCTCTCCTGGCAGACCCAAACTTTCCACCTCTTCACAGTGATACTTTGCCTTGTCATACACGTGTAATTTCATACCCACTTACCCGCGGTAAAGCGCATTTGCGCGCAACTTGAACTAAATGAAATAAAATTCAGCATGATCAATGCACGCATTCTTGGCAAGGCTTTCATCTAACCTGCGCGCAAACTTGCCACACGCTTAAGTCGGCAAGCCCGGCCCTTGCCGCCGCCAAGCAGCGCAAGTGTGGTCGGGGGGCGCAGACGAATGTCCGCGATCAGCAGAAGCACTTGCGGGACGCAGGCAGGTCGTTCAATGGTTTTCGCCAGCCAATTCACCGGTTTCGCCAGCACACACATCACCAGCCTCCCACGTCGCCCAGTCCTCGCCCCAGACCTCCACCGGGTGCTGCGTGCGACCGGCGCCGTTGCCGCAGCGCAGGTCGTCTGCAGCGCAGTAGCGGTCACAGCCCCAGCAGATGCGTTCGGGGTGGGCGGGGTTATCGGGGAATTTTTTTGCCACGGCTGATTTGACCTATACCCAGTCTTGTATTGGCATGCAGCCTTTACTGTATGCCGTGTTCAACAGCATACACCGCCGCCTGCACGCGACTGGAGAGGCCGAGCTTCTTCAGGATGTTCTGCACGTGGATTTTCACCGTGCTCTCGGCCACGTCGAGCTGGCGGGCGATTACCTTGTTGCTCGAGCCATGAGCCAGACAGGCGAGGATTTCGCGCTCGCGCGGGGTGAGTTTGTCCTTTTCCACCGCAATCGGCGCGGCGCCGGCGGCGCGGAATTGCTGCACCAGCTTCGCGGTCATGCCCTCGGCGATCACCGCTTCGCCGTCATGCGCGCGGCGCACGGCGTTCACCAGGTAGTCGGCGTCAATGTTCTTCAGCAGGTAGCCGCGCGCGCCATTGCGCAGCGCGGTGGCAAGGTCTTCGGCGTCCTCCGAGACGGTGAGCATCAGCACCGCAGTATCCGGCGAATCCTGCAGGATCAGCTGCAGTACCTCAAGGCCAGAGAGGCCAGGCATGTTGAGGTCGAGCAGCACGACGTCGGGCTTGAGTTCATGCACGCGCTTGAGCCCCTCGGTGCCGTCCGCCGCTTCGCCAACGATGTGCAGGTCGGCCTGTTTGGAGAGCAGCAGCTTCACGCCGCTGCGAAACAGCGTATGGTCGTCGATCAGCAGGACACGGATGGGTGCAGCGGGCGTGGCGGTATCAGACATGCTCGTTCCTTGATGGTTTGTGGCGCTGGCTCTCAGGCAGCACCAGCCGCAGGCAGACGCCAGCGGCGGATTCGATGGTCAGCGTCGCGCCGACGCGGGCGGCGCGCTCCTGCATGATGCGCAGGCCCACATGGCGTTCGGCACGCTCGGCCAGCAGCGCTGCGTCAAAGCCGGGGCCGTTGTCGTGCACGGTGAGCTGCAGATCGGGGCCTTCGACATAACTGACGGTGACCTGATCGGCGCCCAGCGCGTGCTTGCGCACGTTGGAGAGCGCCTCCTGCAGGATGAAGAGGATCTGGATCTGTTCATCCGGCGGCAGCGGCACACCGTGGCCGCTGCTGGTGAACGACACCTTCATGCCGGTCTGCCGGCGGAATTTGGCGACAGTGGCCTCCAGCGCGGTATTGAGATCACCCTCGCCCAGGCGGCTGCGGAAATTCAGCAGCAGGTCGCGCACGTCGTCATAGCTTTCCTGCACGCCGGCGTGCAGCAGCGGCACGATGTCGCGGGCTTCATCCAGATTGTCCCTGGCTAGGCAGTCTTCCAGCATCTGCACCTGCAGGTTCAGGAAGGACAGGCCCTGCGCGATGCTGTCGTGCAGGCCTTGCGCGAGCAGGTTGCGCTCCTGGGTGACCGCCAGCTCGCGCTCGCTGGCGGCAAGTCGCAGGTTTTCGAGCGCATTGCCCAGGTGGTTGCCCAGGCTGTCAAGCAGTTGCAGCTCGCGAGCTGAAAACGGATGCGGCTCGCGGAAATACAGGCTGAAGTAGCCCGTCTGCATGAGGCCAGCCTGTGCCTGGCGCGCGCGCACCGGAAAGGCGGTGACCTGGTCAAAACCCTGCTTTTCGCAATCGCGCGGGAAACCGTGCGGCACGCCCTTGCGGAAGTCGTGAATCACCGCGCTGTTCTGCTGCACGACGGCGCCGCACAGGCAGTCCTCGATCTGGCGGCAATGCGGCGCATCCAGCAGCACTTCGGGCAAATGATCGGCGACCATGAGATTGGCGTTTTGCTGGGCCGGGTCGAGAACGCGCACACTGCCGGCATCGGCGCCAAACCATTCGCGCAGCCGCTCGATAAAGCCGCGGCACAGCTCTTGGGCGGGATGGTTTTCATTGAGCCAGACGGTGCTGCCATACAGCAGCGACAGTTCGCGGTTCTGCTCGTTCAGCGCGGCGGTCTTTTCGGCGACGCGCGCTTCCAGCGTGCCGTAGGATTCGGCCAGGCGATCCGCCATGTGGTTGAAGCCCTCGGCCAGCGCGCCGAATTCATCGCGCGTTTCCACCGGCAGGCGCACGCTGAGGTCGCGCGAGGCCATGCGCTGCATGCCGTCCTGCAGGCGCTCGAGCGGGCGGAAAATCAGCAGGAACATCAGGTAGATCTGCGCGGTACAACCGGCCACCGCCATCGCGATGAGCATCAGTTGCGAGAGGCGCAGCCAGAAGGTGCGCCGCGCATTGTATTCCTCGACCAGGGTGACGAGCGCGTTGACCTCGCCGACAAAGCGGTCGGAATCGGCGCGCAGGTCAGTCCAGCCCGGCAGGCGCCGCCCCTGCAATACATCATTGGCCCAGCGCGCGATGCTGGCGTCGTAATGCTGGCGGATGCGTGCGAACACCTGGCGCACCTCGGCATCCTGCGGCAGGTAAAGCGGGCGGGCCGGGTCGCCATGCTGCAGCAGGTCCAGCGTGGCGGTGAAGGTGTCACGCTCGTCGAGAATGCGCGCTTTCAGGGCCGGGTCGCGCGTCGCGACGTATTCCTGCATCGACAGGCCCAGCTGGTAGGTCTGCTTTCTGAGGCTGCCCGCCGCATTGATCGCTGCCGCGCCGCCTTCCAGCTGCCAGGAAAGGTAGAGTGTCGCGCCAATGGCCAAAAGGCCGATGGCCAGCGTCAGCATCAGAAAGCCCGTGACCCGGGCCGACAGGCTGCGGGCCGGCGGCAGCACGGCGCCGAGGTTCACGCCGCCTCCGCGCGCCAGTGGCCGGATTTGCCGCCGGTTTTTTCCAGCAGCCGTACGCCGTCCATGACCATGCCCTTGTCCACCGCCTTGCACATGTCGTAGATGGTCAACAGCGCCACTTGCACGGCGGTGAGCGCTTCCATTTCGACGCCGGTCACGCCAAAGGTCGACGCGGTGACTTCGCAGTGCACGCAGCTGGCGGCTTCATCGAGCCGGAAGGCGACTTCGACGCCGGAAAGCGGCAGCGGGTGACACAAGGGCACCAGATCGGCGGTGCGCTTGGCACCCATGATGGCGGCAATGCGCGCGATGCCGAGCACGTCACCCTTCCGGTGCGAACCGGCGGCGATCTTCGCCAGTGTTGCAGGCAGCATGACAATGCGCCCGGCCGCGCGTGCCACACGCTGTGTCGGCGTCTTGCCGCCCACATTCACCATGTGCGCCTGGCCTTCGGCGTTGAAATGGGTGAACCCGGACGCCTGATCTTGAGCACTCATGTTCTGGATATCCTCCGGGGTATTCAGGTTGGGAAACATTGCGTCGTTGAATTCTACGGGCATACCCCCGTTGTCTGCCAGCCAGCGCATCAAGCGCAAATCGCCGCGCGCCAGCCGCGCGCGCAAGTCCGGCAGCAAGCCGCGCGAAACAAGGCAGATCGCCGGATGCGCGCGGCCTCTGCTGGATGCATGGGCGCAGGGCGCGCCGCCCGCGCACGCGGCTTCCAGCCTGGCCAGCAGCTCGGTCGGCAAGACGGGTACATCGCAGGGAATCACCAGCAGGTAATCGGCGTCGGTCGCCGTCAGCGCCGCCTCGATGCCGGCCAGCGGCCCCGGAAAGCCCGGCCAGTTGTCGCGCAGCACCGGCAGCCCCAGCGCGGCATAGTCATCCGGATTGCGGTTGGCGGAAATGCAGATTTCGTCCGGCACGCGGCTTTGCGCATGCAATTGCGCCAGCACATGGACAACCAGCGGGCGAGCAGCGAGCAACTGCAGTCCCTTGTCCACCCCGCCCATGCGGCGTCCCTGCCCGCCTGCGAGAATCACCGCGGCGATGCGGCTTGCTCCCGCCGCTGTCTGCGGGGAAGTGCTTGCGGGAGACACCGCGTTTGTCATTGCGTTTGCGGGCATGCACTCACCTTGTCTGAAAACAGCTCATGCAAACACCAAAAACCGTTTGAAGCACAGAGGTGCAGAGATCACGGGGAAAAGCGGGGCAATCCTCGGCATTTCCCATGGTTTTGCCTCTGCTGTGTTTCTGTGATTCATTCGGGTTTTGCTTGAAACACCCTGCCAAGCAAGCGCGTTCATTGCCCTTGCTGCCAGCGCGCCAGCGCCTTGGCGTCGCTGTCCTTGGCTTCGACCCAGGCAGCGCCCTCGCCCGTCGTTTCCTTCTTCCAGAACGGTGCGTCATTCTTCAGCCAGTCCATGATGAACTGGCTGGCGGCATAGGCCGCGTCGCGGTGCGCACTGGCGGTCAGCAGCAGCACGATCTGGTCGGACAGTTTCAATTCGCCGACGCGGTGGATCACCGTCACGGCGGAGAGCGGCCAGCGCTCGCCAGCTTGCGCCACGATTTTTCCCAGCTGTTTCTCCGTCATGCCAGGGTAGTGTTCCAGCGTCATGCCGGCGAGCCGGCCGGGGACGTCGCGCACCAGCCCGACAAAGGCGACCACCGCGCCGACTTCGGGCCTGCCGGCCAGCAATGCATACTCGTCGGCCAGCGAAAAATCAGCCTCCTGCACGCGGATCGTTACGTCCATGGTGCGCCCCTCAGCCGCCGGTGACCGGCGGAAACAGCGCCACTTCGGCATTGGCCGGAAGCACGTCCGCCAGCCGCGCCATGTCCTGGTTGATCGCCGCGCGAAACACGCGCGCGCCGCCGAATTCCGCCGCCCAGTCGCCACCGCGCGCAATCAGCAGCGCGACCAGATCGGCCAGCGTCGCCCCCTCGGGCAAGGCCAGTTCTTCCTCACTCGTGCGCAGCACATCGCGCAAACGGGCGAAGTACAGCACGCGGACAGTCATTTCAGCCATGTTCACCGTTCCCAAATTTCACTACAGAGAAAAAGCGGAACAGCCACTGCCCGCTTTGTCTGCTCTGTGCCTCTGTGCCTCTGTGCCTCTGTGCCTCTGTGCCTCTGTGCCTCTGTGCCTCTGTGCCTCTGTGCCTCTGTGCCTCTGTGGTTCACGTTTCAAAGCAGCCCCGACAGCGGCAGAAAGCGCACCGGGGCATTTTCGGCAATGGTCTGTCCGGCCGGCAGGTCCACCAGGCCATCGGCCCACGCCAGCGAGGTCATCACGCCCGAGCCCTGATTGGGATAGAGCACCAGCCGGCCATCGTCGCCCAGCTTCACGCGCAGGAATTCGCGGCGATCGCCCGCCTTCGTCCAGGCAAAACCGGCCGGCAGCTGCCAGGCCTGCGGCGCGATCTTGCCCGCGCCGCTGCGTGCCAGCAGGAAGGGCCGCACCAGCAGCAGAAAAGTCACGAAGGCCGACACCGGATTGCCGGGCAGGCCGATGAAATCGGCGTCGGCGATGTTTCCATAAGCAAAGGGCTTGCCCGGCTTGATGGCGATTTTCCATACATTCAGCTCGCCCAGCGCCTGCACGGCCGCCTTCACATGGTCTTCCTCGCCTACCGACACGCCACCGGTGCTGATCACCACGTCGTGGCTGGCAGCCAGCCGCGCCAGCTCGTCGCGGGTGCGGCCGAAATCGTCGGCGACCAGCCCGGCGACGGTCAGCTCGCAGCCCAAGCGCTGCAAGAGCCCGGTGAGCGCGTAGCGGTTGCTGTTGTAGATCTGGCCGGCCGCCAGCGGCTGGCCCGGCTCGACCAGCTCGTCGCCGGTATTGATGAGCGCGACCTTGAGCGGCGCGTACACGCTGACTTCGGCAATGCCGATGGACGCCAGCAGCGCCAGCGCCGCGGGGTCGAGCCGCTCGCCGCGCGCCAGCACGATGGCACCTTGCGCAATGTCCTCACCGGCACGGCGGATGTGCTGGCCGGCACGCAAGGGCCTGGCGATCTGCAGGGTATCGCCCTGCAGCTCACAATTTTCCTGCATCTCCACCGCATTACACCCAGTAGGTATCGGCGCACCGGTGAAGATGCGCGCGGCACAGCCAGGCGGCAACGGCTGCGGATCGTCGCCGGCGGCAATGCGCGCGACCACCGGGAAAGTGGCCGGTGCTGCGGTAAAGTCGGCGACATGGAAGGCGTAGCCGTCCATCGCGCTGTTGTCGAAGCCGGGCACGGCCAGCGGCGCGATCACGTCGGCCGCCAGCACGCGGCCATCGGCGGCGGCCAGCGCAACGCTTTCGCTGCGGGAAGGGGAACGGGCGGCGGCCAGCAGCCGGGCCAGTGCGGTATCGAAATCAAGCATGGTCAGTGGGTATCGAGTTTAAGGTGGCTGACGATAAACGCCGCCAGCGCAGGAATGTCATTCAGGTCAAGCCATGGTAAGGCAGGTGCTGGCTGGCTGTCGCAGGAATCGCCGTCTGAACTCCGGCGATGGACATCAGAGTCAGCAGGTCTGCTGTCGCTGGCCACGGCCACTATGCCGTGATCGTCGGTGGCCAGCAGCGGTTTGCCGTTGGCCGCGCGCCAGACTTCCAGGCGCGGGATGGCTTCGCGCTTGAAACCTTCGACCAGCGTCAGGTCAGCAGGAGCAAGGCGCGCCAGCAAATCAGCCAGCGCGGGTTCGGGTGCTTCGCGCAGCGGGTGGCTCAGCACAAAGCCCCAGGGCGTGGCGAGCATGACCTCCTGCGCGCCGGCCTCGCGAAAGCGCGCGCTGTCCTTGGTTGGTGGCTCCATCGCGGGTATATGGTGGGAATGCTTGATGACATTGACCCGCAGGTCCATACCCATCAGGACAGGCAGCAGCTTCTCGATCAGCGTCGTCTTGCCCGAGCCCGACCAGCCGCAGATGCCCAGCACCTTCATCATTCAAAGCCTTTCACCACAGAGACACAGAGGTGCACAGAGAAAGACTTCAAAAATGCCCTCCTCTGTGCCTCTGTGGTTCAATTTTTTAGTCACGCCTCAGCCCCCCGTCTGCGACATGAAGCGCACGATCTTGGCCGGCTGCTCGCGGAATTCGTGCCGTTCCGGCTTCAGTTCGATGGCGGCGCGGATCGCGGCCTCCAGCTCGGCATCGGAACAGCCTGCACGCAGCAGCGGGCGCAGTTCGTATTTTTCCTCCTGCCCCAGACACAGGTAGAGCGTGCCGTCGACCGACAAGCGCACGCGGTTGCAGGTCGCGCAGAAGTGCTGCGAGATGGGCGTGATGAAGCCGATCTGCCCGCGCCCGTCTGCGGTTTGCCAATAGCGCGCCGGGCCACCGCCCAGTTCCTGCGCACAGGGTTCCAGACCGAAGCGCTCGATGAGCTGCGGACGGACTTCGTCAATCGGCAGGTAATGCGCATTGCGGCCGGTGTCGCCGACCGGCATGGTTTCGATCAGCCGCAGGATGAAGCCTTCATTGAGGCAGAACTGCGCCATGCGCTCGATCTCGTGATCGTTCACGCCGCGCATGGCGACCATATTGAGCTTGATCGGGCTGAAACCGGCATCCTTGCCGGCCATGATGCCGGCCATGATGGCGTCGAAGCTGTCGCGCCCGGTGACCGAATTCAGGCAGGCCTTGTCCAGCGAATCGAGGCTGACATTGATGCGCGCCAGGCCAGCCGCTTTCAGCGCCTGCGCGTGCTTGCCCAGCTGCGTGGCGTTGGTGGACAGGGAAAGGTCGCGGACACCATCAATGGCTGACAGTTTGCCGACCAGATCAACCAGATTGCGCCGCAGCAGCGGCTCGCCGCCGGTCAGGCGCACGCGCGATACGCCAAGGCGGGCAAAGGCGGCGACCACGCGCTCGACTTCGGCAAAAGTGAGCCAGTCCGCGGGCTCCGCGTAGCCGTCAAAGCCGCGGGGCAGGCAGTAGCTGCAGCGCAGGTCGCAGCGGTCGGTGACCGACACGCGCAGGTAGCGCACGCTGCGGCCGAAGCGGTCGGTCAGGGTTGGAGCAGGGCTGGCGGTTGTTGTCATGGGGTTTTTCCTCACTGCGCCAGTCTAAGTGTTTCCGGCAAGCATGACAGTTAGTCGGACGAGTTAAGGAATTAGTACAAAGTGACTAGATTTTTTGCTCAACAGGCGCCAGGTCAGGCCAGCCGGCTGATCTTTGCCAAGCGCTACCCAGACGGAAAATCAGGCCGCGCCAGCTTCAGGAACGCGCCAGCACCAGCTCGCGCAGCTCGGCGACCTCGGCGCGCAGCGCTTCCACTTCGGCGCGCAGCTCGCTGATTTCAGCGCTATCGCCCCGCGTGCCAGCCGCAGCGGGCGCGGACACGTCGACCTCGCCGCACAGCAGATGCGCCCAGCGCACCTCGCGCGCGCCCGGCTGGCGCGGCAGCTTCACCGTCAGCGCGCCCTGCTCGCGCTCGGCCAGCTCTTCCAGAAAGCCCTCGGCGGCGGAAATGTCGGAAAAGCGGTGCAGGCGCTCGCAATTGAGCCGCAATTCGCCGGCGGTTTGCGGGCCGCGCAGCATCAGCACGGCCAGCAGTGCCACCGACTGGCTGGGCAGCTGCAGCGCGCGGCCCAGCGTGTGTTCGTAGCGCTTGGCGCGATTGCCGAACACTTCGTTCACCATCTGCCGCTCGCGCAGCGTTTCCAGCGCGGCCAGCACGTCGGCGTCGCCGAGTTCCAGCACCGGGTCGCGGCTGCTTTTCTGGTTGCAGCCGGCCACAAGGCTGTTGAGCGTCAGCGGATAGGTGTCGGGCACCGTGTGCTGTTTCTCGATCAGCACGCCCAGTACGCGCGATTCATTGAGGCTGAGGGCGGGGAAAACGGGGTCGGTCATGGCGGGCGGCTCGCAGTGAAATCGAGTGCGCATTATGCATGCGTCTGCCCTGCTTGCGGGCAAGGGCTGCTGCGCAGGGAGCCCTCTTGCGCCATTATTGTGCGCCGCACAACAGCGTACACGGCGATACGCTTTGCTACAGCAAGGAACCGCCCTGCCCAGACTGAATTACAGTGCCAGGTATTGCCATGCAGCCATTTATGCTAATTGGCTGCAGCAACATACCCATGCCATTCATCATGAACTCCCATCCCGCTGGCCACCATGGTCCGCGCTTGGGGCAGCATGGAATTGTCACAGGCACGGCGCATGCTGGGAAAGCCGGGCAGCCACCCGCTGCCACCCTGCTCCATCCCACAAGGAGACGACGCCATGGACAGCACCATCACCCGCCCGACCCCGGCCTTCGCGCTGACGCTGCACGATCACCCGCAGCGCCGCACCATCGCCAGCGACGCGCTGGCCCACCCCTACACCATGGTGCCCACACCGGGGCGCGTGAGCCACATTGCCTGGCTCAACCGCAATGTCAGCGCCGTGCAGGAGCAATGGCTGATCGCCGAACTGGCGCTGCACCACCGCCTGGCCGCTCCGCGCACGCCGGTCAGCCATGTGCTGCTGGAGCTGCCCTTTGGCCAGCTGCTGTGGACGCGCCACGCCGAGTTTTCGTCGATCACCGTCAGCGCCGCCCTGCCCGCCGCGCAACTGGATGCGCGCGGCGATTTTGCCGAGCCCGCGCTGGCGCTGCTGCCGCCCGAATGGCTGGCGCAACTGCCGGGCAATGTGCTGGTCGCCGCGCACGCGCTGGTGCTGCCGTATGCGACGGTGCCGGTCAGCGTTCCGCGGCTGGCCGAGCGCTTTTTTGCCGGCAACGAGCTGCTCGGCGCCGACATCGGCGACGGCGCCGGCGTGGCCTACAGCGATGCGGTGATCCATGCCGACGGCTTCTCGCGCTATGTGCTGGCCGACCGCATGATGGGCCGCCGCCAGGCCGGGCGCATGCTGCAGCGCCTGTTCGACATCGACGGCTATCGCCAGCTCGCCATGCTGGCGCCGCCGCTGGCAAAGAACATCGCCCCCGAGCTTGACGCGGCCGAGCGCGAACTCGCCGAGCTGACCGGCGCGATGCCGAAGGCCCGCCAGGAAGACGAAGCGCCGCTGCTCGATCGCCTCACGCAACTGGCCGCGCGCATCGAAAGCGCGCTGTCGCGCACCGACACGCGTTTCACCGCCGCGCGCAGCTACCAGGACATTGTCGAGCGCCGGCTGGCCGAGCTGCGCGAGTCGCGGATCCAGGGCCTGCAACCCTTCGGCCAGTTTGTCGCCCGCCGCCTCACGCCGGCGCTGGAATACTGCGGCGTAATCGCGCAGCGCCAGCGCGAGCTGGCCGAGCGCGTCAGCCGCGCCACGGCGCTGCTGCGCACGCGGGTGGACATCGGCCTGGAGCAGCAGAACCAGCAGCTGCTGGGTTCGATGGAACGCCGCACCGCCCTGCAATTGCGCCTGCAGGAAACGGTGGAGGGCCTGTCGGTCGCCGCGATCAGCTACTACCTGCTGGGCCTGCTCGGCTACGCGCTCAAGGGCCTGAAGGCCGGTGGCCTGCACCTGAACGTCGAGCTGACCAGCGCCCTGCTGATTCCGCTGGTCGCCGGCGGCGTCGCCTGGGGGCTGCACCGCACGCGCCGGCACCTGCTGCGCGAGCATGGCTGAATGAACACGCCGACCGTGCTCGACGCCCGGCAGCAGCAAGGCCGCAGCTTGAAACCTGCAAGGACAGAGGCACCGAGACACAGAGGAAAGACAAATCAGCAGAAGCAGGCCCGGTGGGCCGCATCGCAGATTTTGGTGGCTTAGTGCTGCTGTTGCGGGTTGGGCTGAACAATCTTGCCCGCCAGAAAACATGCATGGGTATTGCCATGCAGCCATTTATTGGCAATGGCTGCATGGCAATACCCTATTGGTTGATCTGGGGTTGGCATTCGCCGTCGGCACCCGGCGCCATCGGGCAGCGCGGTCTGCAGGCGTGGATTTCCGCCACGATCCTGATGCACTAGTGCTCTGAGCGCAACGAATCTTTAGCTTTCGCAACCTTTTCCAATATCGCAGATGACGTCGCGGTCCAGCGGTAAGGCTTGGGGGTGGCGTTGCGCTGCTCAAGGTAGCGCGCAATGGTTTCCTCCAGCTCCCCGACGCTGCGAAACACACCCCGGCGCAGCTGGTCATCGGTCAGGTCGCGAAAAAAACGCTCGACCAGATTCAGCCAGGACGCACTGGTCGGAGTGAAGTGCAGATGGATGCGCGGATTTTTGGCCAGCCACTCCCGCACCTGCG